>NZ_JBBCQO010000002.1:0-951322 GCF_037149875.1 Pantoea sp. USHLN256 | reverse complement strand
GCAGAGGGCGCGGCCAGGCGTCCTCTGCTCGGTCGCCGCACGGCATGACTGAAACTGCCTCAGCCGATGGCGAACGAAAGTCGCTCAGCGCTTAACTGATCGGCATTACGCCATAAATGGCGCCCCAATTCCCGGAGGTGCGCATTAATGCGCACCTCGATTCAGACTTTGTTTTTATAATTGAAACTAATCTGAGAGTTCTGTTCTTTCGGCAAGCGTCGTGCCTCTAAATAAACCGATTTCCAGTACGGATTATTTAACGATGAGCGCATCACGCCCTGGCTTACTGACGCATGCAGGAACTGATGATCGGTGTCATAAAAGCCGACGTGCAGCTCACGTTTAATACGGAAGAAGACTAAATCGCCGGGCTGTAAATGCGCTTGATCCACCGGCTTGCCCATGGCAATTAACTCTTTGGTGGTGACGCGATCCATTGGAATATTGAAGCGATCTTTTAGCGTGCGCCAGACAAATCCGGAGCAATCAACACCGGTTAATTGCGTGCCGCCCCACTGATATTTGGTCCCTTCCCACGAATGCATCTGATCGTGCAGCGCGGCAATCACCGGAATTAAATCGGGCTGCTTGCCGCCCTCTGCCGAGGTATCAACGCTCTCTTCAGCAGGCACATGCGAAGACTTAGAAGAACAACCGGCCAGGGTGAAAATAAACAGGCAGGCGATAACTTTGCTGGCGGCAGAATTGATCATGTGTTGGTGTTTTCGCTGAGGGAAACTGGGATGAGTGATTTATACCGTAAAGAAGTTGCAGAAATAAATAGCCTCGCGCTGAAATCTTTTAATTGCCGCTTGGTTTTACCTAAGTTTACGCTTCGGTAACATCTTGTATTTGAGTTAAAAATCTATTTTCCACACTGCTATTTTTTTGTGCAGGAGAATATTTGTTCTCCTGCACAGAATGGCATCACTTTCGGCTTACAACTGTAAGTTTAATACTTGCCGGAGAAATTCGCGCTAATACGCTGGGCCAGATAATCCTGCGCGGAAATAGGCGGATATTTTTTCTCCGGTCCCTCAATAATGACATCTTCATTGGCCTGGCAGAAAAATGCCAGGCTGTAGCGCGCCGGCACCGATTCTCCCGGCAGCGGATTACTGACGCGATGGAAATTTGACGGCAGTTTATCGTCACTCCAGCGCATTAACATATCGCCGATATTACAGGTGATTACACCTTCGAGCGGCGGGATCGGCGTCCAGATTTGCTCCTCCATCTCTCTACCCGGACACACCTGCAAACCGCCCTGCCCATCGCGCTGGAACAGCAACGTCAGGCAATCAAAATCGGTATGCGCACCGGCGCGCCACGGACCATCTGGCTCACCGCTGATGGCAAAATAATGCAGCATACGCAGCGTGCTTTGGTAGGTCTCGCGCGAAGGCTCATGCGCTTTAGCGAAGAAATCGTCGGGGAACCCTAGCTTAAGAGCAAAACATGAAAGCAAACGCATGCCGACTTCCCAGCACTGACGTTCAAACTGCAGTACATCGTGCTGGAAGTCGGGCAAAACGTCATCAGGCCATAAACCTTCCATACGCGGACGCGTTACCTGATATGACTCTTTCTGATCGGGTTTGCCGGTGGAAGGACGAATTTGTGCGCGATATTCCCAGCCCGCATTGCGGCGCAGCGGATGGCGAGCTTTAGCGCTTTGCGGCAACGCAAAAAAGCGTTCTGCATTAGCAAAAGCCGCAGTGATGTCGTCGAGTGGAATGCCGTGTCCGGAAACCTGGAAAAAGCCAATTTCGGTGGCGGCCTGCCACAGTTGATCGGCAATTTCCGCTTTGCGTTCGGCAAAATTGGAGAGATCGATGATGCGCACATCGCGCGCCGCCTCGATGCCGCGCGCGCCCATGCGCGATTCTTTGGTCAGTTCATGCATAGCAAAAGTGGTCTTTTCCATTAGTGCACCTCGTTATTGAGCAATAACGGATGACCTGCCGGCAAAAGGCGGTCATCCCCGCGCCTGGCGAATGCAACAGGCGATCGAGCAATGACCCACCGAATGAAACCACGGCTGACAGCTTCTACTCACTTTAAGCCAAGCAAAGCCTGTGCCAGCTCGATATAGCACGCACAATCAATGATTTAAAGGAAGTGACGCATCCTGTCTGCACAAAGCCGGTGCAAAAAGTGCAAGCATGCATCCTTAACGCGCAGCGGCTGAGAGAAATGTGACTGTCTGGTTGCTGTAAAGAGAATTTATTCAAAGGGTTATATCAATGGCACGCCGTTTGCTAAATCCTAACTGAGTATAAGCGGTCAGCGTGACATCAGATTCACGCAGGACATTGCTCTACAGCAATAGCTGTACCTCGTCAGGGGGCGGTGCTTTTTAGGCATCGTGATGCATGTCATACGCTGGCATCCCCTGATGACGACAACAAACTCAACGTTTATTGGGGGTTTTATGACAATGTCGCGTTTCCGTTTCTCTTTATTTATTGCGTTACTGAGCACTTCTGCACTGTCGCATGCCGCAGACAAACTGGTATTGCAAACCACCTGGGTCGCACAGGCGGAGCAAGGCGGCTATTACCAGGCTGTCGCGACGGGCATCTATAAGAAATATGGGCTGGACGTTGAGGTGCGCTCCGGCGGCCCGCAGCTGAATAACATGACGCTGCTACTGGCGAATCGCGCCGATGTGATCGTCAGCTATGACCTGCAAGTGTTACAGGGCGTTGAACGCCATTTCCCACTCAAAGCGATAGCCGCGCCGTTTCAGTTCGATCCGCAAGGCATTGTTACCCATGGCGATGTGAAGTCATTGGATCAGCTCAAGGGCAAAACCGTGCTGGTGTCAGCCAGTGGTCAAGCCAGCTGGTGGCCGTGGCTCAAAGGTAAATATCAGCTGCAGGATGGTCAGGCGCGCCCTTATACCTTCAACATGCAACCTTTCCTCGCCGATAAAAACACCGCGCAGCAGGCTTACGCCACCTCTGAAGTTCAGCAAATCAAAGCCGTCCAGCCCGACAGCCAGTTCTATCTGTTTGCCGATTATGGCTATCCGGCGTACGGCGGCATCCTGGTTACGCGTGACGATTTGCTGCAAACACAGCCCGACGTGATGAAGCGCTTTGTCACCGCATCGATGGAAGGCTGGAAATCTTACCTCGCCAATCCGGCGGCGGGGAATGCACTGATCAAAAAAGAGAACCCGCAAATGACCGATGCCATTCTGGCCTTTGGCGTGTCACAAATGAAAGCGCTGCACCTGATTGACGGCGGCGATGCCGCGAAACAGGGGCTGGGCGTGATGACGGATAAACGTTGGCAGGCGACGCGTGACTTTATGGTCAACGCCGGTTTGTTGAAAGCCTCAACGGATTGGCAGAGTGCTTTTAGCACGCAGTTCGTCCCGGCAAAAACGGAGTGAGGTGACATGAGCCAACTGTTGATTAAAAACTGTGCTGCGATACTGACCGGCGACAAACAGCATCCACGCAGCAGCGCGCGCGATATTCGCATCCGCGATGGCCTGATTGTGGCGTTGGGTGAACTCAACGCCGTCAGGGAGGAAACCGTGATCGACGCGCGTGATTGCGTGGTGTATCCCGGCTGGGTCAATACGCATCATCATCTGTTTCAATCGTTGCTTAAAGGCGAGCCGCAGGGTCTGAATCTTAGCCTTGGTGGCTGGCTTGCAGCGACGCCGTATCGTTTTCGCGGCGCATTCGATGAACAGACATTTCGCATTGCCGCGCGCGTCGGTCTGGTCGAGCTGGTACGTTCCGGCTGCACCACCATCGCCGATCACCACTATCTCTACTGGCCCGATATGCCGTTTGACGGTGCCGACATCCTGTTTGAAGAGGCCGCGAAACTCGGTGTGCGTTTCGTATTGTGTCGCGGCGGCGCGACGCAAACGCGCGGGCTGGAGAGCGACTTGCCCACCGCGCTACGTCCGGAAAATTTCCACAGCATGATGGCCGATGTTGATCGCCTGGTGGCGCGCTATCATCAACCGCACGATCGGGCGATGCGCCGCATCGTGATGGCGCCCACCACCACCCTGCACTCCACCACCCCGCAGGAGCTGCGTGAAAGCGCGCGCCTGGCTCGCCAGCTCGGCATTCGCCTGCACAGTCATCTCTCCGAAACCGTTGATTACCTCGACGCCGCCCAGGCGAAATTTGGCATGACACCGCTGCAGTTTTGCGCTGAGCATGACTGGATTGGCGACGATGTCTGGTTCGCGCATCTGGTGAAACTGCTACCGGAAGAGATTGCCATGCTGGGTGCAGCGGGTAGCGGTATCGCACACTGCCCGCAAAGTAACGCGCGTCTTGGCAGCGGCATTGCCGATTTAGTGGCGCTGGAACACGCCGGCGTGAAAATTTCCATTGGCGTGGATGGCGCTGCATCGAACGAAGCGGCAGATATGCAAAGCGAAACCCATGCTGCCTGGCAGCTACAGCGCGTACGCAAAGGTATGCTGGCGCAGCCGCGTTATGCGGGCGGAACCTATGAGGGCGGTGGCGATGCTGCCAGTATTGAAGACGTAGTTCGCTGGGGCACGTCCGGTGGTGCGCAGGTGTTGGGGTTGCGCACCGGTCATATTGCGCCAGGCATGGCCGCCGATATTGCCGTCTATCGTCTGGACGATCCGCGCTATTTCGGCCTGCACGATATCACCATCGGCCCGGTTGCCAGCGGCGGACGCGCCCGGTTAAAAGCGCTGATCTGTGATGGGAAACTGCTGATGCAGGATGACGTCATCCCGGGGTACGATCTAGCGGAACTCGGCCGCGACGCTGCGCAAGCGGTGAAAAAATTGCAGCAGCGCGCGGGCGTTTTATAAGGCGTATTTACGCCGCTGTGTTTTTCTTACGCAGCGGCGCTTCTGGCAGAAACAGTGAGAGCACAAAGGCCAGCAGCATCACGCCGGTCGCCATTTGGAAGGCAGCGTGCACCGCACCGCCAAACACCTGAAGATAGGCTTGCTGTACGTCATACGGCAGTTGATGCACGGCATTGGGATCGAGCGCGCGCGGCAGCGCTTTGCCTTGCTCCACCAGCGTAGTCAGACCCGATTTCAGCACCTGACTAAACACTGCTCCAAACAGCGCTACGCCAATCGAACCGCCAACTGAACGAAATAGCGTGACGGATGAAGTTGCTACGCCAATGCTGTCTGGCGTCACCGTGTTCTGCACCGCTAGCACCAATACCTGCATCACCATCCCCATTCCCATGCCCAATACGCAGGCAAACAGATAGATATGCCACAGCGGTGCAGAAAGGGTCAGCGTGGTGAGCAGCGCCATGCCGATGGTGGCCAGCAAGGTGCCAGCAATCGGGAACAGGCGATATTTGCCGGTGCGGCTAATAATGCGCCCGCTGACGATGGAGGTGATGAGTAATCCTCCCATCAACGGCAGCAGCTGTAAGCCCGCTTCTGTCGGCGTTGATCCTTTTACCACCTGCAAATAGAGCGGTAAAAAAGTGACGCTACCAAACAGCGACATACCGACGATAAACGCCATCAAACTGGCGAGCGAGAAGCTGCGATTGCGGAACAGCGATAGCGGAATAATCGGTTCCCACGCGCGGCGTTCTTCATAAATAAAGCCGATCACCCCAATTACACCAAACGCCAGAATGCACCACAGCAGCGGATCGGACCAGGCGCGCAAGGTGCCGCCTTCGCTGGTAAACAGCGTGATGCCGACCAGCGCCATGCTAAGAAATACTGCGCCGGGATAATCAATCTCGTGCGGCTTGCGCTTATTGTCGGTTTTGAACACCGCATTGATGATCACCAACGCAAACAAGCCCAGCGGCAGATTGATATAGAAAATCCAACGCCATGAGGCGTGCTGCACGATAAAACCGCCCAGTAGCGGACCAATAACCGTCGCCAAACCAAAGACGCCGCCAAACAGGCCCTGATATTTGCCGCGATCCTGCGCTGGAATGACATCCGCGACGGCGGCCATACTCACCACCATCAAGCCGCCGCCGCCCAATCCTTGCAGCGCACGCGTGAAGATGAGCTGCTCCATATTCTGCGCCAGACCGCACAGCGCCGAGCCGATAAGGAACAGCACCACCGAGATTTGCAGCACAGTTTTACGGCCAAACAAATCGCCAAACTTACCGTACAGCGGCACCACGATGGTGGAGGCCAGCATATAGGCGGTAACGATCCACGACAGGCGATCCAATCCACCCAGTTCGCCGACAATGGTGGGCAATGCGGTTGAGACAATGGTTTGATCTAATGCAGCGAGCAGCATGACCAGTAATAAAGCGCTCATCAGTAAACGGACGGAAGGAGGATTCTCCTCCCCGCGATCCGACTGCGGCGCGCGTGTTTGGGGTTTCATAACAGACACCAATTGAAATTAATTAAATACACAATTAATATTGCTCGCAGTCTGACATGAATCAAGTGAGCGAGTAAAGATGACCGCACAAAAACTCCCTGCTGACAAAATGGCCAATGCTGCCAAACCACGCCGCCCTGGTCGTCCACGCGGCGGTGCGATCAACGTGCAGCAGCGCGAACACCTGCTGGATATCACGCTGGAGCTGTATGCTGAAAGCGGTATTGGCGAGACATCGCTCAATGCGATTGCGCGCAAAGCAGGTGTCAGCCCGGCGATGCTCAATTACTATTTTCAATCACGTGAATCGCTACTGGATATTGTGGTTGAGGAGCGTTTCTTACCGTTACGTCAGCGGCTGGTTTCCCACTTCATGGACGACCCACGTGACCCTGTCACCACTTTTAGCGCCTTTATCCGTGAAGTGGCGGATATTGTCACCACCTATAACTGGTTTGCCCCGCTGTGGATGCAGGAAGTGATGCAAGGCGAAGGGGGTTTAGGCCAGCACATTAAAAAGCGTTTCGGTCACGGCGAGCGTGATGAAGTGAAAAAATTGATTGAAGGATGGCAGCAGCAAGGATTACTCAATGCGGATCTGGAGCCACAACTGCTGATGACGTCGATTCTCAGCCTGGTGCTGGTGCCCTTCACCCGCTTTGCTAACGATCCCGCTTACAATCGTGACATCATCGTCCAGCATACCTTGAGTCTGTTTTGTCAGGGGATAAAACCAAAAAAATCCACCGCATTTTAAAGATTGAATCCTATCTCTGATATTTCAATGGGTTATCTAAATATGGCGCGAGTACATATCTTTCATTATCCCTTACAGGGGATACGCATTATTTTATCCTCTCTAAGGGATAAGGTCATCTATATCCCCTGCTGAGGATAATTACCCTCAATCATGCTTCACTACGATGAGAATTCGAAATGATTTACAGTCCACGCCAACTTGCAAATCATGTCAGGCTGATTCGACAGAAGAACCAATGGACACAAAGTGAACTGGCGCAAAAAGTGGGTCTCAAGCAATCCACCATTTCTCACTTTGAAAACAATCCCGATCTGACCACGCTGGCAACCTTATTCAAGATTTTACAATCGCTTGATGTGAGCATGGGTGTGCAGGAAAAAGGCGAGGACGCTGCGCCAGCTCAGGAGGATGACTGGTGAAAAAGGAATTAATCACCCGGATGAACGGCGAACGAGTTGGTGTACTTACTCGCAATACCAACGGTGCACATACGTTTCAGTACGATCCTGGCTGGTTGGGAAATAGGCTGGCGAGGCCGCTATCACTTTCATCACCATTACAGCGACAAAAATGGCGCAGTTAATTGAACGCGTGGCGAAAACCCTGTCCAAGGATTTTCCGCTGCATATCGCTGAATCCCTGTTAGAGAACAGCATGCGCATGTTGGCACGCCTGCAAAAATAATTTTTCTCTAGCGAAACTTTCCTCTCTGCTCCAGCGAACTGAACGACTGAGTCACCCAAATCGGAACTCCCCTACTTCGCAGGAGCAGATAATGAAACGCATGAAATCCCTCGTTTGTACCCTGACCATCACGGCAGCACTTGGCTTGTCCGCGTTCAACGCCGGTGCCGCATTGCCGGTCGGCGCGAAAGCACCTAACTTCGAACTGCAGGGCGCGTTAGCCGGTAAGCCGTTGACCTTCTCGCTGGATAAAGCGTTGCAGAAAGGCCCGGTAGTGCTCTATTTCTTCCCGGCGGCGTTTAGCAAGGGCTGCACCCTCGAAGCCCATGATTTTGCTGAAGCCACTGATAGCTTCACC
The DNA here is from genome assembly GCF_037149875.1 of Pantoea sp. USHLN256. Classification (NCBI taxonomy): domain Bacteria; kingdom Pseudomonadati; phylum Pseudomonadota; class Gammaproteobacteria; order Enterobacterales; family Erwiniaceae; genus Pantoea; species Pantoea sp. USHLN256. Next base: position 943,164 of record NZ_JBBCQO010000002.1, on the reverse strand, counting down.
AAAATGGGCGCCACGGTGATTGGTGTTACTGCGGGCAATACCGATCAGGTTAGCGACTTCTCCAAACTGGAGTGCCGCGATAAATTCACCGTAGCAGCCGATCCCGGTGCGAAAGTGGCGGCGCAGTACCAAACCACCATGCAGATGAAGGGCAAAACCCTGTCCGATCGTACCTCATACGTGATCGCCCCCGATGGCAACATTCTGCTGAGTTACACGGATAGAAACCCCGATACGCATATCGAGAAAGCGCTTGCCGCCGTTAAGCAGTACGACGCTTCTCATCCGCAGACTAACTAAAAAAAGAGGCCAGCGATGTTAACCGCCATGCTGGCCGCCTTCATCGGCGGCATCATTCTCAATCTCATGCCCTGCGTGTTTCCGGTGGTATCGCTGAAAGCGCTCGGCCTGTTACGCCATACTGACAACGCCGCCAGCGCGCGCCGTGAAGGTTTGGGTTTTTTACTCGGTGTTGTGGTCACCATGATGGCGCTGGCAGGCATCTTACTGGCAGCGCGTGCCGGTGGTGCGGCGGTGGGCTGGGGCTTCCAGCTGCAATCCCCGCTGGTTATCGCCTTGCTGTCGCTGGTGATCCTTGCTGCCGCGCTTAACTTGCTTGGCGTGTTTGAAGTGGGCTTATCGGTTCAGCGTGTGGGGGGCTCGGTTGATGTGGGTCGCGGTGCGTTTACGCGCTCAGCCCTGACCGGCGCGCTGGCGATTATCGTCGCGACACCCTGCGCCGCACCCTTTATGGCCAGCGCCATCGGATATGCACTGGTACAACCGCCTGCCGTAGCCTTGGTGATTTTCTTTGCATTGGCGCTCGGCTTTGCTGCGCCGTTCACGCTGGTTTCACTGTTCCCGGCGCTGGCTAAATTCCTGCCGCGTCCCGGTGCGTGGATGGATGTACTCAAACGCGGCCTGGCGTTCCCAATGTTTGGCGCTTACGCGTGGCTGGTGTGGGTGCTGGCACAGCAGGCGGGTAGCGCAGCGCTGGCCACCTTGCTGGCAGCCTCGGTCGTTGTCGCCTTCGCCGGCTGGTTGTACGGTATGGCGCAACATCGTCACTTTGCCGGTAAAAGTCATAAAGTGCTGTTTGCGGTAACGGCAGTGCTGATTGTCGCGGTCATCGCCCCGCTCCCCAGCCTGATGAAACCTGGCGTGGGACTGGCGGGCGATCAACTCACGGCCGACGTCACTAAAGCCAAATGGACGCCGCAAGCAGTCGCAGCACAGCGTGGACACGGTAAAGCCATCTTCGTCGATTTCACCGCTTCCTGGTGCATCACCTGCCAGGTGAACGAGAAAACCTCGCTCTCTACCCAGGCGGTGAAAGATGCCTTAGCCAAGACCGGCACGCTGTACATGGTGGCAGATTCCACTAAATTTAACCCGGACGTGGATGACACCATGAGTGAATTTGGTCAGGGCGGATTACCGATGTATCTGGTTTATCCTGCCGACGGCGGACCACCGAAAGTGCTGCCGCAGGTGCTGACACCGAGCATTGTAGTGAATGCGCTAAACCAGGCGGCGAGCAAGAAGGCGTAAGAACAACAAGGCGGATTATGCAAACAAGCGATAGCGCGCGCGAAAGTTGGCCCGCGCTAATGGAACAGGCTCAGGCGGGCAATCAGCTCGCCTATACCCGACTGCTGAAAGCGCTGGTGCCGGTGATTCGTTCGCAAGTGCGTAAACAGATCTCTGATGAGGCGCTGGTAGAAGATGTGATTCAGGATGTGCTGCTAACGGTGCATCGGGTGCGTCACACCTATAATTCCGCCTACCCTTTTTTACCCTGGCTGCTGGCAATTATCTCGGCGCGCGCCATTGATACACTGCGGCGACGGGGTCGTCATCAGCAGTGGGAAGTGAATGACGAGGCACTACCGGAAGCGGCCAGCGCCCCCATTGCGCCGCGGCAGGAGTCGCAGGAAGAGCTGGCCGGTTATCTGCGACAGCTACCGGCGCGTCAGCGCGACATTGTCGAACATGTGCATCTGCGCGAAATGAGCCTGACGGAAGCGGCCGCGCATAACAATTTAAGTGTGTCGGCGGTGAAATCGCTGTTGCACCGCGCATTAACCAATCTGCGCCGCTTTGGAGCCAATCATGACCGATCATGAGCTGTTAATTGAAAAACTCGGACGCGAGATGCGCCCGGTTAAGCCGCTGCGATCTACCGGCTGGCGCGTCTTCGCCTGGCTGCTGCTGGCGTTACCCTGCGGGATTGCCGCTAGCCTATTGGTGCAGCGCAGTTTCACCGATTGGGCACAGCCCGGCGCGCTGCAGGCCATTTCTCAACTGGCGCTGGCCTTTGTACTCGGCACACTGGCGATCCGCAGCGCCTTTGATATGAGCATCGCTGGACGTCGCAGCATCAGCTGGAAAGCGCTGCTGCCGATCGGTTTGCTGTGGCTGGGCATGAGCATCAGCCAGATTCCCGGCGAAGTGCCACTGGTGCACGACAACGACAGCACGCGCTGCTTTACCTTTCTGTTAGTGGTGAGCACACCCATGATGGTGCTGATGATCGCCAGCCTGCGCCGCACCCGCGCGCTGCATCCGGTACGCAGTTTAGCCATGGCAGGACTGGGCGTTTCTTGCATGGCGGTGACGCTGCTGGCATTTTGTCACCCGGTGCATCTGCATCCGCTGGACTTTATTATGCATCTGGCGGCGATCGTGACGATTGTGGCGATGACGGTGCTGGTGGGGAAGCGCTGGGTGACGCTGAAGTGAAGACGAAATAAACAAGGGGGATTTTAATCCCCCTTGCATCTCAACCGCCCGCTGCCAACTGCTGCACTTCACGCCAAACGCCCTCATCCACCGGAATGCCTTCCAATCTATTACGCTCACGCGTGGCTTTTTGACGCTGACCCGGCCAGGTGACGCTGCTAAATCCTTCCGCCACAGCGGATCCATTCACATACTGCTGGATAGTTTCAGCCAACTGCTCAGTAAACCCTTTGCCGCTTAGCTGCGCGGGATCGAACACCATAAAGATCTGACTAGCGCCGGTACAGCTGCCTTGTTGGATAGCATCGATCTCAGCAGTACAGCTGCCCCCCGACAGCAGCGCAGCCATCGCATCCAGCAAAATCGCCATGCCGGAGCCCTTCCAGAAACCGGTGGGCAGAATGCGCATGGATTGCTCGATGGGCGCGGGATCGCGGGTCAGGTTTCCTTGCTGATCAAAGCCGCCAGGATACGGCAGCTGTTCTCCTTGCAGACGCGTCACCTGCAACTTGCCATACGAATATTGTGACATTGCCATATCCAGCACCAGCGGCCCCTGCTTGCCTGGCACCGCCATCACAAAAGGGTTATTGCCGAGGCGAGTATTTTTACCCCCCCATGCCGGCATGCAGGATTCGGTGTTAGTCCAGCAAATCGCTGCCATGCCCTGCTCTGCCGCACGCCAGCCATAGGTGCCTCCACGCATCCAGTGCGTTGTGTTGCGCATGGCCACCAGCCCCATCCCGTGCTCACGCGCTAACTCTGTCGCGCGATCGACAGCCAGAACAGCATTGGTAATGCCCGCTCCGCGCTGTCCATCCCATACTTCCATTACGGAAAGACTTTTTACCCGTTCCGGCACCGCATGCGTATCAACCCACCCCTTTTGCAGGTAATCGACGAAGCGCGCTACCCGGTTGAGGCCGTGCGACGGAATACCGTCACAGCTGGTCTCAGTATGAATTTGTGCGCACAGTGCCGCGGGTTTAGCCGCCATACCAGCGTTGAGCAGGGCCTGTTCGATGGTGGACTGCATGATCTCAAAGGTTATGCGTGTCATGTTGCTGGTTTCCTTTAGCCGTAAGGTTTTCAGCGCGTGGATCAATGCGCTGCATAATATCGTTCTTGCCCCATAAACTGGCCCACGGCCAGCCGGTAAGTTTTTCGGCCACTGCGCGCGTCTCAGCGGACGCCTCAGCGCCAGTGCCACCTGCATGACGACGCTGGATCTCGGCGATTAACAGCGCGTGATTGTGGCGATTCAGGCTGAAGCCGCGTGCGCTAAATAGGCCGACGACGAGGAAGATCAGCGCGCCAATACCAAACACCAGCGCGATGCCGTGAACGGCTTCAGGTGGCTGGCTCACCGCACCTTTGCCGGCAAAACCATAGGATTGCAGTACCAACCCAACGATAAACAGCGCCACCGCCTGCACCGCTTTGCGCACAAACGTCATCACGCCAGCAAAAATGCCTTCGCGACGCTGGCCCGTCAGCATTTCATCCACGTCAGGAATAAAGCTGTAGATGTTCCAGCAAACGTACTGCGTCCCCGAACGTCCCATTCCCATCACAATGGCCGCACCCCATACCATCCACATCTGCGCGCTAATGCCAAACGCGTAGAAACTGATAAACAGCGCCACGCTGGTCAGCATCAGGTACTGCGCCAGCTTATAGGCCGCGCCGTTGCCAATATGAATGCAGAAAGGAATCCACGCCGCGATGCAGAAGAACTGCACTACTGACATAAAGGTCATGCTGTTGGCGGCATCGATGGCGCTATGGCCCAGGACAAAGATGATGTAATACGCCAGCACGGCGCCAAGTACATCGAGCGCCACATAAGCCCCGAGATACATGCCAACATGCTGACGGAAAGTACGCACCTGGAAGGTGGAGAGCAGTGAACGAAACAGCGCTTTCATATCGCGCTTGAACTCAACCGGCGCAGGCTTCTCAGTGATTTCAATGGCGCGCTCCCAGGTAAAGAAGTAGAGCCCAAAAATCACGATAGCGAAGAGCGTGGCAAAGATAACCGCCATATACAGGAAGGAGGATGACGCATCATCACCCAGCACAGCAATAATTGCCCCTGGAAGCCAGGCGGCAAGAATGCCCGCGCCCATGGAAAAGAACATGCGGACGCCGGTGAGACGGGAGCGCACATGGAAATCGTGGGCCATTTCTGCCGCCAGCGTTTCGTAAGGCACGATAACCAGCGTGTAGCAGGCGTAGAACAAGATGTATGTGGCGAGGTAGTAAGCGAATCCCATGTCGCTCACCCACATCATGATGTAGCTGAAGAACACCAGCGGTGCGCCGATCAGGAAGAAAAAGCCACGGCGACCAAAGCGCTGACCAAGACGATTGCGCCAGAAGTTGTCCGTGACATAGCCCATTAACGGATCAAAAAAGGCGTCCAGCAGACGTGCGAAAGCGATAACGGCACCGGCTTCTGCCGGGCTTAATCCGCCGTAAGTGGTGTAAAAATACATTAGCCAAAGGCCAAGTATCGTGAAACTGCCGCCACCAAAAACATCGCCGCCGCCATAGGCCAGCATGTTTCTCAACTTGATGGGTTTCTCTTCGGAACGGTTAATCATCAGCAGCACCTTGTCAGGAGTTATGCCTTAATGATTTACATTTGATTAACTGCCATACAAGAATGTTTCTAATGTTTTGTGAGACTCAACCACTTTTCACCATGAGGGGGCGATTAAATTGTGACCGGTAAGAGATTTTGGGGATAACCATGAAATTGCGGATTGACCAGGCGGTCCTGTGAGCTGCACTGACGATGAGAAAAAGAACGCTCCAAATCGGTATCGGCGTGCTACCAGAATAGCTCTCCTGGATGGGGCGGTACTGAAGTGAAGTAATGATACCTATAAGGTTATTGTTTTGATGCGAGAGACAAGAAGCAGAAGATTAAAAATTAGCGCAGTCACATGGTAAAGGTCACATTTGTAAACTATAAAATAATAGCAATAAGAGAACTATTCCCATCATTTACCTCATCCAAGGACACGTATGAAAAAATTAATTTTCGTATTATTAGCAAGCTCATTATCATTTAGCGCCTTTGCTGCAGAGCTAATGACAAAAGTAGAGTTTGAAAAGGTAAAAGATCAGTATGTTGAGGTGGGCGAGATTTCTACCTCAGGTGAAACCGATGCTGCCAGTGCTAAAGAGGAGTTGTCGAAAAAGGCCGATGAAAAAGGTGGCGATATTTATATTGTTACCTCAGCGAATACCAATAACAAAATATATGGTACCGCCATCGTCTACAAGAAAAAGTAATAGCAAAAACGGCCTTAGCATGGCGTTATAATATAACTACGGCTTAGGCCGTTCTTTTTTCTTTATAAGTCTGGCCCGCCGTATTGCAATAAAAAAGGGCGATTCCAGCGAACCGCCCTTTTAATTCAGCGAACTTTTACTGCGGAATGACCTTCTCCGCCTTCAGCCGATTAAATAGCTGTGTGAATGAATCCAGCGTGGAACGATAGCCGGTGAAGCCCGCTTTGCGGCTCTTGCTCATGTCGGTAAAGGCTTCCATCGGACGGCCCAAATCGGCATCGGTGTGCCACCAGGATGCGAGCTTAGTAATGTCCGCTTCGCGCAGCTGATAACGTGCTGCCACATCACGCCAGGCGTCCGCCGCTTCTTGCATGCGCCCTTCCAGCGGCATCATCTGTGCCGGATACGCCGCCGCTTCCACGCCGAAATAGGCCGCCAGACGTGGCCACAACCAATTCCAGCGGAACACGTCACCGTTGACTGCGTTGAAATCCTGATTGGCCGCTTCGGCCGCCGTCGCCGCCCACAGCAACTGCTCGGCCAGCAAACCGGCATCGGTCACATCGGAAACACCGTTCCACTGCTCTGGCGAGCCTGGGAAAATAAACGGCAAGCCCTGCTCGCGACACAACGTGGCGTAAACCGCCAGCGTCTGGCCCATATTCATCGCGTTACCCAGCGCAAAACCGACGATGGAGTGCGGACGATGCACGCTCCAGCGATAGCCATATTTCTCCGCACCGGCAAAGACTTCGTCTTCTTGCGCGTAATAGAAGTTATCGACCGGCTGACGCCCCTGCTCCTCGCGGAATGGCGTAACCGGCACCGCGCCTTTACCGTAGGCTTCAAACGGACCGAGGTAATGCTTCAGGCCGGTTACCAGCGCCACATGCGCGCCATTCAGGCGTTCACCCAGGGCTTCAATCACGTTACGCACCATGCCGCCATTGACGCGAATGTTCTCTTTCTCATTTTCCTGACGCGACCACACGCTAAAGAACAGGGCATCCGGCTTCTCCTGCGCCAAAGCGGCACGCACCGCGTCTGCATCAGTGAGATCGGCGGTCAGGCTGCGACAACCTTCCGGCACCGCGCCGCGTCCACGTGATAAGCCGCTTACCTGCCAGCCTTCGCGCTGCAGTTTTTCTGCCAGCGCGCGCCCAATAACGCCGCTGATGCCTACAATCAATGCCTGCTTTTGCATTTTAATTCTCCTCAGTTTCAGTAATGATGAGTTTAATAGAGAATTAAATTCCTATCTCTGGCATTAATTCACGGCATTCACAACCTGAGTTCACTAATCAATGCACGATCAACGCCTGAAAGATATCGTCCCCTTTGTCGCCAGCGTGGAGAGCGGCAGCTTTGCCGCGGCTGCCGAGCGTCTGCACTTAACCGGTTCCGCAGTGAGTAAGAGCGTCACGCGGTTGGAAACACGCCTCGGCTCGCGCCTGCTGGAGCGTACCACGCGCAGCCTGAAACTCACCGACGCTGGCAACGCTTATTACCAAACCTGTTTGCGCATTATGGAGGAGCTGGCTGAAGCCGAAGCGGTGCTGGCGGCGCAGCGCACCATTCCCTCTGGCCGCTTGCGCCTCGCGGTGCCGAATACTTACGGTCGCCTCGGCGTGATGCCGCTGTTGATTCCCTTTTGTCTGCAGCATCCGGATGTCGAACTGAATCTGACGTTTTCCGATCGTTTTATCGATCTCTTCGACGAGGGAATTGACGTGGCGGTGCGCATTGGCGGATCGCCCGATCTGCCCGCCTCGCTCGGCTGTCGCCAGATGGGTCGCGAACGCATGGTGTTTTGCGCCTCAGCGGATTATCTGGCGCGCGTCGGTCGACCGAACAGTGAAAGCGAGCTGTTACATCATCAGGCGATCCTGTATGAACGCGTCGATGGCAGCACCAAACCGTGGTTATTCACTACCGAAGATGGTCATCCACACTGGCGCAACGTGCCGCACCGTATGGCGCTGGGCGATGTGGATGCACAAGTGCAGGCGGTGTGTGGCGGGCTTGGCATCGCGCAGATGCCATCGTGGTTGATACGTGAGCCGCTGGCGCGCGGCGATCTGCAGATCATTCTGCCCGAACAGCAGCCGGACGGGTTAGCCTTAACGCTGATCTGGCCGCGCCGCAAACAGCTGCTTCCCAAAGTCGATGCGTTGCTGGCAGCGCTAGAAGGATTATCGATCCGTTAAATTGCGGGTGCGCATTAATGCGCACCCTACAGTGTGTTTTGTAGGGTCGCCATTTATGGCGTAATGCTCGTCAGTTAAGCAGCGCAATGGCTCCGCGGGGGTTCCGCCCGCTAAGCATATGGCAGTTTCAGAATGTGTGAAGCAGGCGGCCGGGCTAAGGTCCGAAGGCGCGGACCTTAGCAATCCGCGCCTGCGCCGTCCTCGCTGTTCCCTCGCTTATCACTCCGGCCTGACGGACCGCGCGGATTCGCCATCCCTGGCTCATGCCGCGCTTTCGCCGACGTCGTGTCGGCTCATCCTGGCCGTCACTCTGCGCTCGGCGCTGCGGATAGCGCCCAACACCATCGCCTGCCATTACCGTATCTGGTTTGAAATTTTGCAGGCTGAAGATTTTGGGTTACCTGGTCGCCATGAATGACGACCCTACAGGCGTTACAGCGGTGATAATTCAGGACCAGGCATTGCTGCTGCAGCGCGGGTGTTGAGGCGACATCCCAGCCCGCTGAGCGAGTGAGTGATTCCAGGGCGAGCCGCAGGGATGCGGCGAGAGGCGGCGCTGAGCAGGAGCGAATCGCCGCCGGTCCGTCAGGAATTGCGAGGGAGCGAAGGCACCGCGCAGCGGCGGGATGGGCTGGCGCAGGGCCCGGGAGTGCAGAGGGCGCGGCCAGGCGTCCTCTGCTCGGGCGCCGCACGGCGTAGATGAAACAGCCCCAGCCGAGGGCGAACGAAAGTTGCTCAGTGCTTAACTGATTGGCATTACGCCATTTATGGCGACCGCTCATATCAGCGGTGATTTAGCCTGCGCGACAACCTGTCGCCAAAAAACTGCAATACCGCGACCAACGCCACCAGCACCACAATCACCGTCAGCATCACCTGCATATCAAAGCGCTGATAGCCATAGCGATATGCCAGATCGCCCAAACCACCGGCACCAATCGCGCCGGCCATCGCGGAGGCATTAATCATCGTCACCAGCGTAATGGTAAATCCGCTGACGATGCCCGGCCGCGCTTCGGGCAACAGTACATGCCAGATAATATGCCAGCGATGAAAACCCATCGCCTGCGCCGCTTCGGTCAATCCTTTATCCACTTCACGCAGGCTCACTTCGGCGATGCGCGCAAAGAACGGTGTTGCCGCCAGCGTGAGCGGCACTACCGCCGCCCACACGCCGTAGGTGGTGCCGACGATCCAGCGGGTAAAGGGGATCAGCGCCACCATTAGGATTAAAAACGGAATCGAACGGAACAGGTTCACCACCCAGCCAAGCACACGATTCAGCAGCGGACTGGGAAACAGATCGCCGCGTCCAGTCACCACCAAAACCACCGCCATCGGCAAGCCCAAGGCCAGCGCCAGCAGCGACGACACGCCAACCATAAGCAGCGTATCCAGCAGCCCCACCCATAAACGATCAATAGCCAGTGACATAGCCCGCAATCTCCAGTTGGTCAGCAACAGAGGTTAATAGTGCACGCGCAGCGTCAGATTCATGGCGCGCATCTAGCAGCAGCAACATCTGCCCGGTCGGTTTGCCGTCCACCCACTCCACCGCGCTAAACAGCAGAGTCAGCTCACCGGCAACGCGCGTACTGAGCGCGGCCAAGTCCGGCTGCGCGCCTTGTCCGGTGTAGCGCAGCCGCACCAGCAGACGCGAATCGCTGCGCTGGCGCGTCGGCGTCAACAGCGGTTGAATCGCTTCCGGCAGCGCGCTGAATTGCGGATTCAGCAGTTGCCGCGTGGTCTCCTGCTGCGGATCGCTATACACCTGCCACACCGGCCCGCGCTCAATGATTTCGCCCTGATCGATCACCGCCACCTGATGACAAAGATCGTGTACCACGTCCATCTCATGGGTGATCAAAATGATGGTGATGTGGCGCTGTTGATTGATCTTCTTCAGCAACGCCAGAATCGCGCGCGTGGTTTCCGGATCGAGCGCCGAGGTTGCCTCATCGCACAGCAGCAGTTCGGGATCGTGCACCAAGGCGCGCGCAATGCCGACCCGCTGCTTCTGGCCGCCGGACAGCTGCGCAGGCCAGGCGTGCTGGCGCTGTTCCAGCCCCACCAGCGCCAGCAGTTCATCCACCTTGCGCCGCCGCTCAGCCGCAGGCACGCCCGCCACTTTCATCGGCAGCTCAATGTTTTCACGCACCGTTTTGGCAGAGAGCAAATTGAAGTGCTGGAAAATCATGCCGGTACGACGTCGCCAATCTACCAGCTGACGATCGCTCAGGCTGCCGAGATCGATGCCGTCAATCACCACCTGCCCGCTTGTCGGGTTTTCCAGCCGGTTAAGGCAGCGAATCAGCGTTGATTTTCCGGCGCCGCTGCGGCCAATAATGCCGAAAATCTCGCCGCGCTTAACCTGCAGATCGACCGCTTTCAACGCGTCCAGGCTTTGTCCGGGATAGCGTTTACTTAAGCCGCGAATCTGCACGTGCACTCTCCCAGCCGTCTCGGCCGTCGGTGACAGCAACGCATCGCGCTCGCCGGGTAGCGTCAGGCTAACCATGCTTACTGGCTCCAGCCCGGCTGATACAGCTTGCCGTAGAAGTCATCCAGTTTGGCGCGCACTACCGGTGAATGCTGGTAGATATCGACAAACTTCGCCAGGCGCGGATCGTTCTGATGGCCATCACGAATCACGAACTGAATCACATATTCCGGATGCTCAAGGCCATCAAACAGCAAGGCCTTGTTGGGATCGATGGTCTTCGACAGGCGCAGATAGTGCGGATAGCCTTGCGCTAAATCGACTTCATCCAGCGATCGCGACAGCTGCACCGCTTCCACTTCGATAATCTTCAGATGCTTTGGATTGCTGACAATGTCATCCACGGTCGATTTGAGGCCCGCGCCCGGTTTCAGCGTAATCAGTTTGGCTTTTTGCAGCAGCAGCAGGCCGCGCGCGCCATTGATCGGATCGTTAGCAATCGCTACCGTGCCGCCATCGGGAATCTGGTCAATCGCAGTATGTTTTTTCGAATAGAGGCCGATATTGTTGATGATGGCGGGTGCAAAAGGCACCAGATGGAATCCGCCCTGCTGGTTGGCGTTCTCAAGGAACGGCTTATGCTGGAACAGGTTGACGTCGATGTCGCCGTTTTCCACGCTGACGTTTGGCGCCGTCCAGTCGGTGAACTCCACCAACTCAACGTTCAAACCCTGTTTCTTCGCTTCGGCCACCGCGGTTTCCAGCGGCGGCGCAAAGGCTGCGGTGGTGCCGACTTTGAGCGGTCCGCTGTAGTTCTCGGCAGCGACGGCGCTAAACGCCAGCAGTGCGACGCTGGCAGCCAGCGCGAATTGACGTGCAATTTTCATATCAGATCCCTGAGGTTAAATTAACGAAGGTTAACGCCGTCGCGCCAGCGTGCCGCCGGATGACGATCGGGCAAACGGTCTTGCTGTTGAAAGATTTTTTGCCGTAACGAACCGGGCTGATAGGCGGTTTTAAAGCGGCCGCGCTGCTGCAATTCCGGAACAACCAGATCGATAAAATCACGGTAGCTCTGCGGGTTGAGGATGCGCGTCAGGTTAAAGCCGTCAATATCGCCTTCATCGATCCACTTGATCAACGCATCGGCGACCTGGCTCGGATTGCCGACGATCAGCGGATAGCGGCTGCCCATCGCGTGCTGCTCCAGCAAGCGACGACGCGTCCAGCCGCTAAAGGCTTTGCTTACCGATTCTATCGCGCGCGTGTCGCCGGTCTGAATCGGCTCATCCAGCTCGAAGGCCGCCAAATCCAACCCAATCGAGCTGGAGAAGTGGGCGATGCCGGCTTCCGGGCTGGCATAGTCGAGATAGCTGCGCTGCTTCTCCTGCGCCTCACGCTCGCCAGGCGCCACAATCACGCTGACGCCCATAAAGATGCGCAGATCGTCAGGATGGCGTCCGGCAGCCACCGCCGCCTGACGCAGACGCGTGGATTGCTCGCGCATCGCCGCCGGTGACGCCGCATTAACAAAGCTGCACTCGGCATGACGCCCGGCAAACTGCATGCCGCGCGTCGAGGAACCGGCCTGAAATAGCAGCGGCGTGCGCTGCGGTGATGGGCTGCTGAGGTGATAGCCCTGCAGCTGATAAAACTCGCCCTGATGATTGATTTGCTTGATCTTGCTGGCATCGGCGTACAGACGATTGGCCTTATCCTGTACCAACGCATCGTCCTGCCAGCTGGCTTCCCACAATTTGTAGGTGACATCCAGAAACTCATCGGCCTGATCGTAGCGGCGATCGTGCGCCAGCAGCTGATGTTGGCCCATGGCGCGCGCGGCGCTATCAAGATAACCGGTGACGATGTTCCAGCCGATGCGCCCATTGGTCAGGTGATCGAGCGTGGAAAGTCGGCGCGCGAACGGATATGGCGCTTCATAACTCAGGTTGGCGGTGACGCCAAAGCCCAGATGCTGCGTAACGCTCGCCATGCCGGAAATCAGCATTAGCGGATCGTTAACCGGCAGCTGAATCGACTCTTTGGCGGTCAGGCCAATACCCTGCTGATAGACGTCATACACACCGAGAATATCGGCGATAAACAGCCCATCAAATAGCCCGCGCTCCAGCAAACGCGCCAGATCCAGCCAGTAATCGAGCGAATTGAAATCCACTGAACGATCCTGCGGATGTGTCCACATGCCGTGATGAATGTGCCCAACGCAGTTCATATTGAAGGCGTTAAGCAGAATCTGTTTTTGACTCATATCGTTCCCCGACGCGGTGGCAGCACGCCATTCAGCAGGTAGTTGCCAATCGCCGGATATTTCCAGCGCACCGGATCGTGCAGGGTGTGGGTGCGCGCATTGCGCCAGTGGCGGTCAAAGTTGTGTTCACGCAGGCTGGAACGCGATCCGCCCAGTTCAAACAGCAGATTACTGGCCTCCAGCGACACTTCAGTGGTCCAGGCGCGCGCCTTCGCCACGTCGACTGAAGCTAGCGCCACGTTTTCCGCACTGGGTTCGCGCTGCGCCACGTCAACGGCGTCACCGGCAATTGCCAGCAGCGCATCACCGGCGCTAAGTCGCGCGGCAAGGCGACCGGTACGATCGAGCGTCAACGGATCGTCGCTGGCGCATTCCACACCGCTGTCCGGCCACGGACGTGCACGCTGGCGCAGAAAATCAAGCATGTCATTAAAGGCTGCACGCGCGATGCCTTGATCGATGGCGGCATGCATAATCTGCGCAAACGGCCCAACGGTGCTCGGCCGCTCAAACGCCGTCTGGAAGGGCACCACATCTTCCGGCGCAATCGCCACATCGCGGAACTGCACGCTGCCGCTGCCGGTGGTGCGCTGACCAAAGCCGCTCCAGTCATCGATCACGTTGACGCCTGGCTGCTGGCGCGGCACAAACACCAGCTGTTCTTTACCGTCATCGGCAATCGCCAGCGTCGGAATACGATCGGCGTATAACGCGCCGGTGCAGTAAAATTTGTTGCCGTTGAGACGCAATCCCTCAGCCTGCTGCGAAACTGCAGTTGATCGCTGATGCGCGGCCGGCGAGCTGAACTCCGCCAGCGCATTGCCGTGATGCACGCCGTCCAGCACCTCGGCATACAGCCGTTTTTTCTGCGCCTCGCTGCCGTTGATGCGCAGCACTTCCAGCGCGTAAAAATGGTTCTGCGGCACCTGACCAATCGAACCGTCGGCAGCGCTTAACATCACGAAAATCTCAGCCAGTTCAGCGCTAGAAATTTCAATGCCACCGAAGGCGCGCGGCACGGTGATGGCGCCGAGCCCGGATTGAAACAGCTGCTGCAACTCGGTGTGCGGCAGCTCACGTTCGCGGTCGCGCTGGGACGAACCGGCACGAAAACGCGCTGCTAATTCCTGCGCCACCTGTAACGCTTGCTGGGCTGTCGCGATGCGCGTCGCGCGCTGTTTAGGCAATACCTGCGTCATGGTTGCTCCTTAAATCCACGCATGACGCGCAGGCAGCGCATCATTGAGGTAATAGTTGCCGATAGCGTGGGTTTTCCAGCGCACCGGATCGTGCAAAGTGTGGGTGCGCGCATTGCGCCAGTGGCGATCGAGCCCGTGGCGCAGCAGCGTGCCGCGACTGCCGCCCCATTCCAGCAATTTCTCACTGGCGCGCAGCGCAACGTCGGTGGTGAGCACTTTGGCTTCCGCCACCGCAATCGACGCGCGCGCACAATTTTCAGCGGTCAGCGCTTGCCGATCGATGCTGTCCAGTACGCGGGCGGCACGCGCCAGCAGCGCATTGGCGGCGCTCAGTTCGGTGCTGATGCGGCCCACGTCGGCGAGAATATAGGGATCGTCGGCATTGCGGCTGACATTGGCATCCACCCACGGTCGCGAGCTGCTGCGCACAAACTCCAGTGCCTCATCCAGCGCGCCCTGAGCAATCCCGGCATCAATCGCTGCCTGAATCAGCTGTGAAACCGCGCCGCGCAGCGTCGGCTTTTCCGGCGCAGGCAGCGACATCAGCAGCGCCGGATCCACCACCACCTGCTGCAGTTTCACCGTGCCGCTGGCAGTAGTGCGCTGTCCAATGCCAGACCAGTCATCGACAATTTCTACGCCCTGCGCTGGCAACGGAATAAACGCCATGGTCGGCTGCTGGTCATACATGGCGGTGGTGACCAGAATGTCGGCGAATAGCGCGCCGGTAGAGTAGAACTTCTCCCCAGTGAGCTGCACACCTTGTGACGTTGTCACCAATTGCGCTTGCACATCGCGCGTGTGTTTGGTGTTTTTCTCTGGCCCTCCATTGCCAAGGCGCTTGCCGTCGACCACCGCATGCAACAACTGCTGTTGTTGCGCTGCAGAACCTTCACCGAGGATGAACTGAATCAGGCCAAAGTGGTTTTGTGGGATTTGCCCGAGCGACGGATCGCTGGCGGAGATCAGTCGAAATACCTCGGCTACCGTCTGGAACGACAAGCCTGCGCCGCCAAATTCACGCGGCACGCTGATGCTACCAAGGCCCAATAAGGTGAATTGGTTCAGCAGCTCAATCGGGTATAGACGTTGTTGATCGCGCTCGACTGCACCGCTTTTCGCCTGTTCGGCTAAATGGCGTGCGGCGGCAATCGCCTGTGCATCGCTGCTTAATACCGCGGCGCGGTTAATAATCTCGTCACTGTTTTGCGTCATAGCTGATTTCACTTTTACTGCACAGCGAATAGTAAGCCTGCACTGAATAAGCCAGCAGGCGGTGGAATTAATAACGGGTTGAAAGCGATGATAATCAGCGGAGTTTAAGCAAGTAAATAGCGCGGTTATGCTATATCTGGCAATGGGTTGCCATTATTAAGCTATCGATTTATTTAGGCACAACAAAGGGCTACAGGCGGCGCTGCGAGGCGTAGCTGAGTATAAAAAAGCGGCGAGTAATTCTTAAGATCAAATAACGCTAAGAAAAGTTTTATTTTGCAAATAATGATGTTTGCACATACTCGTAGCGGCGCAATTTATTGCGCGTCTCAGTTTAAACGTCAAAAGAGCGCGATAAATCGCGCCGCTACAAATTGTGCGAAGGTTAACAGCGGCGCTGGACTATTAATTATTTAATTGCGCATCAAACTGCGCGGCGGCGAATAAACGGCTCGATTCGCTTTTCGCGCTGTGCGGGATCTCTACGCTGTCGATCAACTGCGCCAGCTGATAGGTTTTCACCGTCTCATTTTGCGTCAGCTGCTGCGAATAGTTTGCAGTCAAATCCCCTTTCTTATTCTGCGTCACCGACGTCTGGCTGCGCTCTTCATCATCAATCAGATGATATTTGTAGTTCTGCGACGATTTCTGTTCGGTGAGTTTCACCGCTGAGGCGGAATCCAGCGCGGTATGGAAACTGGCTTTCAGTTTAAACAGCGTCTGCTGGCTCAAATCCTGGCTATCGCCATGCTGCTGCGTGGTGGTTTTTTGCGCCACATTGAGTGAGAAGCTATCTTCCTCTTCCGGCTTATACGGATTGCCGGAAATCGGCGTCTGCTGATAAGTGGCGGAGAAATCGGCCAATCCGCTGATCGCGCCACTCTTCGCCGCATTGGCATCAATCGCTTTCACTCGCTGCGTATTAATACTTTCGGCCGCTTTGCCTTCGGTGGTATTGAGCGCACGGAAGCTCTCTTTAAACAGCGACAGCATGGCACTGTTGCCATGACCGCGTGCCGCCGCCTGGTCAAATTTGGTGCTCCACTGATCCAGCGCCGCGGCTTGCTGCGCCGCACTACCCGCTTGCGTCAGTTTCGACATATCGGTGTCCAGTTTGATGCTGACATCACCATTGTGGAAACCGAGCCAGCGCTCTTGATCGTCGGCATGCAGATTCAGCGACTGCGTGACATTATTGCCGTTGCGCAGATCGGTCTTCAGATCGACGCTTTTCAACACCGAGCTATCAAACTTCATCAGATCGCTGATATCAAGTTGAGTCGTGCTGGCATCCAGGCCATCCAACGCCTTCTGCAAACCCGCTGACAAGCTGCCAATCGCCGCTGCTTCATCGTTATTCAACTGGCCACCGCTGGTTTTCAGCTCCACCACCATGCCGCCCTGCTGGCGCGTCATTTGCAGGCTAACCTGCACGCCAGATTGGGTGGTGATGGTCAACGCCAGCGCACTTTGGCTGCTGCTTTGTGCGCTGTTAACCGCGTCGGTTGCGGGAACGCTCAGGGTCACATCACCGCGATTGCTGGCCAGATTACTGAGCAAGGAGCTGCCCAGACCGTTCATGCCAACGCCTTTCGCCTGCGCGGCACCGTTCAGCTGCGCTTGCAGGCTGCTGGTGACATCCACGGAGCTTTGTACCTGTGCAGGCACGATTTTGTAGATCGCGGCGATGGCGTCACTCGCCTCGCTGAAGGTCACTTTGGTGGAGGCTTCTGCCGTTAAGGCATTTTGCGCGGTTTTGTTGTTGACCGTCGCTGTAACCACCGCGTTAGAAGCGATTAAATTTCTCAGTACGCTGCTGCCAATCCCATTTAGCATGAAAATAATCCTCGTTATGTACTATTCCGCTATGTTATCGGCGAGAATTTCGGCAGCTTTAGTGTTTTGTCACCCGCACCCCACCACGGGTTGGCATTTCTGGCACAGCATCTGTCTGGTTAAACACAGCCCGCACCACGCACCTGACTTAGGTTATTCATCAGCACATCTCTCACTCACGAGGAAAGGTCAGGATGAATAATCTGCATTACAAAAGCTTGCTGGAAATTGGCCGTCTGATTCAGTCGGGCGACATCTCCTCGCTTGAGGTCACGCAAACGCTGCTGGCGCGTATCGATACGCTGGATCGTGACTTACACAGCTTCTTCTACATCATGCGTGATAGCGCGCTGAAGCAGGCGGCCGAAGCCGATGCAGAGATTGCCCAGGGTAAAATGCGTGGCCCGCTGCACGGTGTGCCGATTGCGTTGAAAGATCTAATCTGGACTAAAGATGCCCCCACCAGCCACGGCATGATCATCCACAAGGATCACTATCCAGACGAAAACTCCACTGTGGTGGAACGCTTCCGCGCGGCGGGTGCGGTGATTCTCGGCAAGCTGACGCAAACCGAAAGCGCCTTCGCCGATCACCATCCCGAAATCACCCGCCCCAATAATCCATGGGGCAGCGCGTTGTGGACCGGCGTCTCCTCCAGCGGATCCGGCGTGGCTACCGCAGCGGGCTTGTGCTTTGGCTCGATTGGCACCGATACCGGCGGTTCCATTCGCTTCCCGTCTAACGCCAACGGCCTGACTGGCATTAAACCAACCTGGGGTCGCGTGACACGTCACGGCGCCTGTGAACTGGCGGCATCCCTCGACCACATCGGCCCTATGGCGCGCAACGCCGCTGACGCCGCCGCCATGCTGCAAGCCATTGCCGGTCGCGATGACAAAGATTCCACTTCCAGCAGCGAACCGGTACCTGATTATCTGGCGCTGATGACGCGCGGTATTAGCAAAATGCGCATCGGTGTCGATAAAAGCTGGGCGCTGGAGAAAGTGGATGAAGAGACGCGGGCGGCGCTGCAAGCGGCTATCGCCACGTTGAGTTCGCTTGGTGCCACGCTGGTGGATATTACGCTGCCGGATACCGAACAAGCCGCCGCCGAGTGGAGCGCGCTGTGCGCCGTGGAAACCGCGCTGGCACATGAAAAGACCTATCCAGCGCAGAAAGATCAATACGGTCCGGGTTTGGCGGGTCTGCTGGATCTCGGTCACAGCGTCACCGCACTCGAGTATCAGCGGCTGCTGCTCAATCGTGCGGCGCTGCGCGGCGATATTTCCGCACTCTTTACTCAGGTCGATTTGATTCTCGCTCCCGCGACCGCCTATGCCGGATTAACCTGGGACACCATGACCCGTTTTGGTACCGATCAGGCACTGTTTAACGGCGTGCTGCGCTATACCAGTGCATTCGATGCCAGCGGACATCCCACCATTACCTTGCCGTGCGGCATGACGGCAACCGGTGCACCTATTGGTTTCCAGCTGGTCGCGGCGCATTTCGCTGAAACCATCATGATTCAGGGCGCGTGGGCCTTCCAGCAGGTTACCGATTGGCATAAACAGCATCCTGCGCTGTAAATCTTTCGCCTTTGCCGCCTCGACAGCATCGGGGCGGCCCTTTCACCCGCTGATGGCCTGAAACTTGCTTTAACTCCTCTACTTCCGCCCTTTTTCGCCATGTTTAGGGGATGCTGATATGAAAGAGCTGTTCACCACCGATGATCTCGATAATCGTCATCGCTTCGATGCCTGGCGCGATGCGGTGTGCTCACGTTTGATCAAGGCCGAAGCGCGGCAAATGCACGCCGGTGCGTTTTCCGGCAGCTTCGCCTATTCGATGTTAGGCCAACTGGACATCGCTAATCACGTATCGCATACCGCGCTGATGTGGCAACGCACGCCGGAGTGCATTCGCCGCCATCCTAATCACGATTTCTATCTGGGTTACGTCAGTGCGGGCAGCGGTACGCTGCGTCAGAATGGTCACCAGTCACGCGTTAGCGCTGGCGACGTGGTGATTTACGATGCAGCCACGCCGTTTGATTTTGCGATGGACAATGTCGCCATCAATATCGTGCATCTGCCGCGTCACATCATGGAGAAAGAGGCACCTGCCACGGCAAAACTGGCGGGTAAAACGCTGGACCTTACGCGGCCCGGCATGACCTCGCTTAAACAACTGCTGCAGGAAGCCTTTGTGTTTAACGCCGAGCGGGAGAATGCGTTTCTGGCCGCGCAGTTTGCTAATACGCTGCTGAATATGATTTCGGTCAGCGTTAATTTGCAGCACAGCGAGCAGGCGTTGAAACCCGATCTCTATTCGCGCGTAGTACTTTTTTTGCGCCAGAATCTGCAGGAGCCGGAGTTATCAGTGGCGCAGATAGCCAATGCGCATCACGTTTCTCCGCGCACCATCAGCCGGGTGTTCGCCGCTCACGGCACCACCCCGATGAACTTCCTCTGGCAGGAGCGCCTGCACGCCTGCCGCCGCATTCTGGCGGAAGGCAAAGCGCGCAATATCACGCAGGTGGCGCTGGATCATGGCTTTAGCGACATGTCGCACTTCAGCCTGGCGTTTCGCAAAGCCTTTGGTTATACGCCCAGCAGCCTGCTGCGACTGCCGGACGCTCAGGCGCAGGAGTAACTACTTTTGCAGAGTATTAATCACGCGTTGCGCGGTAAATTCCAGGCTGCTGCGCGTGTTCATCGCTTCACTGCGCATTAAACGATACGCGCCGGACTCATCAAGGCCAAAGGTTTGCATTAGCACGCCCTTGGCCTGCGCTAACCTTTCACCACGCGCTCTGCGCACCTGCAGCCGCTCGCGCTGGCGCACGGTTTTTAACGTGCCGATGATCTGCACAATCAAGGCAAAGGGATTGATTTCTCGCTCGGCGATGGCGCTGGGCTGAAGTTGCAGCAGCAGCGGAAACAGCCGCGCATTGTGGCAATCGGCCAGCGCAACAAGGGGGATGTCCCGCTGCTGGGCGCTGCTGAAGAGGCCAGGCAGCGCGTGCTGCTGATGGGCGTCAATCGCCACCAGCAGCAGTTGTGTTTCCGCAGGGAATGACGCCGCGGGCGGCCAACTGTGTTGCGCGTGACAGCCCAGCTGCGCCAGCGAGGCGCAAAACGCGCGCACGCTTTGTGAGTCAGGATGGAAAATATGCAGCCGAACACCAGAAAGCGTTGCCAGTAATGATTGTTCAATCATGATTCATCCTATGCGCATCCCGAAAAAGGAAGCTTCACAGTAAGCGAGCGGATGAGTTAACGCTTTGCTGATGCTGCCGGGTGCTGTGTCAGGGAGGACAAACGTGCCGCCAGTCCCTAACCCTCTCCCGCAAGCAGGAGAGGGAACCGTTCGGCGCGCTTCTCCCACCCTCTCCCGCAAGCGAGAGATGGCTGGGGTAAGGGCAATCTACCTCACACGTGAAACCCCAAAAACTGCTCGGCCACGCTGGCGCTCGACTGGGTTTTCGGATCGATTTTCTGCACAATCTGCCCCTTCTCGATCACATGAATCTGGTCGGAAAGCGCATACAGAAACTCAATATCCTGCTCCACCAGAATGATTGAAATATCCATCTCATGGCGCAGCCGCTGTAACGTCGCAATAATCTCCTCGCAAATATTCGGTTGAATCCCCTCCGTCGGCTCATCCAACAGCACCAGCTGCGGTTGCCCGCACAAGCAGCGCGCCAGTGCCAGCAGTTGCTGCTCGCCACCCGAAAGCGCGCCGCCGGGCTGTGCCAGCAGGCGTTTCAGGCGCGGAAAGATCTCCAGCATCTGCTCGATAATCTGCCCGGCGCGTGAAAAGTGTTTCACGCAGCCCATGCGCAAATTCTCTTCTACCGTTAGCAGCGGAAAAATCTGGCGCCCCTGCGGCACAAATCCAATCCCCGCCGCCGCGCGCTGGTGCGCCTGGTAACGCGTAATGTCGATGCCATTCAGCGCAATGCTGCCCTGCCAGGCAGGCAGTTCGCCCATAATGGTGCGCAGTAGCGTGGTTTTGCCCATGCCATTGCGGCCCAGCACTCCGGTAAAGGATTTAGCACCGACAAACAGCTCGGATAGGTTCAGCACCGGTATTTTGTTATAGCCCGAGACCATCTCTTTTATTTCAAGCATGTTTAATCTCCAGATTGCCGAGATACGCCTCTTTCACCAGCGGATTTTGCGTCACCTCGCGAAAACTGCCCTCCGCCAGCACCGCGCCCTGATTAAACACCGTTACTCGCTGCGCAATCATGCTGATGAACTCCATGTCGTGCTCCACCACCACCACCGTGCTCTGCTGGTTAATGGTTTTGATCAGCTGCGCCGTTTTGCGCACCTCCTGATGCGTCATGCCTGCCGCCGGTTCGTCCAGCAGCACCAGCTGCGGTTTTGAGATTAGAATCATGCCCAACTCCACCCACTGCCGCTGACCGTGTGCCAGCTCCGAAAGCACCGCATGCTGCAGTTCGGCGAGCCCGATATCCTCCAGCACGCGATCAATCGCCGCCGGCAGCGCGGCTTTTGCCAGCTTATTCGCCGCCGCCTGCCACAGGTTTTCCCGGATGCTTAAGCCCTCGAACACGCTCGGCACCTGGGTTTTAATGCCGATCCCCAGACGTGCAATCTCCCACGGCCGTTTACCGGAGATCACCCGATCGCGATAGCGACACTCGCCGCGCGTTGGCGTCACCTGCCCGCTTAACATTTTGAAAAAGGTACTTTTGCCGGCACCGTTTGGGCCGATCAGGCAGCGCAACTCACCTTCATGCAGAGTAAAATCCACCTCTTTTACTGCATGAACGCCACCAAAGCTGACGCCCATCTTGTGGGTTTCCAGCAACACATTGGCCGTCATGGTTTCACCTCACTCACCTGCGCACGGCTGGCCGTGGCGCTCATCGTTCGCTTGCGCCGCACCAAACGCTGCAGCGTGGGCAAAATGCCGCCCGGAATCAGCAACACAAACACCGCCAGAATCACCCCCAGCACTAAATTGACGTCCACGGTTTGCTGCGCACCCAGCCGCGTCACCATCCACTGCAACAGCACGCAGCTGATCACCGGGCCGAGCAGCGTGCCGCGCCCGCCGACAATCACCCAAATAATGATCTGCGCTGACTGGCTGATGCTGAACACGCCAGGACTGACAAACGCGCCCCAGTTGACGTACAGACAACCGGCTAAACCGGCAATCGCTGCGCCGATGGCAAAGGTCGCCAGCTTATGTGCCGGCACGTTATAGCCGAGCAAACCGGCGCGCTGTTCGTTCTCGCGGATCGCCACCACGGTTTTGCCGAAACGGCTCAGCAGCACAAATTTCAGCAAGGCGTAACAGAGCGCCAGACAGCCCGCCGTGACCATAAAGATCGCTTCCGGTGACAAAATAGCGTCGGGCTGGAACGGCAGGTTGAGCGTCGGCACCGACGGAATCCCATTGAAGCCGCCCAGCAGCGCCTCACCAAGGTGATACTCGCTACCGGAAGTGGAGTTGATCCAGTTAAACAGCACCAGACTCACCGCCAGCGTTATTGCGCCGAGATAAACATCGCTGACGCCGCCATAAAAAATCACATAGCCGAGCAGCAGCGAGAACAGCGTAGGCAGCAGCACCGCCATCACCACCGCCCAGGTGGAGTCGCCCCAGTTAATCGCGCAGATGGCATAGGTGTAAGCGCCCAGGCCGAAAAACGCCGCCTGACCGAAGCACAAAATACCGCCGTAACCCCAGATAAACGCCAGACTGAGTGACAGCAATCCCATCACCAGAAACACCGTCAGTGATAGCAAGGTGTAGAGCTCAATCGTGCCGGAGAGCCACAGCGCCACTAGCACCATTACCAGCGCAGTAAGCACAATCTGGACTTTCTCAGAGAAAAATTTCATTACAACGATCTCCTGAAGAAGCGTCCGGTGATGCCCTGCGGCATCAGGCGGAGCAACACAATCGCACTCAGCAGCAGCGCCACCGCCCCGAACACCGGCGTGGAGGCATAGGTCACCAGCTGGGAAATGGTGCCGAACAGCGTGGATGAGGAGAGCGTGCCGGCGATAATCGCGCTGCCGCCGCCGATCACCGTGATAAAGGCTTTGGCAATAAAGCTGACGCCAATGGTTGGGATGACGCCGGTGATCGGCGCTAACAGCGCGCCGCCTAAACCGGAAAGCGCCGCGCCGAGTCCAAACGTCAGGCTGTAGATTTTGCCCGGATTGCTGCCAAGCGCCGCGGCCATGCGGGCGTTTTGCATGGTGGCGCGAGCGCACAACCCTAAGGTGGTAAAGCGCAGCAGCAGCCACAGCGCCCCGATCAAGCCCAGCGCAAATACAATCATGAACAGCGAATATCCGCTGGTGCTGTAGCTGCCCACGTTAACGCTCGGCAGCGGTGAGCTGATGCCTAAAGTGGTGTTGCCGAACAGCATGGTGGCGGCACCAATCAAGGCCAGGCTCAAGCCCCAGGTGGCCAACATGGTGTCGATCATCCGCCCATACAGATGACGAATGATCACGCGCTCCACCACCGCGCCGAAGACGCCCACGGTGAGCGGTGCGATCACCAGCATGGCGATCCAAATCGGCACGCCCCACTGGTTGGTTGCCAGAATCGCGCTGTAGCCGCCCAGCATCATGAATTCGCCGTGCGCCATATTGACGATTTTCATCATGCCGAATACTACCGCCAGCCCAACGCTCATGATGATCAGTACGGCAATGGCATTGAGCACTTCAATGCCGTAGATAATGAACAGATCCATAGCGGCTCCTGTTACAGCTCAATTTGATACTGTTTGGTATCGCGCGGATTTTTCTTCAGATCGCACACCATCGCGGTATCCACCGGTGCTTGATTGGGGAAGGTTTCCAGAATTTTCATCTGATGGTTTTCCACTTCGGCGATGTGCACATCCAGCGAACAGTGATGGGTAGCCGGATCGACGCTGAGCTTGCCGCTGGGCGACGTTAGCGTGATGCCGGATTCCAGCGCCTCAATCACCTTCATGCGGTCAATATCGCCCGCTTTGCGCACCCCCTCAGCCCAAATCAGCATGCCCTGATAGGCGCCCATGGCTAAATCGCTGATATACGGCGTATTGGCACCGTAGCGTGCATGGAATTTTTCGACGAAGGCCTGGTTCTCTGGCGAGGGAATTTCCTGCATATAGTTGGCCGCCACCAGAATGCCGTTGCTCTCTTCCGGCGATAGAATGATGTGTTCGTTGCCGCCGCCAAACACCGTCGAGGCAATCGGGATCTTGCCGCTCATACCGGCGGCATGCCACTGGCGGTAGAACGAGATGTGCGCGCCGCCCACCAGCGCCGACCACACCATGTCGGGTTTTGCGCTCTGGATTTTAGAAATTGCGGCACCAAAATCGGTGACATCCAGCGGGAAGAATTCCACGGTCATTACTTCGCCACCGTTATCACGCACCGATTTTTTCACCCAGGCAGAGACGATTTGACCGTAGTTATAATCCGCCGCCAGCACGTAAACTTTTTTACCCCACTTTTTCACCGCATAAGGCACCAGCTTTTCCACGGTTTGTGCCGGAGTAGAACCTGAGGAGAAATAGTTGCGGTCACACACTCCACCTTCATACTGCGCCGGATAAAAATAGAGCGAGCGAAAACGATCCAATACCGGACGAATTACTTCGCGTGAGGCTGAGGTTATTCCACCGTGCACCACCGCCACTTTGTCTTTTAGCGCCGCCTGCTGCGCATATTGCGCATAAAGCTGCATGTTGGACTGCGCATCGTAATTAATTACCTGCAGTGGACGCCCTAATAATCCACCTGCGGCATTGATCTCTTCCGCGGCCAGATTAACCGCATTCGACATCGGCTTACCGTAGATATCGAGGCCGCCGGAGAGGTCGAGAATACTGGCGATTTTAATGGCGTCCTTGCTATCGGCGGCGAAAGTAAATTTAGGCGCTACGCCCGCAGCTAATCCCAATGCCGATACCGCTGAACCCTGGATAAATGAACGACGACTAATAGCCATAACATCCCCTTAAGGAAGTAAAGAAAAATAATTGGGAGGTTTCCGGGAGGCCGGAGAGAATAAGAGAGATCGGCAGACGGCGTTGTCTACATTAACCAGAGGGTTGCCACAGCGTTGGGGCGTTATTTTTTATAAAGCAAGAAGTGGGCCAAATAACATAACCCCCGCACATTGTCGTAATAGCGTGATTAAATGCGCAATAAATTGCGCCGCTACGGCAATGTGCGCACTGTTAAATGGCAATGGGCACCAATAAGGTGCGAAAGATTAAATATAAATTTAATGCAGACTGTCCGTTTAAATATAATGGATGGCACGACTAACCAAGACGTTATTAACGGTCGCCATAAATGGCGTAATGCCGATCAGTTCAGCGCTGAGCGACTTTCGTTCGCCATCGGCTGAGGCAGTTTCATCTACGCCGTGCGGCGACCGAGAAGAGGGCGTCTGGGCCACGCCCTCTTCACTCCCCGGCCCTGCGCCAGCCCATCCCGCCGCTACGCGGTGCCTTCACTCCCTCACGATTCCTGACGGACCGGCGGCGATTCGCTCCTGCTCAGCGCCGCCTCTCGCCGCATCCCTGCGGCTCGCCCTGGAATCCCTCACTCGCTCAGCGGGCTGGGATGTCGCCTCCACACCCGCGCTGCAGCATCAATGCCTGGTCCTGAATCATCACCGCTGTATCGCCTGTAGGGTCGCCATTCATGGCGACCAGGTAACCCAAAGTCTTCAGTCAGCAAAATTTCAAATCAGATACGGTAATGACAGGCGATGGTGTTGGGCGCTATCCGCAGCGCCGAGCGCAGAGTGACGGCCAGGATGAGCCGACACGACGTCGGCGAAAGCGCGGCATGAGCCAGGGATGGCGAATCCGCGCGGTCCGTCAGGCCGGAGTGATAAGCGAGGGAACAGCGAGGACGGCGCAGGCGCGGATTGCTAAGGTCCGCGCCTTCGGACCTTAGCCCGGCCGCCTGCTTCACACATTCTGAAACTGCCGGATGCTTAGCGGGCGGAACCACTGCGATGCCAGTGCGCTGCTTAACTGACTTGCATAACGCCATAAATGGCGACCGCAATCCCCCCCCCCCTTAATTAAAGAACTTGATATCCGTCGGCGTCGCGATCTTCGCCACCTCGCCCGCGGCTTTTAACGCACCGCTTTCCGCATCAAAATGGAACAGGGTGATGTTGTTAGTGAACACGTTTGCCACGTACAAATATTTGCCGCTAGCATCAAAGGCGAAGGCGCGTGGCTCGATACCGTCCGCCTTATAGCGCACCGGTGAACCCAATGAGCCATCCTGCTCAATCCTGAACACCACTAAACTGTTGTCGGAACCTCGGTTAGCGGCAATCAGATACTTGCCGTTCGGGCTAAGGATGATGCCGCCACCGCTTCTGTACTCGGCGCTGCTGTTTTCTGTATTCAGTTTGACCGCCGCTTGTCGCTCCAAACGATCGTCCTGCACGGCAAACACCACGACTTCAGCGGCCATTTCGGTGGTGACATAAGCGTGTTTGCCATCGGGTGAAAACACCATATGACGCGGGCCCGATCCGGCCGGGAAAGTGACGTCACGCGCGGTATCCGCCTGCAGCGGCTGGGTTTTCCCCGCGTGATAGGCGTAAGCGTGGAGTTTATCGCCGCCGAGATCGGCCGCGTAAAGATATTTGCCGTCGGGGGTGAAGGTCGTAGAGTGCGCGTGACCGCCATCCTGACGATCTTTCACCGCGCCGCTTCCATCGGCAAATGGGAAGTTCTGCACCTGTTCGCCGAGTGAACCATCATGATGAATCGGGAATACCGCAACGCTGGCACCACCTTTTGCCACCGAGTAGTTGGCAACAAACAGGAATTTGCCATCCGGGCTGATGGTCGCATGAGTGGGTTGTTGGCCGTGGCTATCCACCGCATTGATCACCCGCACCTTGCCGCTGTTATCGATGGCGAGCGCGGTAACGGCGCCGGCATTTTCTTCATTGGTGGTATAAGCAAAGCGGCCGTCGTGGGATTTCACGATCCACGAGGGGCTTTTCATTTTGATGAAATCAAGTGGCGTTAAGGTGCCGTCGCTATTGACCTTCAATCGGTACAAGCCTTCGCTAGGATGTCCCGGATTTTGCACTAACGGCGCATCCGGAATGCTGGTCCATGTGCCGACTAACGCCGTTTGGTTGTGGTGTTCCGCTGCAGTTGCCATTGCACTTCCCGCTAAGATGAAAACAACCGCAGATAATGCCATGGATAGGTTGGATGCTAAACCCTGCCTGTTAAAATTATTTGATTTATTCAACTTAACACTCCGCCTAAATAATAGATTTACCGACTGTTAAGCGAATATAGCGTGCGTCAGATGACAGCACGGCCACTGAAGGTGACCGCCTTCACATTATTGAAGTAAACACGCTAATTAAACCCGCCACGTCATTCTGCGATAAGTTTATTAGCGCCAGGTGAAGCAATCTGCATGGAAATCCTTAAGGTTAATTTCGTGTTGATTTACAGCCTGAATGAGCGATTTTTTCAGACCTTCAGGACCACAGAACCAAATATCCAAGGCTGCCGAGTGCAGATTATCTTTGATTGCGCTCACGCGTTGTTCCAGAGTTTGTATAGCGTTGGCGGTAAAATAGTGCAGCACCACATCTGTTTGCTGACACAGCGCTGGTAAATAGTCGGGATAACTAATTCCACTCTCGAGTCGGGTGAAATACCACAATTCTACGCCAGAAAGTTTTTCGCCTCTTCTGGCGGCGTCTTTAAGTTTCGCCATAAATGGCGTAATACCAATTCCGCCGGCAACCCACAATTGCTGATGACCTGTCGCCTTGAAGGTGAAATCACCATAAGGCCCCTCCATGTTTACGCGCTGGCCGGGCTGCAGATGGTGAGCCAACTGCCGGGTATAATCGCCGAGTTTTTTTATCGATAAGGTCAGCGATTGCTGTTGCGGATTAATATCAGACAGCGTAAAGGGATGACGCTCGGTTGAGTGTTCAAACTGAACGAAAGCAAATTGCCCGGGTAACATGGCGATATTGGCAGGGTTGCGCAGTTTAACTTCTACAATATCTTGCGGTGCCGCAACGACTTGTAGAATCTCGCCCTGAGCGGAATGACGGCGCCCGGTGCGTTGAAACAGCGAGATTAACGCACAGCCAACCGCAACCAACGTTACCAGCGCCAGCAGGTAAGCCGCCGGTGTTTGCCACCACTCGGTTTTAAAGAGTGAGGTCATTACATGATACGCACAGGCAATATACACCACCGGGAAAGCTTTGTGCAGATAATAGAAAATATGATATGGAATCTTTTTAGTAACGGAAACCAGTGAAAGCGCGATTAAAATATACAAACCATACTCTGCCAGTATCAGTCCAAACTCTAATAAACTCTCCTGCCATGACGTCATGACTATATGGCCCAATTCACCGGGATGAGTAACCACCCCGGCATCAACTAACCAATGCGGCACTTTCTCTGCCAGCCAGTGAATAAGCGCAAACACTACCGATGAAATAGCACACCACTTATGCAGCTTATACGCTTTATCCAGACCGCCGCACCAGCGAGAAAGTAACGGATGGCGAATACTCAGAATAATGGTAAACGACATGCCAAACCAAGCTAATACACCTGCCAGAAACACCGTATTCTGCCGTAAACTCCACAATAACGCATTGGCGTTAATATTGGCATATTCTGCTGAGAGCAGATAAGTCAGGAGCGCGACGATAAAAATAGAGAGATAGAGGTGTTTAATTTTCTTCATTGATTAAGCACCTCGTTATTAACATTTATTCCAATCGGGTATAACAATTCCATTCTGATAGCAATCATATTCATCCCTCATAAAGTTGCCGGATAAATTATCACGCTCAATATCAAGATTTATAAGCAAGCTAAAAGGAGATTAAACATTGTGATAAGAACGTGGAGTCACTTACGGCTGAATTAGCATAATAAGAATGAATTGTGTGAGTGCAGCATTAATGCCTGCATGCAGCGCGATAAATTGCCCGCGACGAATAGTGCGACTTGTGACATCACGTTGTGATTTAATAACACTCCATTTACATGCCAGGGATGCTGACATTGCTATGTTGCAGTTTTCAAATGGTTTTCTGCTGAGTTTATCGTTGTGCCTGGATATTGGTCTCGCCAATATCGCCATGATTACGCTGGCGATGCAGCGCGGCTATTTTCACGGTTTCTGGCTGGGGATTGGCACCTGCATTGGCGACCTGGTCTATGCGCTGCTGGCGCTAGCGGGAATGGCCGTGGTGTTGCAATTTACTGCCGTACGTTGGGTGCTATGGATTGGTGGCGGCGTGCTGTTGCTGTGGTTTGCCGGCAAGATGCTGTATGCCGCACTGCGTAAACAGACAGAATTGCCGGAAGCGGAACAGCAGCCGTACCGATCGCTACTGCGCGAGTTTAGCCGTGGCGTGATGCTGGCGATGTCGTCACCTACTGCAATTCTGTGGTTCGCCAGCGTGGGCGGTGCCTTGATTTCGCGTATGGGACACGGCAGCGCCGCCGCCACCTCATCCTTCCTCGGCGGCTTCTTTATTGCGGGCGTGGTGTGGACCTGCGTACTCTGCCTGGTGGGCAGCATGGGCGGTAAGTTGCTCGGGCAGCGCTTGCTGAAGTACTCCTATCTCGCCTCGGCGTTGATCTTTGTCTATTTTGCGATCTATGTGATTTGGTCGGGTTATCGGGAATTTATTCTGGTTTGATGGGAGGTCGCCATAAATGGCGTAATGCCGATCAGTTAAGCGCTGAGCGACTTTCGTTCGCCATCGGCTGAGGCAGTTTCATCTACGCCGTGCGGCGACCGAGAAGAGGGCGTCTAGGCCACGCCCTCTTCACTCCCCGGCCCTGCGCCAGCCCATCCCGCCGCTACGCGGTGCCTTCGCTCCTTCACGATTCCTGACGGACCGGCGGCGATTCGCTCCTGCTCAGCGCCGCCTCTCGCCGCATCCCTGCGGCTCGCCCTGGAATCACTCACTCGCTCAGCGGGCTGGGATGTCGCCTCAACACCCGCGCTTCAGCATCAATGCGTCTTACTGATTCATCATCGCTAAAACGCCTGTAGGGTCGCCATTGATGGCGACCACAACCAAGATTACAAACCGGCAATGCGCTTCAAATCGGCTTCTGCACCCGGTGCCACGGCCAGTACCTGCGCGCCTTTCAGCAGACGTTCGCCTTCGGTGTTGAACGGGTGATACCAGCCGCCCGCCTCTTTCACCAGGCAATAACCCGCCAGACAATCCCACGCATGCATGTAAGGCTCGTAATAACCGACCACGCGGCCGGCGGCGACCCATGCCAGCATCAATGCGCCCGAGCCGATGCGGATAAAGTTGCCGCCCGCCGCCAGCAGCGAGGCGAGAATTTTGCCCACTTCATCCGGGCTGACGTGGCTGTTGGCACCAAATCCGGTGACGTGGTTTTGCAGCGTGCGCGTCGCGTCCACCTGCAAGCGCTTGCCGTTGAGCGTCGCGCCCTGACCGATCGCTGCCACGTAGCACTCTTGATAATAAGGCGCGAAAATCACGCCAATTACCGGCACGCCGTCATGTAACACCGCCACTGACACGCACCAGTTTGGCATGCCGTTCAGGAACGGACTGGTGCCATCGATGGGATCGACCACCCACGTATAACCTGATGAACCCTGCTGCAGCCCGTACTCTTCGCCGAGGAAACCGTCATCCGCAAACTGCGCGCGAATTTGCTGATCGATCATCTGTTCCACTTCACGGTCAGCGCGCGACACCACATCCTGCAAATCGTATTTGGTTTCCACCACTAAGGTCTCGCGCTGATGGAAATACTCGAGCGCTTTGGCACCGCCGGCGCGCGCGACTTTTTCCGCCAGAATCAGGCGTGATAACAGCGGATCGTTGTCTAATTCACTCATCATCCATCCTTACATTAACGGGCAATCAGGGCCAAACCCTGAGGTTTAAAATCGATGGCGACGTTCGATGCCAGCGGCAGCTGCTGCTCCATCTCCGCATCGACAATGAACAGCGAACCCAATTCGGTAGCCACCTCATATTCGATATGGTCGCCGAGCCACGTGCTGTGCGTCACTTCCCCGCGTAGTGCTCCCGCGCCCTCACCGCGCAGCGTAATGAACTGTGGCCGCACCGACAGCTGTGCTGCACCGGTTTTCAGGCCATTACCGCGCACGCGATAACGCTGGCTGCCTAAGCGCACCAGCGCTTCGCTGCCTTCCAGTTGCTCCACTTCGCACGGCAGAATATTCGCTTCGCCCATAAAATCGGCGATAAACACCGAGTTTGGCGCGTGATACAAGCTTTCCGGCGCGCCCTGCTGGGCAATATCCCCCTCTTTCATGACAATAATCTTATCGGACACCGCCAACGCCTCTTCCTGATCGTGCGTGACATACACAGCGGTGAAACCGAGTCGCTGCTGTAGATCGCGGATATCGGTGCGCACGCGCCGCCGTAAACGTTCATCAAGATTAGAGAGCGGTTCATCCAGCAGCAGCACCTGCGGCTCCAGCACCAGCGCGCGCGCCACCGCAATACGCTGCTGCTGCCCACCGGAGAGCTCCGACGGCAGCCGCTGGCCCTGATGTTCCAACCCCACCAGCTTCAACCCTTCGCGCGCACGGTCCTGCGCTTCTCGTTTATTCATGCCGGACGATTGCAAGCCATACATGATGTTGTCGAGCGCGCTCATATGCGGGAACAGCGCGTAAGACTGAAACACCATCGCCACGTCGCGCTCGTTGGCCGGCAAGTTGGTGACATCTTTGCCACCAATCAAAATGCGCCCGGCGGTGGGATGCTCCAACCCGGCCAGCAAACGCAGCGTGGTGGTTTTACCGCAGCCGGATGGACCCAGCAGCGTGACCAGCGTGCCGGGCTCAACAGTCAATGAGAGATCGGGAATGGCATCAAAACCGGCGAAGCGTTTCGAGACATGTTCAAACACCACAGAACCGGCGGTTACGCGTGTCATACGGCACTCTCCTGAGTTAATGAAGTTGAAGCAGGCGGCACAACGAGATCGACCGGACGGGCTACGCGGCGTAGACGCCGTTCCCCCACCAGCCACTGGAACATGCCGATAATCAGCAGCATCACCACAATCAGCACCGTGGAGTAGGCAATCGCTACGCCGTATTCGCCGTTTTCTACCAGCCCAACGATATAAGACGTGGCCATGTTGTACTGCGCACTGACGAGGAAGATCACCGCACTGATTGAGGTAATGGCACGCACAAAGGCGTACACCAGCGCGGCGCTGATTGCCGGTTTCAACAGTGGCAGCACCACTTTGCGCAGCGTGCGGAAGCTATTGGCGCCCAGCGTTAATGACGCTTCATCGAGGCTTTTATCCAGCTGGCTCATCGCCGCGATGCCGCCGCGTACGCCAACCGGCATATTGCGGAACACAAAGCAGGCTACGAGGATCATCGCCGTGCCGGTGATCTCTAGCGGCGGCAGGTTATACGCCATCACGTAGCTCACGCCGATGACCGTGCCGGGAATGGCGAAGCTGAGCATCAGCAGGAATTCG
Organism: Pantoea sp. USHLN256; assembly: GCF_037149875.1. NCBI lineage: Bacteria > Pseudomonadati > Pseudomonadota > Gammaproteobacteria > Enterobacterales > Erwiniaceae > Pantoea > Pantoea sp. USHLN256. The sequence goes on along the minus strand of NZ_JBBCQO010000002.1, from coordinate 910,373 downwards.
AAGGTCTGACGACCGGCAAACTTCTGCCGCACGATCAGCCAGGCGGTAAGCAGGCCGACGATTGCCGTTAGCGGCGCAGCAATCAACGCAATCTCCAGCGTGGTCCAGAAGGAGTTCCACGCCACGCCGCTCCACAGCAGATGTCCATTGCTGAAGCTGACGCCAAAGGCACGCACGTAGTGCTCGATAGTAAGCGCATCATTTAAGCCCCACGACTGCACAAAGCCGCCCACCACAATCATGCCGTAGATCACCAGCGTGAACAGGCCCCACGGAATCACCATGCCGTAGACGCCGTAACGCAGCACGCGCGGCAGCTGCACGTGTTTACCGCCGTCGCCTTTACCGGTGACGGTGGCGAAGTTTTTGCCGCCCAGCCACCAGCGTTGCAGCACAAAAGCGGTGAGCGTGAAGCACAGCAGAATCATCGCCAGCACCGCAGCGCGGCTGGGATCGTTTTGCGCGCCCACCACCGAGAAGAAGATTTCGGTGGAGAGCACGCCGTGACTGCCGCCCAGCACCATCGGGTTACCGAAGTCAGCCATGCTTTCAATAAAGCTAATTAAAAACGCGTTGGCTAAACCCGGCGCCATCAACGGCAATGAGACGCGAGTAAAGGTGCGCCAGCGATTGGCACGCAGCGTTTGTGAAGCCTCTTCCAGTGAGGGACTGACGCCTTCCACCACGCCAATCAGCACCAGAAACGCAATGGGCGTAAACGACAGCACCTGCGCGATCCAGATACCGGTTAAGCCATACAGCCAGCGACCTGGTTCGATGCCAAACAGCGCCGCCAGATGTTCAGTGACCACACCGGAACGACCAAACAGCAGAATCAGCGCCAGACCAATCACAAACGGCGGCGTGATGATGGGCAAAATGGTCAGCATGCGCAGCGCCTTTTTGCACGGCAGCGGCGTGCGGGTTGCCGCCAGCGCAAAGGCCAGGCCGAGCAGCGTGGAACCGGCGGCGGTCATCAGCGCCAGCCACAGCGTGCGCCACGCGGTGCCACAGGTGCCGCCCGACAAACAGGAGAGACTCCAGATGGAGGGATCCTGAAGGTTGCTGATCAAGCCATCCGGCTTAAAGCTGCCGTCCACATCCTGTACGGACACCACGAACATGCTCAGCACCGGATAGAGCACAAAGATGCTCACCAGCGCGGTGAGTAGCACCAGCGATGCCACCACAAACGCATCGCCTTTCATCACGCCGCGTTCGGCCAGCGCGAAGGAGAACAGCAGCAGGAAGGTAGTCAGCAACAACAGTGCGCCTGCCCCCATAGCCGGTTGACCGGACGCCAGCGCGCCGAAGCGGTTTTCCAGCCACAGCCAGCTCCAGCCGCTGTAACCGATGGCGTGGCCTTCAACGATCAGGAACAGCACGCCGAGCGCGCTAAACAGCAGCAGCAAACGGCTGCGCACGGCGCTGGGCAAGACACCACAGGTGCCGCATAACACCCACAGCGCGATGGCGACCATCAGCCACGGATGTTCACCCAGTTGCCAAAGTGCAGGCGCGCTGGCGCTGTCGCTCCACAGGCTGGTTAGCCAGCCGCTGCTGAAGAAACCGGCTTCCAGGCTAAACCACGGCAGCAGCAGCAATGCCACTGCGCCGATAGCCAGCGCGCCTGTCAGACGGCGATTATGTGCATTCATGCATTCCCCCAAAGTGTCATTGCGTGCACGTATCCGTAGCGGCGCGATTTATCGCGCGGTTTTAACGGCGCGCAATGAATTGCGCCGCTACGATGTCTGCAAATCATCACTGCGCGCTAGCGCCGATCTCTTTATCCCAACGTCCCAGCAGCGCTTTGCGTTTTGCCGAATCGCCGTAGGTTTTGAAGTCGTAATCGATCAGTTTGATGTTCTCGAAACGCGGCGCGTACTCCGAAATCTCCGCGTTGCGGTTCGACGGCAGCTGGAAGGATTTGGCCTCTTTCATGTGCGATTGCGCTTCGGCACTCAGCGCCCAGTCGTACCAAACTTTGGCATTCGCCAGGTTGCGTGCCCCTTTCACAATCGACATCGAGCCAATTTCATAGCCGGTGCCTTCGCACGGCGCGACGGTCTTGATCGGGAAACCATCCACCTCCATCGCCACCGCATCATGCATAAACACGATGCCGACGGTGGTTTCGCCACGCGCGGCGGATTTCACCGGGGCGGAACCGGATTTGGTGTACTGCGAAATGTTGGCATTGAGCTTCTTCAGGTAATCGAAGGCTTTATCTTCGCCCATGATCTGCACCAGCGTGGCCAGCGTGTTGTAGGCCGTGCCGGAGGAGTTCGGGTTAGCGATCTGGATTTCACCTTTGAAGCTGGGATCCAGCAGATCGGCCCAGCATTTCGGTTCTTTCAGCTTTTTCGATGCCAGCAGCTTGGTGTTGTAACCCCAACCGAGCGCACCGGCGTAGATGCCTACCGTGCGATAGCCGGAGTTTTCCGCCTGCTTCTGCGCCCAATCCTGCTGCTGATCGAGCAACGGCGATTTGTACACCTGCGTCAGCCCCTCTTCCGCCGCCTGCATATGCGGATCGCCGGTACCGGCCCACCAGATATCGGTGCGTGGATTGCGCGCTTCACTGCGTAGACGTGCATAGGCTTCGCCTGCTGAGAGTCGCACCATGCTGACTTTAATATCCGGATGCGCCTTGCTGAAGATGTTGGTCATGTGTTCGCACACCACCACGTCGGCGGAACAGACCATATTCAAGTTGCCCGCTGCCGAGGCGGCAAACGGCAGTGCACTGCAGCAGAGGGATAGCGCGATGGCCATTGAGGTGACTCGCATAGTGTTCTCCTGGATTGTAGGGTTGGTGCTTCATTGGCACCTTTTCTTGCACGTGTGTGCAAAGTAGTAATGAACAAGAATTGTCCTGTCAAACACCACAGTGCGCAAATGTCAGGCGATGTCACAAAAATGCAACAAATGAGATCTCAAGCTGTTTGCACAGCTTTGCAATCTCAGGCAGACTCTGTTCAGCCAGAATGTGAAGAGGTGTGGAGCATGCAGTATGAGAAAGCGGTGGTGAGCGCGCAGGATGTGGCCGATCGTGCCGGCGTTTCGCGCTCAGCGGTATCGCGCGCGTTTACGCCAGGTGCCAGCGTGTCGCCGGCGACGCGTGAACGCGTGATGAAGGCGGCGGAAGAGTTGGGCTATCACGTCAATCATCTGGCGCGCGGGCTGGTGCGTAACCGCAGCAGTATTGTCTGCCTAATCGTCTCGGAAATCGCCACGCCGTATCGCGCCAGTCTGGTGCGCTGGCTGACGCAATTTTTACAAGAAGCGGGCAAAGTGGCGATGCTGATCAACACCGACCGCTCGGATAACAGCGTTTCAGCGGCGCTGCAGCAGGCGATTAATTTCCGCGCCGATGCTTCGATCATCCTCTCTGGCATGCCGGATCGCACCATCACGCGCCAGTGCTACAAACATGGCCAGCGCATCATTCTTATCAACCGTGACGAAGCGTTACCCGGCTCGCTCAGCATCAATCTTGATGCGGAGAGTGCCGCACAAACCGCGGTGATGGCGTTTCAGCGCGCTGGTTGTCAGCACCTGGCGTTCGCCAACTCGCTGGCGGGCACGCCGAGCCTGAAAAAACGTGAAGCCACCTTTGTCACGGCGGCGGAACGCGCTGGTTTAAGCGTGACGGTGGAGCGCTTTGGCACCACCTCCTACGAGAGCGGGCAAATTCTGGCGCACCGCTTACTGACGCGTCATCAACGTCCAGATGGCGTGTTCTGCGTGACGGATTTGGTGGCCTGCGGATTTATGGATGAAGCGCGGCACCGCTTTGCGCTGCGCGTGCCGCAAGACCTCTGTTTGATCGGCTATGACAACATCGCCCAGGCTGGCTGGTCATCTTATAATCTCACCACCTTTGCCCAGCCGGTAGAGCAGTTCGCCCAGGACGCGGTGAAATGGTTGATACAAACCGAGCAGGACGACACCGGCTTCACGCCACAAGGTGAACAGCAGCACGACAGCCTGCTGTATCAGGCCGATGTGGTGTGGCGCGGTTCGGTACGCGGCGGCTGACAAACACATTTTACTACGCCGCGCAGCCAACGATGTGCGGCGTCATTTTCCAGCCTGGGATGCCACAGTTGTGACACCGTCATTTCAGGCGTCGGGAACGGCAGTTCAAACATCGCTAACCTGTTGCTGTTTTTGATCAATGGATGATGAAGAAACAGTGAACGCGGCACCAGCGCGACAAGATCCGATTCCTGCGCCAGCGCCACCGCCGTTGAAAATGCGGGCACCACCGTCGCCACCTTGCGCGTTAAGCCGGCCTGCAGCAGCGCATCATGAATCGGCCCGCCCAGCTCACCCCGGCGTGACGCCACAATATGTCCAAAGGCCGCAAACTGCGCGATATCCAGCTGTTGCGTGAGCGCATGTCCGGCACGCACCACGCCAACAAAGCCATCGCGAAACAGCGCCTGCAAGCGAATCTCCGGACCCATATTGCCCAGCACACCAATCTCCAGATCGATATTGCCTTCACGCAAGTCGCGCGCGCTTTTTTCCGGCTTTGGCACAAAACTGAGCCACGCCTGCGGCGCTTGTTCGGCCACGGCGGCGATTAGCGCGCCGCCGAAGGCTTCGACAAACCCTTCATTGGTGCGCAGGGTGAAACAACGATGTAACTGGCGCAAATCCAGCGACTGCGCCGTCGGGCTTAACACTGCCCGCGCTTCACCTACCGTGTGATGGGTGCGCTCACGAATGGCTTCGGCATAAGGCGTCAGCACCATCTGACGCCCGGCACGCACTAATAGCGCATCGCCAGTAGTGGCGCGTAAGCGCCCAAGCGTGCGGCTCATCGCCGATTCGCTCAGGCCCAGACGACGCGCTGCGCCAATCACGCTGCCTTCAATCAACAGCGCATCCAGGGCAATTAACAGGTTTAAATCGGCATTATTCATGCGCGCTATCCTCGCTGATTCATGGCCAGGTGACAAGGCGTTTGCTGCAGGTTATCAATGCAGATGCTGCGTATTCCGCCTGCCCTCACCCGACGCTACACTCTTTGCATCGCATCTACACAAAGGAGAGCTCGATGAGCGAAGCAACACGCGTATTACTGATTGGCGCTTCACGCGGACTGGGTTTGGCGCTGGCGGAAACCCTGCTCCAGCGCGGGTATCAGGTGGTCGCCACCGGACGTGAAAACTCAACTGCAAACCTGCAACACCTGGCGCAGCGCTTCCCGCAGCTGATGACGGTGGAAAGCGTGGACATCAATCAATCTGAACAGGTGCAAGCGCTGCACACGCGGCTGGCGGATCGGCAGTTCGATATGCTGTTCGTCAACGCCGGGGTAAAAAATGACGACCGCGAAACCATCGCTGATGTGTCAACCGAGGAGTTCATCCGCGTCATGGTGACTAACGCGCTGAGTCCACTGCGCGTGATTGAGACCTTTAAAGATCGCGTCAGCGCCACTGGCACCATCGCGGTAATGTCATCCGGCCAGGGCAGTTTGACCAACAACACTAACGGCAATTACGAAGTGTATCGCGGCAGTAAAGCGGCGCTGAATATGTTGATGCGCAGCTTCGCCGCGCGGAGCGCCGACGATCGTACGCTGTTGCTGATGGCGCCGGGTTGGGTACGCACCGACATGGGCGGACCGGAAGCGCGTTTAACTATTGAAGAGAGCATCCCGAATTTGCTGAACACCATGGAAAGCTACGCCGGACGGCGCGGGATTCATTATTTAGATTATTTAGGGCGCGTGGTGCCGTGGTGAGTTCGCTGGTCGCCATGAATGGCGACCTTACAACATGGCGGTAGGGGCGCCATTTATGGCCACCTCAAAATCTGCTTACTCTTTATCAACGTACGTAACGTGTCCCGCAGCCAGCAATTGGCGGCATCTTCGCTGCGCGCGTTGTGCCACAGCAGCGAAACCTCATAATCCGGCATGCTAACCGGCACCGGCGCAGCGTTCAGGTCAAACAGCTCACGCCAGGACTCCACCAATCCTTGCGGCACCGTGGCAAACAGCGGCAGGCGTTTTAACAGCAGCGGTAACGAGGAAAAATTCGGTGTGACATAGCGCACGCGTCGCGTTAAACCCTGCTGCAACTGGCGATCCAGCGCGCTTTCGCTCACGCCACGATACGACACCAGCGCATGCTGGTAGCGAACAAACTGCTCTAGCGTCAGCGGTGCATTTAAGGAAATTTGCTGGCGATCCCACAGGGTGCTGAAACCGGCACGCAGGATCTTCTCTCGCGTGAGATCGCGGCTGGTTTCATTACCTACCGCGATCGCCACATCGGCCTGCTGCTGCTCCATTAACGGCACCGCCTGCCACGGATCGGCGGCTATCACTTTCACCTCAATATTCGGCGCTACGCGCGCCAGCTCAGCCAGCAGATCCGGCATCAGCCAATGCTCCAGCCAATCGCTCATGCCGATACGAAAACTGTGGCTATCCTGCGCGGCATTAAACGGCTGCTGGGTGAAGATCACGCGATGCAGATCCTGCATCAACGGCGCAAACTGCTGCACCAGTTGCTCAGCACGCGGCGTCGGCGTCATGCCATTTGAAGCGCGCACAAACAGCGGATCGTCAAACATTTCACGCAGTCGTTTCAACGCCGCGCTGACCGCTGGCTGTCCCAGATAGAGCCGATGTGCCGCCTGCGTGACGCTGCGCACTTCAAACATCACCAGCAATACCACCAGCAAATTCAGGTCGATGCGGCTGAAATCATTTTCATTGATGTTTCGCATGATTTTAATCGATTTAAATAATGTTAGTGCCGTCAGTATAGTGAGGCTTCTTCGCTGATACCAAGCCATAAGGAGCACCTGATGACGATTCGCGTGGGCGATTGCCTGATTACCAAAGTGAGCGAACAAACCGCATCCTTGCCAATGGGCGTGCTGTTTACGCCGCATCGGGCGGAAATGAGTGATGAACTGGCTCAGCAGCCAGCGGAAATATCGATCCACAGCTGGGTGGTGCGCCACGCTGAACAGACCATCATTATCGATACCGCGACCGGCAACGGACGCCATCGCGATAACAAGCCGCTGTTTCATCAGCTCAATACGCCGTATGCAGAAAACCTGGCGCAGGCGGGTGTCGATCCGGCAGAAGTGACGCTGGTGCTGATGACGCATATTCATACCGATCATGTCGGCTGGAATACGCATCTAAAAGACGGCCAATGGACTCCGATGTTTCCCAATGCGCGCTATATCTGCTCGGCACGCGAACTGGCGCATTGCCAGCACCATCCGGCAACTCAGGAACTTTATCGCGACAGCATTTTGCCGCTGATCAAGAGTGGGCAACTGGAGAGCATCGACGTGCAGCAATCGCCGCAGTTTGCTGGCGTGCTGCGTTATCTCTCCACGCCGGGGCACAGCGGCGATCATGCGTCGATTGAGCTGGAGAGTGCCGGTGAGTGCGCCATTTTTGCTGGCGATGTGATGCACAATCCGATTCAGTTCCAGTATCCGCATTGGAACTCACTGTTTTGTGAAGATAAAGCGCTGGCCGTTACTTCGCGTCAACGCGTGATGGACTGGTGCGCACAACATCAGGCAATCTGGTTCAGCACCCACTTTACTGGCAGCTCGTGTGGACGCGTCACGCGCGACGGGCAATGGATTCCGCTGGAGGTTTAACCTGATGCAATACGCCGATTATCTCACCGCTTCAATCAACGACTTACTGCAGGCGCTAGCGCAACGCACGGTGAGCGCTCGCCAGTTAACTGCCTTTGCGCTGCAGCGCATTGCCGATGTAGATCAACCACGCTACAACGCCATTACGTGGCTGTTTGCCGAAGAAGCGTTAGCAGCGGCGGACGCCAGCGACACGCGTCGCCAGCGCGGTGAGCGGGTGCGACGGCTGGAAGGTATTCCGGTGCTGATTAAAGACAATATCGACGTCAAAGGCTGGCCAACCAGCGCCGGTTCGGTGCTGCTGCGTGAAGTGATTGCCAGCGAGGATGCGCCGCTGGTCACCCGGCTGCGCGATGCAGGCGCGATTCTGATCGGCAAAACCGCCATGCATGAGCTGGCGGCGGGTATCACCGGCGCGTCGTCACTGAGCGGCTTCACCCACAACGCGTGGGTTGCGGGGCGTTCACCGGGCGGATCGAGCAGCGGTTCCGCCGTGGCGGTGGCGGCTGGCTATGTACCGCTGGCGATGGGTAGCGATACCGCTGGATCGGTGCGCATTCCGGCGGCGTTTAATCATCTGTTCGGATTGCGCATGACGCGCGGCGGCATCAGCACCCAAGGCATTGTGCCGCTGTCGCCAACCCAAGATATTCCTGGCCCGATGGCGCGTTCGGCGGCGGATTTGCGTTTAGCGTTGGAGATTTTAGGCGAACAACCGTTAGCAGTAAGCGATGAACCGCTGCGCATCGGCATCTGGCAGCAAGGTTTTGCGCAGGATGAAGATGAGATTAATCAGGCAGTGCGTGCCGCGCTGGCCGATTTTGCACCGCGAGAGGTGAGTTATCCGCAGCTGGCAACGCTGGCCGCTGAGGCCAATATCATCGGCTATGAATTTGCTGCAGCGCTGGCGGCCTGGCTGGCAGATAAACCGCAGGCCAGATGCCGAACGCTTGCCGATGTGGTGGCCTCCAGGCGCTACCATCCGCAGCTGGAAACGGTATTTACTTCGCGTGCGCAGCATGCGGGAACCGACAGCGAGGATTATCGGGTGGTGCAACAGCGCCAGCACGATCTCTATCAGCAACTCGCGCAGTTCTTCGCTGCGCATCAGATCAATCTATTGGCCTATCCGGTGGTGCGCCATCCGCCGGTTAAGCACGGTGAGATGCAGGAAGGCAGCAATGCGTTAGTTTCAGCGGTGACCGGTGCGCCAGCTATCAGCATTCCAGCCGGATTTAGTCAGGAAGGTTTGCCGATTGGGCTGGAGTTGCTGGCGTTACGGGGGCGGGAAGATTTGTTGCTCAGGGCGGCGGAGAGGGTAGAAAGCGCCCTCACCTTAGCCCTCTCCCACAAGTGGGAGAGGGCATAATTAGGTGGAGCGAGTGATGAACGTTAAAACCGCACTTGCGATTCCCTCTCCCGCCTGCGGGAGAGGGTTAGGGTGAGGGAAACCCCGCACTAACCGTGCAACGCCAGTCCCTTAATCGCCTTATCCACCGCCTTCTTCGGGCCGCGTAGTGCGATACCCACCAGGTTCAGATTATCGGCGTCCTCCGCCTTAAACACTGCGCGGTTGGCCGCGTCGTGCCCGGTGGAAAACATCGCTTCCACATACGGAATGAGGGTTAATTCACGCTCTAGCCCCTGGCGATGCGCGCGCTGTAATCCCGCTAAATCACCGGCAAACACCAGCATCGGCTGACCGGCCATATTGCCGTACTGACGCTCTTTGGCATCAACATAGGGTGCACCCATCATTTCGGGCGCGGCGGAGGCCACGCCGGTGGCGAGAAATGCCACCACGTTCAGGCGCTGCCAGGTGGCTAGATCATCACGTACGATCAGGGCGATTTTGGTATCAAACATCTGTAACAACTCTCCGATGACAACAAAAACCTTATCATCTAAGAGCTGGCAGGGAAGCGTATAGAACGTTTGTGCACTGGCGTTGATAGGCGGCGGGCGTCATGCGATAGGCACGCTGAAACCAGCGGCCAAGATGGCTTTGATCGGCAAATCCCACCTGCGCCGCCACCTGCACCGGTTCAATACCCTGCGCCAGTAATGCGCGCGCGCTGCGCAACCGCAGGCGTACCAGATAGGCGTGCGGGGATTGGCCAAATGCCTGTTTGAACTGACGTGTGAGACGAAAACGATCGATGCCGGAGAGGCGCGAGAGATCATCCAGGCCAATATCCTGCGCCATAAAATCGTGCAGATAGTCGCGCAGCAGCTGCATCTGGCGCATGGCTTCGCTGCGCTGCACGCTGGGCTTGGTGTCCAGATGGCGCGACAGCAGGGTAAGTAGATGATCGAGGCTTTGATCGCGTGCCAGCCGCCCTTCGCCCTGATGCACCGCAAACCACGCTTGCTGAATCGCACTCGCCAGCAGCGCGTCGTCGGTGAGCGTGTGGCGGAAAGCGCCTTCAATCTGCGACACGTCGCCCAAGCCGCGACGCTGCATCATCTCCGCCACCCAACGCTGCGGCAGATAGAGCATGACATAGGTGAAACCTTCAGCGTCCGGCGCGTGCCCATCATGCACTGCGCCCGGCTCAATCAATATCGCCCGGCCCGGCGTGCTGGTGTGCAGCGCGCGGTGGCAGTTGAAACGTTGTAACCCCTGCTGCGTAACGCCCACCAGCAGTTCATCGTGATCGTGCGGATCGTAAGCGTGCCCGCGAAAATGCGCGTTCACGCTCTCAATTCCGGTCTCGTCGTCACGACGAAAATCAACCCAATCGTTATTGGCTGGCATACAGCATCTCAGCGAGAAAGTTCAGACATAGCCTAGCAGCCGAAACCACAGGTAATCCAGCGGTAACAGCAGCAGCACGCTGAACAGGAAGATCAACGCGCACAGCTGCAAACCGGCTTTGGCCGGCACGTTACCTAAGCCCATCGCCACCACCACCGGCGATGCCTGGTAAGGCAGCAAAGGCGTGGCGTAAGCAAACACCTGCAGCATGATGATGGTGAGCAGCGGAAAGCCGGATGCATGCGCCAGCTCTTGCGCCATCGGCGTCACCATCGCCGGTACGCCATTGGCGGTAAGCACAAAATTCATCAGCGACACCAGCGCATTCAGCACGCCAAAATTGCCGAACGAGGGGTGATCCTGCAACGGCAGCACGCTGAGCAATGCGTTGGCAATCATGCGCCCCAAACCGGAATCCACTACCAGCGTGGCAACGCCAAGTATCCCGGCGATGTAAATACAGGTGCGGAAGTTCACGCCGCTGGCAAAATCCTCGCCGGAGATAAAGCCGACGCGCGGCAGCAGACAAATACAGGCCGCTGTTAATCCGACCCAAGCGGCTGGCAGGCCGTGTACGCTGTCGGTCATCCATAGCATTAAGGTAATCGTGAGCAGGCCGATTAATCGCCATTCGCTGCGGCTTAACGCGGTTAATCGATCGCGCTGCAGCACCGCCTGAGGTTTGGCACGAAACAGCCACAGCAGGCAGCCAATCAACAGCAACCCCTTGCCGATGCCGACCACCGGCATGTGCAGCAGCCACCACGGCAACCACTGCAGATGTAGCTGATACGCGCTTTCTGCCGCCCCGCTCAGCACCAGATTCGGCACGTTGGCGGGCAGAATACTGGCGGAGAGCTGAAAGGTGCCAAATCCGACGGCCAGCGCCAGACCGATGCTGCCGCGGCTGCCCGCTTTGATGCCCGCGCGTTCGCCCATCGCCAGTACCACCGGCATCAGCAGCGCGATACGGCCCATGTTCGAGGGCATGACAAACGCCAGTAAATATGTGAGCAGTACCGTTCCCGCCACCATGCGCGGCCAACTTTGGCTCAACGGCACCACCAAATAGTTGGCCCAACGCTGCGCGAGGCCGACTTTGCGGATCGCCGCACCCAGCACAAAACCGCTCAGTACTAGCCAAAATGCCGACGATGCAAAACCGCTGAACACGCTGCTGGCAGGCGCCAATTTTAACAGCATCGCCGCGGCAAAAAACAGCAGCGCGGTAACGTATTCCGGTAAATGCGCGCTGGCCCACAGCACAATGGTGACAGCAACCACCAGCGCGGTGAGCCAAAAATTGAGATCTGAGGTCACGACTGAACTCCCTTTCCTCGAGCCATTACTGCAAAGCGCAACAGCTTACTGCAAACCTATGCAGAGAAAGATGAATTTGTTAACAGTTTTTTAACTTGAAAGCGCCGTGAGCCAGTTGATCAGCGCATCGCTGCCGGGCTGGCTGAGCGAGCGCTGTGGCCAGGCAAGGAAATAGGGTTTGCTGAGCGGCAGGCTGAGTGGATCGACCATCACCAAATCACCGCGCGCCAGTTCGGCAGATATTAATCGGCGCTGACCGAGCAGCAAGCCCGCGCCTGCCACGGCGGCATCAATCGCCAGCGACGTGAGATTAAAGCTGAACGACGGCTGCGGCGGCGGATCGTCAATCCCTTTAGCCTGAAACCAGCTGCGCCAGTCAGGCAAGAAACGCCCTTCGTTGCCCCAATCAAGATGAATCAGCGGCGCCTGCTGCAGAACGTCCTGCCCGGCAAAGCGTTGCAGCAGCGCCGGACTGGCGACCGGCACGACCTCGTCGCGGAACAGCAGCTGCTTATCGAGTTGTGGGTAACGATCTTCCCCAAAACAGATGACAAAATCAGCCGGCGTGGCGTTGAAATCTACCTGCGTATGCGTGCCGTGCAGGGATAAATCGATCCCGGGGCACTGCTGGCGCCACTGGGCAATGTTGGGCAGCAACCATTTCGATGCTAAAGCCGGCAATGAATAGAGCGTCAGCTTTGGCGCCGCTGCCGCATGGCGCAGGTTTTGCTGGCCGAGATGCAGAATGTCGAACGCCTCGGTGACGTAGCGCAAATACTCTTTGCCGATATCGGTCAGCATCACGCCGCTTTGGGTGCGCACAAACAGCACGCTGCCCAACTGCTCTTCCAACTGACGAATCTGCTGGCTGACGGCGGCAGGCGTTAACGCCAGCTGCGCCGCCGCTTTCGCCAGGCTGCCTAACTCCGCCGCCACTTTAAACGAATGAATGACGCTGATTTTTGGCAAACGCGGTGATTGCGCAGGCATTAAGGTTTCCTTAGCAGGGTGTTAAATATTTATCGTTACGCACTAACATATCAGCGAGTTACAGTGATTACCCACCCGTAAACAATGAGAACTGCTGCTATGTCTGCCTTGATTCGTTTCGATCTGCATCCGCTGGCCGACGCCGACTGGCGCCGCACCTGCCGCGAGCAACTTAACCAGCACGGCGCGCTCGTGTTGCGCCAGTTCTTACAGCCCGCAGCGCTGCAAACCATCATTGCCGAAGGCGATGCGCAGCGCCATCTGGCTTATCACACCGCCAGCAAACACAACGTCTATTTGCTGAAAAAGGATGAAAGCTTCAGTGACGAGCATCCGCGCAACCGCGATGTCATCAGCACTAAAGGCTGCATCACCGATGACGTGATTGGCAGCGATTCGCCGCTGCGTCAGCTCTACAATGACGCCTTGTTCAAAAGCTTCCTGTGCGATGTGCTCGGTGAAGAGGCGCTTTATCCGTATGCCGATCCGCTCTCGTCGATCAATCTGCACTACGCGCCCGACGGCCAGGAGCTGGGCTGGCACTTCGATAACTCCTCGTTCGCCATCACTCTGCTGCTGCAAAAACCGCGCGCGGGGGCGGTGTTCCAGTATGTGAAAGATCTGCGCAACGCCGATGCCGGTGAGATGAACTTTGACGGTGTGGCGGCGGTGCTGGATCAGCGCCATCCGGTTGAGGCGCTGGCGATTGACGCCGGGGATCTGGTGCTGTTCCGCGGACGAAATTCACTGCATCGCGTCACGCCTACCGAAGGCGATATCACCCGCATGTTGGCGGTGCTGGCCTATAACACCGCGCCGGGTATTGCGCTGTCGGAAACCGCACGTATGACGTTTTATGGCCGGTTATAACGTCGCCAGCAACGCACGCCAGCCGCGCACAAAGATCTGCTGAGTGCGAAACGCCACCAGCGCCCGCCAGTCGGCATCGGCGGGCCAGAATCCCTCCACTAACGCCTGCTTGATCACCCGCCCTGGCTCGCTGGCGGGATCGCCTTGCAGATGCAGCCAGTGATCGTCGCGCACGCGGCGATGCATCTCTTCGCCAGGATAGGTTCCGCACTCCACCACCAGTGGCAAAATCTGCACCTCAGGTAACGCGGTGAGTAAAAATTGCGACAGATAACCGGTGGCGGTGGCGGTCACGCCGGTTTCACTATCGCGACCTGCGCCGGTAAACAGCAGCGTTAGCCATTCGCCGTATATTTCTTTGCCCCAGTCGTGCGCGGCGAAACGCTGCTCGGCAATCGACAGCAGCATCGGATGTCCCCACGCGCCCGCGCCGGTGTGCAAGTCGAAACTAATAACGGTTTTCGCCTGCGACAAATGGTTAGCGATAATGCTTTGCAGGGTGCGGTATGACCAACTGGCTTGCTGACCGCCGTAAAAAAAGCCGTCCGCCGCGACATATTGTCCCGCTTCCACCACGCGTTTGACGGCCTGCCAACCGGCATGGTTTAGCGTCTCCGCAAGCAGTTGATCGGCGTGACTGCGCTCGCCGTGATAGATGCCGTGCCATGCAGCGTAATCAGGATTCGCCGGCGCAGGATGCGAGAAATCGATGAAGTTACGGTTAAGGTCGATGTTGTCCTCATTAACGCGCCGCAGGTGCGCGGCACCCCACGGATTCAGCAGATGCAACAGCACAATCGCGGTATCAGCGGGCAGCGAGGTGAGATTGAACAGATCCAGCCAGGCAATCTGACAATCGGAGCCGTAATACCCTTCCACGCCGTGGGTGCCGGAGATCACCAGCATCAGCTTTGCAGCGTTAGCAGCACCGATGACGGCAACATCGGTAAACAACTCTTCACCTTGCGGGCCGGGTAACGGATGGGGGTAAGAGGTTAATGCGCCGTTATGGCGTCTGACGGCGGCAAGAAAACGCGCGCGCTGGATAGTGTAGTGAGGTAAGTCAGGCATGATTGATCTTGCTCTAATTAATCGCGGTCGGGATTGATCTGACCAGCATGGTACGGTTTGCGGCGAGGTCGCCATAAATAGCGACCCTACGGGAATTGTAGGGTGCGCATTAATGCGCACCGTTCCAATGGCCGCGCCTTCTGATTACGGGTAGACCTTGAATTTAAAATACTTCTGCGCCAGTTGATCGTAGGTGCCGTTGCTGTGCAGTTCGGCCAATGCGCTATTGATCAATTTAAGGTTGGCCTCATCACCTTTGCGTAGTCCAATGCCCACGCCGTTGCCGAGGATCTCTTTATCTACCAGCGTGGCGCTGATGACGTAATCTTTGCCTTCCGGCGTGCTGAGGAAACCCTGCTCAGCCGAGACCGCATTCGCCAGGCTGGCATCAAGACGACCGGCGACAAGGTCCGGATAGATCTCCATCTGGTTCGGGTATGAGACCACGTTCACCCCTTGCGTCGCCCACTTCCCTTTAGCATAGGTTTCCTGAATGGTGCCCTGTGCCACGCCAATCTTTTTACCGCGTAACGCTTTGATGTCGCCAGTCAGCGGACTTTTTGCCGGTGTCAGCAGCGCACTCGGCGTGATGTAGAGCATGTCACTGAAAGCTACCTGCTCGCGACGCTTCTCGGTCATCGACATCGCCGAGAGAATGGCATCAAATTTCCTCGCTTGCAGCGCCGGAATGCTGCCATCAAAGCCAATCTGCACCCACTGGCATTTAACCTTGGCCTGGGCGCAAATCGCGTTGCCGAGATCGATATCAAAGCCCTGCAGCGAACCGTCGCTGGCTTTGGATTCAAACGGTGGGAAAGTGGGATCAACACCGAAGCGCAAGGTTTGCTCGGCAAACGTCACATGGCTGAAAGCGCTCAGGGAAAGCAGTAACGCGAAGGACAGCTTTTTGTTCATTGTTATCTCCGGCAGGCAGGTAAATTCACAACAGCATGCAGAGTTAATAACATGATGGAAACAATGTCACCACTAAAAAGAGGGTTAGTGTGCAGATGAATTTCTTATTAAACAGAAGGAGTTAAGTGATTTTATCTCCGGCAGTAAGAGAAACTTAATGCCGGAGATAGCGCGCATCAGACCGCAACGGGACGAGAAACGTGTTCAGCTGCCGCCTGATTGGCTTTGTCTGCTGCATCCACCAGACTGAGGCCCGCCAGCAGCGCCTGACTCAGCACCCCGACGAAGCAATCGCCCGCGCCATGTGTACTCACCAGCTTGACCGGAATGGCCGCAATGCTAAACGCCGTACCGCCCGCTTCACACAGCGCCAGCCCGTGTTCCCCCGCCGTAACGATCACCTGCGGGAAACGCTGCGCCAACGCTTGCGCCGCTTCACAGGCCGAGGCCAGGTCGGTTACCGCGATCTGACACATATCACGCGCTTCCACCGCGTTGACGATCAGCAGCTGTACGCACTCCGTCAGTTCCGGCGCGATGTCACGTGCCGGAGCCGCGTTGATGCACACTGGAATACCCCGCTGCTGCGCCTGCTGCGCCAGTTGCATATTCACGCTGGCCGGCACCTCGTTTTGCAGCACCAGCATACCGGCATCGCGCCACAACTCAGCGTTCAACGCCGCGACATCAATATGCAGATTGGCATTCGACACCACCACCGCGCCGTAATCCCCTTCGGCATCGCTAATTGCCACGCTCATACCGGAAGGCGTGCCGGTCAAAATCGCCACCGCCTGGGTATCCACGCCCGCTGCCTGCAGCGCGCTGATGAGAAATTCGCCCTGCATATCATCGCCCACGGCGCCGACAAAACTCACCGGTACACCGGCACGCGCCGCCGCAACCGCTTGATTACCGCCTTTACCACCAAATTTATAACTGCAGCCGTTCCCGATAACCGTTTCGCCTTTTTCCGGGCGATGGTGAGCCGCCAGCATAATGTCGTAATGCAAGCTTCCGGCAACAATGATTTTGTTCATGGTTTAAAAGTCCCGCAGGTCCTGAACCGCACGCTGGGTTTTCATCAGATTAGTTTCTGCCAGCTTAAGATCTTTTTTGGCAATCGCGACGAATAACGCATCGAGAATATTTAACTGCGCGATACGTGAAGCGGCATTTTCGCCAAGCAGATGCGATCCCTGAGAAGTTGATGTAAGAACCACATGCGCAATTTGCGCAATAGGCGACTCGGCATAATTCGTAATCGCAATAATTTTTGCGCCGTTACGTGCCGCCAGCTTAATAGGATCATTTACCGCGCGTGTGGCACCGGAATGGCTGATGGCGATAACCACATCATCATCAGACAATACCGCTGCCGACATCAGCATAATATGGGCATCATCATAAGCCGTCGATTTAATACCAATCTTGAGTAGCTTATGCGATAAATCGCGCGCCACTGTGGCAGAGCCACCCACAGCATAAAGATCAATATGACGTGCTTTAAATAATATATCTGCCGCGCGGTTAAACTGCGCAATATCCAGAATTGATAAGGTCTCTTCTATCGCCTGAATCGAGGTTCTGAATACTTTCGCCAGCAATTGTTCCGACGAATCATCCGGCTCAATTTCCGCATGCAAACCGGCCACTTCCGACTGATTATAATAGATCAGCCCGGTACGAAAATTACGAAAGCCGGTAAAGTTAAGCTTCTTGGTAATTTTCACAATCATCGCCTGTGAGACACCATTTTCCTCAGCGATCTCTTGCAGCGATGTTTGTTCATTAATGTCGGTTCTGGCAATAATCGCTTCTGCTACGCGTCTTTCTAGCGGCGTCAGTTGCGGTAAGCGCATGCGAATTTGAGCGCCAATGGCTCGCGGATCTTGCTTCATTACCTGCCTCTTGTCGCCCGGTCAATCAACATCGCTATGATAATGATTAGGCCTGTAGCAAGCAATTGATAAAAGGCCTGAATATTTAGCAGAGTCAAGCCATTACGCAAGGCACCGAGAATAATAGCACCAATTAACGTGCCGATAATGCTGCCTTTGCCGCCCATCAGCGAGGCGCCACCAATGGCCGCCGCCGCAATGGCATCGAGTTCCCACAAATTACCGATGGTGGGTTCAGCTGCCCCTAAGCGACCAATCAGAATTAACGATGCCAGAGATGCCAGCGTGCCGGAAATAATATACACCGTGACTTTAGTGCGCTTAACCGGTACGCCAGCCACGCGCGCCGCTTCTTCATTACCGCCCACCGCAAGAATGTATTCGCCCAGCGGGGTTTTATTCATTACTACCCATAACAGCAGCGCAATCACCGCCACAATCACAATCGGCGTCGGCACACCGAATACCGTACTATTAATAATACTGCGGAATTCCATCGGAATACCAAACACCGGATTACCGCCAGTATAGATTAGCGCAATGGCACGGAATAATGATAAACCGCCGAGCGTAACAATAAACGGCTGCAATCCCGCGTAGGCAATTAATGTGCCGCTAAATACGCCGCACAGTGCGCCAATACCCAGGGTGGCCATAATCGCTACCGGTACCGGTACGCCCGCTACCATCATGGTGGCACCTAATACCGCAGACAGCGCTGCCGTAGGCCCCACGGAAAGGTCAATGCCGCCCGAAATAATCACCAGCGTCATACCTAACGCAATTAAAGCGTTAATCGATGACTGCTGCAGAATATTCAGCAGGTTTGGTACGGTAAAAAATACCGGCGATAAGAATGAAAAGGTTACGACGATAATGATCAGACCGATTAACGTGCCCGCGTCGCGCAGATTAAATTTGAGCAGCGCCGACGGCGCAGTCGTAGACTGAGTGGTACTTTGCGTCATCATAATTTAGCCTTGATAGAATAAGCGTTAAACGGCTTCTTTAATTTCTTTAATCGCAAAGCTCGCGATATTCTCTTCGGTAATTTCCGCACCCTGCAGCTCGCGGGTAATTTTTCCTTCGCGCATCACTAATACGCGATCGGATACCCGCAGTATTTCCGTCATTTCCGAAGAGACCACCACAATAGCTTTGCCTTGTTGTGCCAGTTTCTCAATCAGATTATAAATTTCTGACTTGGCACCGATATCAATTCCCCGGGTCGGTTCATCAAATAAAAATACGTCTGCATCTGCCGCTACCCAGCGACCAATAATCACTTTCTGCTGATTACCGCCGCTGAGCGTGCCGATCGGTTTTTCGATATTCAGCGGGCGCAGTTTCAGATCTGACATCACCTCCTGCGCCACCTGGTTCAGTTTGGCTTTACGGATCAATCCGCCCAGCGTGAAGTTGCGCATCGACGGCAGCGCCATGTTCATTTTCACGGCGCGCGCCTTGATGATGCCCTCTTTCTTACGATCTTCCGGCACTAAACCAATACCGGCACGAATGGCGGCGCTGACATTGTGATTGCGCACCGCTTTGCCGTTAACGCGCACTTCACCCGCGCTGCGTTTATCGATGCCCGCAATCAGCTTCAGCAACTCGGTTCGACCGGCTCCCACCAACCCGGCAATGCCCAGCACTTCTCCCGCGCAGACAGTGAAGCTGGCCGGTTTAATCTCGTTGCCGCGTGCCACATTTTCCACCTGCAGCACCTGACGATCGCTGGCCCAGGAGTGATGTTCCAGCTTTTCGATTTTACGCCCGACCATTTTGGCGACGATGCTCTCTTCGGTTTCATCGAAGATGTTCACCACGCCAACCTGGCGACCATCGCGCATGATGGTGGCGCGATCGCACACCTGGAAAATCTCGTTCATCTTGTGCGACACGTAAATCAACGACACACCGGTGGATTTCAAATCCGCAATCAGTTCAGCCAGACGGTCAAACTCGCGTGGCGTCAGGCTCGAGGTGGGCTCATCCATGGCAATGATTTTGGCCTCATCCAGCAGCGCGCGGGCAATTTCGACGATCTGCTGCTGTGATACCTTGAGATTCTTAATCGGCTCGGCCGGATTAATGCTCGGGTCAAGCTGCTTAAGAATGTGCACCGCTCGGGCCAGCTGTGCGCGCTTATCGACAAACAAACCGTTCATGGTGGTCAGCGGGCGACCGAGAAACATATTCTGGGCTACGGAGAGCTCGGGAACATGCTGTAATTCCTGGTGAATCATCGCGATGCCGGCATGGCGTGCGCTCAACGGATTCTTCATCTGCACCTGCTGACCGTTGACATAAATCTCACCGCTGTCAGCCGGACGCACACCGGAAAGAATGTTCAGCAGCGTCGATTTACCCGCGCCGTTCTCACCGATGAGCGCGTGTACTTCACCTGGCCGCACCATAAAGTCCACCTCTTGCAGCGCCGCAGCGCTGCCGTAGGTTTTTGTGATGCTGCGCATCATTAAGCGATACTGTTCCATACGCTCTCCGCCTGTTTTACTGCTGTGCCAGCAACTGACGCAGTTTGTTGTTGTCTTTGGTTGAAAACGCCTCGGCGTTATCTTTGGTGATCAGCGCCTGCGGCGTGGTCACCACGCGCGACAGTTTCTGACCACCGATCAGACGCAGGATCACTTCTGTCGCCACTTCCCCAGTCAGCACCGGGAAGCTATCCACCGTGCCGGTCAATTCACCGCGCTTGATTGAGGCATAGGCATCTGAAATGCCGTCGGTGCCAAATACCGCAGTTTGTTTGGCTTTATTCTGCGCGCTCACCGCTTCAACTACGCCCAACGCCATGGTGTCGTTATTGGCGTAGAAACCGATCAAATCAGGATGCTGCTGCAAAATGGTCGACGCGGCGTTGAATGCCTGCTCACGGCTCCAGTTGGCCGGCACGCTGGCCACGATGTTGAACTTGCCATTAGCCTGCAGCGTTTCTTTGAAACCGGCGGTGCGCTGGCCTGCCGCATAAACGCCCGGCTGCCCTTCAATCACCGCCACTTTGCCGCCTTGCGGATGGTGCTGGATAAACCATTTCGCCACGCGTGCCCCGTTATCTTTCTGCACGTTGCCCACGTAATATCGCGCGCTTGGTACCACCGCATCGTTAACGTTCACCACCGGAATACCTTTGCTGCTGGCGCTCTCCAGCGCCGGTTCGAGGTTGATATCCGTTTGCGGCGAGACCAGCAGGCCATTAAAGCCCTGCGCAATCAGCGTTTCGGCAATCGACAGCTGACCGAGCTGATCGTCCTCATTGGCCGCCGCCTGGTACGCCACGGTGAAACCATATTTCTTCGCGACGTTTTGATAGCCTTCGCCGAGAGAACGCCAGTATTCGTTGGTCAACGTTTTCGACACGCCACCAATTTTCAGTTTGGCATCGACTTTAGGCATCGGGCCGTACTTGCTTTCCAGTTGCGTCCAGTCGGTGCGATCCGGCTCGGAATCGGATTTCAACGGCGCTAATGTGGCGGCGTAAACGCTGGAGCACAACAACGCTGAGGTCAGGGCAGAGAGTAAGAGTTTTTTCATGGTGTTAGCCTTTTTATAGTTTTCGCGGAACGTTGGTGTTGTTGGTTTGCTTAACGGGCAAGCATGATGTCATTGACAATTTGTTGCGATGCCACCGCATCCTGACGGCTGATGGCTTCATCCAGCGCCGGATTATTATTGAGTTTCTCGCACAGTTTCAGCAGGCGAGTCACCGTCGCGATATTGATTTCCGCTTCACGAATCGGATCCAGACCGCTGGCATCCGGGAAGGTATCGAAGTAGTACGCGCCCTGATAACCGTCGCGCTGCATCTGCCAGAGGAATTCCAGCGTGGCGCGCGGATTCACCGAACCGGCCATCAAACCGTCATCGCGTTTGCCCCAGCCGTCGTTAAGATCCAGACCCAGCAGGCGCGAACGGCGCGCAACCATCGCGGCGGCAAAGGCGGGGATTTCGTTAGCAAACAACACGTGGGCGAAATCCAGCGTAATGCCGAGGTTGGCGCAACCGGCCTCTTCTACCGCCAGCAGACACGTAGTGGCGTTCGGGAAGATGCTGTAAGCGCGTGGTTCGTTGGGTTTGTATTCGATGCTGACGTCGATATCTGGCGCATATTCCGCAACTTCACGTACCGCGCTCACCGCGTCTTCCCACATCTTTTTATAGTCAGCCTGGAAGCAGTAATCGAAGCCGTCCTGCCCCATCCACAATGTCATTAAACGTGAACCGAATTCGCGACCGGCGTCGATACCACGCTTAGTCAGTTCGATAGCTTCGCGACGAATCTTCGCATCCGGGTTGGTAAAGGCACCAATTTTGAACTGCGGCGCATCCCAACGCATCTGCATGCCGTTGACGGCTAAGCCGGCATCGTCAATCGCCTGGCGCATGGTGTGGATATCCGTGGTGATGTGCTGCGGATAGTTGAGGTCCAAATGCGTGAGCCCCTGCACTTTTCCTGCACGCGCAATCATCTGTAAAACAGAAGGTTTTCCCTGAAGATCTGGCCAGTAAAGGTGCGCCCCAGAGGCGAAAGAGTTCAAACGTGTAGCAAACTTTAATTCGGACATGAGGAAGGATCCTTGATGACGGTTGTAATGTACTTTCCGTCTTCACGATTATTTGTGAAGTTATGGGATAAATTACACTCAGTTTGTCTTTTGGCAAGCAGTGACGCTCTGGAACTATTCAAAATGCGAGGATGTTCACGAAATTTTTGATCGATTGCGCGGGATCGACATATGCGTTTTGGTCGATGTCATTCTTTTGTCATAACTCGCTCACCCTGCTGTCAGCGCCTGTTCCCTATCCTGTAGGCCAACCTTCGCAATCAGGATTAACCAAATGAAAATGAACAAACTGACTCTCGCAGCGAGCATGCTGCTGGCTATCGCAGGCGGCGCGGCTCAGGCTCAGGCGCAGCCGGTGAACAACATTGTGCTGGTGCACGGCGCGTTTGTCGGCGGTGCCGGCTGGCGTCCGGTGTACGATCGTTTAACGCATGATGGCTACAAAGTGACGCTGGTGCAGGAGCCGCTGACGGGTTTTGCGCAAGATGTGACGGCGACGCGACGCATTATCGATCAGCAAAACGGGCCAGTGATTTTGGTCGGCCACAGCTACGGCGGCGCCATCATCAGCGAAGCCGGTAACGACAATAAAGTCGCGGGCCTGGTTTATATCGCTGCCCACGCGCTGGACAACGGCGAGACGGAAGCCAGTAATGGCAAAAAATTCCCTAACAGTGCGCATCCGTTCGCGAAATCGAGTGATGATTATCTGACTATCGCCCCCGAAAATTACCACGGCGATTTCGCTGCCGATTTACCGGCTGCCCAGGCCGATTTTGAAGCCCACGCACAGATGCCAACTAACGCGGCGGTGTTCACCGCCAACATTCCTGATCCGGCGTGGAAGACCAAGCCTAGCTGGTACATGGTGGCGAAAGCTGACAAAATCATCAGTCCCGATCTGGAGCGCATGTATGCCAAACGTGCGCACAGCCACACGGTGGAAATTGCCGGTGCCAGCCACTCGGTCTATCAATCGCATCCTGATGATGTCGCGAAATTGATAGAACAAGCCGCGCTGCACGCGCAGCCCTGAAACTTTGTCCCGCGGAGCAGCGCATGAAAATTTTGGTGATTGAAGATGAAGCCAAAGCGCGCGATTACATGCGCAAAGGATTGACGGAAGCGGGATTTATCGTCGATGTGGCGGATAACGGCCAGGATGGCTTGTTCTATGCGCAGGAGCATCATTACGATTTGATTTTACTCGACGTAATGATGCCCGGTATGGATGGCTGGCAGGTGATGGCGGCGCTGGATAAACAGACGCATACGCCGGTGATTTTCCTCACCGCCAAAAGCACGCTGGAAGATCGGATCAAAGGGCTGGAGCTGGGCGCGGATGATTATCTGGTTAAACCCTTCTCGTTTGCCGAGCTGCTGGCGCGCGTGCGCACGCAGCTGCGGCGCGGCGGTCAGCAGAAGCTGCCGGATATTCTGCGGCTTGCCGATTTGCAGCTCGATTTCTTGAAGCGGCGCGTCGAGCGTGGTGGCCAGCGCATCGATCTCACCAACAAAGAGTTCAACCTGCTGCACCTGTTCATGCTGCATCCGGGCGAAGTGCTGACGCGTACTTTAATTGCTTCACGCGTGTGGGACATGAATTTTGATAGCGACACCAACGTGGTGGATGTGGCGGTGAAACGTCTGCGGCAGAAAATTGATGGCCCGTTTGCTCAGCCGCTGATTCATACCGTGCACGGCGTGGGTTATCGCTGCGAAGCCGAATCATGAAGCAACGTTCACTCGCCGCACGCCTGTCGCTGCTGCTGAGTGCGACGGTGATAGTGATTTTTTCCCTCAGCGGCCTCGCGCTCTATCACTCGCTGGCGACGCAAATTGGCGTGCGCGACGATGCGGCGCTGCTCAATCGTATCGATCAGATTCGCACCCTGCTGCGCGATGAAGATGCCGTGACGCTGATTCAGCAGAAGCCGCGCTTGTTTGCCAACATGCTCGGCAATACCGAGTCGCTATTGGTGCTGCGCTTTCCCGGCCAGCCGCCGCTGATCGTGGTCAATCCCGGCCAACGCCCGATCCCCACGATTACGCCGGTAGCGGCCGATCAACCCTTATCGCTTGCGTCGGTGCATCATCTCGCCGCCGCTGACGGCACGCCGTTTATCTCGGCTGCGGCGCTAACGCCCACGCGCGATGGCAGCGGAGAGATTGAGATCATCACCGGCCGCCTGATGAGCGATCGTACGCAAACGCTGAACAGCTATCGCGATCAAATCATCCTCACCACCGCGCTGGCGGCATTGCTGGTGGCAGCGATCAGCATTTGGCTGGTGCGGCGCGGCCTAATTCCGCTGCGGCGTTTGGCGGCGCAGGCGGATGCGATTGATGTGCGCCACTTGTCACAGCGCATGCCCGAGCGGGCGCCTGCAGAACTGCAGCCATTGGTCGCCGCGTTTAACCAAATGCTCAGCCGCCTCGAAAGCGGTTATCAGCAGTTAAGCCAGGTCTCAGCGGATATGGCGCACGACCTGCGCACGCCCATCGGCACCTTGATCGGTCAAACCGAAGTGGCGCTCAGCCAGACCCGCAGCGTCAGCGACTATCAGGCGCTGCTCGGCTCCAATTATGAGGAGCTGGAACGTCTGGCGAAGATGATCGACAACATGCTGTTTCTGGCGAAGGCGGAAGATGCCAGCCAGGCGATGGATGTGCAAAACATCGATCTGGCGCTGCTGGGTGAGAAGTTGCAAGCGTACTTTGACGGCATGGCGGAAGAGCAGGCAATGCGGCTGGAGATGACGCTGTGCGGCGAACTGCGCGCCGATCCCCAGCTGTTGCAGCGCGCGCTGGCGAACCTGATGGCCAACGCGCTGCGCTATGGCGATGGCGATAGCACCATCCGGATTTTTAATCACGGCAGCAGCCTGATGGTGGAAAATCACGGTCCAGCGCTCAGTGCCGAACAGCAGGCGCGCATCTTTGATCGTTTCTGGCGTGCCGATACATCGCGTCATCAGGGCAGCAGCGGATTGGGATTATCGATTGTGCGCAGCATTATGCGCCTGCATCAGGGAAGCTGCGAGGTGCACAGCGAGCATGGCGTGAACCGCTTTACGCTGCGATTTCCTTAGCGTAAGAGCGGCCATCGAAAGGGTGCGCAGCAATGCGCACCCTACGACAGGCAATCCGGCGTCAAATGAAGGTGAAAATCTCTTCACGCGGCAAGCGTGATTTTGGTAACGCGGCGTTGAAATCATCTTCGCTGCGGTAACCCAGCGACACCAGCACCACGCTGGTAAAGCCCTTCTCACGCAGACCGAGCGCCTGATCTAACGCGCGCGGATCAAATCCTTCCATCAGCGTGGCATCAATGCCCAACATCGCCGCGCCCAGCAGCAAACCACCCAGCGCCAGGTAAACCTGTTTTTCCATCCACTGCGGCACATCGCGCTGCTCGTAACGATGCATATCCACGTAGCTGCGGCGGCTCTTATCCTGCCCCGCTTTGCCTTCCGGCTTAGCGAATCGACCGTCAGCCTCTTCCTGCGCCAGCACATTTTGCAGATGCGCTTCATCCAGATCGGTACGCATGCACAGCGCGATAACGTGCGACGCGTTCAGCACTTTCGGGCTGTTATAGACGAACGCGCCGTCAGTGGATTTTGCCATCTGCTCGCGACCAGCAGCCGTTGATGCCACTACAAAGTGCCACGGCTGCGAATTTACCGAAGACGGGCTGTTGCGCAGGACGTTCAGCAAGGTATCAATTTCGTCCTGCGGTAAATTTTTGCCGCCCGCAAAGGCTTTTACAGTGTGACGACGGGCAACGGCATCATTGAGTGTCATGTCAGATTCCTTGTTTTCGGATCAATAAAATTCTGGTGTCGACATTGCGCGATAAATCGCGCCGCTACAGCAGCGTGCAGTTATCTGTAGCGGCGCAATTTATTGCGCATGGTTAAAGCTTAAAACCCGCTCAGCACAATCTTGCCGCGCGCGCGTCCGCTCTCGATCAGCGCGTGGGCTTTACGCAAATTAGCGGCATTAATCGTGCCGTGATGTTCTCCCGCCGTGGTTTGCAGGGTTTTGTCATCAATCAACTGGCTGATGCGCTGCAGAATTTCATGCTGACGCTGCATATCGGCGGTGTGGAACAGCGAGCGGGTAAACATCAACTCCCAGTGCAGCGAAATGGCTTTACGCTTCAGCGGTACCGCATCCAGCGTTTCTGGATCGTCAATTAACGCCAGTTTGCCCTGCGGGGCGATAGCATCGATCAGCTGCGGGTAATAGCTGTCGGTATGGGTGAGCGAGGCGACATAGCGCACCTCCGGGTGGCCAATCGCTGCCAGCTGCTCGCCCAGCGGACGGTGATGATCAATCACATGATGCGCGCCCAGGGAACGTACCCAATCGGCGGTTTCCGGGCGCGAGGCGGTGCCGATCACGGTCAGTTTAGTGAGTTTGCTGGCGAGCTGAGTCAGCATCGAACCGACGCCGCCGCCTGCGCCGATAATCAGCAGTGCCGCGTTGTCTTCGGCCTGCACTTCCAGACGATCAAACAGCAACTCCCAGGCCGTAAGCGAGGTCAGCGGCAGCGCGGCCGCATCCGCTTCGTTCAGCGAACGTGGTTTGTGCCCGGCGATGCGTTCATCCACCAGCCCATATTCGGCATAGCTGCCCGCGCGCGTGATATCACCAGCGTAAAACACGGCATCGCCCGGCTGGAACAGCGTAACGTCGCTGCCAATCGCCTCCACCACACCGACCGCATCCCAGCCCAGAATGCGCGGCTTATCGGTGGGCGCACCGGCGCGCACTTTGGTATCCACTGGATTCACCGCAATCGCGTGAATTTTTACCAGCAGATCGCGTGCGCCGGGTACCGGCTTCTCTACATCGAGTTCATACAGCGCATTTTCATCAGAAATCGGTAAACCGTTTTGGCTATAGACGATGGCTTTCATCGGACAGATCCTTATTCATCAGCAGGTTTCGTTAATTGAACTCAGCATAGCGGGCTGCAGCGGATTGAAAAATGCCAGTTGCAGGTGAACACTTTCACTCTTAGAGTGAAAATCCCTGCTGACTACCCTGGCTAGAAAGAAGATGATCCGACTGGAAGATGTCACCCTATTTGTGCGTTCTGCCGCGTTAGGCAGCTTCTCGCGCGCGGCGCGTGAGGTGAATTTGTTACCTGGGCAGGTCAGCGCGGCGATTCAGCGCCTGGAGCGGGAGTTAGATCGTCGCTTGTTTGCCCGTTCCACACGCAGCCTGCGCCTGACCGCGGAAGGAGAAAAATACCTGCCCTATGCGCAGGAGATGCTGGCGCTGATGCATGCGGGCGCCGACAGCCTGCAAAACGATGAGGACGCCCTGAGCGGCGAACTGAAAATCGCCCTGCCATCCGATATTGGTCGCAACATCTTGCTGCCGCTGATCACCGACTTTTGTCGTCAACACCCTGCGCTCGCGGTGCGTCTCTCGTTCTCCGACCAAATCAGCGATGTGTTTCGCGATCCGGTGGATATTGCTATTCGCTACGGCAAGCTGGAGGACAGCAGTTACGTCGCGCTGCCGCTGGCCGAGGACAATCGCCGCGTGATGGTGGCATCGCCGGATTATCTCGATCGCCATGGACGCCCAGAAAAATTGGAAGATATCGCGCAATACCATCACTGTTTGCTGTTCATCATGGGCGGCCATGTTTATGACAAATGGACCTTTCCGCAGGAGGGCATGCGCCGGCAGATCACGGTGAAAAGCCGCATGCAGTGTGATGACGCCGAAGTGGCTCGCCGCTGGGCAATGGCGGGCATGGGTATCGCCTATAAATCCTGGATTGATGTGTGTGAGGATGTGCTGGCAGGAAGGTTGGAGATTGTCATGCCGGAGATGCCGGGTGAAAGTACCCCGCTGCATCTGATCTGCCCACACCGTAAACAGTTTTCTCCAGCGATTCGCGCGCTGCATGAGGTGTTGCGCCAGCCTCTCCGTGCCTTAACGGCGAAGCTATGAGTTGACTCGTCCTCTCATCATCCGTACATCACCGATGAGATCGCCTATGGAATATACTTTGTCACCACCCCACCTGATTTTCTGAAATCGATAACCAGCACGTTATTATCTTTAAACGCGTCATAATCAGGCCCCTGAGAATGGTATTCCCGCGGCTTAATCATTCTCATTTCATCGCTGGCCTCCACGGTTTTTAGTGATAAGTTGACTTGCCACATCATTGCCTGCCAAATCCAGGGTTCTGACTCACCCAGCATTTTCATCCGAATAGGGTTGATGATCGGGAAATTACGAATATTAATTCTTACGTCAGGTGCATCATTTAATTGTCCAATAAAGGCGACTGAGTCAATGGTCTGTGCAGGGAAAGAGGAGAAATCCATTTTAATTTGGTTCATCACACTCATTTGATATCGCTGGTCGTTGACCACCGTATTGAAACACACCAGCATTAACACCAAATGGTAGCACAGCAGAATAAGGCTCGAGCCTGCTAACAGTTTTATGCCGCGAGGAAATGCCAGCGTGCCCACATAAAAACAGAATAATAATGTAATACTCCACGCCATTAACATGCGCGGCGCAAACAGAGGCATCGCTAGCGCCAGTGATAAACCTGGCACCGCCAACACAGCGATAAAAAACGCAGGCAACAATAGCCATTTACCCGAGCTTGCATGACGTTGCACAGAACGGATTTTAGAGCTGATAATCAGTGTACTGATCAACGCTATCGCAATCGGTAGCAATACCAACGCCAGCGCAGCCGCAGGATAGGCGTTAAGAAAGAATTCGCTATAACGCTTTATGCTGGTCTGCATCACCGCCAATGATTCGAGATTAAGTGGCAATAACGTGAAGTGTTTAAGGGTATACCAATCCATTTTGACCGGTAATAAATAGCTGATAAATAATTTATAGGCCAGGACCGCAATCAGCAAAGCCGCAACTTTACTCAACAGCCATTGCCATACCGGTTGATGGTGATAGACGCGAAAAAAGATAATTAACGCGATGCAGGCGATGTAAATATTCAGGCCGGATTGATAGAGCGTTTGAACCAGCAATAATAACAGCACACAGCAGGTAATCGATTTATAGCGGCGGATTCCCTCTATTTGACTTGCCATCATCGCGCAGGAAATAGAGACCAGCATCGTTAGGCTGTCATAAGAGTAGAGCATCACCTGCGTTAAAAAAGGATTCAGAACAATGAACAGCGGAGGAATTAATGCCCAATAGCCATCGAGCCTAATTTGCAGCCTCTCGGTAAACACAACGCTGGCAATACTTAACGCCAGCAATCCTATAATAAGGTTTAGCGGCGAGATATCACTGACGCTCTGCCCGAATGAGAGTATGGATTGCATAATCCAGGTCGCCGGTCTGCCGTTGGTTAACCAGGTTTCCGTACTGCCATTCAGCACCCGATAGAGATCATCGCGGTAATAAATTTTACTGCTCCAAAGCGGGAGTGTTGCCAGTAAAGCTATCGCCATGGTGAAAACCATTTTATTCATGCGGCTGACGATAAAGGCATCATTGGCAGGCATTTCCACTCCGAATCAGTTGATTGATGAGCAAAATTTTACGCGGTCACTCAGTCAATATAGAAGGAAACGCTTAAGTCATTGAGACTATTCTCGTACCTTGCGTCAACTCTGTGAACGTTAACGGTAAAGTTGTCATGCGCAATTGCGCATAGCTTATGCAAACATGCGTTTTGGCTTAGCCATCACCGCGCTTTATGATTTTGCAATCATAAACTTTCAAGGATTTTCCATGCGCGCGCTGACCTCGCGAATGATCGCGTCACTCACTCTTGCTGCTGCCTTTTATAACGCCAAGCTGCTGCCGAAACCGATCAATGCCCAGGCGGTTGGCACCTGGCAGCCGTCAGCACATTAATTAGATATTGCTGGCTCTGTAGCGGCGATCTGACGCTGGGAGTCAAAATGTCAGGCGGCGAACAAGTCGATTTAATTGTGTAATGCGCAAAACGCATTGAAGGGGCATCAAACTGATACCCCTTCACATCCTTACGGATACAACCCGCGCTCTTTGCGTGCTGTCAGAATCCGTTCACACGCCACCGCATAGGCAGCCGTTCTTAAGGTTGCGCTAATTTCCTGTGATTTTTGCCACACCGCCAGCAGCGCTTGTTCCATGATGCGGTCCAGCCGGGCGTTGATTTCATCCTCGCTCCAGAAAAAGCTGGAGAAGTCCTGTACCCATTCAAAATAACTCACGGTTACGCCACCAGCGTTACAAATCACATCAGGAACCACGATGATGTTTCGCTCGCGCAAAATGTCATCCGCGGCGGGTAAGGTTGGACCATTTGCTCCTTCAAGGACCAGGCGGCAGACCAGCTTTCTGGCACGATCGGCGGTAATTTGTCCTTCCAGCGCCGCCGGGATCAGAATGTCATAGCCTTGCTCCCAGAAGGCTTCGTGGCTGATGGCGGTGGCGCCGCTAAAACCGGCAATGCCGCCCTTCTGCTGTTGCCAGGCGACCAGCGCAGAAATATTGATACCATTCGCGTTGTAGAGCGTGGCGCTGTGATCCTGCACGCTGACCACTTTCGCTCCGGCCTCACTGAACAACTCGGCGGCGACGCTGCCGACGTTCCCCAATCCTTGCACCGCCACGCGGCAGTTTTCCAGTGACAACCCGATGCGTTGCGCCATGGCTCTGCCGGTGATAAATACGCCGCGCCCGGTCGCTTTCACACGCCCCAGTGAACCGCCGAGATGGATTGGTTTGCCGGTGACCACGCCGGTGCAGGTGGTGCCGACATTCATCGACCAGGTATCCATCATCCACGCCATCACTTGCGGATTGGTACCGACGTCTGGCGCCGGAATATCCTGCTGCGGTCCAAGAATAGTGCCGATTTCACTGGTATAGCGGCGCGTCAGCCTTTCCAGTTCTTTATGTGACAGCTCGCGCGGGTCGACACGAATGCCGCCTTTTGCGCCGCCAAACGGTAGATTGAGTGCGGCGCACTTCACCGTCATCCATGCTGACAGCGCCATCACCTCTTCCAGCGTGACATCTGGATGATAGCGCACGCCGCCTTTGCCGGGGCCGCGTGAGAGATTGTGTTGTACCCGATAACCTTCGAAATGACGCACGCTGCCATCATCCATTTCTAATGGAATATCAACGATTAATGCCCGCTTCGGGTGACGCAGCGTGTCGGCCCAGCGCGCCAGCTCTCCAAGATGTGGCAGCACGCGCTCAACCTGCGCCAGGTAGGTCGCCCACGCGGAATTGTTATCTGCTGAAACATACGAAAGTACACTCATCATTTCACCTTATTGCCGGATGCAGGGCGCACGATGGCCTCACAGGGCGATGTGATAGTTAGATGTTGCTGAGAAATGGCCGCGCGAGGCGGCCTGGATTATTTGCTGCGGCTGGCTTCGACGGTAAATTCATTCGCGGTAGCGAAGCCGCGTAAACCGCCAACCAGAACCGACATCAGCTGGGTTCCCACCTGTTTTTCCGTGAGTCCCACCGTGTCCAGCAAATCAAAAATTTCACGTGGATCGAAAAGGATATTCCACAGGAACACCGCCTTATCGCCGATATCTGGCAGTTCCATCTCTTCCATCGCTTCGCGTAGCGCGGGTCGCAGCGCGTCAGCCTGTACTAGCAGGTATTCCGCGCCTTCCCATAAGCGTTCCAGATAGCCGCGCCGATTACGCATCGGCACCATCGCCGCACCGCGCTCACGTACCAGCTTGATCCAGTAACGGCTGACTTTTTCCAGCTTCAGTAAACCGCTGCAGGATTGTTCCAGACTGTAATCCAACAGCAGTTGTCCCACGTCCTGACGATAAGCATTCAGCACCTCTTCTACCGACGTAAACTGACGATAGGCGGTGGCCACGGAGACGCCAGCTTCTGAGGCGATTTCCGTCATGCTTATCGGGGTTTCGGAGCGCTCAAACAAGCGGGCAGCTGCCTGAATCAGGTTCTTGCGGTTTCTTTCGGTATCACTGCGCATCGGTTTTCCCGTCATGGTGGGTGTGCTTCCTCAAACTTGCTGATGTTACTTGAAACTGGCCAGGCCGCGCTTCAAACGGCGCACACCTTCAATGATGGCTTCACTGCTGGCAGCGTAAGAGAGGCGTAAATGCCCTTCGCCCGCCGCGCCAAACTCACTGCCAGGCCGCACCGCGATGCCTTGTTCGCGTAGCAGCGATACCATATCAATCGCCGGAATCGACAACGAATAAGCCGGGAAGCAGTAAAACGCGCCTTCTGGTTCATTCAGTTTTAGCTCTGGAATGGCCGATAATCCTTCCATCATCAGCACGCGACGCTGGCGGTAGACATCATACATACGTTTTACGTCATCTTTACACTGCGTCAGCGCCACCAGCGCCGCACGCTGCACCGCGCTGTTCACCGATCCGTTCACCGTATTGTGCACGCGCGCCGCAGCGGCGATCATCTCCGCTGGCCCCGCCAGATACCCCACGCGCCAGCCGGTCATCGCGTAGCTTTTAGAGAAAGTCTGACAGAACAGCGTGCGTCCGGCAAAAGCGGCAATGTGCAGCACCGAAGTAAACGGACGATCGGTAAACACCAGATCGCTATAGGCTTCATCGGCAATTACCAGCGTATCGTGCTTATTCACCAGTTGGCCGAGCGCGTCAATTTCCGCGCGGCTGTGCACAATGCCGGTGGGATTGCCGGGATTGCAGAACACGAACAGTTTCGCGCCGTCGAGCGCGTGATCCAACCGATCCAAATCCCAGTGCAAATCAGCCCGGCACGGCATTGGCACGCAGATGCCGCCTGCCATATTTACTAAATCCGCGTACAGCGAATAGGTGGGATCGGGGATCACCACGCGGTCGCCAGGATTGACGATGGAGAGAATCGCCGCCGCCAGACCGGCGGTGCCGCCGTGGGTGACAAGGATCTCACCGGCTTTCACCGCTTTGCCGCTCTGTGCTGACACCTCATCCGCCAGCGCGCTACACAGTGCTTTGTCACCGAGCAACGGCGCGTAATGGGTATATCCCGCCTGCAGTGCTTCCACCGCCGCCTGCACAATCCGCGGCGGCGTGTCGAAATCCGGTTCGCCCATCGCCAGTGAAACCATATCGCCGCTGGACGCGGGTTGCTGCACCCGCAGCGAAGTGCGCTCTACGCGTAACACCGCCTCGGCGGCTTTAAACATTTGGCTCGACATAAGGTGTCCTATTCAGGTTTTTCACGTTCGGCCTGGCACGTTGCCGGGGCATTTTTCCAGCGGCTGATCTCGAGATCGCCGGAGAGATCGCGCAGGAAAGTCGGCGCGACAATCAACTCTTCCACCACCGTACGTGCCGGCAAACTGGCACACAGCAGAATGGCTTCAGCCACATCTTCCGGCTGCACCATGCCATCGCGAATTGCCTGAGCCGGTGGATTGGCGCGGTTATCCATAATCGGCGTGTTCACCTCTCCCGGCAGAATGCAGGTTGAGCGAATGCCGTCATTGCGAAAGGTGTTGTGCAGATAGGTCATGAAGTTACGCACCGCCGCCTTCGCCGCGCCGTATGCCGCGCCGCCCAGCAGATTAGGCCGCAGCGCAGCGAGCGAGGAGACGGTGATGATGGTGCCGTCCTTGCGCGCTAACATCTCCGGCAGCAGCGCCTGCGTAAGCAGGAACACCGCTTTCATATTGACGTCCTGTACCTGATCCCACTCCTCTTCGGCAATCCAGCGCGCGTTCAGGGTTTTACTGGCGCTACCGGCATTGTTGACCAGAATATCGACGCGTCCCAATTCGGCAATCGCCCACGCCACCAGCGCATCAACCTCGGTTTTTTGCGCGATGTCTGCGGCATAAGCGCATACCTTGCTGCCCTGCGCCTGCAAGCTTGCTGCGACCTCGTCCAGCACCGACTGGCGACGCCCCACTAACACCACCTGGGCGCCACGTGCGGCAAATCCCGCCGCGGCTGCTTTGCCAATGCCGCTGCCAGCACCGGTAATCAGCACTACTTTTCCCGTTAACGAATCCATGCTTTAGCTCCTTTTAGCTTCATTCAGGTTCACGCCATAATCACGCAACGCGCCTGCTTCAGTGATGTAACCTTCCTGTACGTCCCACAAAATGGCCTTAAGATCGCGTTCGGCCACCGGCATCTTGCCGCCGCCACCTGGCATTTGAATGGTGACTTCATCGCCAGGTAACACATCATGGCGGCCGACCGGTTTCGCCAGCGATTCGCCGTTAATTGCCACAAAGTTAGGCGCACCCGCCGCCGCGCCCAAAACGCCTTCTGCCGCGTGTTTTTGTCGCGAATAGAACATGCTGTGCGAAAGCGGATATTTGCTGGTATTACGAATCACCATGCGTTGCGCCACGCCGCCACGATAGCGACCGGCACCGCCGGAATCGGGAACGATGGATTTCTGCAGGAACAGCAGCGGTGTGGCAGATTCAATCAGTTCCACCGGCGTGGAGGACATGTTGCCGGGAAAGCCGGTGACAATGCCGTCTGCGGCAGGGCGTGCGCCGGTACCGCCGTTCACGCACAGGCTTTCAACAAACCGCCGCCCGTCATCAAACTGCCCGGCGAACACATCGCAGGTCACCGGCGCACTGCCGGAGTGGCCCATCACGCGATCCGGCATGATCTCCGCTAGCGCAGTAAAAATCGCCGCGTGCGCCATATGCCCAACACGGTTGCGCATCTCGACCGCACAAGGTGGACGCGCATTGGCAATCGAGCCTTCCGGCGCGGTGACGGTGATGGATTTGAAGCAGCCTTCGTTATTCGGCAGATGCGGCTCCAGCAGGCACTTCAGCGGATAAACGCTGTAGGCATAGGTGAACGATATCGGACAGTTGCTGCCAAACAGCGATTCCGCGGAGGAGCCGGCGTAGTCGATAGTGATGTTGCTCCCCTCAACAATTACCGCCACGTTGAGATGGATATCCCCTTCATAGTCACCAATATCGACCGCCGCTTCATAGCGCCCATCCGGCACCGCCTCAATCGCTTTGCGCATGGCGATTTCAGTCAGCGAGTGAATTTTTTCCGCCAGCGGCGTAACGGATTCCAGCTGCAGGTCATCCATCAAACCCAGCAGACCGTTGGCACCTATCTGATTAGCCGCCAGCATGGCGTGCAGATCGCCCTCAACCTGATCCGGCGAGCGCACGTTGGCAAGGAACAGATCCAGCAGTTGCTGATTCACCTCACCCGCAATCATCAATTTGCTTGGCGGGATCAGGAAGCCCTCTTCGAACATGTCGCGCGACGATCCCATATTCAGCGAGCCGCCAATGTCCGACATGTGCGCCGCCGCGCCGGTAAACGCCACCAGCTTGCCCGCGCGGAACACCGGCGTAACCACCGTCACGTCATTGAGATGGCCGGTGCCGAGCCAGGGATCGTTGGTGATCAGCGCATCACCGGGTTTTAGCGTCTCCGCCGGGAATTTTGCCAACAGATGGCGCACCGTGGCGGGTAGCGTGCCAATAAACACCGGGACGCTGGTTTTCGGTTGGGCCAGCGAACTGCCGCTGGCGTCCATCAGCAGGCAGGAGTAATCGCCAACTTCGCGGATAATGCTGGAAAACGCCATATTGACCAGCGTGGCCGCCGCTTCTTCCGAGATACTGACCAGCCGATCCCATGTAATGCGCAGACTAATGGGATCGTCGAGAAAACGCAGATGATCGGGGGTTGTCGCACTCATCAATTCAGCTCCATCAAAATATTGCCTTGTGGGTCCAGCTGCGCTGACGCGCCAGGACCGACATAAATCGCGCACTCTTTTTCCTGCAGCAGCGCCGGGCCGTGAATCGCTTCACCGGTTACCAGCAAGCTGCGCGGGATCACGCGGCAGGCGCTAAAGCCCTGCTCGCGCCCCAGATACACCTGCAAGCTTTTCTCACGCGCTTCGGGTTCAGCGTGGCGCAATCGATCGCTGGTATTCAGCGTCGGCGGCGTGGTCTGCACGCGGCCACGCCAGTTCACCACTTCCACCCCTTGTCCCGGCAATGTGCGACCAAAGCGCGCCAGGTGCGCCGCTTCAAAGGTATCAATTAAGGCGGTTACATCGCCTTGGGTGAGGAAGGTTTCCGGCAGCGTCACGGTCAGTTCCGAGCCTTGACCAACATAGCGCACGCCCGCGAGTTTCTGCTGAAGCGCTGTGTTGGGATCGGCGTTAGCCGCCGCCAGCGTAGTGATCGCTTCGTCAAAACCTTCGGCAAACAACGCCGCGATGCGTTTGACATCAATGCCCGGCTGCAGGCGGCAGCGATCGCTGCGTACGAAGTCGGCGCTTGGCGGTGCGGTTAGTAAACCGAAGGCGGAGTAAACGCCCGCACCATTGGGGAAATAGACGCGCTTGACGCTCAGCTGTTTTGCCAGCGACCAGGCGTGGCTCGGGCCTGCGCCGCCGAACGCCAGCATGGTCATCTGTGCTGGACTCACGTTTTTCTCAACGCAATGGGTGCGCAGTGCCTCGGACATTTTGCTATTGGCGACTTCGTGAATGCCCCAGGCGGCATCTTCAATGCTCAATCCGAGCGGCTCGGCCACGCGGCGTATGGCCTGACGCGCCGCCGCGACATCCAGCGGCATGCGTCCGCCGAGGAACGCATCGGGATCGAGCAAGCCCAGCACCAGGTTGGCGTCGGTGACGGTTGGCCGTTCGCCGCCGCGCGCGTAACACGCCGGCCCCGGCCAGGCGCTGGCACTTTCCGGACCGATTTCCAGCAACCCGAGTGAATCGACGCGGGCGATACTGCCGCCGCCGGCACCAATCTCAATCATGTCCACCACCGGCAGCTTGACCGGCAACCCGCTGCCTTTCAGCAAGCGATCCGCACGCCCGACTTCATAATCAATGGTGATGGAGGGTTGGCCATCGCGCACCACACAGGCTTTGGCCGTGGTGCCGCCCATATCAAACGCCAGCACCTGCGGCTGGGCGTTTTTCCGGGCAAAAGCGGCAGTGGCGACAATACCGCCCGCCGGACCAGATTCTATGATGCGCGTGGGATAATCAGCGGCAACCTGCGGTGCCATTAACCCCCCGTTTGATCCCATCACCAGCCAGTCGCAGACGAAGCCGCCCTCACGCAGTTTGTTCTCCAGCCGCGCCATGTAGCGTCGCGCTTTGGGCTGAACAAACGCATTCATGGCGGTTAATACGCCGCGGTCGTATTCGCGGATTTCACGCGACACTTTGTGCGAAACCGAGATCGACACACCGGGCAGTTCGCGGCTGAAAATAGCCTCGATTTGATTTTCATGATCCGGCCAGGCATAGGCATGCATACACAGCACGGCAACCGCTTCATAGCCTTTGTCGCGCAGCTCTGCGGCCAGCTGCACTACTTCGGCTTCGTCGAGCGGCGTAATTACCGCGCCG
Source organism: Pantoea sp. USHLN256 (assembly GCF_037149875.1). Classification (NCBI taxonomy): domain Bacteria; kingdom Pseudomonadati; phylum Pseudomonadota; class Gammaproteobacteria; order Enterobacterales; family Erwiniaceae; genus Pantoea; species Pantoea sp. USHLN256. Next base: position 872,925 of record NZ_JBBCQO010000002.1, on the reverse strand, counting down.
CGCGCCGTCACGCGTTCGCTAATTTCATATGACTGCGAACGCGGCAGTAACGGCTGTGCCGGTGCACCGTTCAGGTCGTAGATGTCATAACGATACTCACGCCCCAGCACCAGCACGTCTCGGAAACCGCGCGTGACCACCAAGGCGGTCTTCGCGCCCCGTCGTTCCAGCAGCGCATTGATAGCCAGCGTGGTGCCATGGGTGATGGTATAGATGTCGTTGGCTTTAAGCCCGGCCATTTCCACCAGCTGAGTTAAGCCGGTGTAGGCACCTTCCGAAGGATCCTCCGGCGTGGTGAGGGTTTTATGCCGCAGCGCTTCGCCAGAGATATCATTCAACAGCACCAGATCGGTAAAGGTGCCGCCAATATCAAACCCTATCCGCCAGGGTGACGCGTTTTTCATAGTGACCTCGAAATCCAGATGTGAGCTGATTGCTACGGCGTTCACTCGGCAGCGAGTGGCTTACCGGCGGTTTCTTTCAGATACAGCGTGCTGATGAGCGTCAGCGCGGCGGTGAAAATCACCATATAGCTGGGAATACTGGCGATGCCGGTCAGACCGATTAGCCAGGTCATTAGCAATGGCGCGGAGCCGCCAAAGATCACCGTGGAGAGGTTGAAACCGATGCTGTAGGCGCTGTAACGCACGTTGGTAGGAAACATTTCGGCCAGCGTGGCTTGAATCACGCCAGCATGTCCGGCGAAGGCAAAGGCCAGCAGAATCGCCGCCATACACGCCAGCGGGAACATGCCGAGCGTCAACAGCCAGAAACAGGGCCAGGCCAGCACCGCCATGGCGATAGCGGAGGCCACCAGCAGCGGCTTACGCCCCAGACGATCCGACAGCCAGGCCATCATCGGAATCGCGCCAATAATGGTGATCAACCCGCAGGCGGTGACCATCAGGCTTTGAATCTGCTGGAAGTGCATTACTTTGTTCAGATAAGTCGGCATGTAGACAAAAAGGATGTAATAGCCAGGTCCGTTGACCGCCGGCAAGGTGATCGCCAGCCCAATCGCTTTCAGATGACGCTTTGAGGAAAGCACTTCACGCAGCGGATTGCGCACCACGCGCTTGTTGGCTTTTACCATCTGAAAGTGAGGCGTATCTTCAATGCGCGTGCGGATGTAGACGCCAATCAACGCCATTGGAATAGCCAGCAAAAACGGCACGCGCCACACCCAGGCGGTCATCGCCTCGCTGCCGAACACGTTGATCAATCCACTGATCAGCAAGCTGCCGAACAGCAGAGCGATAAACGATCCCATTACCAACGGTGACATCACCATCGCACGGCGGTGATCTTCGGCATACTCCGCGACGAACGAACCGGCGCCGGAGACTTCACCACCGGCAGAAAAGCCCTGCACAATGCGCAGCAAAATCAGCAGCGCCGGTGCCGCCCAGCCGATGCTGGCGTAGCTGGGCAGCAGGCCAATTGCCGCTGTCGCCAGTGAAATCATCAGCAATAAAATCGCCAGCAGCTTCTGACGCCCCATTCTGTCGCCGAGATAACCGCAGATCACGCCGCCAAAGGGGCGAACAAAAAAACTCACGGTGAAGCCGAGGTAAGTCAGCATCAGGCCTGAGTCGCTGCTACTCATGTCACTGGCGGAAAACACCAGCACCAGCGAGCTGACTAATAGGCCGTAAATACCGTAGTCATACCATTCAACAAACGAGCCGACACCGCCCGCCAGAGAGGCGCGACGTACGACGTTATTTTTGGTTGTTCCGTCCTTCGGCAAAGCGTAATCCATTGTTACCGCATGTGATTTCGTCATTGGTTTGCCCTGAAAGTGTGTTGATACATCCCCGGAATTCGTGAAGCCAAAGGCTTACTTATATTGACGCGTCACTTCTGCCGTCATCTCTGCTTCACGGCGCGCGACTTCCTGCACCGCCGCTAATACCGCCTCTGCACGCCAGAACGGAATGATGATGACGCCATCATCGTCGCCGACCACAATATCGCCGGCGCAGCACACCACGCCGCCAATCGCGACCGGCTCACCGATGACGCCAGGACCGTTTTTGAACGGACCTGCCGGCGTGGTGCCGCGACAGAATGTGGGTAAGCCGGTGGACTCAATCACGCTGCGATCGCGAACCGCGCCGTCGATAACCTGCGCCACCGCACCGGCATGCTGAAAACGCTGCGTCAATTGCTCGCCCACCAGCGCCCGATCGATGTGTCCCTGGCCGTTGATCATCATCACGTCGCCCGGCTGGATGTAATCCAGTGCGCGAATCACCGCAGCGTTATCGCCTGCCGTGACCTGCACCGGAAAGGCAAAGCCGACAAATGCCGTTTTTGAGGAGACCGGAACAATGCCGCCATCGCACATATTCAGTCTTTCCATCGCATCACCAATATTGGCAACCGGAAATTCAGCAAATGCCGCCAGCCATTTATTCTCTGGGCGCTGCCATGAGGTAGAAATACGCACTTCAGCCGTTTCAAGAGCCATTGTTGGTCACCTTTAAAATGAGAAATAATTAGCAAGTGAGAAACTTTTATCATTTTAAAAAATGGATATGCAACGGTTTTTTTACATGAATATGACAGGTGCGTGGTTTTAAATTAACCACGAGATGGGGAACTCACACGAAAGAATCACAAATAAACATATGATAGATAACAATAATTTTAGTAAGTTATTTATTACCTGCAGCTGGCATAAATCGAAATAAAGCGGATTGTACGCAGATATATTGTTTTCTTATGTCGATTTCATGATGAGCAGCACAAATTCAGTGCACTACTTATTAAATTGAGGGATGAGCGTCACAAATTAGTGCAGGAGTTAATAAATCGTCATAAGCAAATAAATAATACCTGCAGTTTTCAGCGGTTAAATATTTGCGGGTAGGGTTAAATTGCACCGTTGCGGTGCGTAGAGGGATGAGTGGTCGCCATAAATGGCGACCCTACGAACGGCTGTGCCGGTTTTCCTGGATTAACTCACCATCATCACATCAATTTTCCCTGGAAAATCGGCACTGATTCGAACAGATAACCGTCGAAGTCTGGTGCATCCGCATCGGACAACTCTAGCAGCGTGTTCTTGACGTTTTCCAGGTGCTGCCACATCGCCTGCCAGGATCCCATCACATCACGACGTCGCAGCGCCGCCAGAATCGTTTGATGATCGCCTAACCACTTCAGGCGATAGGCGCGGGTTTCATACTGCGGTCGCAGTTGCTGCCAAAGCGGGCTGGCTTCGTGATGACGCCAGACGCTGGTGACCGTGTCGAGCAGCATCTGATTTTGCGTTGCGCCCGCTAACAGCAAATGAAATAACTTGTCGTTATCCTGGCTGCTGTCATTGAGTGCGATGGCGCGCTGCTCCTGCTCCAGCGTACGACGCAGGTTTTCGATATCGGCTTTGGTGGCCATTTTGGCGGCGAAGGCTGCAATGTTGCTCTCCAGCAGCTGACGCGCCTGCAACATCTCGAACGGGCCGACATCGCTGCGGAAAAAGGCCTCTTCCGCATCTTCACTGGCGGAAGGAATGCGCATCACGTATACGCCGGAGCTCTGGCGAATATCTACGGTGCCTTCCAGCTCCAGCATCAGCAACGCTTCACGCACAATGGTGCGGCTCACGCCCCAGGTTTCAGCTAACTGGCGCTCAGGCGGCAGTCGTGAGCCAACGGGATAATGGCCATCAAGGATTTGCTGACGCAGATGTTGACCAATTTCCTGATACTGCTTTTTCTCTTGTGGCGCTTCGGCTTTTTCCACGCTCTCACCCTTTTCCATCATGGTGCACCAGGTCCGGTCGCATCCTCTGCGAGCCGGAACCCTACTGCTATCTGGGCGCTAGTGTACCAAAGCCAGCGCCTGATCGAGTACCTTTGCACCATTCAACGTGCCGTAAGCCACGCTATCAATCACCGCAATCGGCAGCTGATAGCTGTCGGTCAACTTTTTATTCTCCTCCAGCTTAAAGCGTACCTGCGGCCCCAGCAGCACCACGACCACCTCCTGGCCGTAATTTTGTAACTCTTCACGCAGGTTTTGCTCGGGGATGGCATAAATTTGATACGCAAGGCCACGTGCTATCACCTCTTTTTCAATGCGGGTGACCAGCAGCGAAGTCGACATGCCGGCCGCGCAGGCAAGAATAATACGTTTCATAGGTCGTCCTTATTTGGCTTCATCGTCAATATTGAGGGTCAATTGCTGCGAGTCACGCAACTGACGGAACCAGTGCGCCGATTTCTTCATCCGCCGCTGGCGTTGATTGTCGAGATCAATCTCGATCAGTCCGTAGCGGTTTTTGAACGCATTCATCGGTGAAACATTGTCGGTGAACGCCCACAGCATATAGCCCAGACAGTTGCTGCCCGCTTCACGCGCGCGCACCGCCTGGTAAAGATGTTCAGCAATAAAGTTAATGCGGTAGTCGTCCTGAATTTCCCCCTGCGCATTCTTAAATTGCGCTTCGTTTTCGATGCCCATGCCGCTCTCCGCCACAAACCACGGCAGATTGCCGTACTCCTCTTTCATACGCTGCGCCATGTCGAAAACGATGCGCGGCTGAATTTCCCAACCGCGCGAACTGTTCATGCGGCGGCCCGGTAACTCAAAATGCTCGTAATAAAAAGCGGGGTGAAACGGCGTCTCCGGATGCCAGGCACGGGAAGGCGCTTTCACGCGATGCGGATAGTAAAGATTGAGCCCCACTTCATCGACGGTATTGGCGCCGATGATCGCCAGCTCCTCCTCCGTCGCGTCCCACTGCACGTCATGTTTAGCCAGCAGCTGCAGCAGTTCAGCGGGATAGGTGCCTTTGATCGCCGGGTCGAGAAATACCCGGTTATAAAACAGATCGTAGCGTTGCGCGGCTTGAACATCGTGCGCGGCAGACGATCGCGGATAAGTCACCTCAGGATTAAGAATGGTGCCAATCGTGCCGGCGTATCCCTGCTGGCGGAACAGTTTCACCACCTTCGCCGTGGCAAGATTTTTATGGTGATTCCACTGCATCCACTTATGCGTGTTCTGCTCATAGGGCCAGCGTATCGCATCAAGATAGACGCGGGTCTGCACCACAATCGGCTCATTAAAAACAAACCAGCGCGTCACTTTTCCGGCGTAGCGGGCAAACACCTTTTCGACATAGCGCGTAAATAGCTCGACCACATGCTTTGACTGCCAGCCGCCATACGCCTCCAGCAATTGCAGCGGCAGTTCGTAATGTTCGAGGCATAACATCAGTTCAATGCCCTGGCGCTGCATCTCATCAATCAACTGGTCGTAATAGGCCGCGTACTCTTCATCAACAATCGCGTTTTCATAATCGGTGAGAAAACGTGACCAGTTGATGGAGGTGCGATAGTGCGTCAGCCCTGCCGCTTTCATTAACGCCACATCTTCGCGAAACCGGTTGATAAAATCCGTCGCCACTGCCGGCCCGTAACCGTTATGCCAGACATGACGATCCTGCTGATACCAGGCATCGAGGTAAGAGTCCTGCCCCGCTTTTTTGCCACTCCAGCCTTCGGTTTGCCAGGCCGACGCCGCCGCGCCGAGAATAAAGCCTTCCGGCAGCCTAATGGTGTGCTTACTCATAGGTTCTCCTTAATTTTGTGCCAGCTCTGCCTGCAAATTTTTCGCTTCCGCCGCTTCAGCTCGACGCGCAGCTACTTTGACAAAGGGCAGATAAATCAATACCGAAACCACGATGCAGATAATTTGTGTCACCACCGCACCCATCGAACCGGCGGTAGAGAGCCACGCGTTGATGATCGGCGGCGTGGTCCAGGGAACCATCACCACCGCTTTACCGGCGAAACCCATCACCGTGGCGAAATAGCCAATCGAACCGGTAACCAGCGGCGTAATGATGAAGGGAATGGCAAGAATGGGATTGAGCATGATCGGCATACCAAAAATCACCGGCTCATTGATATTAAACAGGCCCGGTCCAAACGACAGTTTGGCGATTTCACGCATCTCTTTACGTTTGGTGGCAATCATCACCGCGGTTAACAAACCAATCGTCAGGCCTGAACCGCCAATGCTCATATACACATCCCAGAACGGCATGGTGATGATGTTTGGCGCTTCCTTACCCTGCTCGAAGGCGTTCATGTTGACCAGAATTGCCCCCAGCAGCAGCGGCTCGCGAATCGGTTTCACCATTTGGTTGCCGTGAATACCAATCACCCAAAACAGCTGGGCAACAAACATCAACAGCAGAATGCCCCACAGGCTCTGCACCACTGACTCCAGCGGCTGCTGCACCACTTTATATACGGCGTCATACAGGTACATGCCGGTGATCTGATGGAAGATAAAGCCAAAGGTAGCCACCAGCGTGACGGTGATGATCGACGGAATCAGCGCGGAAAATGACGCGGCCACGTTCGGCGGCACGGTATCCGGCATCTTGATTTTCAGCCGCTCAACCTGCTCCAGCCGGCAGTAAATCTCCACCGAGAGAATGGCAATAAACATGCCGAGGAACAGACTTTTGGTATCGGAGAACTGTTTCGCCAACACATCGGTGACCACATGCATCTGCCCGTCCACCAGCATTTGCAGTGTGGTGGGCGTGACGGAGATAAAACAGATGATCGCCAATAAGCCCGGAAACAGCGTTTTAATGCCGTTGATGCGGCCGAGTTCAATACCAATCAGGAACACTGCGCCAATATTCAGAAAGCTCAGCGTCGCGTAATTAATGCTGCTGGTGATCGGTTTTAAATCGGCGAGAAACGACAGTGACGCGAAACTGGCGAGGCCATTTTTCGGATCGAGCACCATGTTAGAAATCAGCACCGAAAAAGCACCGACTATAATCACCGGCATCAATGTAATAAACGAGGCTTTGATCGCCATGATGTAGCGGTAGCTGTTGAATCGCGTGGCAAAGCTACCCAGTGAATCGATAAGACGTTCCTGTAGAGACATTGGTCAACCCTCAGCGGTTTTAAGTGTTATGCGTGAGCTTGATGGTTCGTGGCATACCAAAATGGCGATCATCGTGATTAATTTCTGTGATCCTGCTCGCGGAACCTCTTTTTGGTATTCCGGTAGCATCGTTAACGTTAATTTGGCATACCAATAAGTGAGGCGGCTATGGATTTTGAACAAACGATGATGGAGTTGCTGATTAATGCCGGTGAGGCGAGATCGCAAGCCATGATGGCGATTCAGCAAGCCCGCAAAGGCGACTGGCAAGGGGCGGATGACGCGTTAGCGGCGTCGGACGAAGCTGCAAAGGCGGCGCATAAGATCCAGACTGCGTTAATTGGCGCCGATGAAGGCAGCGGCAAAGTGCCGGTCACGCTGATTATGGTGCATGCACAGGATCATCTAATGACGGCGATGCTCTGCCGCGACCTGGCGGGCGAGTTAGTGCTGTTGCGTAAGGAGTTGCAAGGTCACTGAAGTTAAAACAGCAAAATCCAAATGGAGAATGAATTTGATACGGCTATTAACCGTACGCATTGACATGATTATGCGGTAAGGGTAATTTGTCCACATACGGTTATCAGCCGTACAAGGCTAACTGAATTGAAAGACATCACTCATAATGCAACGCTGCATAAGTTTAAGGACTGACGTCAACAGGAGGCGTTTTTACTCTACGAGGCTCTCGCTATGCCAAAAGCACCCGCACTTAGTACCGATACACGCGCTGTTAAAGATGCGCGCGTCGAATTAAAAACCAGTTCAAATCTTAAAGAAGTTCTTAAGGAAGCAGCTACCGCTGCAGGATTAGATTTGAGTGCCTTTATCTTAAATGCGGCGCTTGAGCGTGCAGAAACCGTTTTGGATAATCAGCGACGTCGTCAGCTTTCTGAAGAGAGTTGGCAGCAAGTGAATCAGCTCATGTCTGAACCTGCAGCTCCGACGCTGGCATTACAAGCGTTGATGCGAAGGAAAAGAGCAGATGGAAAAGTCGACAAATAGCACCGACGTTATGGTGTGCGCTTACAAGGCAGACATCACCTATCCCGGCAATAAACACTTCGATTGCGGCAATGCAATCATCAATTCCTTTGTACGAAACTCGCTTAAAAAAAGCGTAAAAGATGGAAACTGCGCAGCTAAAGCGTTGATCGACGCTAACACAGGCGAGCTATTAGGAATATGTACGTTCAGCGCTTATTCCCTATTGAAACAGAAACTTACTGGTGTGTTGTCAGGTTCATTGCCAGCTGAAGTAGGCGTTGTGCGCTTAGTCATGCTGGGAGTGGCAATCCGTGAACAAAAGAGAGGTTATGGCCAGGATTTGTTGGGGGCATTCTTCGACCACGTCAAAATTATTCATGAAGCATTGCCTGTAAAAGGCGTTTATCTGGATGCCGAACCGCAAGCCGTGAATTTTTACACCCGTCTGGGGTTTGTAACATTGCATGAGCCGCCAAATGTATTTGGCGCAATCCCGATGTTTCTGGCGATTCAACACATTCTGGCGGCATGAAGCATATTCATTAGGAAAGCAGCCGTCTGGCCGATATAACAGAATGTTAACAAAGCCATCGCAGAGGAACCTATGGCGCTTTCACATGAATTGATTTTGATCTACACCACTTATTTCGTCGCCACCGCCAGTCCGGGTCCCAGCAACATGGCGATTATGGGCACGGCCATGAAACAGGGACGCGGCGCGGCGTTAGCCTTAGCCAGTGGCGTGATTGGCGGTTCGATGATGTGGGCGCTGTTGGCGGCCTGCGGCGTACTCACCGTGTTGGCTACCTTCGCGCAACTGCTGATTGTGCTGAAGATTGGCGGTGGTTTATATCTGCTGTGGCTGGCCTACAAGGCTGGAAAATCGGCACTGCGTAAGTCGGATGTCGGGGAATTAGCGCCGGGCAACGAAAAAGCGCGTTTTGGCACAATGTTCCGTCAGGGGATTTTAATGCACGTCGGCAATCCCAAGGCGATCCTGACCTGGGTAGCCATCATGTCGGTAGCGCTTAAACCGGGCGCCGCTGCGTCAACCTTACCGATGATTATCGCTGGCTGTGCGGCAATTTGCGTGCTGGTGTTTGGGGGATATGCGCTGCTGTTTTCCACCGCAGTGATGGCGGCCTTCTATCGCCGCATCCGCCGTGGATTAGATGCGCTGCTGGCCTGTTGCTTTACCGTTGCGGGTTTGAAGTTGGTGTTCAGTCGCAGCTGAGGTCGATACGGTCGCCATAAATGGCGACCCTACAGAACACGCGGCGCACAAAGCAAAATCAGGAATTATTCGGCGGTGTAGCGTCGGTTTCACTGAACGCTGGCTTCTGACGCGTAACAGAATAAACCACGTTTTTTGGGCTGTTTGGATCGGTGGTGACATCCACGGAAGCAATCGTCACTTTGCCAAAACCAAATAGCGTCTGCACGTAACCACCAATCTGGTGTTTACCTGGCGCCACGCGAATCTCGCGCTTCTCACCCTTCTTCAACAAACCGGCATCCTGACCATCAACCGTCACATAAACGGAAGAGCCGTCATCGGTGCGCGTGACCAGATGCGAAACGTTGATTACCGTTGGGCCGGTCTCAAAAGGAGAAGGCGAGTCATTGTTGTCGATGGGTGCGCCGGTCGCAGGCTGGGCCGCGGAGGTATCAGCGGCGGCTGTGGTGTCAGTGGATGTACCGGTAACGGCGGCAAGGCGAGCGCAGCCGGTAAGCATGATTGTTGCCATCAAAGTGGCCAAAGTGAAACGCGATAACATCGTGACGAAAAACCCCTGCTAAATGAGAAGCGTTCATTTTAGCGTGCCTTGCAGAGTGATGACAGTCACACAAATACAGTATTTTCCGAAAACCGGTCAGGAAATGTTTCATTGGCAGGCGTGCCGCACGCGATGTGCAACGAAACGGCGGCCGGTCAGGCCGCCGCGGGAATTACCAGCTGTAGTTAACCGAGGCGACGATCGAACGACCGCTGCCGTAGAAGCAGGCGCTGGAGTTACTGCAAGAGGCCACGTAGTGCTTATCCGCTACGTTATTAACGTTCAGCTGCAGCGTGGTGCCGCGCAGCGAATTCATCGCTTCACCCAGCTCATACTTTGCCATCACGTCATACAGCGTGTAGTGCGGCACGTTGTCGGTGCCGGTCTCATCCGCTGGCGTGGTGCCGGTGTAACGTACGCCGCTACCCAATGTAAAGCCGTTCAGTACGCCATCGAGGAAGGTATAGCTGCCCCACGCTGACGCCGCATGACGCGGAATGCTCGACGGTGAGTGACCAATACGTTCGGTGATGCTGCTCTCTTTGGTCACCGCATCGGTGTAGGTATAGGCGGCCAACAGTTTGATCTCAGGCGTAATCTGCGCATGCGCTTCGGTTTCAATACCCTTCGAACGCACTTTACCGATCTGCTCGTTATAGCCAGTCACGTTGTTATAGGCAGTGATATTTTTCTGCGTGATATCAAACGCCGAAACGGTAAAGACCGCATCCCAGCCAACCGGCTGATACTTCACGCCCACTTCCGTCTGTTCGCCGGTGGTCGGTTTAAACGGATCGGTGCCCGGCGCGCCGCTGCTCAGGTTTGGCTCAAATGAAGTGCTGTAACTGACATAGGGTGAAATCCCGTTATCAAACGCATACAACAAACCCGCGCGGCCGGTAAACTTGTTGTCATTCTGCTGGGTTTCGCTGTTATCGGTGCGATCCTGGGTGCGAATTTCGCTCCAGTCATGACGCCCCGACAGCAGCAGATTCCACTGATTCCACTCCAGCTGATCCTGCAGATAAACGCCAACCTGATCGAGCTTCTTGCGCGTGCTGGTGGTCAGCGTCAGATCGCTCTCGTTAATACTGATACGCGTAGGATTAGCCCAGTCGAGAATGTATTGATCGCCGCTGTCGCGCCACAGTTTGTTATCGACGTCGCTCCACTTGTAATCCAGCCCGCCGAGCACAGTGTGCGCGACATTGCCAGTATCAAAGATGGCTTTTAGCTGGTTATCAAGGCCCAACTCTTTCGACTTGATCTTGTCGTGCTGCGGACGACGGTTGATCGAGTGATCGTTATCGGCATCAAAGGTATACACCAGATATTTGTACGATTCGTCCATGTTGCTGTAGCGCAGATTCTGCGTGAAGCTGACGTTGTCGCTCAGGTTGTGCTCGAAGATATACCCGACTGACGTCTGCTCGCGCTTGGCTTCATTGAAGCTCGGATCGCTAACGTTGAAGTCGTAAGGAATGAAGCCTGCGCTGCTCTCTTTCAAGGTCCCGCTGGCGGGCAGGAAGTTACGATAGCCCGCTTTTGGCTCGTTCTGATACATCGTCAACAGTGTGAAGCTGGTATCGGCATTGGGCAGCCAGGTGATCGCTGGCGCAATCGCCATTCGCTGCTGTTTGTTGTCTTTGACGAACTCATGTTTGGTGCTGGCGATGCCGTTCAAGCGGTAGAACAGCGTGTTGTCATCATTCAGCTTGCCGCCGAAATCAAACGCCGCTTCCCCCAAATGCTGATTGCCGCTACTGAGCTGTACTTTGTGAATGCTCTGCGCGGTCGGGCGTTTGCTGGTCATGGCAACAATACCGCCCGGATTAACCTGGCCGTACAGCACCGAGGCTGGGCCATGAATCATCTCTACGCGCTCCAGCAGCCAGGGATCGATCTGCCCTGCTGCGCCCCCCTGACCGGACAAACCATAGCTCAGGCCATCCAGGAACTTCGGCGCATAGCGGAAACCGCGCGCAATGATCTCATCGTTACGATTGGAGTTGCCGCGATAGTTAGTCAGCACGCCGCTGGTGTAGCTCAGCGCATCCGCCACCGAGGCCGCCGCCTGGTCGTCCATCTGCTCGCGCGTAATCACCGAAATGGATTGCGGCGTTTTACGCAGCGGCGTGGATGTTTTAGTGCCTGCCGCGCTCTCTTTCGCCACATAACCCTGCAGCGGTGAGGTCACACTTTCACGCGTGTCGGCATTCACGGTAAGGGTTTCTTCCGCGGCCGCGCTGAATGCCGCAGGTGCCAGCAACAAAATTGAGGCCAGAGAGAGATATAACCGATTGAATCTGAATTGCAGTGCCACAGCAGGTATTGCTGATTTTTTTGCGTTAACGGACATAGTTGCCATCTCTATTTCAAACTGCCTTGTAGATGAAATAATCCGTTCGTTCGCCATGCCCAACGGCGCGGCTGTAACGGATTGAAATATTACTGCCTTGAGTTATTTACGGTCCTAATCTCCCTGCGTGACGTCCTTCACAAAATAATCCACTGAAAATACGAAGGTTTATTAGGCGCGAAAAATCATATTGCAAATGTAAATCGTTATCAATAGCATTTGCATTAGCTTTGATTAAGTAAAGATCATGAACAAAATGTGGAGATGGATTGCAGGATGTTTCTAGCTAGCGCAGATAAAACGACAGATGAGTGGTTGCCCGCCGGGACAGTTGCGCAATGGTTGCAGCAGGCAGATGTGGGTGAAGATGGCTGGTGGCAGCGGCTTTACGCCGCTGGAACGCCGCTGGTGGAGCGTGACGACACCGGTCAAACCACCATGCACTTCTTCTGGCGCGATCCCGAAGGTCATTCCGCACTTTCATCCACGCAACGGGTGTATGTCGATATTAATGGCGTAACCGATCACCACAGCGAAGCACCGGAAAGTTTGCAGCGGGTGGGCGACAGCAACGTCTGGCATTGGTCGACGCATATTGAGTCAGACTGGCGCGGCAGTTACAGCCTGATCCCCGCCACCGCGCAGCAGTTGCCGCCGCTGTTTTGTGGCGACGAAGAGGCGTGTCGCGCGCTGCAGCGCAAATGGTGGATTTCGCTGATGCCGCTGGCGATTCCCGACAAACTCAACCCCACGCCGCCGTTTCTCAGCAGCCGACGCTTTGCCCTGAGCAACGCACATATGCCGGATGCGCCGGATCAATCGGCATGGCGCGCGCTGGATGCCGGACTGGCTGAAACCTGGCCTGATGCGCTGCAAACCTTGCAGTGGCACAGCGAGTTGCTCAACGTGACGCGCAACGTCTGGCTGTACAGCACCGGGCAAACCGATCGGCCTGAACAGCGTCCGCTGGCGATTCTGCTCGACGGACAAAACTGGGTGTATGGCCAACCGATTTTCAGCGCGCTGGATCAGGTCACCGCGGATGGCGAACTGCCGCCGACCTGCTGGCTGTTTATCGATGTCATCGACAGTCAGCATCGCGAAGCTGAATTGCCGTGCAACGCCACCTTCTGGCAAGCAGTGCAGCAGGAACTCTTACCGCTGGCGCGCCAGCACGCCGCGTTCAGCAGCGACGCCAATCGCACGCTGGTGGCTGGGCAAAGTTACGGCGGACTGGCCGCGCTCTATGCCGGTTTGCACTGGCCGCAGCGCTTCGGCCGCGTTCTGACCCAATCCGGCTCCTTCTGGTGGCCCAATCTGCAGTACATCCGCGATTACGCCAACCGCGAGCATCACGCGCCTGGCCTGCTGCTACAGCGTCTGCAGCAAGGCACGCTGCCGCCGGGCAAGCTGAAGATCTTTCAGGAAGTGGGCGATCGCGAGGCCGACATGGTGTACGTCAACCAGCAGATCGCCCCGGTGCTTCAGGCTGCAGGCCATGAATTACATTTTCGCCGCTACGCCGGAGGGCACGATGCGCTGTGCTGGCGTGGCGGTTTGATCGACGGCTGCCGCTGGCTGCTGGCCGATTTTCTTTCCCCAACCTCACCCTCTGAAGGTACTCATCATGTCTGAACAACAAAATCCGTTTGATAACGATGCGCTGGATTTTCTGGTGCTGCTCAACGCGCGCCAGCAATACAGCCTGTGGCCAGCGTTTGCCCCGGTACCGGCGGGTTGGCATAACGTGGCAGGGCCGCTAACGCGCGCCGCCGCCATCGCGTTTATTGAAGCCAACTGGCACGACATGCGACCAGCGACGCAACAGACGTCGTCTACCGCAGCCTGATTTTCACTTTTAATCATTTAATTAATTTATTCCCATCATCCTTCGGGTTGCAGCCAACGCCGCTGCAGCCTGAAGGATGACGGGAATCAGACAGGAATTGTCCTTTGGCAACGTACAAACAACCTCCCTCTGCGGCCTATCCTTTGGTGGCGGCGCAGCCCGGCATCTGGATTGCTGACAGTATTGCGCCGCAGCGCAATCAATTTACCGTGGCGCACTACAGCGTATTGCACGGCAACATCAACCGCGCCGCGCTGGATAGCGCTATTCGTCAGGCGATGGCCGAAGCGGATACCGTGCAGGCGCGCTTTGGTCTCGACGATGAGGGCAATCCAGCGCAGTGGTTCAATGCACAAGCACCCATCGCACCGGAATGGCACGATTTCAGCCAGCGCGCCGACGCCAGCAGCCAGGCACACAAGCTGATGCAGGCGGATCTCGCCGCTGAGCTGCCTGCCGACGGCGACAAACCGCTCTATCGCCACGCGTTATTACGCATCGGCGACGGCAGCTGGCTGTGGTATCAGCGTTATCACCATTTGCTGGTGGATGGTTTCAGCTTTGAAGCGCTGACCCAGCGCGTCGCAGCGATCTACGCCGCCGTGTGTGCCGGTGAAATGCCAGCGCCCACGCCGTTTACCCCCTTCACCAGCGTGATTGAGGAGTATCAACAGTGGCAAAATTCTGCCGCCTTTACTCGCTCAGCCAGTCACTGGCACAGCTACGCAGCGGACCTGCCGGAAACCCTTTCGCTCTCCAGCGAAAGCGTGATCGCTGCTGGCGCGCGCCCAATCAGCTGTCAGGTGACGCTGCCGCAGCTGGCAGCGCTGCGCCAACAACCACAGCTCGCTGACAGCAGCGAAGGCGATATCGTCAGCGCCCTGTTGGTCGCTTATCTTGCACGCATGAGCCATCGTGCGCGCTTATCGATTGGCTTCCCGTTTATGCGTCGCATGGGTTCAGCGGCAATCTCAACGCTCGGACCGGTGGTGAACGTCTTGCCGCTGATTTTTAGCGTCAGCGATGAGATGACGTTGCCGGATTTGGTGCAGCAGCTGCAGGGTGAAATCCGCAAGGCGCGCCGCCATCAGCGCTATGAGGCGGAGCAGCTGCGTCGTGATTTGGGTTTGGTTGGCAGCAGCCAGGCGCTGTATGGTCCGGTGATTAACGTCAAGGTCTATCACGACGATCTGCAATTCGATGGTCATCCTGCCGCCACCCATACGCTGGCGATGGGCCCGGTTGACGATCTGGAATTTGAAGTGGGCTTCCGCGATGGCGCACTGCAGCTGACGCTGGTGGCAAATCCGCAACGTTACGATGGGCAAACGCTACAACGTCACGCTGATCGCATCAGCCATCTGTTAAGTCAGCTCGCCTCACAACCCACACTCACCCTTAGTGCACTGTCATTATTGGCACCGCAGGAGCAACGCGATCTGCAGCGCTGGTCTAGCGGCCCAACTATCCTGCCACCCGCCAATACCACCACTATCGTGGATATCCTGCTGCAACGTGCCGCGCAGCATGGCGATGAGATCGCGGTGGTGTGCGGCGAGCATAGTCTGAGCTATCGCCAGCTCGCCGATCGCGCCATGCAGCTCGCGCATCTGCTGATCGCCCGCGGTCTGCGCGCTGACGACGTAGTCGCCATTGGCATTCCGCGTTCGGTGGATTCACTGGTGGCCATCTTTGGTGTGCTGGCGAGCGGCGCGGCCTATATGCCGCTCGATCTCGATTACCCGCGCGAACGTTTAACCCTGATGTGCGATGACGCACAGCCTAAACTGCTGCTGACACACACCAGCACGCTGGCGCAGATGCCGGTGCTGCCGCATCTGTGCATCGATGATGCAGCGCTAAACCATCAACTTAACGCCCAGGCCAGTTGTCCGCCGGTCACCCAGCTGTGCGGTGACGATCTGGCTTACATGATCTACACCTCGGGATCGACCGGACGTCCCAAAGGTGTGATGAGCACCCATCAGGGCTTGCTCAATCTGTTCCTGTCGCACCGCGAACACCTGTTCGGCCCGGCGATTGCGCGCTTTAGCGCCAATAGCCCGCGCCGCATGCGCGCCGGTCACACCGCGTCATTCTCCTTCGACTCCTCGTGGGAACCGCTGTTCTGCATGCTGATGGGCTGCGAGCTGAATATCTTTGACGAAGATCTGCGCCGCGATGCCTGGGGATTGATTCAGCAGATGAATGCGGTGCCGGTCGATTTGCTGGATATCACGCCGTCTTTCTTCTCGCAGATGATCGACAGCGGCCTGCTGGAAGCCGACAACCATCGCCCATCGTTTGTGATGATTGGCGGGGAAGCGGCGACGCCGACATTGTGGAAGCTGATGCAGCAACAGCAGCAGATGGAGATCCACAACTATTATGGCCCGTCGGAATACACCATCGATACGCTCGGCGCCAATGTCATGGCCTCGCCGCAGCCGGTGATTGGTCGTCCGGTGGGAAACAGCGAAGTCTATCTGCTGGATAACCAATTGCGTCAGGTGCCCATCGGGTGTGCTGGCGAACTGTATATCGCCGGAACCGGCATCGCGCGCGGCTATCTGCGTCGTCCCGATCTCACCAGCGCACGCTTTGTTGCCAACCCGTTCCGCGCGGGCGACGTGATGTATCGCAGCGGCGACCTGATGCGCTGGCGTCAGGATGGCCAGCTGGCCTTTATTGGCCGTACCGATCACCAGATTAAAGTGCGCGGCTTCCGCGTCGAACTCGGTGAAGTAGAGAACGCGCTGGTGGCGCTGCCGGAAGTCAGTACCGCCGTGGTGATCGCCGAAGTGATCGGCGCGACGCATCGCCTGATTGGCTACTGCTCGGTGCAGGATGACGCGCTGCGTGCGGATAGCGCGCTCAACGCGCGTTTACTGGCGCAGCTCGCCACTCAGCTGCCGGATTACATGGTGCCGGCGGTGTTGATGGTGATGGCGGATTTGCCGCTTAACGTGAATGGCAAGATTGACCGTCAGGCGCTGCCGAAGCCGCAACAGGCGCAGCAGAGCCAAGGCCGCGCCGCCAGCACGCCGCAGGAGCAGCTGATTTGCTCGGCGATCGCGGGCCTGCTCGGGTTGGAAAGCGTAGGTGCCGAAGATGACTTCTTTGCGCTCGGCGGTGACAGCATTTCGGCGATGGGACTTAGCACCGCCGCGCGCCGCGCCGGTTATCTGCTGCGTCCGCGCGAAATCTTCGCTGAACGTACCGCTGCACGCATGGCGCGTGATTTACAGCCGCTGGCGCAGCACACCACCAGCGAGCGCGTGGCGCAGCAGGGCGCGCTGGGCGGATTGCCGATCCTGCACTGGTTCAATGCGCAAGCGGGCATCAACGCACGCTTCGCGCATGGCGTGCTGCTGTCGGTGCCGCCGCAGTTACAGCTCGCGCAGGTAGAACAGCTGATCGATCAACTGGCGCAGGCGCATCCGGCACTCAATGCCTTCACTCGCGGCGATCGACTGGTGGTCGGTGAAACGCTGGCGTCACGCCCTGCCCGCGTACGCGCCTTGGCCGTGGAGGATCGCGATAGCGCGGCGGAGCAGGCGTTTAGCGAGGATGCTAATGCGCTGGATCCGGCGGCCGGTGCGCTACTCAAAGCCACGCTGCTGCAACAACATGGCGCCAGCTGCGCACTGGTGCTGACGCTGCATCATCTGATCGTTGATGGCGTTTCCTGGCGTGTGTTGCTCGATGAGCTGCAACTGGCCGGTGAAGCGCTGCTGCATAACTCGCCGCTGACCCTCCCCGCCGAGGAAACCTCGCTGCATGATTGGTCGGCAGCCTTGCTGGCGAACCTCGCAGCGCGCGCTAACGAAATGCCCTTCTGGCAACAGATGCTGGCTGAACCGCTGCCGCCCATTGGACAGCGCGCCATGCAGCTCAGCGATCGCCAACAGCATCAACGCACCCTGCTGGATGCAGCCACCACGCATGCGCTGCTCAACACGCTGCCGCACCATTATCGCGCTACTAGCGAAGAGTTACTGTTGACGCTGCTGACCCTTGGGCTGCGCCAGCATTACGGCAGCGCCTTGCAACGCGTCACGCTGGAGTCGCACGGTCGCGCTGAACTGCATGCGCAGCAGGATCTGGCGCGCACCGTCGGCTGGCTGACGGCGGAGTTCCCGCTGCTGCTGCCGTTGCCAGACAATCCACACGCGCCGCTCAATGACAGCGTGCGCGCGGTGAAAGCGGTGCTGCGCGCGGTGCCGGATCGCGGTATCGGTTACGGTCAGCTGCGCTGGCTCGATGCGCATCGTAGTGTGGCGCTGGCCCAGCTGGCGGCACAACATGCGCCGCAGGTGCTGTTTAACTACCTCGGCCGCTTCACGCAGCGCAGCGGTTACTGGTCGCCACAGCGCACTGCGCAGCAGTTCCGCGACACCTTTGCGGTGCTGCAGGATGAGGCGCTGCCGCTGCAGCACGCGCTGGAACTCAACGTCTTCGTCGAGGAGCAATCTCACGCGGCGCAGCTGGCGCTTAACTGGAGCTGGGCCGCCGGCGTGCTGAACGCCGAAGCGATTGACAGTCTGCATCAGGCCATGGCCAGCGGCGCACAGGCGTTAAAGGCACTGGCTCACCAGCAGCCGCAACAGGCCGCCAACACGCTGGTCGCCGCCGACGTCGCGCTTGAAGGCATCGACGATGCGGTGCTGCAACAGCTGCATGCGCGTCACGGCGCTTTTAGCCATGCGTTGCCGCTGCTGCCGTTACAAAAAGGCCTGCTGTTCCACGCACAAACCAGCGCACAGCAAGGCAGCTATAACTCGTTAACGCGCCTGACGCTGAGCGGCGCTATCGATGTGACCTCGGTACAGCAGGCGCTGAACGCGGTGCTGCGCCGTCATCCACAGCTGGCGGCACGCTTCGACGCCGAACTCAGCCTACAGCCGCTGCAGCTGTTACCAGCAGGTGAACTGCACTGGCCGCTGGCGGTGCATCAGTTGACTGAGGAAGACGAAGATCAGGCGCTGCTGGCGCTGGAGCATCAGGCGCTGGCGCAGGATCTGTTCAACCAGCCGATGATGCTGCAGGCCACATTGATCGCCCATCGCGACGGCCTGCACTGGACGCTGCTGCTCAACGCGCATCATCTGGTGGTGGATGGCTGGTCAACGCCGGTGATCCTCCACGATCTGCTTTGTGCGCTGCGCCAGCAAACCTTGCCCGCGCACAGCAGCAGTTACGCCGATATTGTGCGTCAGCTCAGCCAGCGCGACAGCGATGAAGCGCGACAGCAGTGGCAGGCGTGTCTGCGCGAGGTGCGGCCGACGCTGCTCTATCCGCAGGCCGCCGACAGCGTGGTTCATGAGCAGCGCATTACGCTGGATGCCACGCTGGAGCGCGACCTCTATGCGCTATGCCGCGCACGCGGATTAACCCTGAACAGCGTGATGCAGGGCTTATGGGGCCTGATGCTGTCCGTTGCCAGCGGTCAGCAAGATGTGGTGTTTGGTGCCCCAGTGTCCGGTCGTTTTGGTCATATCGATGGCATCGATGCGCACGTTGGCCTGTTCAGCAACACGCTGCCGGTACGCATGCGGTTCGATCATCAGCGGCCACTGCTGGAGCAGCTGGCCGATCACCAGGCGCAGCAAATTCAACTGATTGAGCAAGATTGTCTCGGTCTGGCCGAGATTCAGCAGCTGGTCGGCGCGGGTACGCTGTTTGATACCCTGCTGGTGGTGGAGAACTATCCGGACAACCAAACGCTGCTGGATGCCCATGCTGCCGTGCGCTGCGAAGCGATTCACAACCGTGGTTACACGCACTATCCGCTGACGCTGCTGGTGCTGCCGGGCGAACAGCTGACGCTGTTAATGGAGTATCGCGACTGCGTCACTGAGCCGCAACGCCTCGCCGAGCGGCTGTTACTGCTGCTGCAGCAGCTGGTCTCCACGCCGGATCTGCCGCTGGCGCAGTGGCGACTGCAAACGCTAGCTGAGCAATCGCTGCTTGCCTGGGTCAACAACACTGGCGTGCAGCTGGAAACCGAAACCCTGCAGCAGGCGATTGCCCAGCAGGCGGCGCGTACCCCGGACGCGTTGGCGCTGCTGGACGTTGAACATCAGCTGAGCTACGGCGAAATGCAGCGTCAGGCAAGATTACTGGCGGATCGTCTGATTGAAGCGGGCGTGATGCCGGGCGATATCGTTGCCGTGGCGCTGCCGCGCTCGGTTCGCCTTAGTATTGCGCTCACCGCCATTCTGCAAGCGGGTGCGGCGTATCTGCCGCTGGATATCGGTTATCCCGATGAGCGTCTGGCTTATATGGTGGACGATGCGCGGCCATGGGTGGTGATCACCGAATCCGCGCTGGAGAGCCGCTTCGCCAGCTTTGGTACGTTGATGCTGTTTGATGCCTTAGCCGCCAGCCAGGCGCAGGCCCGCCACAATCTGCCGCCAGCGGATGCCCAGCGCCCGGCATACGTCCTTTATACCTCGGGTTCCACCGGCAAACCGAAAGGTGTGGTGGTGAATCAACACGCCATCGTCAACCGCCTGCGCTGGATGCAGGCCAGCTATCCACTGCGCGCCGACGATGTGGTGTTGCAGAAAACGCCGTGCAGCTTTGATGTGTCGGTATGGGAGTTCTTCTGGCCGCTGATGACCGGCGCGCAGTTGCTGATGGCGCCGCCGGAGGCGCATCGCGATCCGCAGGCGCTGTGGCAGCTGATCGACGACTATCACGTCACCACCCTGCACTTTGTGCCCTCGATGCTGGCCGCGTTTGTCGGCCATCTGGCGGCGCAGACTGACCAGGCTTGCCCGAGCCTGCGTCGCGTATTCTGCAGCGGTGAAGCGCTGGCGTGCGATTTGGCGCGCAGCTATCAGGCACTGATTACCGCGCCGCTGCACAATCTGTATGGTCCGACCGAAGCCGCCGTCGATGTCACCTGGCAACCGGCCAGCGGCAGCGCGCTGGAGGGGCTGAACGGGCCGGGCGTGCCGATTGGTCGTCCGGTATGGAACACGCAGCTGCATATTCTGGATAGCCTGCTGCGTCCGGTGCCGGTAGGCGTGCCAGGCGATCTCTATCTCAGCGGCGTGCAGCTGGCCGATGGCTATTTGCATCGTGCCGATCTCACCGCGCAGCGCTTTGTCGCCGCGCCGTTTGCCGAAGGGGAACGCATGTATCGCACCGGCGATATCGCCAGCTGGCGCGCCGACGGTGCGGTGGAGTATCTGGGGCGCAGCGACGATCAGCTGAAGATGCGCGGACAGCGCATTGAGCCGGGCGAAATCGAACAGGCATTAGTCGCGCTGCCGGGCGTGGCGCAGGCCGTCGTTGCGGCGCGCAGCCTTACGCAGCAGTCGACACCGGGCGTCGATAACCGTCAGCTGCTGGGCTGGCTGGTAGCAGATGCGGGCGCCACGCTGGACATCGAGCGCGTGAAGCAGCAGCTGGCAGAACGTTTGCCTGCGCATATGCAACCGGCCAGCTATCTGCTGCTCGACGATCTGCCGCTGAGCGCCAACGGCAAGCTGGATCGCAAAGCGCTGCCGATGCCGCAGCTCAGCACGCGCAGCGGTAGAGTGCCGGACAGCGCCAACGAACATCTGCTGGCCGATCTGTTCCAACAGCTACTGGGCTGCGACAGCGTGTTCGCCGATGACGATTTCTTCGCGCTCGGCGGCCATTCGCTGCTGGCAATGCGCCTGGCGGCAGAACTGCGTCGTCGTGATGTGCCGCCGCTGAGTATTGGGCAGATCATCGCAGCACGCAGCGTGGAGAAGCTGGCGGCGCTGCTCGACGGCGACGCCAGCAGCGAAACCGGCGGCAACGGTGAACTGCTGCCGCTGCGCGCAGGCAGCGGCCCCACGCTGTTCTGTATCCATCCGGCATCCGGTTTCGCCTGGCAGTACAGCGCCCTGCTGCACTATCTGGACGGCGACTTCCCAATTGTCGGCCTGCAATCGCCGCGCCCTGGCGGGGTGATTGCGGCGTGTCACAGCGTGGAGGCGATGTGCGACCAGCATCTGGCGACGATCCGCCAGCAGCAGCCGCGCGGGCCTTACTTCCTGCTCGGCTATTCACTCGGCGGCACGCTGGCGCAAGGTATCGCCGCACGTTTGCAGGCGTTAGGTGAAGAGGTGGCCTTCCTCGGCCTGCTGGATACCTATCCGGCAGAAGGTCAGGACTGGCGCACGCCGGATGCCGATGAGGCGGAGCGCGAAGTGGCACGCGAGCAGGCCGAGTTTATGGCCGCGACCGAAGACGAACGCGATCCACAGCTGCGAGCGGAGAAAGCGGCGATGTTTAGCACCATCGTGGCCAACTACAAAGACGCCGTAGCGCGCCTGGCGGAAGCGCGCACCCCGCGTTATGCCGGCAGCGCCACGCTGTTTATGGCGCAAAAAACCGTGCCGCCGGATATGGATGTCCGCGCCAGCTGGGCGCCGTTTGTGGATGAGCTCACCCTGTTCCCACTGGATTGCGAACACGCCGATATTCTCTCAGCGGATTCGCTGAAAGTGTTGGGGCCGTTGATAAATCAGCTGTTAGCTGGGCGTTAAACAAGGCACACACCGTAGCGGCGCGATTTATCGCGCTCTTTTTAAAGACGCGCAATGAATTGCGCCGCTACGGGTGATGCAAATGGGATTTATTGTTGGAGATATATGGCTAAGCCCTCGATATTTTTAGATTTTAGTTTGTTGAAAAACAACGCATCGTTCCGCGCGATTTTCTGCGCTCGCATGCTATCGGTGTTTGCGCTCGGCATGCTGGCAGTGGGCGTACCGGTGCAGATTCAGGCGATGACCGGCTCCACGCTGCAGGTGGGCGTGGCGGTGATGCTCGATGGCATCGGCATGTTTATCGGCCTGCTGCTCGGCGGCGTGCTGGCCGATCGCTACGATCGCCGCAAGCTGATTCTGTTCGCACGCGGCACCTGCGGCATCGGCTTTGTGCTGCTCAGTCTGAATGCCTTCAGCCCGGCGCCTTCGCTGCTGGCGCTCTATTTCCTCGCCTTTTGGGATGGCTTCTTTGGCGCCCTGGGCATGACCGCGCTGATGGCGGTCATCCCGCTGATTGTCGGTCGCGAACATCTGGCGGAAGCCGGCGCACTCAGCATGCTGACGGTACGCCTCGGCGCGATTCTGTCACCCGCGCTCGGCGGCATGATCATCGTCGCAGCAGGCGTCGGCTGGGCCTTTGCCGTCGCCGCTATCGGCACGCTCGCCACGCTAATTCCGCTGGTGCGTTTACCGACGATGCAGCCTGAACAGCAGGAGCCAGAGCATCCGCTGCGCGCGCTGGCGAGCGGCATGCAGTTTGTCTGCCAGCATAAAGTGGTCGGCGCGGTGGTGCTGGTTGGATTGCTGCTGAGCATGGTCGGTGCGGTGCGTATCCTGTTCCCGGCGCTGGCGCTGGCGTTTCACGCCGATGCCTCGGCATTAGGTTTGATGTACTCGGCGGTGCCGCTGGGTGCGATGATTGGCGCGTTTACCAGCGGCTGGGTGCGACAGTTAACGCGTCCGGGGCTGGTGCTGATTGGCTGTGCGCTGCTGGCGTTTACCTGCATCGCCTCGCTCGGTCTCTACAGCCATTTGCTGCCCGCGCTGCTGGCGCTGGTGTGTTACGGCTACAGTAACGCCATCGCCTCGCTGCTGCAGTTTATGCTGACGCAGCATCATACGCCGGATGCGCTGCTGGGCCGCGTGAACAGTCTGGGAACGGCACAGGATGTCACCGGCGATTCGGTGGGTGCGCTGGGTTTAGGCGCGCTGGCACGGGTGCTGGCGCCGCTGAGCAGCGTGCTGTGGTTTGGCGGCCTGGCCGCGGGCCTGTTGGTCCTGCTGTCGCTGGCGGCGCGCGGCCTGCGCACCGCGCGTCTTAGCCATCAACCGGAGACACCGCAGCCGGCCACCGCCGATGCTTAATGTGAGAACTGCCGCTCGATGCTGCTGAGCATATTGCTGGCGCTGTAGTAATCGAGGCGGAAAGTGTCGTTACCCATGGCAAAAATGTCGTGCTGCTGCACCGCTGGCAAATGGGCGAGGAACGGATTCTTCGCCACCTGCGGCACGGTTTTTTCATCGGCGGCAAACAGCAATAGGGTGTTGCCGGTGATGCCATCGGCCATGTTTTCCCCGCTCATCTGGATAATGTCATTGCGCTTGCCCATGCTGGTGCTGCCCTGGAAACTGGCGGGCGGCGCGGCTAAGGTAAAACCCAAATCCTTTAACAACGCGCCCTGCGCCGACGCCGGTGTCCACAGGTTTAAACCCCGCCCATCTTCGTAGTAGACCAGCGCAGAAGTCGGCTGCGGCGGCAGCGTAATCTGGTCGCGCACCGCGGCAACGCGCTGATCGAACGCCGTAATGACCTGTTGCGCATCCGCGTCGTGACCGGTGATCTCGCCCAGCTGCAAGGCCAGCGCCTGCCAACTCTTATCGCCGTAGTCGATCACTAAAACCGGTGCAATGGTGCGTAGCTGATCGTAAAGACGCAGCGCCGAATCCCCGCCGGTAGCGGCCATCACAATCAAATCCGGGGCTTCGGCAGCAATCGCTTCGGCGTTCGGCTGCGACACATACAGCGGTTTTACCTGACGCGCTTTCGCCACTTCACTCCACTGAGTAAAGAAGCCCTGCGCATCCGCGACGCTGCTGTTGCGGCTGGTGGCGCCAGAGCCGATCAGCGGCGCGTTAATTGCCAGCAAGGTGCCGCTCAGCGTGACGCTGGTCGAAACAATACGCTGCGGCGGCTGTTGCAACGTAAATGGGCCTTGCGGTGTTTCGATGGTGCGCGGCCAGCTGGCGTTGGCCTGGACGTTAGTGCAGATGACAAATAGGCTGAGCAGCAGAGAAAGAGCGGGGAAACGCATCAGGTTGTCCATGACTTGATAGTTGAGAATAAATATCATTATCAAAAATACAGCGGTGTGCAAGCGTAATTCTTTGTGTATTTCGGTCGCCATGAATGACGACCCTACATATTCGTAGGGTGCGCATTAATGCGCACCTGGCAGAAGTTACTGCAGTGAATAACGCGCCATCGGCGCCACATCCTTAATCACGCCATTCGCTTTCATATAATCACCAAATGCCTGATAGCGCGCCCGATCAAACTCTGCGCTGTGCGCAGCGAAGTACGGCAGCGTCGCCTGCCACGCTTGATGATTCAGTTTGGTGTTCAGCTCCGGATATTGCTTGATAAACGCCTGCCACGCCTCTTGCGGATGCGCGCGCAGCCACGCCACGCCGGCATCCAGACCGCGCAGGAACGCCGGAATACGTTTATCCTGCGCCGCTGTTTTCTGGTTCGCCAAAATGATCAGCTCGTCGTACGCTGGCACACCATGATCTTCCGGCTTGAACACCGTCGGATGGGCGCCTTTGTCCTGCAGATCTAACAGCTCATAGTTGCGGAAAATGGTCATTGCACCATCAATCTTGTGCGTCAATAGCGCCGATTCACCGTCCATATTCAGGTTAATCAGCTTCACTTTATCGGCATCAACGCCCTGCGATTTCAGCATATTGCGGATCGCTACATCCTCGGTGCCCGGCACGGCGTAGCCCAAGGTTTTCCCGGCAAAGTCCTTGAGCGAGTGGATATCACTCGACAGCGTCGTCAGCGTGTTCAACGGCTGGTTGACCATAGTGCCAACGCGGATCACCGGCACCTGTTTCTCCACCAACGTATACAGCTGCGGCTGGTAGCTGATAGCGAGATCGACTTTCCCCGCCGCCAGCAGCAGCGGCACGGATGCCGAATCGGCCGGTGCGATCATCTCCACCTCCAGCCCCTCTTTTTTAAAGGCGCCGCTGTGCTGGGCAGCAAAAATCGCCGCGTGGTTCGGGTTGATAAACCAGTCGAGCAGCAGACGAACTTTCTCTGCAGCGTGCGCGCTGCTGGTCGTCAGCAACAGCAAAGCGGTGATGGCGATACGTAGGGTGTTCAAGGTGCATCCTTATAGAGTTTGCCAGAGGGTTTTCTTACGAATAAGCGCTACGCTGCCGGAAAGCAGCAGCGCCAGAATCAGTAACAGCAGCAGCGCAGCAAAGCTGGTGGCGGTTTCAAGGCGAGCGTTCGATTGCATCATCAGATAGCCCAGCCCTTCACTCGCCCCAACCCACTCACCGATTACCACGCCGATCGGTGCCAGCACTGCCGCCATCTGTAAGCCGGAAAAAAACTGCGGTAAGGCGGCGGGCCAGCGCACGCGCCAGAAGATGCGGAAGCGCGATGGCGTGGTGGTTTGCGCCAGCTCCAGCCAGCCGCTCGGCGTGCGGCACAGCCCATCGAACAGTGACAAGCACAGCGGAAAAAACAGAATCAACGCCGCCACCACCACTTTCGACGCAATGCCAAAACCGAGCCACAGCACCAGCAGCGGCGCGAGGGCAAATACCGGGATCGCCTGGCTGGCAGTCACCAGCGGAAACAGCACGCGACGCAACAGCGGGCTGGCGGCCATCAGCACCGCCAGCGTCACGCCGGCACCCACGCCGAGCAGCAGCGCCAGCACAATTTCCGCCAGCGTATACAACGTGTGATGCCAGAGCAGTTGGCGATGCAGCCATAGCGCTTCAAGCACCGCCTGCGGAGCGGGCAGTAAAAAGGTCGGCACGCCGCTGTGACGCGCCAGCAGCCAGCCGCACAGCAGCACCACGCACAAATAGATCGCGCTAAACAGTGTTTTCATGGGTATTCAATCGGGAGAAAAGTTGCGCCTGTGCCTGCAACACGCCGGGATCATCGAACGGTCGCGGTGTTACACCGTCAGGCACCGGCCAGTTTTCGATGTCCAGCGGTTGGCCATCGAGCAGTAAAATGTCATCGGCCATGCGGCAGGCTTCCAGGGGATCGTGGGTCACCAGCAACACGGTTTTACCTTGCAGCAAGCGTGCGGTCAGCGTCTGCAGGCTAAGTTTGGTCATCACATCAAGCGTGGCGAACGGCTCATCCATCAGCACCACCTCACGCTGCGCATAGAGCGTGCGCGCCAGCGCCACGCGTTGCCGCATACCGCCAGAGAGTTGATGCGGCGGTGCGTGTGCCACCTCGCTGAGCTTTACCTGCTCCAGCAGCGCCAGCGCGCGCGGACGATCTGCTTTTTCACCGCCCAGTCGTGCCGATAACATCACGTTTTCCAGCACCGTCAGCCACGGATAGAGCAGATCCTGCTGCCCCATCCACGCCACATTGCCGCTCAATCCCTGCACCGCGCCCTGTTGCGGCTGAAGTAATCCCGCGATCAAGCGTAGCAGCGTGCTTTTGCCGATGCCGCTGCGTCCCAGCATCACCGTGGTTTTGCCGCCGCGCAGCTGCAGATTCAGCTGCTGGCACAGCGGTTTATCGCCCCAGCTAAAGCTCACGTCGTTGAAAAGAATGTCGTGGCTCATGGGCGATTTGCCGCCAGAATCGCCAGCTGGTTAAAGCCACGCTGCGCCAACACTGCAGCGGCCTGCGCGGCACGAATGCCGCTGGCGCACACCAGCACAATGCGTTGCTGCGTCGGTGGCTGCCATGTGGCGATCGCCTGCGGCAGAAGGCGTTCAACGCTCTCTGCGACGCTGACTGGCGCTTCTTCATGGCTACGCAGTTCGACAATGCAGTCATCCGCCGCCAGCAGTTGCCGATCGATAAACGGCACCGCCTGTTGCGGTTCTTCGGCCTGATCAAAGCGGAACGGGCGGAAGTGCCAGTTAACAAAATCACAGTTCACCAGACAGCCAAGCGGCGATGGCTGCAGCTCAAGCAGCACGCTGAGCGCCATCTGCGCCTGCATCGCGCCCAATGCAGCGACCGCCGGCCCCATCACGCCTGCGGTGTTGCAGTTCGCCGCCGAGGAGGGCAAGCGGGGAAATACCGCGCGATAGCTCGGCGCTCCGCCACAAAAACCGCCCACGTAACCTTGTCTGCGTAGAACCGAGGCGCTGATCAGCGGGATGCCCGTTAGCATGCACGCATCGGAGAGCTGATAGGTGACGGCAAAATTATCCGCCGCGTCGATCACCAGATCGCACTGCGCCAACGCCTGCTGCACATTGCTGGCGCTCAGTGACTGCTGCAGCGCGTCGATCTGCACCTCGGGATTACGCTGCTGTAATGCCTGCTGTGCGCTGAGCACCTTGGGCTGGCCGATATCCTGCAGAGTAAACAGCGTTTGCCGATGCAGGTTATGCAGCGCCACTTCGTCGTCGTCGTAGAGCCGAATATGGCCGACGCCCGCGCCCACCAGCTGCGGTAGCAGCGTCGCGCTTAACCCGCCGGCACCCACCACCACTACGCGCGCGTTGCGCAGTTTGCGCTGCCCGTCTTCACCCACTTCCGGCAGCATCATCTGGCGTTGATAGCGTTCCATATCGCCGCCCATCAGTTGAGATTTGCCAGGCCAAAGATGGGCGTGGACGCACTCGCCATATCGCGCTTCTCCATCAATCCGGCGCTACGTGCCGCTCGCCCGCCTTCAATCGCCTGACGGAAAGCGTTGGCCATCACGATGGGATCGCCCGCTTTCGCGACCGCGGTATTCAGCAAAATGCCATCGAAACCCATCTCCATCGCCTGCGCCGCCTGCGACGGCGCACCAATCCCGGCATCAATGATCAGCGGAACATCGCTAAACCAGGCGCGCATCGCGCGCAGGCCGTCGATGTTGCGCAATCCCTGGCCGGAACCGATCGGCGCGCCCCACGGCATCAACAGTTCACAGCCTGCCGCCAGCAACTTTTCGCCAACGATCAGATCTTCAGTGGTGTAGGGAAATACCTGGAAGCCGTCTGCACAGAGAATGCGCGCCGCTTCTACCAGCGCGAACGGATCGGGCTGCAGCGTGTCGGCGTGGCCGATCACTTCCAGCTTGATCCACGCGGTATTGAACAGTTCTCGTGCCATATGCGCGGTGGTGACCGCCTCTTTCACCGTGTGACAGCCGGCGGTGTTCGGTAACACGCGGATGTTGAGTCCGGTCAGCAGATCGCGAAATGCTGCACCGGCAGCGCCTTCACGTCGCAGGCTAACGGTGATGATTTCGCTGCCAGAGGCGGCAATCGCCTGCTGTAAAATCGCCGGCGAAGGATAGCCCGCGGTGCCGAGCAGGAAGCGTGATTGGGGATCATGATCGTAAAACATCGCTTAGCCTCCCTGCATCGGTGACAGCACTTCCAGCTGGCAACCTTCATCCAGCAGCTGCGTGTGGTACTGGCTTTTCGGCACGAAGGCGCCGTTAAAGGCGGTGGCCACGCAGGCCACATCAATTTGCTGCTCGATCAACAATTCGCTCAGGCTGGTGGCCTGGGTGCTGATGGCGCGGCCATTAAGCTGAATGTTCATAGGATTGCTCTCCAGATAGGCGCTGCATCAGCTGCTCTGCCAGCATTGGTGCCAGCAGAAAACCGTGGCGATACATGCCGTTGAGATAAAAGGTGTCATTTTGGTAGTGAATTTCCGGCAGATTGGCCGGATAGGCCGGACGCAGCCCGCTGCCGCTCTCGATGACGCTCGCTTCCGCTAATGCTGGATGAATAGCGTAAGCGGCGCTGAGTAACTCCATCATGGCGCGGGCACTGATTGGGCTGGCATCGTCGCTCTCAACCATGGTGGCGCCGAGCATGAAATGGCCGCCGCGACGCGGCACCAGATAGCAGGGAAAACGCGGATGCAACAGGCGGATCGGACGGGAAAACTGCACCTCATCGCTGTGCAGAATCAGCATCTCACCGCGCACTGCGCGCAGGCGCGGCAGTTCAGGCGCCGCATGGATACCACGACAATCGATAATCTGGCCGCTTGGCGCATGCGAGCTGAAGGCTACGCCGCGGGCGATCAGCTTTTCACGCATCTCCTGTAGCGCCAGGCGCGGATCGAGATGCGCTTCCTGAGCGAAGAACAGACCGCGCGCAAAGCGTCCTTCCAGCGCCGGTTCGATGTGGCTGGGATCGACCCATTGATGTTGCTCGGTCATGCGGGCGAAACGGTTGAGTTCCTGGCTATCGCGTGGCGGCGCCACCACCAGCGTACCCTGATGCTCGACGCTGCTGACGCGCTGTTGCCACCACGCGGCAGAGTGCTGTCCAAGGGAGATCACCTCGCGCGGTGCGCTTTCGGCTTCGCACCAGGGCGCCAGCATGCCACCCGCAAACCAGGAAGCCGGACGCCGCGATGCATCGCCGATCACCTCAACGTCTTCACCGCGTTCCGCCAGCAACGTTGCCACGCACAAGCCGGCCACGCCGCAGCCGAGCACGCTCCAGCGGCTCACAGCGCCTGTTCCAGGATGTTTAAAAAGGGGAAGTTCACATCGGCCTCTCAGTGTTGACTGAGACCCGCAGATACAGGAGAAGGGAAAGGGCGCCAACCATCGAGCTTGCCTTAGCGCCAGACAGCCAAACTAACAAGCTGTCAGTCTTCCTACGCCAGTATCAACTGGGTCAGGTTCAAAGGGTCGCTAAGCCGCGCAGTGCGCTATTAGCCTCTCAGTCTCTGTGGCGAGACTCCCCCGACGCGTCTATTTGTATTGCAGGCGATGGTCGCCGTCAAGCGCGGAATAACTGCACTAAGGGTGTGGTTAAATTGTCTTCTCCATACTTAAACCCAAAATAATTCGAGTTGCAGGAAGGCGGCAAGTGGGTTCATCCCCAGGAGCATACTGAAGTATGTGACTGGGGTGAACACGCGCAGCCAACGCACCTGCAGCTCGAAGTATGACGGGTTTCGCGTCGGTGGATCATAAACGTAACATATGGTATACAAACACATTATTATATGCGCAAGAACAATTACAGGTGATGTCGGAATAATCATGAACAATATTAAAATTGCATTTATTAAAGCCGGATGGCACAAAGAAATTGTCCATAACGCTCTGGTTGGTTTCGAAAAAGAATTAGCCGATCAATCCGTTGAAGCGCAATTAAAAGTGCTGGAAGTGCCTGGCGCATTTGAAATGCCGCTGTTGGCTAAGCGTCTGGCAGAAACCGGCAAATACGATGCGATTGTCTGCGCGGCGCTGGTGGTGGACGGCGGTATTTATCGCCATGATTTCGTCGCGGCAGCCGTGGTGGATGGCCTGATGAACGTACAGCTGACGACCAACGTGCCGGTGTTTTCCGTGTCATTAACCCCGCATAATTTCCAGCCGGTTGATGTCATCGAAAACTTCTATACCGAGCATTTCATCAAGAAAGGCAAAGAAGCCGCGCGTGCTGTGCTGGCTATTCATAATCTTTCGATTGATTGAAACGTATAAAAGGGAGCAACGGATTAGCTGCTCCCTTTTTAATTATTACGCGTACTCAAGGTTAAATTTCAGAATAGTGCCAGCTGCATATAGGCAATTTTCCGTCCCCCTTCCTGACTTGCCTCGACTTAATGTTTCACACTCATCAAATGATTTTCCTTTACCTGTCGGCGCGGCTCGGAAGGATTGATATCGCACGCTTTTGGCAGTAATAGCGTAAAGATGCCCGCAATCACCAGCGATCCCGCCAGCCAGCAAATCGCCACGTTTTGGCTGTACAGCAGCGTCATGATGCCCACCAGATACGGCCCACAGAATCCGCCCAGGTTGCCTAAACCGTTAATGACACCGCGTGCGCTCCCTGCCACTTCCGGCGCGGCGATACGTCCGGGAATCGACCAGAATGGGCTGGTCGCCGCTTTCAGGAAGAAGCCGCACACCACCAGCGCGATGTAGGCGGCGACGACGTTGTCATGCAGCACCACCGAAGCCAGCAACGCAGCGGCGAAACAGAACAGCGAAACCATCACCCACAAACGCCGCTTGCCGGTGCGATCGCTCAACCAGGAAATGGCGTAAATGCCCAGAACTGTGGCGACAAACGGAATCGCCGCCAGCAGGCCAACGCCCGCCATATTGCTGCCGGTAAGATTTTTCAGGATACTCGGCAGCCACAGCGTGTAACCGTAATCCCCGGTTTGGTAGAAGAAGTTCAGCGCCACCAACTTCATCAGACCCGAGTTCCGGAACACCGCTTTTAACGGCGCTTTGCTAACCGGTTCCTTTTTAAGATGCTGGGCCTTTTCACGTGCCAGCTCGCGCAGCAAATACTCTTTTTCTCGGGCGGGTAACCAGCGCGCATCCTCAGGACGATCGGCGATCACTAGCCACCACACCAGCAGCACAGCGGCAGAAAGCAGGCCTTCAATAATGAACAGCCAGCGCCAGTCCAGCACGTTAATGATGTAGCCCGATATCGGGGCGGTGAACATGCCGCCCAGCGGCGCGAACATCATGACAAAGGCGTTAGCGCGTCCCAGCTCCTTTTCCGGAAACCAATTGCTGACCATGGTTAATACCACTGGCAGCATGCCGCCTTCGGAAATCCCCAGTACGAAACGCAGCGCCAGCAGCTGATAGTGATTGGTGACAAACCCGGTGGCGATCGAGACCACCATCCACGCGGCCAGCGACCAGGCAATAAAACGTTTCCCGCTGCCATTCACCGCGATACGACCGCCAGGCACTTGTAAAAACAGATAACCGATAAAGAAGATGCCGCTGACCACACCGGCCATTTGGCTGGTGATCGCCAAATCCTGATCCATACCGCCAGGCAGCGCGAAGCTAATATTGACGCGATCCATGAATGAAACAATGCAGGTGATAAGAATTGGGGCAATGACGCGATACCAACGCGTTCCGGGGATTTTTTCGTGCATGCTGCCCTCTCCATGTTTAGCCATGATGCTTAGGTTCAATGGCTATCTATTAAAGAGAGTATGGAAATAATTATTGCGATCTTAATCACTGCAATTAATGTTAAGAAAAAGTGTTACATACGCTGTGATCGCGCATAAAAAAAAGCAGCGCGATGGCTCGCACTGCTCTTTGCGCTCTTTTTAATCATTAACGCTGCGGATGATTCACTTCCAGCGGACGCAAATCAAATACCAGCACTTCCGCATCATCAGCGTTAGCGAACTGCAGCGCAGTTTCGTTGCGAACCCGTGCACCGTCGCCCTCTTTGAACGTCACACCGTTCACTTCGATGCTGCCGCGTGCCACGTGAATATAGGCGTAGCGATCGGCATCCAGTTCGAAAGTCTGCTGCTCTGCTCCGTCAAACAGTCCGGCATAAATACGAATATCCTGATGCACGCTGAGCGAACCGTTGTCGCCGTTTGGCGAAATGATCAAACGCAGCTGGCCGCGCTTGTCACTCTCTGCCACGGAAACCTGCTGATAACCCGGCTGCGTGTTACGTTCAGCAGGCACAATCCAGATCTGCAGGAAGTGCACCTTATCCGTTTTCGAGTGGTTAAACTCGCTGTGCGTGACGCCGCTACCGGCGCTCATCAGCTGCACATCGCCCGGCACAATCACCGAACCGGTGCCCATGGAATCTTTATGCTCCAGCGCGCCTTCCAGCACATAGGAGATGATTTCCATATTGTTGTGCGGGTGCGCACCAAATCCACGGCCTGCGGCAACGCGGTCATCATTGATCACCAGCAGATCGGAGAAGCCGGTCTGTTGCGGATCCCAATAGTTAGCGAAGGAAAAAGTGTGATGTGAGTTCAACCAACCGTGGTCACCCACTCCGCGTTGTTCTGACAGGCGTTGTTCAATCATGATCTGCTCCTCAAATGTGCTGTTGGAGGGCGATTACCCTTCCCGTTGCAGATCAGTATACGTAAACTGTTTTGCCTAACAATGCGTTCAAATGACAATGAGTGTCACCGATGAGTGGACAATATGCAGATTGAAGATCTCCGCATTTATGTAGCCGTAATCAAAGCCGGTAACTTCACCGCCGCCGCCGAACAGCTCATGCTGTCGAAACAATATGTCAGCCGCCGTATTGCCGCTCTGGAAGAGTCGCTC
This sequence comes from Pantoea sp. USHLN256, assembly GCF_037149875.1. NCBI lineage: Bacteria > Pseudomonadati > Pseudomonadota > Gammaproteobacteria > Enterobacterales > Erwiniaceae > Pantoea > Pantoea sp. USHLN256. The sequence goes on along the minus strand of NZ_JBBCQO010000002.1, from coordinate 839,209 downwards.
GGCACGCGTCTGCTCAATCGTAATACGCGTAAGTTATCGGTGACGGATAACGGACAGCTGTTTGCGCAGCACGCGCAGCGCATTCTCGATGATGTGCAGGAAGCCGAGCTGGCGGTATCGGGACGCCGTCAGGCGCTGCAAGGCAGTTTCCGTCTCAGCGTGCCGATGTCGTTTGGCATCAGCCATCTGTCGCCGTTTATTGCCGAGTTTCTCAGCTTGCATCCGGGATTGCAGTTCCAGGTTGAACTGGCCGATCGCTATGTCGATATGGTGGGCGAAGGTTTCGATATGGCGATCCGCATTGGCACGCTGCCCGATTCCAGTTTGATCGCCAAACGACTCGGCGAGTTCCGGCGAGTCATTTGCGCCAGTCCGGCCTACCTGCAGGGCGCCGGCGCACCGCGCACGCCAGAAGCGCTCACCGAGCATTTGTGCCTGCGCTACGGGCGCGAAAGCCAAACGGGCTGGGAACTGTTTAGAGGCGATGAGCGCAAAGTGATTAGCGTGCAAGGGCCGATGGTTAGCAATAACGGAGAGATGCTGCGCGATGCGGCCGTTGCCGGGCTGGGGCTGATTCTGCTGCCCGAGTTCATCGTGGCACCGGCGTTAGCCAGTGGCGAGCTGATTACCGTGCTGGAAGAGTGGCAACCGGCAACGCTGAATCTGAATGCGCTTTATCCACAACATCGCCAGCGCAGTGAAATTAATCGGGTGTTTATGGCTTTTTTGCAGGAGAAGCTGGCGTAATCAATGACTTGCACCAAACGTAGCGGCGCGATTCATCGCGTTTACCAATGGAGGCACTATGCCCATCCTGGCAATGCGCAATAAATTGCGCCGCTACGGTGTGTGCTTATTAATAAGTATCAGTGACTTTCGTGAGCAAAAGTGATGGATTTACGGCGCGCATCGCGCATCGCCACCGCATGAATCAGCAGGCCTAACACCGCCAGAATCGCGCCCACCCAACCGGTTGACTGCCAGCCCAGGCCAGCTGAAATGGTGACGCCGCCCAGCCACGCGCCGAGTGCATTCGCCAGGTTAAACGCCGAGTGGTTCATCGCTGCCGCCATGGTTTGCGCATCACCGGCCACGTCCATCAAGCGGATTTGCAGCACCGCCGCCAGCGCCACCATGGTGCCCACCAGCATCACATTGATGGCACCCGCCAGCGCATAGTGCGCGGCAAACACAAAGGCGCTGAGCACCAGAAATGACCAGATCAGCAAAATGCGGATGGTCTTTTCAATGCCGCGATCGGCCAGACGGCCACCGGCAATGTTGCCGATAATCATGCCCAGCCCGAACAGCGCCAGCACGGCGGGAATCCAGCTCACCGGCATCTGCGCCAGTTCGGTCATGGTCGGTTTAACGTAGCTAAACACCGAGAACAAACCGCCGCTACCCACCGCGCCAATCGCCAGCGTTAAAAGCACCTGTTTGCGCGTCAAAGCGGAGAGTTCGCGCAGCGGGCTGGCCTGTTTGTCGCCAGCCACGTTCGGCACCCACAGCCAAATTAACAGCAAGGTCACCAGCGCCAGACCGCCGACAATGGCAAACGCATCACGCCAGCCGAACCATTGACCTATGGCAGTGACGGCGGGCACGCCGAGTAAGTTGGCGATAGTCAGGCCAAACAGCACCATCGACACCGCCTGCGCGCGCTTTTTGCGTTCGACCAGGCCAGCAGCTACCAGCGCCGCCACGCCAAAGAAGGTGCCGTGCGGGAAACCGGCGAGGAAACGCGCCAGCAGCATCGAGTAATAGCCGGGCGCAATCGCACTCAGCAGGTTACCGGCGGCAAACAGGCCCATCAGCGTCATCAGGAAGTTACGACGTGAGGCGCGCGCGCCTAACACCGCCAGCAGTGGCGCACCAATCACCACGCCGAGGGCGTAAATACTGATGAGATGCCCAGCGGAGGGAATCGATACGTTGAGGCCTTTGGCTGCATCGGGCAGCAGGCCCATGATGACGAATTCGCCGGTACCAATGGCAAAACCGCCGGTGCCGAGCGCGAACAGGGCTTTCAGCACGCTCTGACGCGGCAGCGATGCCTCATTCGGCAGCTGAGTAAGTTGGGGTTGTACTGATGACATGAGTTTTCCGAACCACAGGTGAAGAACTCAGTCAGGATCGTGGGCGCATTAAACAGCAACCATCGTCGTAACTGAGTTAAGTAAGCGGCATATGATAGCGTAAAAACCCGCACATGCCGTAGCGGCGCAATTTATTGCGCAAAATAGGAATTGGCACACTGCAGCCAATGATTCGCGCGATAAATCGCGCCGCTACAAAACGTGCATGAATTCAGTATTGGCGACTTTGCCGGGCCAATAGCGCGGCGCCCATCATGCCGCCGTGATGCGCGAACTCGCCGGGAACCACTAAACGCTGTGAGGTGCGGCGTAATACATAGCCCTGCACCACCTCGTCCAATGCTGCGATCAGCGATGTTACGGACGCCAATCCGCCCCCCACCGCCACGCGTGAGGCACCAGTAATATTGATGCTGTAGGCCAGCGGCTGACCGACCAGCTGTAGCCACGCCTTGATGGTTTGCTGTGCCAGCGCATCCTGCTGCTGCCAGCGTGTAATTATCTCAACGCTGCTGGCGGTGCAGTTATGTAACGTCTGATGCAGATTCTCCAGACCGCGCGCGCCTCCGTAACTGTCGAGGCAGCCCTTTTGTCCGCACGGGCAGCTCAGGCGCGGCAGGCGCACGGTGGTGCCATCAATTTCCACTTCGGTGAGCGTAATCGGCCCGTGTCCCCATTCGCCGGTCAAACCATTTTGTCCGGTAATAATGCGGCCATCCGCCACTAATCCGCCGCCCACGCCTGAGCCGAGGATGGCGCCAAACACCACTTTATGCCCTTTGCCGGCACCGGCTAACGCTTCGGCCACGGTAAAGCAGTCAGCATCGTTATGCACAATGACCTGGCGGTGCAGCAGCGCGCCCAGTTCGTTAGCCAGACTGCGCTGATGAAACGCGGGAATGTTACTGGCAAACATCTCGCCTGACTCTGGCGCCACAATGCCGGCGGTGGAGATCGCCAGCGGGCTATGGGTGGCAAAATGCGCCTGATGTTGGGCAATCATCTGGCTAACCAGCGCGGTGAAATCTTCCCAGCTGGCGGCCGGGATCGGTCGCTGATCGAGCAGGGTTAATTGATCCTGCGCATCCATCGCGCCTAACTTGATAAATGAGCCGCCCAGATCGAGGCAAATTACCGCAGGTTGTTCACTCATAAACGTTTATCCATCACATCACGTAATCCATCACCGAGCACGTTGAAGCCCAGTACGGTAATCAAAATCGCCAATCCGGGAAAGAGTGACACATAGATATTCAGGCCAAGGAAGTTGCGCCCGTCGCTCATCATTGTACCCCACTCTGGCATTGGCGGCTGCACGCCTAAGCCGAGGAAAGAGAGGCTGGCGGCAGAAAGCACCACTGCGCCCGCCGTTAACGTCGACTGGACAATCAGCGGGCCAATTGAGTTGCGCAAAATATAGTGCGTGATGATGCGCGGATAGCGCACGCCAAGCATATGCGCCGCTTCGATGTACTCCATATTCTTCAGGCCGAGTGTCAGGTTGCGGCTCAGGCGCGCATACACCGGAATCGAGAACAGCGAGATGGCGATCAGCATATTGGTAAGTCCTTCGCCCAATACGCTAACAATCAAAATCGCCAGCACAATGCCGGGAAAGGCAAAGATGATATCCATCACCCACATGATGAGCGCATCAATCTTGCGTCCGGCCAATCCGGAGATGATGCCGAGCGGAATGCCGATCACCATGGATATTGCCACGCTGAGGCTCACTTCAAATAGCGTGATGCGCGCACCGTAAATCACGCGTGAAAAGATGTCGCGACCATAATCGTCGGTACCAAACCAGTGCGCGGCCGAAGGCGCTTGTAAGGTATTAAGTAAATCCTGCTCGACCGGATCCCAATGGGTAATCAGCGGAGCCAGCGCGGCGGCGAGGACTACCAGCAGCACCAGCGCGCCGCCAATGGCAATTGACGGATTGGCGATCAGGATTCTGAGCAGGTTTTGGCTGCGCGAACGCGGCGGCAGCGCGGCGCTTTCAATACTGTTCATCAGTCGAACCTTATTTTCGGGTTGAGCAAGCCAATCAAAATTTCGCCCACCAGGTTCATCAACACCACGCCGGTTACGGCAACCAGGGTGACGCCCTGAATCACCGGATAGTCGCGGTAACGCACTGAATCCACCAGCAAGCGGCCAATCCCCGGCCAGTTGAACACCGATTCGGTGACCACCGCGCCGCCAATCAGGCTACCGAAGTTGAGGGCGACAATGGTGACGATGGGGATCAGCGCATTACGCAGCGCGTGCTTCCAGTGAATGCTGCCAGAGGACAATCCCTTGGCTTTGGCGGTGCGAATGTAATCCTGACTCAACACATCCAGCATGCTGGAACGCGTCATGCGGGCAATCATCGCCATCGGCAAGATCGCCAGCGTGACGGTGGGCATGATGTAGTTTTTCCATGAATCAGCGCCCAGCAGCGGCAGCCAGCCCAGCTCTACGGCAAAGTAGTTCATCGCCAGTAGCGCCAGCCAGAAGTTAGCAATCGACGCACCGGCGATGGTCAGCACCATAACGATTTGGTCGGGAATGCGCTGGCGATAAATTGCGCCAGTCATCCCCGCCGGTACACCAATCGCAATCGCCAGCAGATAAGCCAGCGCCGCCAGCGATAAGGTGTAGGGCAACCGCTCACTGATTTCCGTCATCACCGGACGCTGCGACTGCAGCGACAATCCGAGGTTGCCATGCAGCGCTTCCCCGGCAAACTTGACGTATTGCAGCGGCAAGGGCTGATCCAGCCCCAGCCGCACGCGCATACTGTCCACCGCTTCCTGCGGCGCTTCCGGGCCGGCCATCAGCCGCGCCGGATCGCCCGGCAGCGCACGGATGGCGATAAACACGATGATCGACACGCCGAAGATAATGAGCGGCAGCGAAAGCACCTTTTTTGCGACGTACGCTTTCATTTCACATCAGCCATTGGTTTATTGCTTCACCGCATCGCGCACGACAATTTGTCCGCCCGGCTGCATGATCACACCGCTGATATTTTTACGTGCGGCATAGAGATCGTCCTGATAGAACAGCAGCACCTGCGGCGCTAATCCGCTGATCTGCTTTTGTGCCTGGAAATAGAGATCTTTGCGTTTGGCATCGTCGAGCGTGGAGGCTGCGGTATCGATGAGTTCATCCGTCTGTTTGTCGCTAAAGAAGCCGAGGTTGGCGCCGCCCGGCGCGAAACTGCTGGTGTGATAGAGCGGACGCAACTGCAGGTCTGAGCCGTATAAGCCAGAAGACCAGGATGCCAGCACCGCATCGGTCCCCTGCGCGGCTTTCTCTTTGCCATCGGCAAAGGCGGCTTTGGTCCATACGCCGCTCTCCATCTGGCGCACGGTAAGTTTTACGCCAATTTTGCTCCACATGCCCTGTAACACCTGCGCGGTGCGCGCATCTGGCGCCTGTACCGCAATCGAAAGCGCGAAGCCATCGGCGTAGCCCGCCGCTTTCAGCAGATCTTTGGCTTTCTGCACATCGTACGGATAGTCGTGCAGATTCTTGTCGTAGTTTGGATCAACCGGTGCCAGCGCAGAGTTAGCCGGTTGCGCATAGCCAAACATGATGGCTTTGACCAGCGCCTGTTGGTCCGTGGCGAAATTCAACGCCTGGCGCACGCGGACATCGCTGAGCGCTTTGCTCTGGGTATTGAGATCGACCCAGAACACCGCCGCACCCGGCGACTGTTTCAGATTGACGTTGGCATTGTTTTTCAACATGCCAGCAAACTGCGGCGGCACCGGGTTAATAATATCGACCTGCCCCGATTGCAGCGCCATATTCATTACTGAAGGTTCGCTGCTCCACGTCCATTTAATTTCATCCGGACCGGAGGATTTTCCCCAATAGTCAGTATTCTTTTGTTCAAGCACATATTCGCCGGATTTGTATTGCACCAATTTATACGGGCCCGTGCCGTCAGCTTTATTGTTAATTGTGCCGTCTTTATCTGCTTTTGGGCTCACCATTAAACCCGGACCAGAGGCTAATACGGTTAAAAATGCCGGATTGATTTTTTTCAGCTGAAACGTGACAGTCAAATCGTCTTTTTTCTTCACATCCTGAATAAAGGTGCGAATTTTGCCGCTGCCCGCTAAACCGCGCTGCGTATTTAAATGGCGCTGAAAGTTTTCTACTACCGCATCGGCATTAAATGGCGTGCCGTCATGGAATTTCACATTGGGCCGCAGGGTAAATGTCCAGTTGAGTCCGCTTTCATCGGATGTCCACGACAGCGCTAATGCCGGAATGATTTTGCCGTCATCACCGAGACGTGTAAGGCCTTCATACATCGGGTCCAGCACCGTACCGGTAAAGGTCGCGGTTTGGTTGCCTGGGTCCATGCTGCGCGGCGGTTCGTTTTGCATGATCACCAGCTGACTGGCGAAAACGGAGGCGCTCGCCAGTGACGCCAATAGACAACCGGCCAGCGTCAGTACCTTGAAATGCTTATGTTTGCTTTCCATGAAGGCCCTCAATGAATCATTGAAACGATCGGTGAATGAATGCACGTCATTACCACCACGCACCATCTGTAGCGGCGCAATTTATTGCGCAATAAATTGCGCCGCTACGAAATGTGCGGGCAGCGATACGATATCTACTGCTTTGTTGATAAACATTGCGCTATATAAGCCACAATCCCTAAACAAAAGCCAAGACGTAGGTTCATATAATTTACTTATAATTAGATCTGCATTCAGAAAATTAACTAAATATCGTTGTATTTGTTTTCTGGCCTTATTATTGTCAGCGCATAAGTGTTAACGCTGTGAGAACCCGCATGCTCAATCCCCATCAGCAACAAATTTTACGTTTGCTTATTGCCTCGCATGGGATGAGCCGCACCGCGCTGGCGGAAAAGATGAAGTTGAGCAAAGCCGCAATTAGTCCGCTGGTAAAAGAGATGCTGAGCGCCGGACTGCTGGAGGAGAGTGCTGCTGAATCTACTGGGCAGGGTCGTCCATCAATTTTATTAAAAATGCGCGCCGACAGCGCCTATTTTCTCGGTGCTTCGCTGCTCGGTGAGCGCGTGGTTTTAGTGTTGATTGATATGCATGGCCGCACGCTGGCTTCCACCGACATGGCGCTGAATCTCGATCCTCAGCAGCTGGCGGTGACCATTGCAGCTGCGATTCCGGCGCTGATTGCGCAAAAAGCGATTTCGCCTGATCAGCTGATCGGTCTTGGCGTTACCCTCTCCGGCTTTGTCGATGAAAATCAGGCTGTTTGCGTGCAGTCGGCGCTGCTGGGCTGGAAGAATGTGCCGCTCGCCGAGCTGTTGAAACAGCAAACCGGGCTGGATGTTTCGCTGGAGAACGATGCCAAAGCGCTGGCGGTGAGCGAGAAGATATTCGGGGTGGCGAAAAAGGCGCGCAATTTCAGCCTGATTTCCCATGGTGATGGCATTGGCGCGGCGCACTTTTTTCAGGGGCAACTGCATCGCGGGGCGCACGGCGGCGCCGGTGAAATTGCCCACTGCACCATCGAACCAGGCGGGCGTCCCTGCCGCTGCGGCAAACGCGGCTGCCTTGATACGCTGGCGTCGTTAACCGCCATTCGTGAAAGCATGCGCGATAAAGCGCTGGAGAGCGGTTCGATTACCGAGCTGGAGGCGCTGGCGGTGAAAGGCAACAGCGCAGCGATCGCAATTTTACATCAGGCCGGCCATGCGCTGGGCCTGGCGATCGCCAACATAATCCAGATGAATGACCCCGAAATGATTGTGATTGCCCATCAGCCCGATGCGTTTGACGGGCTGCTAAAAACCGTGGTGCTGCAGGCGATTGATAGCCACGTGTTGCCATCGATTATCGGCAAAACGCCGATATCCAGCATGGTCATTGATGAAGAGAGCTGGGCCAGAGCCGCGGCCAGTGTGGCGGCGTATCGTTTTATCATTCACTTACCCGACTAGCGGAGGCTGCTATGCGCATTGCTTTTGGTGGAATTCATACTGAGTGCAGTACTTACAATCCGGTGCTGAATTATGCCGACGACTTCCGCATCGTGCGCGGTGATGACCTGATTACCAACCCCTACTTTGCCTTTCTGCAGGATTATGATGCCGAGTTTCTGCCCACCTTCCACGCGCGCGCCATCGCCGGCGGCCCGGTGGCTCGCATCACTTACGAAGATTTTAAGCACGATTTCCTGACGCGCCTGGCCGCACATTTACCGGTGGATGGCGTTTATCTCGCCATGCACGGTGCGGTGTACGTCGAAGGCATGGAAGATGCCGAAGGCGACTGGATCAGCGCCACCCGCGAGTTAGTTGGCGCAGATTGCCCGATTACGGTGAGCTACGATCTGCATGGCAATGTTACGCAGCGTATCATCGATGCCATCGATATGTTCTCCACCTATCGCACTGCGCCACACATTGATGTGGAAGAGACCATGCGCCGCTCGGTATCGATGCTGGTTAAAAGCCTGCAAAGCGGGGTTAAACCGGGCGTGGTGTGGGCGCCGATTCCGGTAGTGTTGCCCGGTGAACGTACCAGCACGGAAGATGAGCCAGCCAAAAGTTTGTATGCACGTTTACCTGCAATTAATGCGCTGGAACACATCTGGGATGCGTCGCTGATGGTTGGCTACGTTTGGGCCGATGAACCGCGTGCCACCGCCGCTGCAATCATGACCGGTACCGACGCGGATGTGTTATCTGAGCAAGCCGCCAAACTGGCATTGGCTTACTGGCAGGCGCGCGACGAATTCAGTTTTGGCTGCGTTACCGGCAGCATTGAGGCGTGCGTAACCATGGCCATCGCCAGTGAAACCGCACCGGTAATTCTGGCTGATTCTGGTGATAATCCTACCGGCGGCGGCGTGGGCGATCGTGCTGATGTGTTGGCCGAACTGATTCGCCAGCGGGCTCAGAACGTTATCGTGGCAGGAATTACCGATAAACCCGCCACCGATGCGGCGTTTGCCGCTGGCGTGGGCGCCACGCTGCAGCTCAACGTGGGTGCCTCGCTCGATCCGGCAGGCGGAAAAGTGCAAGGCGAATTCGTGGTGAAGCATCTTAGCGACGATGCCCGTTCGCTGGCAAAACAGGCGCTGCTGCAAATCGACGGCATTACGCTGGTGGTGGCCGATCGTCGCCGTCCCTATCACAATCTGGCGGATTTCGCCCTGCTCGGCCTCGATCCGGCAAGCGCCAAAATCGTGGTAGTCAAATCGGGCTATTTGTCGCCGGAGCTGGCGCCGCTGGCTAATCCCAATTTAATGGCGCTGTCGGAAGGCGTAGTCGATCAGTATGTGGAACGCTTAACACGCAAGCGCAAATTGCAGCCTGCTTACCCGTTTGATACTAACTTCAGCTTCCTGCCGGTAAGCCACCTGTCAGCGCGTTTTGTGGCAGCGAAATGAGCAACTCTTCTGCAGCAGTCGAACCGGTTCTGCGCATTGAAAATCTGACGGTCGCCTTCCGCGTTGACCATCAATGGCGCGAGGTGGTGAGAAATGTGTCGTTAACCGTCGCGGCGGGCGAAACGCTGGCGATCGTCGGTGAATCGGGATCGGGCAAAAGCGTTACCTCAATGGCGATTATGCGCTTACTCAACATGCGCCACGCGCGCGTAAGCGGCAAGGTTATGCTCAATGGCGTTGATCTGCTGACGCTGAGCGAGTCCGCCATGCGCGATATGCGGGGCAACGCGGTAGCGATGATTTTTCAGGAGCCGATGACCAGCCTCAATCCCTCCTTCACTATCGGTAATCAAATTGCGGAAGCGCTGATCAATCATCGCAAAATCAGTAAACGTGCCGCGCGTGAACAGACGATTCGTCTGCTGGAGAAGGTACGCATCCCGAACGCCGCCAAACGTTTTAATGATTATCCGCACCATTTCTCCGGCGGGATGCGTCAGCGTGTGATGATTGCCATGGCGCTGGCGCTGCGGCCAAAGCTGTTGATTGCGGATGAACCCACTACCGCGCTCGACGTGACGATTCAGGGGCAAATTCTCGACCTGATCAAAACGTTGCAGGAAGAGGAAGGCACCGCCGTGCTATTTATCACGCATGATATGGGCGTGGTTGCCGAAGTATCCGATCGTACGTTGGTGATGTATCAGGGCGATGTAGTAGAAACCGGCACCACCGCCGCCATCTTCTCGGCACCCGCCGCCGATTATACCCGCACGCTGATTGCCACCGTGCCGCAGTTAGGTGCGATGCGCGGTATTGATGGCCCGCGTAAGTTCTCCCTTGATGATACGGCGACAGCGGTCGCCGCAGCTGCCGCGACACCGCACCAGCCGCTGTTATCAGTGAAAAATCTCAGCACCCGCTTCAGTATCCATGAAGGGGTCTTTAGCCGCAAAACCGGCGCGGTGCATGCGGTGGAGAACATCTCATTTGATTTAATGCCGGGCGAAACCTTGTCGCTGGTGGGCGAATCGGGCTGCGGAAAATCGACCACCGGACGATCGTTAACACGGCTTGTTACGCCAGCGGCGGGCGAAGTGGCCTTTGATGGTTACGACGTGCTGAATCTCTCCGCCAATGAACTGCGCACCCTGCGCCGCGCCATGCAGATGATTTTCCAGGATCCGTTCGCCAGCCTTAATCCGCGTATGTCGGTGCTGGAGGCGCTTACCGAACCCTTTCTGCAGCATCGCTTAGGCAGCAAAGCCGAGGCGCGCGCAAAAGCGGCGTCACTGATGGAGCGCGTTGGCCTGGCCGCCAGCATGATGAAACGTTATCCGCATGAATTTTCCGGCGGCCAGCGCCAGCGCATCTGCATCGCGCGCGCTTTAATGCTCGATCCTAAAATGATCATCGCCGATGAATCCGTGTCGGCGCTGGATGTCACGGTGAAAGCGCAAATCATCAATCTACTGCTCGACCTGCAACAGAGTCTTGGCTTGTCGTATCTGTTTATTTCACATGATATGGCGGTGGTAGAGCGCATTAGCCATCGCGTCGCGGTGATGCTGCTGGGAGAAATCGTCGAGATTGGCCCGCGTGCGGCTATCTTTGAAAACCCGCAGCATGACTACACGCGCAAACTGTTGTCCTCGGTGCCGGTGCCCGATCCGGCTCGTCGTCATGTGAAACGTCAGATTGACATCAGCGAACTAAAAAGTCCGGTGCGCGCGCTGGGATTTGTCCCGGAAACGCGCCGCTACCGTGAAGTGAGCGCTGGGCATTGGGTGATGGAGTAATTTATATTCACCCATCGCCTATGCTGTAGCGGCGCAACTTGTTACGCACAGATTTATATGCCATGCGCGACAAGTACGGTTCTATTGGATCATACCCAATTCAAACATTTCGCCGCTGCTAAAACTCCAGTCTTCGGGTTGAGTGTGTTGAGTAATGATCATCAGATCATTGGGATCGAGCCCAAGCCGCTGCTGCAGGCGTTCACTCAACAGGCGATAGGTTGCTCGCTTCTGTTCCATGCTGCGCGGCTTACCCGCCACGATAGTGAGCAGCACATAACGGTCGCTGCGACCGCCGCTGAGGTAGCTGCGATCATAAATAAATCGCTGCGCGCTGACGGTTTCAATCACCTGAAAACGATCGCTGGCTGGCACGTTAAATTCTGCCACCAATACCTCATGAAGCGTCTCTGATAATGTCTGCAGATCGGCATCGCTCCAGCCGTCACGCACCGTTATTCGGCTAAAGGGCATGAGTGGTTCTCCTCTTGCAGCAAAGCCAGTGCAGTTACCGCCGCAGGCCATCCTGCATAAAAAGCCTGATGAGTGAAGAGTTCCACCAGCTCTTCCCGGCTCAGTCCGTTTTTCTGGGCAAAATCGAGATGCCACGGCAGCTGCTGCTCACGACCGAGCGCACTAAGCGTGGCGAGAGTAATTAGACTGCGCTCACGCGCTGACAATAGCGATCGCTGCCAAATATCGCCAAAAAGCACCTGCTCGGTTAATTCGGCTAATTTCGGTGCAACGCGCTGTAACGAATCACGATCGAGTGGCTTACTCATGTTTTTCTCCGGCCTTGAACATGCAGCGATTGTGATGCGCTGCTACAATCCTGAAAATCAAATTATTCAGGACTGATAATCCCGATTTGAAGGATGGTTATGGAGAAGATTCCCGTCTCGCTGGATAGCGATGCGCTGCGCAGTTTTGTGCTGGGGATTGAGTGCGGTAGCTTCGCGCTGGCAGCGCAGCAGCTGTGTCGCTCAACATCGGCAGTCAGCGCCCAGCTGAAAAAGCTGGAGCAGCAGTGCGGCATGGAGCTGGTGACCAAATGTGGACGTCATCTGGCGCTTACGCCCGGCGGCGAAATCCTGCTGAGCTACGCGCGTCGTCTGCTTTGTCTGAACGATGAGGCCTGGCGCGCCGTGCGCGGCGAGCTGCTGCAGGGCGCAGTGCGTATCGGTATGCAGGAGGATTTTGGTGAGTCACTGATGCCGGGCATTCTTGGTCCCTTTAGTCGCCAGCATCCCAGTGTGCGTATCAGCGCGCGCGTGGATCGCAATCAGCCGTTACTGCAGGCGATGACGGAGCAAAGTCTCGATATGGCGCTGCTGTGGCAGGGTGATAATCTTCCCGCGCAAAGTGAACTGCTGGGACAAACACCGCTGGCGTGGATCGGCGCTGAGGATTTTTCTCTCAGCGCCCTTCTCTCAAGCGGCGACGCCTTGCCGCTGGTGATGTTTGACGCTCCGTGTCTGATGCGTTCACGTGCACTTGCCGTGCTGGAGCAAGCGGGCATCGACTGGCGCGTGGTGTTCACCAGCCACAGTCTCAGTGGCGTATGGGCGGCGGTGCAGGCTGGGCTCGGCATCACGTTGCGTAGCCAAATTGGGTTACCTGCGGGTTTACGCTCGTTCAACGCCCAGTTGCCGTCGCCTGGCAGCATGGGCATCGCCCTGTGGCAGCATGACGCTAACGATGCTGCCCAGCAGATGTTGGTGCAGCTCACCACCCGCGCGGTTGCAGGCTACCTTTAAGGAGATGATGTGACACAACTCAATCAATATGGTCAGCCCGTTGGTGTGGCTTTACCCGACTGGCAACCCGCCACTTTTCCTCCCACGGCAGTGCTAACGGGCCGCTTTTGTCAGCTAGCCCCGCTGCAGCGGGTGCACAGCGAGGCGCTGTTTACTGCCTTCTCGCTGGCACCGGACGATCGCGACTGGACCTGGCTGGGCGCTGCCAAACCGCAATCATTAATTGAGATGGAACAGTGGATTTCCAACAAAATTAGCGACAGCGCATTGGTGTGTTATGCGGTGATCGACAATGCACGCCAACAGGCTGTCGGTGCGGTGTGCTTTGCCAATATCGATGTGCAAAACGGGGCAATCGAGATTGGCCATGTCACCTGGTCGCCGCTGATGCAGCGCAACGTATTGGGCAGCGAGGCGTTAACTCTATTACTCAAACAGGCCTTCGCACTGGGTTATCGCCGCGTCGCCTGGCGCTGTGACTCGCTGAATCAGGAATCGCGTCGCGCGGCAGAGCGCATGGGATTTACCTTCGAAGGCCGTTTCCGTCAGGCGATGACGCGCAAACAGCGTAATCGTGATACCGATTGGTTATCCATTATTGATAGCGAATGGCCGGTGATTGATCAGGCATTAAGCCGCTGGCTGGCGGCGGAGAATATCGATGAGAGCGGGCGCGAGCGGCAGAAACTGCGCTTTTTTTTTCCAGACCCAACCCGTGTTCCATAAGCCGTCAGTGGCGCTAACCACAATCGCATCCTACACTTGCCAGCTTTCAAACCCACCAGAGAGGCCTATATGTCCAAGGTATTTATCATTGGCGGTGCGGGAAATATTGGTCGCCGCCTTGCTGCCCTGTTGGCTAAAAAGGGCCATGTTGCCCATCCACTGTTCCGTAAAGCTGAACAGGAACAGCCGTTACGTGAGCTGGGCGCCGAGCCGATTAACGGCGATTTAACCGCGCTGGATGTGACTTCTCTCGCAGCATTGATGGCGGGCAGCGACGTGGTGGTGTTTACCGCCGGGGCCGGCGGCAAAGGCGGCGAAGAGATGACAAACGCTATTGACGGCGAAGGATTAAACACCGCCTTAGCCGCCGCGCAGCAGGCCGGCATTGCACGCTTTTTGCTGGTTTCGGCGTTTCCGGAAGCCGGCAGAGCTAAGAACCTCTCCGGCACCTTTGAAAACTACATGCGCGTGAAGAAGATGGCAGACGTCGCGCTGGCGGAAAGTAACCTTGATTGGGTGATCCTGCGCCCCGGCACGCTGACGGATGAGAAAGGCAGCGGCCTGGTGCGCGCCGGGCTGGCGATCCCTTATGGCGATATCTCCCGCGATGACGTCGCGGCTACGCTGGCAGAGCTGGTCGAGCAGCCGGGCGTCAGCCGCATCATCATCGAGCTGACAGGTGGAGAGGTGCCGGTGCAGGAAGCGATCAAGCAAATGGTAAACCGCTAAAACCTATTGCACCTCATTATTCGGCTGGCGGGATCGGCCGAATAGCTTTTCGTTTTACCATCAACTTTACAGACAATGTGCCGATAACAGCTGCGGTTATTTTATAAGGGAAGGAATACCGCATGCTGTTATCCATTCAATCATTGTCACGCCTGGTGGCCTTTATTCCGGCTAGCCTACTTGCAGGCTGCTCCGCGCTGTTACCGCTCGACTATAAAGATTATTCAGGTGCTGATGCTGCAACCTTGGTGGTGCAGGAATATAAAGGCCATGTCGGCACACTTTATGTCGCTTTCTATGAAAAGAAAGGCGATTGTTATGACCGCGTTGAACGTTACGAATTAGACTCCAGCGTGCTGGGCGCCGATGGCAGCGTCATCACCCGTAAAGTCCCGCCAAACAGATTGGTTGCTTTTCAGCAGCTGACCGGCGGCGGACCCAATGCCGTGGTCGCCGGACAGTACCTCTATAACCCATCTGGCTATGTGATAACCCAGTGGGTTTCGTTGATTCCAAAACCGGGTAAGCGCTATTTCCTCGCCCCACGCTACGGTGCGCGCGAAATTCCACAGTCGTACACCATTATGGCTAAGACCAATCCCGCGAATGTGTTTACCGAATTCCAAACGGTGCCGGAACCGAGCTGGGATGTGAATAAACGTTGTACTCACCTTGTTGGCGGCAGTTAATTGTTTTCACCGGGCGCAGCGCAAAGGCGCCCTTTTACATCAGACGTCACTGTTATTCATCCAGCGATCGCAAATGATCTCTCTTATTTAACGTCATCAGTGCTGGAATACTGATCGCGGCGGTCACCATAATGTACCAGGCCGGAATATCCAGATTACCCGTTTGTTTAATCAGCGAGGTGATGATCAGTCCCGCACAGCCGGAGAAAATCGCATTGGATAATGAATAGGCCAGTCCAAGTCCGGTGTAACGCACGCGCGTTGGGAACATTTCCGCCAACATCGCCGGGCCCGGTCCGGCCAGCAATCCGACAATTCCACCCGCGACAAACACCACCATCGCTTTGATCAGCAGCGTCGAAGATTCGGCCTGTAATACTTTCAATAATGGAAGCGCCAGCACCAATAATAAACAGGCCGCGATCACCATTACGCTGCGCCGACCGATTTTGTCGCTGAGGATGCCCGCCGGAATGATGGTCGCCGCAAAGCCAAGATTCGAGATCACCGCAATCAGCAGCGCCTGATTAAAACCGGTGTGCAGCGATGACTGTAAATAAGTAGGCATAATCACCAGATAGGTATAGCCCGCCGCCGACCACACCATCACGCGGCTAATTGCCAGCAAGATAGTTTTTAATGTTGCCCCCACGCTGGCGCTAACCGGTTGAGGTTGGCGCTGTTGTTTGGCCTGTTGCTGACGCACAAAGCTCGGCGTCTCTTCCATGCTATAGCGCAACCACAGCGCTACTGCACCCATCGGCAAGGCGAGGAAGAACGGAATACGCCAGCCCCAGCTGTGCATCTCATCCGCCGTCAATAGCGCAGAGAGCAGTGCCACAATGCCTGCCCCCGCCAGCAGGCCTAATGCCACGGTGAAAGATTGCCAGGCGCCGTAGCGTCCGCGCTCTCCTTTGGGCGCGAATTCCGTCATCAGGGAAACCGCGCCGCCGTATTCTCCACCGGCGAACAGGCCCTGCAGAATACGCAGCCCGGTAATGATCAGCGGTGCCGCCACGCCAATGCTGGCGTAGACAGGAATGAGACCAATGGCTGTCGTCACCAATGTCATCATGATTAAGACGAAAATCAGCGTAGGCTTGCGCCCAAGGCGGTCGCCCATGCGGCCAAAAAATATCGCCCCCAACGGCCTGAAAAAGAAGGCCACCGCAAAGGAAGCATAGGTCAGGATAATACCGGTCAGCTCCGCTTCGCCCTGCAGACGAAAGAAGTTTTGCGCGATCACCGTGGCGAGAAAGCCGTAAACGGCAAACTCATACCACTCAATGAAATTACCCACAGAACCGGCGATCAACGCGCGCTTCTGGGCATCGGATGTAGTGTGGGGCTTCGGCATGCGGCAGTCTCTCGTCCAATGATGAGTCAACAGAATGCGTCATGCGCCATCAAGGTCAAGGACATCGTCTTATTTATCCGATTTATGTGAAAGCGTTCAACGAGATATAAACAGCTATTCAGCCACTTCTCTCATAGTACGGCTTCCGCCCTTTATCGCTACCAGCGTGCCGAGCAGCGCGCTGCCCGCCAATCCCCACATCACTGCTTGAAAACCTAAGGTCGCAGCGGTTTGATAGATCTGTGTAGCGATCGCCAGTCCTAACGCGCCACCGAGATTGTGCAGCGTCCAGGAGATGCCTATTCCCTGCGCATGGCGCGCCGCAGGTAATGCGCTGAGCGCGGCGGCGACTGAGGGTCCAAGAATTGCGCCCCAGCCAGCTCCCATCAATACCAATGCCAGCATGTAATGGGATAACGATGAGCTGCTTATGCTCTGCAGCAATGCAGAAGCGGTAAGCAGGGCAAATCCTGCCGCCATCACCGGCCAGGCCGTTAAGCGATCGGCAAGACGACCGGCTAAGGGCGAAATTAGCGCCATCACCAGCGTCACCGGCAGCAGCATCAGGCCAAGCTGCGCATCGTTTAGATGGAAAATGGCAATCAACCGGAACGGCATCAGCATAAATGCGCTGCAGTAAAATATCGCCAGCAGCACCGATAACAGACAAGCGGCCGCAAAGCCACTGTTACGCAGCATGCGGAAATCGATGACCGGTTGCAGCGAACGTCTCTCCACCATGACAAAGGCCAGCAGCAACAGCAGCGATAGCGTCAGTGTTAAAATTGACGGCAGCGATAACATGCCCCAGCGCGTGACATGGCTGGTCCAGATTAGCAATGGAACCAATCCAGCGGTCATCAGCAGCCAGCCGGGTATATCCAGCCGGGTGTCAGCACATCTTTTTGATGCCGCCACGCTGCCGCAGCAAAACAGGAAGCTCAGCGCCAGCAGTGGCACATTCAGCAAGAACACCGCACGCCAACCCAGCCAGCTGACCAGCACGCCGCCCGCCACCGGCCCCAGCGCCAACCCGAGGCCGTTGGCAGCAAACAGCCAGCCAAGCGCGCTCCCCCGTCTGGCTGCAGGCATCGCCTCCATCAGAATAGTGGCGCTAACGGTATACAGCACCGCGCAGCCCGCCCCCTGCAGCAAGCGAAAAATATTCAATGCCAGTAGGTTGAATGCCAGTCCAGCGCCCAGCGAGGCGATACCAAACAGCAACATTCCAGCGTACAGCACCCGACGTGCACCAAAACGCTCAGCCAGCCTGGCGGACATGACCATGCAGCAACAGAGCGCCATCACAAACAGCGTCATCGCCCACTGCACATCTTCAATATCGCCGCCAAAGTGCCGCTGTAGCGCGGGCAACGCGGTATTAATAATTGTGAAATCAATACAGCCGAGAAAGCTGGCCAGGCAGATACCGAGCTGTAGCCTGATCAAGGTTGCCGGAGAGTGTGAGATTGGACGGGTCATGCCAGGTTTCCAAAGAAGAAAACCTTAGCCTGCCACGATTTTAATTCGCCAGTTACGCCATTAATTCGCCATACTGACGAATTAACATCGCCAATAAAGCGAGCTTACTGATGATTAACGTCGACAGGTTGAACAGCATCCGCGCCTTTGTGCAGGCCGCGCAGGCCGGTGGATTTAGCCCGGCAGCCGAGCAGTTGGGATTATCACGCTCGACGGTGGGAAAAGCGGTGGCCCGCCTCGAATCACGTTTGCAGGTAAAGCTGTTCCAGCGCACCACCCGTTCACTGTCGCTCACCAGTGAAGGTGAACAGTTTTACCAGGATTGTTTGCAGATCCTCGCCAGCCTCGACGCGGCAGAGAATCGGCTGATGTCACATGCCAGCGAACCCACAGGACAGCTGCGCGTCGCGGCCCCGCCTCTGCTGGGCGAAAAATGGGTGATGCCGGTGTTATTGCCTCTCACCCAACGCTGGCAAGGTTTGTCACTGGATGTGCGACTCTCCACCCAGCGTATCGATCTGGCAGCGGACGGTGTGGATTTGGCGATACGGATCGGCGCGCCTGGGCATCATGCCGATCTCACCGCGCGCCTCATCGGCCAGCAGCCGCTGCTGCTGTGCGCCGCCCCTGCACTGCTGGCAGCGGGTAAAGCGCTGGCACAAACTGACGATCTGGCCCACTTCCCGCATCTGACCCTGCTTGAGCAAGGGCGATCCCAGCAGTGGCTGCTGAAGAACGCGCAGGAAGAGATGGTTTATTGGCAGCCGGACGAGCGCTTGCGCTTCAGTAGCATGAGCGCGGTGTATGCGGCGACGCAGCAAGGTTACGGCATCGCGCAGTTGCCACGCTGGCTGGTCAGTCGGGATATTGAGGAGAAAAAGCTGATTGAGGTCTTGCCGCAAACGCGCAGTAACAGCCTACCGATTTACGCGGTGTGGTTGAAAACCGCCGCGATGCCCCAGCGGCTTCGCTGTGCGATTGATGCGCTTAAAGAGGCCTTTGCGCAGCAACCTCTTTAGGGGCGCTTGTGATATCCACCGTTTGTGGCATGTTTCGGCTGAGTAAGCTTGACCTCACTCTTTCATACACAACAGACAAAGCGCGGCCCGGTGCTCACCGTGATGGGTATAAAAATATTGCCAGGCGTGTTCAGACGAATAAAAGGATCCCATAAACACACGATTGTTATAGGCAGGGCTCAAACGGCAGCCATCACGATGAAGATAGCAGCAGCCATCAGCATCTTCCCGACTAAACACGTAGAAATCGGTTACGGTTAATTTCATCTGCTACTCCACATGAGGCATAAGATAAATAGGATTAACACCACTCTTAAAAATCGCCCTTTGCGGAAGCTGTCTTGCACGCTTTTTTAGCAACCAAATCAGAATGAGCCATAAATTAATTATAGCCCTATGAAGTCCGCCACCTCTAATTAAATAGCAACCTAAATAAGCCGAACGGAATAAACGCCAGGTTAATTAATTTAATATCATATGAATGAATATCGCTGCGCTTAATAGTGCCAATCATTACTAAAAATAATAACCTGCACCCTTCGCTTATAGCTCAATGCTCGTTAGGATTTATCTTAAACTGGAAATAAAATTTTCGGACGAATTAAAATTAAGTAAACTTAAATTTTATTTAGCCGGAGATGACATTATGCTCAGTTACACTATTCGCATCGAACTGAAAGATCCCACTGCAGGCACGCAAATTGAACTGCTGTATGCCATGCTGGAACATGGATTTTCGCGTAGCCTGGTCTGTGAGAAAGGTTATGCTTACGTTTTACCCACCAATGAATATGTTTATGTAGGCAGTGAAAATATAAGGAGTTTAACCGATAGGATTGTTACGTTAGTGAGTGAGTTTAGCGAGGAA
Source organism: Pantoea sp. USHLN256 (assembly GCF_037149875.1). NCBI lineage: Bacteria > Pseudomonadati > Pseudomonadota > Gammaproteobacteria > Enterobacterales > Erwiniaceae > Pantoea > Pantoea sp. USHLN256. Next base: position 819,289 of record NZ_JBBCQO010000002.1, on the reverse strand, counting down.
CCCTCGGTGATGATTACCCAGTCGGCGGCGCGCTGCTGGTCAGGCCTGCGTGGGGTAAATCTGGCATGAACCACAGGATAAACGTCCTCTCGCAGCGGCGATGACGTTTTATCAATGCATTTAGCTTTTCTTACATTAATCAAATAAATGCACTGCGTTTAATTCTAAAAAAGCAATTAAAGCGAAGCGTAATATTACGACGCTAGACAGAGTGTGTTTTCCGATGAAGCCGGTTATTTGAGGAAATTAAAACCGGAAATGGTATCACTCCCGGTTTTGCACAGCAGCGTTAACAACAAAGTAAATTAGCCAGGATAAATACCGCGATCTTTACGTGCCAGCAGAATACGTTCGCAGGCAACAATATAAGCGGCGGTGCGCAGTGAACAGCGTTTTTCTGCCGCCTTATCCCAAACGTGAATCATCGCTTCGGTCATGATGCGATCCATACGCTTATTAATTTCGTCTTCGCTCCAGAAGAAACTCGCCATATCCTGCACCCACTCGAAGTAACTGACCGTTACCCCGCCGGCATTACAGATCACGTCCGGAACCACCTGCACGCCACGGTTGGCCAGTACATCATCGGCATCCGGGTAAGTTGGGCCGTTCGCCCCTTCAAGTACCAGTTTTGCACTGATAATTTCCGCACGCTCACGCGTAATCTGCCCTTCAAGCGCCGCCGGGATCAGAATATCCATCGCCGTGGTCCAGAATTGCTCTTTCTCGATTTCACGCGCACCGGGGAAACCGGCGATCTGCTTGTGCTCAATCTGCCACGCACTCAGCGCATTCAAATCGATCCCGCCCTCGTTGAACAAGGTAGCGGTGTGATCCTGAATCACCACCACGCGCGCCCCGGCTTCGGCAAATAGACGGGCTGCTTCGCTACCTACGTTACCAAAGCCCTGCAGCGCCACGCGTGCACCTTCAATGGTGATGTTAGAGCGTTGCGCCACTTCACGTCCGGTGATAAATACGCCGCGGCCAGTGGCTTTTTCACGGCCTAGCGAGCCACCAAGATGGATCGGTTTACCGGTCACCACGCCCGTAATGGTGGTGCCATGGTTCATCGAGTACGTGTCCATCATCCAGGCCATGACTTTGCCGTTGGTACCGACATCTGGCGCTGGAATATCTTTCTGAGGCCCAATAATCAGACCGATTTCACTGGTATAGCGGCGAGTTAATCGCTCCAGCTCACCTTCTGATAACGCATGAGGATCAACGCGGATGCCGCCTTTTGCCCCGCCATATGGCAGGTTGACCGCCGCACATTTGATGGTCATCCAGGCAGAGAGCGCCATCACTTCGTTCAGGTCTACCGCTGGATGGTAACGCACGCCGCCTTTGCCTGGCCCGCGCGATAAGTTGTGCTGCACGCGATAGCCTTCAAAGTGGCGGATGGAGCCGTCATCCATCTGTACCGGGATGTCGACAATCAGTGCTCTTTTGGGATGACGCAGCGTTTCAATCCAGCGAGACAATTCACCGAGGTAAGGCGCAACGCGGTCAATTTGGCTCAGGTAGGTAGTCCAGGGAGATGTACTGCTTTCAGACGCGTAAGATAACTTTTCCATGAGAAGCCTGTTTATTCAGAGTTATTTATATTGAAAAGACGTGGAAAGGTAATGCATTGCACTAGGCAGGCTTTAATTTAGCACTTTTAAAAAAACAGAATCACGACGAAAAAAGAAATCATTAATTTTTCCCATGCCAAATCGTGTTGATGAATGAATAAATAAGCAATGAAACGTCCCTTTAAGGCATGCATTTTTATGCATAAAATATTCACCAAACTGCATAATGTTGGATTTTTTTCCTATTTTTCAGTTCTTTGATGGTCATCAAAAAGTGAATAAAGTGTTATTTTATCGCATTGACTTTGTTAACTCAGGCAACCACGATGAGTGAAACTCAGCGGGAAATATCGATCATGAATTAGGCTTTTATTAGTTTTGTTTTTCTTTCAACTATTTAAACGTGCCTGTTTCACTGCGCTTAACAGATTCGTTTAGCTTTGCCTTTGCGGAAAGAATAAAACCCTAACTTGCCACTGATGCTTGCGGGCAGGCATCGCTATGCGCCTCTTTGCCAGACTGAAGGAATTATTGTGTCTAACAAACCGATACGAGAGCAGATTCAGCCTGCTCGGGCTAACGACGCCCCGCAAAAACTGCAGCGCGGGCTCAGCGAACGTCATATTCAGATGATCGCGCTGGGAGGCTCCATCGGCACCGGGCTGTTTATGGGAGCAGGACGCAATATTGCCGTTGCCGGAACCTCTATTTTGATCATCTACATTCTGGTCGGTTTTTTCAGCTATATGGTGATGCGCGCGATGGGTGAGTTGCTGCTGACCCGGCTGGACTATCGTTCATTTGCCGATTTTGTCGGTGATTATCTCGGGCCGAAAGCCAGCTTCTATTTGGGTTGGTCGTATTGGCTGAGTTGGGTCGTCACCTGCATTGCCGACGTGGTGGTATGCGGCGCCTATATGCAGTATTGGTTCCCGGAAATGTCGGCGTGGATACCGGCACTATTTACCTTAGGCATTCTCTGTCTGTTTAACATGCTGTCGGTGAAAGCCTTTGGTGAAGCGGAGTTCTGGTTCGCACTGATCAAAGTGATTACCATCATTGCGCTGATTTTAACCGGTGGATGGATGGTGTTTACCGGCTGGACCTCGCCTGATGGCGTCACCGCATCGCTACATAATCTGACCGATCCCGCCGTGTTTATGCCGCATGGCATCACCGGCTTTCTCGCTGGTTTCCAAATCGCTATTTTCTCTTATACCGGGATCGAGCTGATAGGCACCATGACCGCGGAAACGCGCGATCCCGAGAAAATTCTGCCGCGCGCCATCAACGCTCTGCCGCTGCGTATTGTGGTTTTTTACCTGCTCTCGATGATGGTGATTATTGCGGTCACCTCCTGGCAGGGCGTTTCGCCAGACACCAGCCCGTTTGTCACGCTGTTTGCTAAGGCAGGCCTGCCTGCGGCGGCGGCGATCATCAATTTTGTGGCGCTCACATCGGCGATGTCTTCCGCCAATAGTGGCGTCTATTCCAGTACCCGCATGTTGTATGGCTTGTCGGTTGAGAAGCATGCGCACTGGCAATTCCGCATTCTGTCGCGCACCACGCGCATTCCGCTGCGCAGCCTGCTGTTCTCCTGCTTCTGTATGCTGAGCGGTACCCTGCTGCTGTTCCTGGTGCCGAATGTCACTACGCTGTTCACCATCGTTTCCACCCTGGCCGCGATTCTGGTGATCTACTGCTGGGGAATGATTCTGGTGTCCTATCTGGTGTATCGCCGGCAACGTGCGGATCTGCATCAAAAATCGAAATTTAAAATGCCCGGCGGCGTCGTCATGGCCTGGGCCACGCTGATGTTCTTCCTGTTCTCGGTAGTGATTATGGTATTTGATCCCGACACGCTCGCCGCTTTAGCGGTTTCGCCGACGTGGTTTATTGCGTTGTGGTTAGTCTGGAAGGTGAAGGAGAAGCGGGCACGATCGTTGAATGGTGAGTTGAACGCCAAATCTGCCTCGTCCTGAGGCAGACATCTTAGCCGTAACCCGATTTTGCTGACGTTTCCCACTTTAGCGCCTGACTCATTTCCATCTCCAATCGAATAGCAGCGCAGTTCGTCTCAAGATGCTCCACTTTACTTTCAAAGTCGCTGAGACTGCTGCTCTCTATTTCGAGGATCATATAGGCGATCTCATGGCGACACTCTTCACCAAAGGTTTTCAATTTTTTCTCTTTAAGCAGCCACTGAACCAGCAACTCTTTTTTCTCCTCTTCTGGTGTTCGCCGCTTACTGAATTTCAGAAAGCGAACCTGAAGCAGTAGCTGATGGTAAAAGTGAGCAATGCTATCGAGTTGTTTTAGATTCATGTCGCATCCTCTTTTATGAGTCGATAAAAATGAGGAACCAGCCTGCTTTCACAGGCTGAGGAAAGCGCTTAAAGCGGGGAAGCAGGTGCAGCAGCTTGATCGTATCCACCCCAGACTGACTGATCGAACTCAATCATTGAGCCGGTCATCAATCCGGACTCTTCGCTGGCGAGGAATGCCACTGCGCGCGCCACTTCTTCCGGTTGGATCAGGCGGCCAAACGGCTGAGACGCCGCCGCTTTCTCCAGCCAATTATCCTCTGCGCTGTGATATTGCTTCATGATGCGATCTTCGCCTTCCGATGCCATCCAGCCAATGTTGAGGCCATTCACACGAATGCGGTTACGCAATAAGGCGTAGGCGGTGTTGCGTGTCAGGGTGGCCAGCGCGCCCTTGGACGAGCAGTACGCGGCGATAAAAGGTTGCCCCGCCAGCGATGACATCGAACAGATATTCACGATGCTGCCCGCAATGTTATCGCGGCGCATTAGCTTAATGGCTTCCTGCATCAGAAAGAACGGGCCGCGTACGTTGGTGGCGAAGATGCGGTCGAAGAGTTCGGGATCGGTATCTAAAATGGTACCGCGATCGCTCATGCCGCCGGCGTTAACCAAAATATCGACGCGGCCATGCAGTTTATCTGCGGTGGCGATGACGTGACGGCAATCCTCTACGTTAGATAAATCCGCGCGCACGAAATCCACTTTAGTTTCACTTTCCCCGTTTAAACGCTCGGCAACCTTGGTCCCTTTCTCCTGATTGCGACCACAAATCACCACTGCGCTAGCACCCAACTGCGTAAACTGACGCGCAATCGCTGCGCCCACGCCTTGCGTACCACCGGTAACCACGGCCACTTTACCTGTTAACTGGTTCATCATAGTGCTCCTGAAATGACTGAATAACCGGCTGCGTCGAGCGCCGAACGAAGTGTTTTATAACCAAGAAGCGCGTATTCCAGCGGCGGTGCTTTCGCTGGGTCTTGCTCTGCTTCCACCACAAACCAGCCCTGATAGCCGATTTGCGCCAACTTATTAACAATGGCACTGAAATCGATCATGCCATCGCCGGGGACGGTATAAATCCCTTGCAGCACCGCATCGAGGAAGGAGTCGCGATGTCGATCTAAGGCGCGCAGGACCTCTTCGCGCACGTCTTTGGTATGCACGTGAATGATGCGGTCGCCATGTTTTTCCAGAATGCGCAATGGATCGACGCCTGCAAACACCAGGTGACCGGCGTCAAACAGGAGCCCAACCTCTGGCGTGGTGACGGCCATCAAGCGGTCAATATCATGTTCATCCTCAATGGCGGTTCCCATGTGATGATGGAAAGCCAGCGGCACGCCGTAGTCCTGGCAAAACGCTGCAAACTGGATCAGTTTTTCGCCGTACTCGCGCATCTGTTCATCGGTAAGACGACGACGCTGCGCCAGCGGCACATGTTGCTGATTTTGGATAGTGCCGGCCGTTTCGCCATACACCAGGCAAGTCGCGCCGCAATCACGAAACAGCTGCATTTGCGGCAGTGATTTTTTGATCTCCTCCTCCACGCCGTTGTCCAGCAAGGTGCCGGAGTACCAGCCTGACACCAAATCCAGCTGATACTCTTGCAGTAGCGGCTTTAGCGCGTCAGCAGTTTTGGGAAACTTACCGCCGGTTTCGACACCCTGAAATCCCGCCTGATGACTTTCAGACAAGCAGGTCGTGAGCGGCGTATCCCCACCCAACTGCGGCAGGTCATCGTTCGACCAGGCAATGGGCGCGATGCCCAGTTTGGCTTTTAACATCATGAACTCCCTGATTAAATGCCGACGCGCTGCGCCAGGCGACCCTTTACGTGCTCTTCACGCGCCTGGTTAACGCTGTCTCGTGCGCTGACTTCCGGCACGCCGACATCCCACCAGGCATCGCCCGGCGTCCAGTCAAACGGATGAGTATCGATGGAGATGACCGTGGTGCGATCGTTTCCTTTGGCCCAGCCGATCGCTTCCTCAAGCTCATCCAGCGAGGAGACCTTGCGCGCCAGCGCCCCCATGGATTGCGCATGAGCGACGAAATCGACGTGAAACGGCTCCTGTACCCGACAATCTTTCAGCAGGTTATTGAATGAGGCGCCGCCCTTGGCATTTTGCAGACGATTGATCACCGCATAGCCGCCGTTATCGCACACCAGCAAAATGAATTTGTGGCCCGAAAGAACGCTGGAGTAGATATCGGAATTCATCATCATGTAGGTGCCGTCACCAATCATCACGAACACGTCGCGATCCTGCTCAGCCATCGCCACGCCCCAGCCAGCGGAGAGTTCATAGCCCATACAGGAGAAGCCAAATTCGCAATCAAACGTGCCTGGATTCTTCACCCGCCAACCCTTCACCAGTTCACCGGGCAGTCCGCCCGCCGCGCTGATGATGTAATCTTCTGCCGCCGCCGCCGCATTCACAACGCCAATCACCTGCGCGTAGGTGGGATCGCCCTCCGATACCGTGCGTTCCTGCCGCGCCGCAATCAGTTCGTTCCATTTGGCAAACGCCCGGCGACCTTTTTCCAGCCAGCTATCGGCTGCTTTCCAGCTGCCGAGCGCCGTGTGCAGTTCGCTAATGCCTTCACGGGCATCACACTCCAGCGGGATGGCCAGATGCTTGTGCGCATCAAAGCGCGCGGCGTTGAGCGCAATAAATTGTGCTTGATGATCGAATACCGTCCATGAACCGGTGACGAAATCCATCAAACGCGTCCCCACCGCAATCACCACATCCGCCTCGGCGGCCAGCGCATTGGCCGAGGTTGAACCGAGAATGCCAATCGGCCCGCAATGAATCGGGTCATCGTGGGTAAACGCGCCCTTTCCGGCGATGGTTTCCACCACCGGGATGCCATGCGCCAGGGCAAACTGCGCCAGTTCTGCTTCAGCCTGCGAATAGCGCACGCCGCCACCGGAAATAATCAGTGGACGTTTCGCCTGTTTCAGGCACTCAGCAGCGCGTGCCAGCAGTTGGCGATCGGGACGTGGACGTGGCATCAGATGCAAACGCGGAGCAAAGAACTCTTCTGGGTAATCCCACGCCATCTCCTGGACGTCCTGGCATACGCCAATAAAGGCTGGGCCACAGTCGCCGGGATCGCGCATCGTTGCCACGGCTTGTGGCAGAGAGGAGAGGATCTGTTCAGGATAGGTAATCCGATCCCAGTAGCGCGACACCGCTTTAAAGGCATCATTCACCGTTTGGGTCGGATCATTGAAATGCTCGACCTGCTGCATTACCGGATCGGGATGGCGACGGGCAAAGCTGTCACCGCAGATCATTAAAAGCGGCAGACGACTGGTATGCGCTACGCCCGCAGCGGTGAGCAGATTGGTGGTGCCAGGACCAATCGAGGCGGTAACTACCATGATTTGACGTCGCACCATCGCCTTGGCAAATCCCACGGCAGCAAACGCCATCGACTGCTCATTCTGCCCGCGCCAGGTGGGTAATACATCTTGCGCCGCTTCTAGCGCTTCGCCCAGGCAAGTGACATTACCGTGGCCAAAAATGCCATACACGCCCGGGAACAGCGGCACGCGTTTGCCATCCACCTCGGTAAACTGATTGCTCAGATAGCGAACTATCGCCTGAGCCGTCGTGCAACGAATCGTAGCCATATCCTTACTCACTTTTCAGAGATGCTGCTGTGCAGCATGGTGTTATATTTCACAACTTAAATTGCTAAAAACAAATTACCGCAATATAAGTTGCAACTTCAGGCGACAAAACTCCCACTCAGCTGCGAGCGGGAGCCCGTTAATTCAATTAGGCGCGGTTGCGTTTACGCGGTGATTCTGTGCGCTTCTCACGTTCAGTAATGGTTTCGATGCGCGGCTGCGCCACTTCCGGCTGCAATACTGCTGCCAGCGCCATGGCGATGCTTTGCGCCAGACACACCGGCGCGGCCAGCGATCGCGAAAAGCTGTACTCCTCTTCCGGAATGTTGAACAGCACGCTGGCGCTTTTCGCTAAGGGTGATAGCGGCCCATCGCTAATGGCGATGACCGGAATGGTGCGCGCGCTGGCATGGTCGGCAATGGCGATCACCTCTTTGGCATAATGGCGAAACGCGATGGCGATAAGCACGTCACTTTCACGCATATTGTTAGCCATTTCCGGCGCCAGCCCGCCGGCGGAATCCAGCAGGATCACCCGGCGATTCAGCATGGTGAGCAGGTAGCGTAGCAATAACGCAATCGGCTCGGAGCGCAACTGACCGGCGATATAGATAGTTTCCGCCTCCTTCAGATACCCCGCGGTCGCATCGAGATCGCTTTCCGCTACGTTGCTCAGCAGCTCCTGCAGCGTAGCGATGTCCCGTATCACCAGGCTTTGCAAAAAGCCGAGGCTGCCCTTCTGCTCATTCTTGCGCAGATCATTCTCCAGGGCGGTGATGCGCTCGTTGTAACCCGGTGCCGCCGTGGCGAGTCGGGTCTGAAATACGCTCTGCATCTGTTTAAAACCGCTATAGCCAAACACCTGCGCAAAACGCACGAGCACCGAGGGGTGCAGACCACATTTCGCGGCGACAGCGTTAATCGATTCCAGCGCCACCGTGTTCGGGTTTTGCGTCACATAGCGTGCCGCCTGCTGATGCCGCACCGACAGCTGCGCATAGCGTTTAGTAATCTCATCCACAATTTGCTCGTAATTTTCATGCGGCAGCGTGGTTTGCATCTTCTCAATCTTGCTCATCCATCATTCCTTTTCGGCGTACAGCCCATCTCGCCAGCACGCTACCGCAATAAAAATTGCAAGTAAAACCTTAATGCAATTAGTTCTAACCCATTCGCTGCCAACAGGGAAAAGCTCTGCGTGATATTTGTGATTTGGTTCGAAGAATTCACTTTTAGTCTGAATGAAACACCTTTTCCGACGATACTCAACCCACTTTAGGTTCTGATTTATATAGATAATTTAAACTAAAACCTCAATTTAACCTCACGCCTGCCATTGCATTGCAATTTTTATTGCTCCAATCCTAACATTGCAACTATCAATGCTGCTGAGGGATTCCCATCCCAGGTCTTCCCTCCCAGCTGACCGTTTCAGGCTGTCGCTTAAGCCTGAAACCGCTACCGGAGGAATGGATCAACATGTATCAAAACTTTGGACAGTTTATTAACGGCGAATGGCGTCAGGGCAGCGGTGCAGAACCGGTGATCGTCACCGATCCCGGCAACGGGCAAACGCTGGGTGAAATTGCCGCCGCCTCTGTTGCCGACACCCAATCTGCGCTGGCCAGCGCAGAAGCGGCGCTGGTCGCATGGCGAACCACCTCAGGCTGGGCGCGGGCGGATTTGCTGCAGGCGATGGCAAAAGAGATGACGGTATTGGCGGCAGAGGCCGCACAGATCATCTCGAAGGAGAGTGGCAAACCGTTGGCGCAGGCCAGGCGCGAATGGGAATTATCGACCGACCAATTTATCTGGTACGCCGAAGAGGCGCGTCGTATCTATGGCCGCATTGTAGAAAGCCGGGTGCCAGGCGGACGCTGTGAAGTGTCGCACGAACCGGTCGGCGTGGTGGCGGCGTTTACCGCGTGGAATTTTCCGGTGGTGCTGGTGGCACGCAAGCTTGCACCCGCGCTCGCGGCTGGCTGCACGGTGGTATTACGTCCATCCAGTGAAGTCCCCGGCTCCGCCATGATGATTTTTGAGTGCCTGCGCAAAGCGGGACTGCCGGCTGGCGTGGCAAATTTGGTTGTTGGGCCGACTGCCGCAACCTATGAACCCTTGATTGCTTCGCCCGTGGTGAAGAAAGTCTCACTAACCGGCTCAACGCAACTCGGCCAGCAGATGATTCGGGATTCAGCGGCCACGATTAAGCGCCTTAGCATGGAGTTGGGCGGCAACGCGCCGGTCATCGTCTATGACGATGCCGATCTGGAAAAAGCGCTCGACCTTTCCGTGGCCACCAAATTTGCCAACTGTGGCCAGGTTTGTGTCACTTGCGATCGCTTTTATGTCCACCAAAGCCGCTATCACGACTTCGTACAAGGCTTTGCCGAGCGTGCGAAAAAACTCAAGGTCGGTTACGGGCTGGATGAAGGCACGCAAATGGGCCCGCTGATCAATCCTCGTCGCCTCAAAGCCATCGAGGCGATCGTGGCGGATGCGCGCGAGAAAGGAGCACGCATCGTGGTCGGCGGCGAACGTATCGAATTAAACGGCGGCTACTTCTTCGCTCCAACCGTGATTGCCGACGTCCCCGACGATGCGCTGGCGATCGCCGAAGAAAATTTTGGTCCGATTGCCGCCATCACCTCATTTAGCGACAGCGACGATCTGTGGCGCCGCGTTAATAACTCTGATTTTGCCCTCTCCGCTTACGCCTTTACCCGCGATCCGGCCCGCATTCGTGAAACCGTGGCGCGCCTCGAATCCGGCATGGTCGGTATTAACAGCTATGCGCTGGCCGCTGCCGAAGTGCCGTTTGGCGGCGTGAAAGCCAGCGGCATGGGGCGTGAAGGCGGAAGTGAGGGTATTCACGACTATATGAACATCAAACTGGCGCAAATCGTGCTGTAAGGAACGGATTGATGAAGCTGAATAATATCAAAGCACGCTGGAATGCAGGGCAAACCGTACTCAATGGCTGGCTTAGCATCGCCAACGCCTTCACAGCTGAAATCATGGCTGAGCAAGGTTACGACGCGCTAACCATCGATTTGCAGCACGGCTTTGTCGGCTATGAGCAGGCAACGCATATGCTACAGGCGATGCGCGCCAGCGGCGTTGCCCCAATGGTGCGCGTGCCCTGGCTAGAGCCGGGCATCATTATGAAGTCACTGGATGCCGGTGCATGGGGCATTATCTGTCCGATGATCAGCACCGCAGAGCAAGCGCAGACGCTGGTCTCCTGCGTGCGTTATCCACCCCACGGTAGCCGCAGTTTTGGCCCAACGCGCGTGACATTCTCCGCTGGCCAGGATTACGGCCAGCAGGCCGACGATCACGTGGTGTGCCTGGCGATGATCGAAACCGCCGAAGCCTTTGACAATATCGAAGCGATTGTCGCTACCCCCGGACTGGACGGCGTCTATATCGGCCCAGCCGATCTGACGTTAGGACTTACCGGCAGAAAATATCGCACGGGTTTTGATCGCACTGAACCGGAAATTGTCGATGCGATTAAGCATATTCTCGTCACTGCGCATCGTGCTGGGAAAAAGGCGGGGCTGCACAATGGTTCTGCCGCTTATGCGGCCAACGCGGCGCAATGGGGATTCGATTTAGTCACGCTTTCTAACGACGTCCAGCTGTTGCGTGGCGCAGCAGCCAGTAGCGTGCAGCAATTCCGCGAACTCAACGGTAACGGCCAGGCAACGCCATCAACCCAGCCGGGAGGTTACTGAGATGCCAAACATTCTGGTTGCCGGAAAAATTCATCCGGCCGGGCTCGATATTCTGCATAACGCGCCTGGATTCAACGTGCAGTTGGTGCACGAGGTCAGCGTGGCGAGTTATGCGCCCTTTATTGCCGAAGCGGATGCGCTATTAATCCGTACGCAGCCGCTTACGGCTAAAGAGATCTTTGCTGGAAAAAATCTGCGCATGGTGTCACGTCACGGCGTGGGTTATGACTCGGTTGACGTTGCCGCCCTTACCGAACGCAACATTCCGCTGACCATTGTCGGCAATGTGAATTCACTTTCCGTGGCGGAACACACGCTGTCCTTGCTGCTGGCTCTGGCAAAACGCATCTGCTATTTCGATAGCAGCATTCGTGAGGGTGAATGGAATCGTCGCAACAGTTTTTCCGCCGTAGAGGTGGCTGGCAGAACCTTATTCATTCTCGGTTTTGGTCGCATCGGCCGTGAAGTGGCGCGCCTGGCGAAAAGCTTTCGCATGAAAGTCATCGCTTACGATCCTTTCCTGCCCGATAACAGTTTCGTAGAAAGCGGCGTAACCCGCGTTGCAGACATCAATGAGGGCCTGCAACAGGCCGATGCGGTGACTATCCATCTGCCTTTAAGCGGTGATAAAGCGGTGATTGGCGCGGACGAACTGGCGCTAATGAAACGCCACGCCATTTTAATCAATACCGCGCGCGGCGGCATTGTCGATGAAGAGGCGCTGGCAACCGCCCTGCAAAACGATGCATTGGGTGGCGTGGGTCTTGATGTATTACAGCAGGAGCCGCCCGCGCTAAATACCGCGCTACTGGCCCAGCGCGACAAATTAATTCTCAGCCCACATTCCGCAGGACTGACCGAAGAGGCGGCGATGCGCATGTCGATTTCCGCTGCCACCAATATCGTCAATTTTTTCACTGGTCAGCTCGATACGGATCTGGTGGTCAATAAGCAGGTTCTGGCGCTTAACGACCTGATGAGCCAATTGCCCTGATAACAATAAACCTCTCGACCCGGAGAACATCATGCTCAAAATTGCCATCCTCGGCGCTGGCCGCATTGGCCAGGTTCATGCCGCCAACGTGGCGCGTCATAAAGACGCTCAGCTGGTTATGGTTGCCGATCCCTTTATTGAAAATGCCCATGCGTTATCTGCCCTGTGGGGCGGCCGCGCGGTGCAAGATCCGCTTGAGGCGATTAACGATCCGGCTGTCGATGCCGTGGTGATCGGGACACCGACCGATACCCACGTTGAGCTAATGCTGGCCGCGGCCAACGCGGGCAAAGCCGTGCTGTGCGAAAAACCGGTCGACCTTGATATCCACAAAGCTCTGGCGGCCGAAAAAGCGCTGGGCGAGAAGGCCAGCAGAGTGATGCTGGGTTTCAACCGTCGCTTCGATCCAGGCTTTAACGAAATTCATCAGCGCATTGCTCAGGGAGATATTGGTGACCTGCACCAGGTGGTGATCACCAGCCGCGATCCTGGTTTGGCACCGTTGAACTATCTCAAGCATTCCGGCGGTATCTTCCGCGATATGGTGATCCATGATTTTGACCTCGCGCGCTGGATTTTGGGTGAGGAACCCGTTGAGGTGTTTGCCACCGGCAGTCGCCTGTTTGAGCCTTCGCTGGAAGCGTTAGGGGATTACGACACGGTGATGGTGCAGCTGCGCACCGCCTCCGGTAAACAGTGTCAGATCAACTGCAGCCGCCAGGCGGTATATGGCTACGACCAGCGTCTGGAAGCGTTTGGTTCTGGTGGCATGATGATCAATGACAACCATCGTGAAACCACGGTGCGCCATTTTGGCGCCCAGCACACCGAAGTGCGTGGCCCGCTGCTGGACTTCTTTATGCAGCGCTACACCGATGCCTATCGGCTGGAAGTCGACGCTTTCATTCAAGCCATCGGCAACGGCAGCGCGCTACCTGTCACCATTCATGATGGCTGTCAGGCGCTGCGACTTGCCGATGCCGCTCAGCTGTCAGCCGACACTCAGAGCGTAGTGAAATTGAATTAAGGACTTTATTGGCAAGGACGCCACCCTAATTTTCGTTATTACTCTTTAAATCACGCACAAAATTAAGCGCGTTGTTAGTAAACCCTACGTAAGTGAAGTGAATAATAAAACACCCGACATCAGATTAGTTCTGAGACTAATAATTAACGTGGAAGACCATTATGAAAAAATTCATCTTACTCTGTCTTACCTTACTTTCGCTAAGCCCTGCAGTGAATGCCGTACAGGTTGGCGTCAGCATCGCCCAAATGGATGATGTATTTCTCTCTCGCCTGAGAGGCTATATTATCGAGCAGGCGAAAACCCATCCGGATATGAAAATTCAATTTGAGGATGCTCAGGGCGCCGTTGATAAACAATTGAGCCAGGTGCAAAGTTTTATTAACGGTAAAGTCGACGTAATTATTGTTAACCCGGTTGATACCCAGGGAACCAAAAATATGGCTGATGCGGCACGCGCCGCTAAGGTCCCCCTCATCTTCCTCAACCGTATGCCTTCAGATGCGAAAATGGGTGATGGCGTGAGCTATATCGGCAGCGATGAAATAGAAGCCGGACGTTTACAGATGCAGTATCTGGCAGATCAAGTGAAAGATCGTAAAAGCGTTAACGTCGCCATCATGAAAGGGTTATTAAGCAATGATGCTACCCGCTTCAGAACCCAGGGAGCAAAAGAGATCATTGCCAAACATCCTAATATGCATGTGATTGTTGAAGATACCGCGAAATGGATGCGTGAAGATGGCATGAATCTGATGAATAACTGGATTCTATCGGGAGACAAAATAGATATTCTTTCTGCCAACGCAGATGAAATGGCTATTGGTGCCGCCATGGCCATTAAAAGTAATGGCATTAAAATTGGTAAAGATATTTTAGTCGGTGGTACCGACGGCGGACCAAATGGATTGCAGGCGATTAAAACCGGCTTACTTACCGTTACCGTATTCCAGGATGCAAAATCACAAGCTTATGGCGCGGTGGATATGGCAGAAAAAGCGGCCAAAGGTGAAAAGGTCCAGGATATTAACTTTATTCCGTTCCAGTTAGTCACACCGCAAAATTACCAGAAGTTCATGACAAATTAACCGTCGTTTTTTTCTGTGTCTGACGTTGGCACCTGTGAAGGTTGCAGGTGCATTTTTTAATTTGGAGACGTTATGAAAACCATTAAAGGCCCTGCGGTATTTCTGGCGCAGTTCGCTGGCGACGATGCACCATTTAACTCTTTATCTGGCATGGCTGGCTGGGCAGCGGAAAAAGGATTTAAAGGCGTTGAAATTCCCAGCTGGGATCATCGCCTGATTGATTTGGCGCAAGCCGCCGAGAGCCAAACCTATGCGGATGAGATCCTTGGCGTGCTGGCTGAACATGACCTGCAGTTGACCGATTTAGCCAGCCACTTGCAAGGACAGCTGGTTGCGCTGCACCCTGCGTTTGATTTACCCGCCGATAGCTTTGCCCCAGCCAGTCTGCGCAATGACCCACAAGCACGCCAGCAGTGGGCAACTGAACAGCTTTATCTCGCAGCGCGCGCATCACGCCGCTTAGGCCTGGAGAAACATGTCACTTTTTCCGGCACGCTGCTGTGGCCATTCCTCTATCCCTATCCGCAGTGGCCAGAAGGCTTGATTGATGAGGGCTTCAACGAGCTGGCACGGCGCTGGACACCGATTCTTAACGCATTCGACGAACAGGGTATCGATCTTTGTTATGAAATCCACCCCACGGAAGATTTGCATGATGGTTTGACCTTTGAGCGTTTTTTGGAAAAAACCCACAACCATCCACGCTGCAACATCATGTATGACCCCAGTCATCTGATATTACAGGGCATCGATTACCTGACCTATATCGATCACTACCACCCACGCATCAAGGCTTTCCACGTTAAAGACGCTGAATTTAGGCCGAATGGTAAAACCGGCGCCTATGGCGGCTATCAATCCTGGACCAGCCGCGCTGGCCGCTTTCGTTCACCCGGCGATGGCCAGACCGATTTCAGCGGCATTTTCTCTAAATTGACCGGCTACGGCTTCGATGGCTGGGCAGTGCTGGAGTGGGAATGCTGCTTTAAAAACCCGGAAGATGGCGCACGTGAAGGCGCGCAGTTCATCAGCGACCACATTATTCGCGTTACCGATAAACCGTTTGATGATTTCTGTAAGTCCTGGGCCGACCCATCACTTAATCGTAAAATTTTGGGCATTGAAGGAGCAAAACATGCATAGGTCACCGTTGAGTGGACGTCGTATCCGATTAGGCATGGTTGGCGGTGGCGAAGGTGCCTACATTGGCGGAATCCATCGTTTTGCCGCACGTCTTGACGATCAGTATGAACTGGTCGCGGGGGCGTTTGACGTTGATGCCGAGCGCGGGCATCGCTTTGCAGCGCAAAACTACATCGCGACCGAGCGATCTTACCGTGATTATGCCAGCATGGCGCAGGCTGAGGCGGCACGCGCTGACGGCATTGATGTGGTCGCCATCTGCACCCCAAACTTCACCCACTTCCCCATCGCGAAGGCTTTCCTCGAAGCCGGCATTGATGTGATTTGTGAGAAACCGCTCACCACCACGTTACAGGATGCTGAAGCGTTGGCCGAGGTTGTGAGTCAGACCGGACGCTTTCTGGGTGTCACTTATACCTATTCTGGCTATCCGCTGATTGTGGAAGCCCGGATGCGCGTCCAGGCCGGGCTGATTGGCAAAGTGCGAACGGTGCAGGTGGAGTACCCGCTGGAGTGGATGGCAACCGGCGTCGAGCTGAAAAACAATCAGCAGGCGGCATGGCGAGTCGACCCGCAAAAGAATGGGCGCGGCGGCTCGATTGGCGATATTGGTACCCATGCTTATCATCTCGCGGGATATGTGACCGGCTTAAAAGCGGAGAGCGTGATGGCTGATCTAGCCACCTTTGTAGAAGGACGTGCTCTGGACGATAACGCCCACGTACTGATTCGCTACGAAGGCGGCGCGCGCGGCATGCTGTGGTCTTCGCAGGTGGCGATTGGTTGTTCCAATGCGCTGCGGCTGCGGGTGTATGGTGAAACCGGCAGCCTGACATGGGCGCAAGAGCAGCCAAACGAACTGATTTACACCTCATTGGAAGGGTATACCCAGATCATTAAACGGGGACGTGACGATCTGGATGCGATAACCCGGGCGCGCACCCGCACGCCGCCCGGCCATCCTGAGGGTTATATCGAAGCCTTTACCAATCTGTATAGCGGCTTCGCGGCGGCACTGCGGGCGCGTGATGAAAAGCGTGCTGTTTCAGGCATTGGCGCAGTTATCCCACAAATCCATGATGGCCTGAAGGGCGTAGCCTTTGTCGATGCGGTGGTCGATAGCCACCAGCAGGGAACGGTGTGGAAACAACCGAAATATCGCTGATGCCCTCTGAAGCCTGACGCCGTCAGGCTTCTTAGGTGTACATGTTGTAGCGCATGATGATATTGATACGCGAATAAGGCGCATAGTTGCGCTCTTCCGGCAAAAATCCGTGAAACTCCAGCAGTGTTTTGAAAGAGTGTTGCGCATCCAGTTGCAGATTATGCTCAATCAGCGCATCGATTTTTCCCGCCTGCATCAGGGCGCGATTCTCCCGGTCCAGATCGTGCCCAACAAAAACCTTCGGCTGAATGTTACGTTCATCCAACGCCCGCAAAATCCCGCCATTTCCTCCGCCTACGGTATAAACCGCATCGATGTGAGGATGATCCTGCAGAAACAGTTGCAAGGTTTCATACATCAAATGGTCAATGCCCGATCCACCCGCGATAACCTTAATCTGATGCTGTGGGGAAAAGGATTTCATCCCCTGCTGAAAGCCGCGAATACGATCCTGCTCACCGACAAAAGCTTTATTGCCGGTAATTGCGGCAATGGTGCCCGCTTCGCTTCCCAACCACTTTGACATCAGGAAGGCCGCTGACTGGCCCGCGCTAACGTTGTCCATGCCGATATAACGCAGGCGATGACTGCCGGTGATATCCGTGACCACCGTGACCACCGGAATACGCTGCTTAATCAAATTATTAATAACTGGCACCAGCTGACTCGAATTCATCGCTTTGAGGATGATGCCGTGCGTGCTAAGCGAGCACTTTTTCAATAGCCGTTCAACTTCGTCCACCGTCATCTCTTCACTGCAGTGGAAGCGGAGCTGGATTTTAAATGAGGCGAAACTGGATATCTGGCTGCTGAACGCCTCTTTCACCAGCTCACTGAAACGCTCCGGCGTATGCATGATGACATCGAAATAAAGTGTTCGCCCTTGCGCCAGGCTGCTTTTCTGCTGCAGTTCCAGGTCGGCTAAGGCTTGCTGGATGCGGTGCTGCGTTTGAGGATGCACACGACCGCGATTATGCATGGCACGATCAATGGTGGCGAGGCTCAAACCGGACTGAGCTGAGATCTGTTTCTGGGTAAATTTAGGCATAGGTCACATGATGTAGTTGTGAGGTTTTTTTGATGTGCTGTTAATGAAATGTAGCTGCTATTTTAACACTCATCAACCCTGTCATGCCGCCTGCTGATAACCTGCTGGCGTACGATGACACTCTATCACTCCATCAATAAAATGAGGTCGTTATGATGTCACCCTATTTTGCCCGTGAAGATCAGGTCTCTGTTGAAGACTTCAAAACATTCTGTACCCAGCAGCTCGATGCCAGTGAATATCCGCTGGCGAGCGAAGCGGCGGCAAACGTGCTGATTTACGATCGTGTCACGCTGGATATAGCGGCCGAAAAAGATAAGAAAGCGTTGCTGAGCGAGTTGCACAAAGCGCTCTCATACGGCCCTGGCGTGTTCGTGGTGCGGGGGTTATTCAGCGATCTTGACGTTATTGATCGCGCCTCGCAGGTTTTCGAAACCATTATGAGCAATGAGGCCAAATCCAAAATTCAGGCCGATCACTTCTCGCGAGCGGGCAACAATGGTCGTATCTGGAATGCGCTGCAAAAACTGGGTGAAACCAGCCCGCAAACCTTCGTGGATTACTACGCCAATCCGACGCTGGAGTTAATTTGTCAGGCCTGGCTGGGCCCGGCGTGGAGCATGACCTCGCAAGTGAATCAGGTGCGCCCCGGCGGTGAAGCTCAGCAGCCGCACCGGGATTACCACCTTGGCTTCCAGCAAAGCGCATTTGCTGCAGAATTCCCGGTGCCGGTGCAGATTCTTTCGCAATATCTGACCTTGCAAGGTGCTGTAGCGCATACCGACATGCCGCTGGCGTCGGGCCCGACGCGTTTACTGCCGTGGTCGCATCAGTATGAGCTGGGTTATATCGCCTATCGTGACCCGGCGTTCGTTGAGTTCTTTAACCAAAATTACGTCCAGCTGCCGCTGGAAAAAGGTGATGGTCTGTTCTTTAACCCGGCGCTGTTCCATGCCGCAGGTAACAACACCACCACCGATCACATCAGGACCGCGAATCTGCTGCAGGTTTCCTCCGCATTTGGCGTGCCGATGGAGAAAGTGAACCACGAACAGTTACTCAAGCTGATTTATCCGTTGCTGAAAAACAGCCAGCTTACCCAGCAGGAGCTGAACACCGTAATCAACGTGGCTGCGCGGGGTTACTCCTTCCCCACCAATCTCGACACCGATCCACCGCTGGGCGGAATGGTGCCGCAAACGCAGCAGGCACTGGTACACGAAGCGGTGCAGCAAGAGTGGAGCGCCAGCCAGTTCAATCAAAAGCTGGATGAGCAAAGTACCAGAAGGGAAGCGTAAAGCGTCAGGCCGGACAGTTGTCCGGCCTGATCACTTCATCAACACCTGAAACTGCGGATTAAACTCGTCGAAAATCGGCAGCGCTGCGGCGCCAAGCGCGGCGGTATCGCTGCCGGTCATACCGATTTTTAAGCGGGTGCCGGTGAGATAGCGGCCACGCACCGATTGATACAGCGGCGGCAGGCGACGGATGATTTTGTCCAGCAGCGCGGCGGGCATCATGCCGCCGATGATCACGCTTTCGGCATCGAAGATGCACTCCAGCAGATTAATCGCCTGGCGCAGCGGCGTGAGCATGGTATCAATCCAGCGGTCGAACAGCGCCGGATCGACCTCGAGCAGATCTTCCGGCAGCGCCGTCATCGGGTCGAGGCCACAGAACTCATACGCCGCCTGTAGCGACACATAGCGCTCAAGACAGCCGTGATTGCCGCAATAGCATTCGCGTCCGCCCGGTTCAACCACCACATGTCCCACTTCACCGGCGTTATGCGCGTGGCCGCTGTATACGTGACCATCCATGATGATGCCCGCGCCCAAACCGGTGCCAATGTAGAGATAGATAAACGAGTTCAGCTGGCGCGCCACACCATGAAAACGCTCGCCAATCGCCGCTACCGTGGCATCGTTCTCCAGCGTTACCGGCACGCCACTCATCGCTGCCAGTTTGGCTTCAATATCCACCTGCTCCCAGCCGTGCAGCGTGGTGGGTCCAACCGAAGAGATGCCCTCAACGCCAAACGGTCCCGGCATCACCACGCCAATGCCGAGCACCTTTTGCCAGCGATCACCCAGTTGCGTTTTGATCTCGCTCAGCACCGCTTCAATACGCGCTAATGTGGCATCCGGCTCCGGCTTTTGCACCAGAATCAGGCGGCGGAAGTGAATTTCGCCGGTGAGATCCACCAGCACAATCAGCAGCGTTTGGTGATCAAGATGGATACCAATGGAAAAAGCGCTGGCCGGATTGAGCGTCACCGGAATGGCCGGCTGTCCGCGCCCTTGCTTACGCGGTTCGCGGCTGGTCAGCAGTTCCGCCTGCTCCAGTTCAGCGACGATGTTTGACACGGTCTGCGGGGTTAGCGCGGTCAAACGAGCCAGTTCGGCGCGGGTCAATTCGCCATGCAGGCGAATGGCTTCAATGATTACGCGACGATTGTGCGCGCGTGCATGTTCCAGATTGGTTCCCGACGTTTTCACCTTGCTCCCTTACCTCTTCAACCGCGCTGTGAATAGCCGCATCAATATCCCTGATCGCCCACAGTGATTACAACCCCTTCGGGGTGTTGAATGGGTGTTGGTTGTGCGCAACAGCAAATTGGCCATGCCGGTAGGGACACTAAATTAACTTAATAGCTAACTTCGCGTTGCTGATGAAGAATGACATATATCTTGATAGTTATTCATCGGGAAGCTGGTTAGTGAGTTTCTGGTTGATAGCAAATCTTTAGTTACTAAATGTCCGCAATGTGCCATAAGCGGAAGTTCGACATTTTGTACAGATCCTCAACACAACATTTTCTCCATGCCAAAAATTTTTTGAAAATATCGAATGGCGGAAGCCTTTCACAAGCGTCAGACAGGCAGCGCGCGATCTTTCACAACCGTTTTCATAACCAGTGTTGAGGTAAGCCGCTGCACGCCTGACATACCAGAGAGTTTTTCATCGTACAGCTCCTGAAAAGCCGGCAGGTCACGGGTGATAACATGAAGCAGATAATCCGGATCGCCAAACAGTCGCTGCGCCTGAATAATTTGCGGTATCTCCTTTACTGCCTCCTCGAAAGCACTGACCGCCTTTCGGTCCCCTTCGCGCAGGGTAACGAAAACTATGGCTGAAAAGTTCAGCCCGAATCTTGCCGCATCCAGATGCGCCCGGTAGCCGGTGATTACCCCTTCCTGCTCAAGGGCTCTGACCCGGCGCTGGCATGATGACAGGCTGATCCCCACCCGTTCCGCCAAGTCAGTGAGCGAAAGCCGCCCGTCCTTCTGTAGTTCTGCAAGAATATTGCAGTCTATTCTGTCCATTACTGAAAACCTCCCGTAATGCCTTCGTTTTTAAGCTGTAAATGAAAGCACATTCCGCATAATAAGAGATATTCTTTCTTCAACTTTTAAAAGTATTTGTCAGGTAAAAGTTTCCCCTACATGCAAGTTTCAGGCACTGATAAATGGCCGTTAAGAGATGAGGTCAATGAGGATAACGACACATGTCACTGAGTATGTTCGCCGCCTTCTGGGCTGTTTCCGTGCTTTTCGTAATCACGCCCGGCGCCGACTGGGCTTACGTCATTTCAGCCGGCATCCGGGGACGCCGCGTAGTGCCGGCGGTTACCGGCATGCTGAGCGGCCATCTAATTGCAACACTAATAGTGGCTGCGGGGGTCGGCTCAGTCATTGCAGGCACACCGGGCGTACTGACGCTCCTGAACGTAGCCGGGGCGGCCTATCTGCTCTGGCTCGGCCTCGGCATGCTGCGCCATCCAACAGCGCCAGCGGCGGGGCAGAATGATGATGCAGGTTCGCCACTGAAATGGGCGCTCAAGGGCTTTTGCATCAGTGGACTTAATCCGAAGGTTTTTCTGTTGTTTCTAGCCCTGCTGCCCCAGTTCACTGACGTCCACGCTACCTGGCCGCTTCCAATGCAGATGATCGCGTTGGGGCTGGTGCATGTAATCAGCTGCGGCGTGATCTACCTGCTTGTGGGGTATGGCTTCGGCACGGTGCTTAAAACGCGACCGCGCGCCGCACTGAACGTCAGCCGGATTTCGGGCAGCCTGATGATCATTATTGCGGCCCTACTGCTGACAGAGCAGTTTCTCTGACGCCTGGCCATAAAGGCTTGTAACAACGCATCATGCTGCAGGAACTCTATGAATACATTCAACGTCATGGAAACGTCAGCCCGGGATTTATCGCGTCTTGCAGACCGAGCAATACGGTTAGCATTGCGAAAGCGGATATTATCGCCCCCGCAACATCCCTCATCAACGTAACGAATTAGCAGAGAACACCATGTCATCTGTCACACTGACACATCTGAAAAACCTCAAGCAGCGCGGCGAGAAAATCACCATGCTCACATGCTACGACGCCACGTTTGCACACGAGCTGAGCACGGCTGGCGTTGAGATGCTTCTCATCGGCGATACGCTGGGAATGATTCTACAGGGTCATGACAGCACCCTGCCGGTCAGGCTGGAAGATATGGTTTATCACACGGCCTGCGTTAAGCGGGGAAACAACGGCGCCTTCATCATAGCCGACCTTTCATTCATGACCTGCTGCTCGCCTGAGCAGGCACTGCATAGCTCCGCGCAGTTAATGCAGGCCGGTGCGCAGATGGTCAAGATTGAAGGTGGAGAGTGGCTGTGCGACACAGTGCGTCAGCTGACGCGTAACGGTATACCGGTTTGCGCCCATATTGGACTCACCCCTCAGTCGGTTAACGTTTTTGGCGGTTTTAAAGTGCAGGGACGTGACAGCCATCAGGCGGCCGCACTGGTCGACACCGCGAAAAAGCTTGAAGAAGCTGGCGCGGCAATGGTGCTGGTTGAAGCCGTCCCCGCTTCGCTGGGCAGAACGCTTAGCGGGGCGGTGTCCGTCCCCGTCATCGGCATCGGCGCTGGCCCGGATACAGATGGACAGGTTTTAGTGCTGCACGACATGCTCGGCCTTAGCATCACCGGCAGGTCCCCGAAATTCGTCAAAAACTTTATGAAAGGTCAGGATGACATTCAGGGCGCATTAAAAAGTTACATTGCTGCCGTCAAAGACGGCAGCTTCCCGTCTGCGGAGCACTGCTACTCAGAATAAGTAACAGATGTGACCTCTTAAATTAGCGGCTTATACCTGTAATCTAGCTAAAGAGACTAATCACCGACGTCCGCTGATCGCTCATAGCGGACCTTATTTCCGCGTCCGCTTCGTGCCATCAACGGACGTTTCTAATATCTGTATGTAATAATCTAAGGAGAGCAGATCTATCTGCATATTCATGCATGCGCACAAAAATAATCGGGTATGTTTTTAAACATGATGTGCATTAAAGATGCCAGAAAAGGCTATCCCACCTTAAAATGGTGCTAAGGCGCAGTGTGTAGTAGCAGTAGAAAGCTTATATGACATGTATCCTTGCTGGAAAGCGGAGCCGTACAACTGAGGCCTGTAGTCTGGTTAACTGACAAAAACAGGGAGAGTTATGACAGGAAAAATTATCTACGTCGTGCACAGTCCCAGCCCCACGTTGGGACGATCACCGCTGCAAAAGGGATATTTTCCTTACGCGCTTACAAAAAAGTATATCGAGTCGCTTCAACGAGAGTTGGATAGGCTCGACATAAACTGCAGGGTTATTGCTGACGATACAGAGTCCGATATTGAGGTATTGATAACGCGCTACCCTGTACTTCTCGTCTGCGCCCCGGGACTTCGTTATCAGTTTTACCATCAGGGTTTCGACAAACAAAAAATTGTCTGGTTAGGCGTCATGGAATATTGCTCGTCAGATCCCCGTTCTGCGCTCAAGAAGCTGGCGGAACTGGCTTTTGCTGATTTTTAGCAGGGTTGTTATTATTGATGTGGTAGAGCTACTCAGTCGCCATGTTTTTGACGTCCGCTCCTCGCTCATAGCGGACGACAGGACGATGAACCTGTCAGTAAGAAATAGCGACTATTCTGCCGGCGTTTCCATTCATGAGCTCTTCCAGCTCGCTCAATCCCCTGCAAGTGGTTTCATCAAGCGTGGGTATGCCTGAGATAAATACGTGATGATGGAGCAACAATAGCGTCGGTACATCGCCTACTATTATCCGGCGCGGCATGAATATCTGAAACCTGTGCTCTCAACCTCTAAACGTCATCAGCAACCAACACTAATGACGTTAATTTGCCATTATGGCATGCGCGTTAATATCGCAATGCACAATGCATCTGCACCTAAACCATGCATCCTGAAAAGAGTTATTGCGACCTCTTAGGCTTGCCCTCATTTATACCCGCCTGAATATCTATGATCGGCCACACAATTTACAACCTGTTTACCTGACAGCCACAAAAATCTGTGCCAAAAAGTGTCCAGCGGCATTCGAGATTTATGCCCTGGCACGTCAATTGCTTTAGCTACCCGATGTCAGCTGCAGCAATCTGACAACCTGTGTGCATTATTAAATCCATCAAATTGATTTAATAAATTGCTTTCCATTAGCTTCAAGGCGGAAACACCATGAAAATCCGATTCAATCCAGTCATAAAAGGTTGTTTTGCAGCGGTTCTGTTAGCCAGCGTTGGCAGCGCGGCGGCGGCAACCACGTTAAATGCGCTATTTATGACGCAGGCGGCGTACAGCGAAAATGATATTCGCGCGATGACGCAGGAGTTTCAGAAAGCGCACCCGGACGTGCAGGTTAATCTTGAGTTTGTGCCGTACGAAGCCCTGCACGACAAAATTGTCGCAGCGCGTGGTGCAGGCGGTAACGGCTACGATGTGGTGCTGTTTGACGCCATCTGGCCGGCGGAATTCACCAAGTTTGATCTGCTGCAGGATGTTAGCAGCCGTATCAGTGCCGACGAAAAAGGGCAGATTTTTCCTGGCGCGATGAACACCGTGCAGTTCAAAGGCAAAACCCTCGGCATGCCGTGGATCCTTGATACCAAATATCTCTATTACAACAAAGCGATGCTGGAAAAAGCCGGTATCACCACGCCGCCTCAAACCTGGCAGCAGGTGATGGACGATGCGCGCATCATCAAGCAGAAAAATATCGTCAAATATCCGCTGGTGTGGAGCTGGTCGCAGGCAGAAGCGCTGGTGTGCGATTACACCACGCTGGTATCCGGCTTCGGCGGCAAATTCTATAACAACGACAAACTCGATTTCTCCTCACCTGCCTCGCTGCAAGCGGTCAAGTTGATGAAAAGCTCGCTGGATGAAGGCTTGAGCAATCCGGCCTCGCGCGAGTATCTGGAAGAGGACGTGCGTAAAGCCTTCTCCAACGGTGATGCGGCCTTCGCGCTCAACTGGACCTACATGTACAACATGGCCAACGATCCGAAACAGAGTAAGGTCGCCGGCCAGGTGGGTATCGTTCCAGCGCCGGGCGACGCGCCAGGCAAATTTGGTGCGGTAAACGGTTCGATGGGCCTCGGCATCACCAAAGGCAGCACACATGCAGATCAGGCATGGCAATACATTAGCTACATGACCTCACAGCCGGTGCAGAACAAATACGCCACGCTGAGTCTGCCCATCTGGAAAAGCTCGTATCAGGATCCGGCGGTGCTGAAAAATCAGGAAAGCCTGATCGCCGCCGCGGATAAGTCGCTCAACGTGATGCTGTCGCGTCCGGAAACCGCCGACTATTCACGCCTCTCCAATACCCTGCAGCAGCAGTTGCAGCAGGTGCTGGTCGGCAGCGCGACGCCAGATGCCGCGCTGCAGGCGGTAGATAAAAGTGCGGCGCGTCTGCGCTAAGGGGCAACAATGCTGAGTTTGCGTCAACGCGAACAACGGCAGGCATGGGTGCTGCTGGCACCCATGCTGTTGGTGATGCTGTTACTCACCGCATGGCCGCTGTTACGCACCATCTGGCTAAGCTTCACCGATGCCGCCTTAATTGGCAGCGGTGATGCGCCGGGCTGGATTGGTCTGGAAAACTACCTGTTCGCGATTACCGATGAAGATTTTCGCAGTTCACTGTGGCGCACGCTCTATTTCACCGTGGTGTCGGTGGCGATTGAGGGGGTGATTGGCGTGCTGGTGGCACTGTTGCTAAATCAGAAATTCGCCGGACGCAACGTGCTGCGCGTGCTGGTGATTCTGCCGTGGGCGCTGCCAACCATCGTTAACGCCATGATGTGGCGCCTGAATTTCAACCCGGATTACGGCAGTATCAACGCCCTGCTGACGCAACTCGGCATCATTGACGGCTATCGTAGCTGGCTGGGTTCGCCCGATTCGGCGCTCAATGCGGTGATGTTTGCCGATATCTGGAAAAACTATCCGCTGGTGACCTTGCTGGTGCTGGCAGCGCTGCAATCCATACCGGACGATCTGTTCGAAGCCGCGCGGCTGGATGGCGCATCGGCATGGCGCCGTTTTCGTGCCATCACCTTCCCGGCGATTGTCGGTCCGCTCAGCGTGGCATTGGTGCTACGTACCATCGACGCCTTCAAAATCTTCGACATCATTTATGTGATGACGCGCGGCGGCCCGGTTGATAGCACCAAAACCCTCAGTTTCTACGTTTATCAGGAGTCATTCAGCTATCTGCGTGCCGGCAGCGGCGCGGCTTACGCGATGTTGATGACCTTGTTGTGCGCGGTGCTGATCACGCTTTACATGCTGTTACTGTGGCGGCAGCGCCGCAAAGGAAGCGCGCATGAAGCTTAAATTACGTCATGTCGGCAAATATGCTGCCGCACTGTTGGTGGCGTTTTCAGTGCTGGCACCAATGGGTTGGCTGTTCTTGATGAGCGTCAGCGCCGCCAGCGATCTTACCCGCGTGCCGCTGGAGTGGCTGCCGCGCCAGTGGGATTTCACCCGCTACGGCAAACTGCTGTCGCTGGAACCCGGCCAGCCCGGCGTGCTGTTCCTGCATGCGCTGGGGAACAGTTTGCTGGTGGCCACCGGCGCGACCCTGATCTGCTTGTTGCTGGCCATTCCGGCAGCGTTCAGCTTCTCACGCTATCGCGGTCGCGACGGCTGGCTGTTCGCCTCGCTGGCGATCTATATGGTGCCACCGGTGGCGTTTGTGTTGCCGCTCTACTTCCTGTTACAGCAGTTTGATCTGTTGAACACGCGGCCTGGGCTGATCATCGTTTACTGCTCGCTGATTCTGCCGTTCCTGACCTGGATGCTGAAAAACCAGTTCGATACGCTGCCGCAGGATATTGAGCAGGCGGCACGGCTGGATGGTTTGCGCGTCTGGCAGGTTCTGCTGCGCATCACGCTGCCGCTGGCCAAGCCGGTGCTGGGCGCCGCGGCGCTGTTTGGCTGGCTGCTGGCGTGGGATGAATTTTTCTACGCGCTGCTGTTCACCAGCAACATCGCAGCACAAACTTTGCCGGTCACCATTGCCGGATTCACTGCCGGTCGCGCCACCGATGATGGCTTGATCGCCGCCGTCGGCATTCTGGCCTCTGTGCCACCGCTGTTTATTGCCATCTGGCTGCAAAAGACGCTGGTCAGCGGCCTTGCTAGTGGCGGGAGTAAAGGATGATGGAACATAAACTCACCGCCACGCTCTACGTGGTGGGTAACATTAATGTCGATTTGATCATGGGCACGCTGGATAGCTGGCCGCAGCGCGGCACCGAAGTGATGCTCAATCACAGCGAGCTGCGCCCTGGCGGATCGGCCGGCAACTGCGCGCTGGCGCTGGAAGCGATGCAGGTGCGCCATCGCGCGGTCGCCAATCAGGGCAACGATGGCCTAAGCGCCTGGCTGGCGAGCCATTTCCCTCACAGCGCCGCGCACTGGACGCGCTACAGCTGTGAAACCTCGCTCACGGTTGGCGTCACGCATTCGGATCACGAACGCTCCTTCCTCAGCAATCTCGGGCATATCGTGAAACTCAGCGCGCAGGATGTGCTGGATCAGCTGCCCACTACGGCGGCTGACGGCGATATCGTGCTGCTGTGCGGTACCTTCTTGTGTCTGCACTTGTATGACGAATATCCCGCGCTGCTTGGCGAACTGCAGCAACGCGGCTTTATCACCGCCGTAGATACCGGTTGGCCACCGCAGGGCTGGAGCGACGAGGTGCGCCAGCAGGTGATGCAGTGGCTGCCGCTGTGCGACTGGCTGCTGCTCAATGAAGTGGAAACACGCGGATTGGCAGCGGCAGAGAATCTGACGCAAAGTGCGCAATGGCTGTCGCAGCAGCTGAGCGGACGCGGAGGCTGCGTGGTGAAATGCGGCCCGCAGGGCGCCAGCTGCTGGCAAACTGAACATACCGTAAGTCAGCCTGCGCGTGCGGTGACGGTGGTGGATACCATCGGTGCAGGCGACAGCTTTAATGCCGGATTTCTCACCGCCCTGCTGCATCAGCAAGATCTTAATACGGCTTTGCAATGGGGCATTGCGGTGGCGTCGCTGGCCATCAGCACACTGCCGCGTCGCTATCCCGACTGGCATCAACTGCAACTTTCTCAGGAGTGTTAATTTATGGCCAGTGTTGAACTCGTTAAAGTGGCCAAACGCTACGCAAAACAGTCGGTGCTGCATCCGCTCGATCTCACTATTCCTGACGGCAGTTTTACCGTTTTGGTCGGCCCATCCGGCTGCGGCAAATCCACGCTGTTACGGCTGCTGGCCGGGCTGGAAAGCCTGTCGGACGGCGCGATTTTGATGGACAAGGTGCAGATCAACGATCGCGATCCGGCCGATCGCGATATCGCCATGGTCTTTCAGAGCTATGCGCTCTATCCGCACTTAACGGTGGCGGAAAACCTCGCGTTTCATATGCAGGTGAAGAAAGTGAAGCGTGAGGAGCAGCAGAGCAAAATTGCGCGCATCGCCGGGATTCTCGGCATCGACAAGCTACTGCAGCGCTATCCTCGCGCCTTATCAGGCGGGCAGCGCCAGCGTGTCGCGATGGGCCGCGCGATGGTGCGGAATCCCAAAGTGTTTCTGTTCGATGAACCGCTCTCGAACCTTGATGCCCAGCTGCGCATGGAGCTGCGCGCCGAGATCAAATCGCTGCATCAGCGATTCAAAACCACCATGGTTTATGTGACGCACGACCAGGTGGAGGCGATGACGCTCGCCGACCAAATCGTGGTGATGAAGGATGGCCGCATTGTGCAGCAAGGCGCGCCGCTGGCGATTTACGATCGTCCGGCCGATACCTTTGTTGCGCGCTTTATCGGCTCACCGCCAATGAACCTATTACCGGCGCAGCTGATCACGCGTGATGGCGTGCCCGGCGTGCAGTGCCAGGATCTGTGGCAACCGCTGCCCACGCGCTGGCAAGCGGCGGCGCGCGAGCGTGCAGGCGCAGCAGTGACGCTCGGCGTGCGTCCACACGATTTGCTGGAAAGCCGCAGCAACGCGGCGGCGCAGGTGAAAGTGGTGGAGATCACCGGCGAATCAACCTTGTTGCATCTTGAATGGCACGGTCAGGCGCTGCATATGCAGATCGCCGGTCGCCATGCAGCGGTGAGCGGCGACAGCATTATGCTGGGCTTTAACGCCGAGAAGATTCATTTGTTTGATGCGGAGACCGGACTGAGGTTAGGTGAGTCTTAATTTTATCGTTTCCAGGTGCGCATAAATGCGCACCCTACAACATACGGGTGCTGACTTGTAGGATCGCCATTTATGGCGACCAGAACTTAGGTGAGTGCAAAATACCTTTACCCTTCCGCCGTTACCGGCTGAAAGGTGCGGCGATTGAGGCTGGTGAAAATCACCAGCAGCGCCATCATCCCCAGCTCTACGCCGAGCGTGCCGGTAATCGCCGTCAGATGATTACCGTGCGCGTAGATCTGCGTGAAGACCCCGCCGAGCAGCATCGGGCCTAAACCCAGCGCCGATTGCTGGACGGTAGAAAGCACCGCACTACCGGCACCCGCCTGGTGATGCGGCACACCGCTCATGCCGATGCGGTAGAAGGTACTGACGATAAACGACTGGCCAAAACCAATCAGCACCGTGGCGGGAATCAGCGTGAAAATGCCGACCTGCGGCCAGGCGAGTTGTAACGTTGCGATCAGCACCAGCAGGCCAACCATCTGAATACCGCAGCCCATCAACAAGGTTGCACGCTTGCCTAAACGCTCGACGACACGCGTCGATTGCATCGCGCCAATAAAATACGCTACGCCAAGCGCAATAAACGCGTTACCCGACTGAAACGCCGTCAGCCCTAATCCGGCCTGCAACGTCAACGCCACTGAGAACATAAAGCCGCTCCAGCAGGAGAAGAACAGCACCGCCAGAGTTAAACCAAAACGCACGCTTGGCAGACGTAGCAAAGAAGGTGGCAGCAGCGGCGCTCCTTGTGCCGCTTCCAGCCGCAGCGAACTCTGGCGCAGACGATGCAGAAACAGCGGGAACAGTACCAGCAGCAAAATGCACGGCCACGACCAGTGCAGTAGCGGACCTAGCGCCAGGGCCAGCATCAGACAACCAATCGCGCCCGCCAGCAGCAATGTGCCGCTAACATCTACCGGCACTCGCTGGGTGTTCTGGGTTTCCGGCACAAAGCGGCGCGCGGTGATCAATACAAACAGGCAGATCGGCAGATTAATCAGGAACACGCTGCGCCAGCCGTAACCGCCAATGTCGGCTTTGATAAGAAAACCGCCCAGCACCTGACCGATGATAAATGCCAGTCCGCCAATCCCACCGTACAAGCCGATAGCGCGCGCGTGCGCTCTGCCCTTTAGCGTGATGTGCAGCGTAGCGAGGATTTGCGGCACGATAAAGGCTGCGCCCACGCCCTGTAACGCACGGGCAAACATCAACAGACTGACGCTGTTAGCGATGCCGCATAATAAAGATGCAATACCAAAGATCCATACTCCCGCGAGGAATACGCGACGGCGTCCGTAGTTATCACCCAGACGTCCGCCCATCGCCAGACAGATGGCAAAGGCAATGCCGTACACCGCAACGATTAACGCCAGCTCAATCGCAGTGGCCTGTAGCGTGTGGGCCATCGCGTCCAACGCCACGTTAACAATTGAAAAATCGATCATGGGCAGCAGTTGCCCGGCAAGCAGGACCATCAATCCTGTGCGTTGTAGTTGCGATGTTTGCATCGGTTTTACCCTTGTTTTTGGTTGCTATACCACATAGCATCACCTAACCGTTAAACGGGTACCAGTTCTTGTTTATCATGGTATAAATACTACCCGCTTCGTCTAAGGATCTGTTTATGAGCCTGGCATCCGCGCCTGTTAGCGCCGAACATAACAACCGCAAATTACTGGGGACTTTTCTGCGCACGCGGCGTGAAAACCTTGACCCTAATCGTCTGGGTTTGCCGCGCATGCGCCATCGCCGCACACCAGGTTTGCGACGTGAAGAGGTCGCGCAGTTAGCGGATGTCGGCGTCACCTGGTATACGTGGCTGGAACAGGGGCGGGATATTAAGGCCTCGCCGAAAACCCTGACGGCGATTGCAGCCGCGTTGCAGTGCAATGATGTGGAAACCCAGCACCTGTTTTCGCTCGCCGGGCATTCGTTGCCGTCAGTGCGCGTTGCGGCGGCCTGCTGCAAAATCGCCGCACATAATCAGCAAATGCTCGATGCCATCCAGTTGCCCGCCATTATTGAGACGCCGCGCTT
Source organism: Pantoea sp. USHLN256 (assembly GCF_037149875.1). Classification (NCBI taxonomy): domain Bacteria; kingdom Pseudomonadati; phylum Pseudomonadota; class Gammaproteobacteria; order Enterobacterales; family Erwiniaceae; genus Pantoea; species Pantoea sp. USHLN256. The sequence goes on along the minus strand of NZ_JBBCQO010000002.1, from coordinate 787,938 downwards.
CGATATCCTTGGCTACAACGCTGCATGGTGTGCGCTGATGGGCGTCGACCTGGCCGAAATCGCGCCGGAAGATCGCAACTGCATCTGGCTGGCGTTCAACCATCCGATATGGCGTAACGTCATTAGTGACTGGGATGAAGTGATGCCGCAAATGGTGGCGATGTTTCGTGGGCAGATGGGCGAGCACCTTGGCGATCCACACTGGGAAAGCTATCTTGCCCGCTTATTGAATAGCTCAGATGAGTTTGCCCACACCTGGCAGCGCTATGAATTGGGCCAGGTGGAGAACCGGGTGAAACGTTTCTACCGCGCGGAAGTGGGTGAACTCACGCTGCGGCAAAATAACTGGTGGTCGGCGTCGCGCAACGGCGATCGACTGTTGGTGTATGTGCCGGACGATGAAAACAGCGCCACGGCACTGCAACAGCTGATCAAGCCCTAATCGGCTACGCCTTGCCCGTCAGCGCCGGAATCGGTGTTTGCGGGCGAGCGTCCTGCTGGCGAGTCAACAAGATCTGTCCCAGCAAGCTATCTTTGTTCACCACGCCATATTTCAGGTTAGTGTCGAGATATTTACGATCAAACCCCGTCAATTTGGTCAGCGGCGGCAGCACCGCAGGCAAACGATCCACCATCAACATGCGGCTCAATTTAACCGGACGCCACTCCACCAGGCTCTGATAAAGCAACGCGCTGGCTTCGCATTTCCGCAGATAGAAGTTGTATTGATTGTTTTCGCGTAACGCCTGCTGCTGTGCGATATACACCACCAGATAATCGGGCGGCGTAATGCCCTGCACAATAGTTTCATAATCAGGCAGCGCGAGCAGACGACGAAAAAACTCATCGGCACCGACTTCCACAATCGGGCGGAAGAAGTGCAGCCAGCGCGCTATAAAGGCGTTATTTTTCGGCGCGGCAAGAAACCAGGATTCAATCACCGGATAGGCTTTATCCAGCGTGGAGCTGTCGCGATAAAACGCGATCAGGTCATAACGATCCGCGCTGTTTACCGCCAGCAACTCATCCATGGTGCGATTGAGAATAATGGTGGCATCCATCCAGATCCCGCCGTAGCGATGCAGCAGTTCCAGCCTGATGACATCACTTTTGTGTGAAGGTCGCATATCCTGATGCACGAAGTGCAAACCCGGCAGGTAGTCCTGAATATTCAGGTTATTAATCACCGTAACCTGATAGCCGGGATTTTCGCGCACGATTTTATCGACAAAAATCTGCACTTCCGCCGGCAACGTTTCACTTTCCCAATACATCCAAATCTGACGCGGTATGGCTGCAGGTGCCGTCTGGCGCGGCAGCAAATTGATATCCTGCTCCGCAGCCGGATTGTAGTCAGGTAGCGTTCTGCGTTTGGTAAGCTTTTTCTCTGCCAGTAAACCTAATGAGACCAGATGGGTTTTGAATTTATTCTTTTTCATGGTTTCTCCAGCAGCACGGCCGCTAGTGACTTAATCATTGCTGTTAAAAAAAGGCGTGCATTAGCCCTACGGCAAAGGGTCGTAGATAGCTGATAAAAGCCCGGAAAATTGAGACAAAATTAACAAACAGCACCCGGAACGACAATTTAATAAACGGGTTAAGCGTCACTTTAAGAGAATACGTAGAACTGTGGGGTCGCCGCGCCCCTGGTTTGTGAAACGTTACGCAAAGCCGAACATCTTACAAGAACGGTTAAAATTAATACTGGATATATAAACAGTAATGCGTATACTAATCCAACAGCCAAAGGGCTAAGTGAGTCTGCAAGAGGTGATAATGATGATGATCTCAACCGAAAGTCTGTCTGCTTTGAATACATCCTTGTTGATGGGCAGTCGTGAAATTGCCAGGGTCACAGGCATCACACACGGTGAAGTGAAACGACTGATTAAAAGTCTGGAAACTGCCCAGCGTCTTTCCCAGCCGCTGACGGTTAATCATTATGAGCATCTGGGTGAAATGCGGCAGGAGTTGCAGCTCAATAAGCGGGACTCATTGTTAGCCGTGGCGCGACTCTCGCCCGGTTTTACTGCGGAAATACTCGATCTTTGGCAGCAGCGTGAACAATTTACTCATCTGCCCGATTTCACCAATCCGGCCGAAGCGGCCCGCGCCTGGGCGGAACAGTTTGAACAGCGTCGCGCTGCCGAACAGCAACTTGCGTTATCTACGCCTAAGGCTGAATTCTTTGACCGCTTTGTCGAAGTTGAAGACTCGCTCGGCTTTCGTCAGTTATGCAAAATGTTGAAAGTGAAGGAAACGGAGTTTCGTGAATTTCTTTTAGCGCGCAACATTATGTACCGTGAAAAAGGCACCCTGGCACCACAGCAGCATCATATGCAGGCGGGTTATTTTACGCTGCGATCCGGCCGCGGCGAAAATCAGCATGCGTTTTCGCAGGCACGTTTCACCGCTAAAGGCGTGAAATGGGTGGCGAGTTTATGGGCGGGACATATGTCGGACCAACCGAAAGGTGTCGCGGCCTAGATGTGCATTTTGCGCATCAGGCCTGGCACGTATGACGCACCTGACGGTCTCGTCGGGTGCGCACTGGAATAATTACAGCGTCATCAGCATCTCGTGCCACGCCATCCCGCCATGATCGGACTCGGACGGTTTGATGTATTGATATCCCCACTTTTTATACAGCTCAACGTGCTGGGTTTTACACATGAGGTGAATGGTTTGCTTGTTCATCAGCCTCATGCGCTCAATAAACTGGCGCATCAGCAGCGACGCATAGCCTTTGCCCTGGAAAGTAGGATCGAGCACTACTGACATAATCACCGCATTGGGTGCAGCAGGATCGTGGCCGATAAGCTCTTTGAAATCCTCATCCGACATCACCACGTCCCACGCACAACCCGCATTGATAAAACCGATGACTTCACCGTCTGCTTCCAGGCACAAAAAGCCCTGTGGATATTGCGCGATGCGGGTAGCGATTTTCTCGTGCGTTGCCGCCTCATCGCCTTCATAGGCTTCAATTTCAATCGCGTAACAACGATCCACATCTGCCCGCTTCGCTTCTCTAAACACTAACGTCGACACAACTAAACCTCATCGTTTTACTTCTGAACGACGGTCATTCTAACAGGCGAGGAGAATAGGCGTGCTGATTGATCTGCCTGCTGCATATAAAGTTACCTGGTCGCCATGAATGGCGACCCTACAGGCGTTAAAGCGATGATGCTTCAGGAATAGGCATTGATGCTGCAGCGCGGGTTGAGGCGACATCCCAGCCCGCTGAGCGAGTGAGGGATTCCAGGGCGAGCCGCAGGGATGCGGCGAGAGGCGGCGCTGAGCAGGAGCGAATCGCCGCCGGTCCGTCAGGAATCGCGATTGAGTGAAGGCACCGCGAAGCGGCGGGATGGGCTGGCGCAGGGCCGGGGAGTGCAGAGGGCGCGGCCAGGCGACCTCTGCTCGGTCGCCGCACGACATAGCTGAAACTACTCCAGTCGATGGCGAACGAAAGTCGCTCAGCGCTGAACTAATCGGCATTATGCCATTCAGGGCGACCGATGAACCGAATATCAGGTTAATCGATGGTCACCACGCGATTTTCCCGCGCGCTGATAAAGGCGGCATCCAGCACCGCCAATACGTCAATGGCTTGTTTGGCGGTCACCGGCGGTTCGTTACCGTTACGCACCGCTTCGGCAAAGGCTTCATAATAGGCGTGATAGGCGCCCTGCTCCGACGGCACCGCTTCGTCGCCCTCTGCGTGGTGTAAAGTGCCCCAACGGTCACGTGGCTCGAAGCCCCAGTTGGCCAAATCATCCGCTGGGCGCTTACCGGCAAAAATCGCCTGCGCCTGTACATCGGTGCCTTGAGAAAGATAGCTGCCCTTCTCGCCGTAAACGCGCAACTCACGCGCGACAAGATGATTCACCTTGCTGGATGAAACTTAGGAATGGCTGCCATTTTTATGCGTGAGTGTGATGAAGAAGCTGGCGTCGGTTGGACCTTCATCCACCTCAATAATGTCCAGTTGTGCGTACACGCTGCATACCGGGCCCAGCAGCCATAAAGCCTGATCGACCAGATGACTTCCCATATCACGCAGCAAACCGCCGTTGGGGCCGCCTTCCAGTGTTTGCGGTTCGTCGAGATCCATACGATTATGCAAACGCCATACTTTGCCCAGGCGTTGCTGCTCAATCAGTTTCTTCAGCGTCTGGATATCTGCATCAAAGCGACGGTTGTGATAAACCCCTAACACCACGCCTTTCTCCTGCGCCGCCGCAGCCAGCTCACGGCCGGTTTTGGCATCCGGCGCAAAGGGTTTATCGGCTATCACCGCCACACCCGCATCGATCGCTTCCAGCACCAACTCACGGCGGGTTTGCGGCGGCGTGGTGATGGTGACGATATCTACCCCCGCCGCCAGCATTTCGGTCAGGCTGGCGTAAATCGGCACGTCGGGGAAATCCGCTTTCACTTTCGCAATGGTTGCCGGTGCGCGGGCGACAATCCCCGCCAGCTCAAGCCCTTTTGCTGCCGTGATAAAGGGGGCGTGGAAATTTTTGCCGCCGGTGCCGTAACCCACAATGCCAATTTTCATGCTTGCTCCGTGTGCGTTAAAAGAGAAGTTAATGTCATTACCAATAACATATTAGTAACAACTTAACGCGTTCAGCCACACAAAATTGGCATAAAAATATCATTTTAATAGAAAATGGCTTTACTGTGCCGCCGGGAAATTCCGTTTGATCGGGGCGAATTCTTCCACACTTTTCCCCAACAGACGCTGCGGGCGGAAGTCACTCAGTAATTCACTCGCCACATCCTTGACCAACTCCTCAGCCACCAGCTTGCCAATCAGCGGCGAAAGCGTGATTCCGCTGTGCGTCACCGCCACATACACGCGCTGATGCGGCGTCACATAACCCAGCGCGGGCAAACCATCTGCAGGTCGCGCACGTTGCCCCACCACGATCTGTTCAATCTGCAACTCGCCAGCATCGTCAAACAACGCGTGATAACGTTCGCGGAACTGCCCGGCGATATCGCGGTGGAGGGATGGTGGTGCGGCGGAATCGGCCAGATGATCCAGCTCCAGCGCTTGTAGCAGCAAACGTCCGCCGCCATCCGGGCGCACGTTAAGCTGCGGCGAGATAAGATTGGCGTGCAGCGACAGCGGTTGCGGCGCGGTACGCACCAGGAAGCTGCAGGCCACCGCGTTGGGTTTGCTGGTATCCAGCAGCGCCAGATTGAGGCCAAGTGAATTCAACAGCTGATTGGCCCAACGCCCGGTGGCCAGCACCAGACGATCGCCCTGCCACTGCTCGCCGTTTTCAAGTTGGAGGGTAACTTGCGTAGCACTCTCGCTGATGCTGATGATGCGCTGTTGCTGATACAGCACCGCGCCATGCGCTTTAGCCTCTGACCATAAACGCGCCAGATAAATCGCGGGATGCAACACCGATTCGCTGGGGAAATGCCACACGCTGCCGCTAATCGCTTGCGCGCGCAGCTCAGGAATATCGCGCAGCACATCAGCTGGCGAAGCTTCACGCGCCGCATAGCCAAGCGACTGCAGCGACGTTGCGCGCTGCAGTAAGCGCTGCTGCGCATCGCCCTGCGCGGCCCACTCCCAGGTGCCGCCGGTCTCCAGCCAGCGCAAACCGTTCGGCTGCGCCTGTTGCAGTTTGCGGTGCTCTTCCATTGATAGCGCATTAAGCTGGTGATAACTGTGCGGCTGTTTGCCGTTGGAGTTAACCCAGGCGAACGTGGTGCTGCTGGTTCCTGCACCGATATGCTGCTGTTCGAATATTGTGACTTCAATGCCCTGCAAGGCTAAAGCGCGCGCCACCGCTAAACCGATAACGCCGCCGCCAATAATTGCAATTCTTTGTGCTGTCATAATGGGCTCCTGAATAAAGTGCCAATAGCATAACAGCCCAAACAGATGAGAATTGCGATATCTTAATAAGGATTGTGGCTCAGGTTATAAGAATTTCATCTGAATACCGACATCATAATTATACCGCCGTCAGAATCTTCCCATCAGCGAAATAGGCCAGCAAATTCTCCAGTACATTATTGGTCATTTGCGCACGTGTTTCATGAGTTGCGCTGGCAATGTGGGGAGTTAATAGCACATTATCCAATTGACGCAGCACCGGATTAATAATCGGTTCTTGCGGATAGACATCCAGCGCCGCACCTTTAATGGTTCCCTGCTGTAAAGCAGCGATCAGGTCCGCTTCATTGATGACCGTGCCGCGCGCGATATTGATCAGCACGCCCTCTTTACCCAGCGCTGTCAGTACTTTTGCATCAACTAATTGCAGGTTTTCCGCGCTGCCCGGTAATGCCAGCACCAGAAAATCGCTAAATGCTGCCAGCTGCTCAATGTTGTCGCAACGCTTGTAACTCACCTCTTTCGCCGTGCGCGCGGTATAAGCCACCTGCATGCCAAAGGCTTCGGCTCGGCGGGCAATGGCTAATCCAATTGCACCCAAGCCAGCAATACCGATTCTTTTCCCGCTGGCGCGGCTGGATAGCGCCACCGCGTTGTTTTCCCAGGCTCCCGAACGCGCAAATTGATGGTAAGCCACCAGATTGCGGGAAAATGCCAGCGTCAACGTCAGAGCTAAATCCGCAACGTCATCGGTGAGGATATCGCGCGTAATACTGATCTGAATATCATGCGCCGCAGCATAATTAAGGTCGATACGATCGGTGCCCACGCCAAATACCGCAATCGCTTTACACTCTGGCAGCTGCTCCAGCAGTGCAGTCTCAACCCCAACGTCGCCACGCGTGACAATCGCCTTAATCGCTGTGCCGTGCCGCGCAATAAATACCGCCGGATCGGGCTGTTCATATAAACGATAGCAGTGAAAATGCTGGGTTAGCTTTTCATCCAGCTGTGGCATCAGCGGCTGAATTATCAAAATGGCAGGTTGTGAAGTTGTCATTATATTTTCCATTAGGTGTATTTATTTGCCACCAGCCTAACGGAGTTATTTATGTTACGGCGCAGCTGTTACTTTTTTCGCTAATACGATCACACTGAAAAGGGGAAATGATAAATCGCGTGGAATGAGAAAAATGACAGTTAGTATCCATGGTTTAGGTAGCGCACAAGGTTTTCTTGCTCGAAATCTTGCCTAATTTTATGGCAACAGGCCCAAATATTAATAAAAATACAAAATCAACGAGGTTAAATTAGAAAGCGAAACTTGTCTAAAGCACTTACTGTCATAGGTAAACCTTGTCGTAAAAGAGAACTAAGATAATCGGTCACACACATTTCAGGATTTTTAAAGCATGCGCGCTGAGCATTCACTGCTTGCAATACCAACGCCTGATTTAAGTCGAAAAGATCCATTATAAACTCGTCAGGGTGAAGGGCTTCAATGTGAAATTCTGTCATCAAATCTGCTGGAAAATCTTTTAAATTCATCGTGACAATGATTTCAGCCTTACACCTGATAGCGGTCGCTACCACATGGCGGTCATTCGGATCGGGCAGTGTGATGCCTGGAATTAGCGGCTCAAATCCAGATACCATGGCATCCGGAAGCGCTTTTTTCATCAACGCCTCAGTACGAGCAAGCTGCTCATAAGTTATTTCAGGTCGATTTGCGCGTAAATTACGCTGCCATTCATTCTGAATAATTGAGGTCCATTTCGGTTGGTAAAGCCCCGTCAAACCAAGACGAATCAATACATCACGCAACGTGGATGGATATAAAACACATGCATCCAACACGACGGCAAAAGGTGAATGGTTCATTAGTAAAAATTAAGTTCCTGGCCTTGGTCAGCCAACGCTTGCATTGCATCATTGCTCTCTTGGGCGCGTTTTTCTTTGAAATTCATAAGATCAGCGAAGAGTACGCGACGATGACGACCTGTTTTATGGTATGGAATCTGACCTTCTTCTAATAGCTTCACTAGATGTGGACGTGAAACGTTTAAAATATTCGCCGCTTCCTGCGTTGTTAATTCAGCGTGTACAGGAACCACCTGAACTGCATTTCCTACAGCCAATTCACCCAACACCGACATCAGCAGCGTTAGCGCCGACGTAGGAAGTTCGATGTAATGTGTCTCGTTATGCACATCCTGAATGGATATTTTTTGCGTTTCCAGTTTGGTGGAAAGATAAGTCGCGAGATCCCTCTGCCCACGCAAAGCAGCCTCAATCTCCTTCGGAGCCGGGAGGCTCAAGTTATCCAGAATTGAGTTTTTCATAAGTTTTCCAACTAGCAGTGAGTGATTAACACGGGTTTTAATGAGCGAATAGTAATCGAAACAAACGAAAAAAACAATATTCGAAATAAACGAAAAGAACCGATACCGATCACAACGTGAAGCAGCTCAGATTTAAGTCAATCCTACCCTTGGGGTGTTCTAAATCTTTCGACCACGCGGCGCCCGCTGGCGAACTCACCTTACGCAGTCTACGGTTAATCAAAAAGCATAAAAATTTCACCAACCATGGATAGCCACGATGACCGCCCATGTCGATACCACAGCACATCAGGAAAGCGAACTTCTTCAGCTGCAGCAAAATTTACAGGCACATCTTGAACATTTGCTGCCTGCGGGTCAGCCTACCGATCGCGTGCGTGCCGCCATGCGGGCCGGGACTTTGGCGCAGGGCAAACGCATTCGACCTTTATTACTGATGCTGGCCGCGCGCGACATGGGGTGCGAGCTGACTCAACATGGTCTTCTCGATCTCGCCTGCGCGGTAGAGATGGTGCACGCAGCATCGCTGATTCTTGATGATATTCCATCAATGGATAACGCGCAGATGCGGCGTGGTCGCCCCACCGTGCATCGCGAATTTGGTGAAAACGTGGCGATTCTGGCGGCCGTCGCCCTGCTTAGCCGTGCTTTTGAAGTGATTGCGATTGCACCCGGCTTGCTCGCGCAGCATAAATCCGAGGCGATTGCTGAACTCTCCTCAGCCGTTGGCCTGCAGGGATTGGTGCAAGGGCAATTTCAGGATTTGCACGAAGGCGCGCAAAGCCGCAGCCCGGAAGCCATCGCGCTAACCAATGAATTGAAGACCAGCGTGCTGTTTCGCGCCACGCTGCAAATGGCGGCGATTGCCGCTGATGCTGCGCCGCAGGTGCGGCAACGTCTCAGCCTCATCGCTCAGGATTTGGGTCAAGCTTTTCAGTTGCTCGACGATCTCACCGATGGCTGCAAACACACTGGAAAAGATGTGAATCAGGATCAGGGCAAATCCACCCTCGTACAAATGCTTGGTGCTGATGGTGCGGAACGCCGCCTGCGCGATCACCTGCGCAGCGCTGATGCGCATCTCGCCAGCGCCTGCCATCGCGGCATCGCCACTCGCCAATATATGCACGCCCTGTTTAATCAACAGCTGGCGATGTTCAACTGAGCGCGGCTCCGCCCGTGGGCCACTTTGCGGTGATTGCGCCGCCGCTTTACAGCCACTTTCACGCCTTGCAGGCGCTGGCACAAACGTTGCTGGCGCGCGGCCATCGCATCACGTTTATTCAACAAGCCGATGCGCGCACCTTGCTCAGCGACGAACGTATTGATTTTGTTGCCGTCGGGCAGCAGACGCATCCTGCCGGATCGCTGGCGCCGGTGTTGCATCGCCTGGCGTCGCCGGGCGGCTTATCGCTGTTTCGCGTGATCAGGGATCTTGCCAGCACTACCGACATGCTGTGCCGCGAGCTACCGGCAGTATTAAAGGCATTAAAGATTGATGGTGTGATTGCGGATGAAATGGAGGCGGCGGGAGGTTTAGTCGCGGAGGCTTTACGTCTGCCGTTTGTGTCGGTGGCCTGCGCGTTGCCGGTCAATCGTGAAGCCGGCATTCCACTGGCGGTCATGCCCTTTCGCTTTGCCCAGGACGAGAAAGCGCTGAAACGTTTCCAGGCCAGCAGCGATATCTATGATCGTATTATGCGGCGTCACGGCGAGGTGATCCGCAAACATGCACGCGCATTTAACTTAACCGAGCGCAGCGGTTTGCATCAGTGCCTGTCGCCGCTGGCGCAAATCAGCCAGATGGTGCCCGCGTTTGATTTTCCGCGTCAACATTTGCCAGCCTGTTTTCATGCGGTGGGCCCGCTGCGCGCCCCGATTTCGCCTGCGCCGCTCAATGCGCCCTGGCCAGCGCTACGCCAGCCGGTGGTGTATGCCTCGCTTGGTACGCTGCAGGGACACCGTATGCGGCTGTTTGTGCGTCTGGCACAGGCGTGCCGCCAGCAGCGGCTGTCGTTGGTGATCGCCCATTGCGGTGGCCTGAATGCGCATCAGGTGCACCAACTTGAGTTGGCCGGTGCCGCGTGGGTGACCGATTTCGTCGATCAGCGCGCGGCACTGCAGCATGCGCAGCTGTTTATCACCCACGCTGGCTTGAATAGCGCGCTGGAAGCACTCGAGTGCGGCTCGCCAATGCTGGCGCTGCCGATAGCCTTTGACCAGCCCGGCGTGGCGGCGCGCATTGAGTGGCACGGCGTGGGCCGCCGCGCTTCACGTTTTAGCCGCGTCCCGCAACTGGAACGTCATTTACACCAGCTGCTAAACGACGAGCGCTATGTGCTACGCATGTCCGCGATTCAGGCGCAGCTGCAGCGCGCAGGCGGCTGTCAGCGTGCGGCGGATATCGTCGAGCAAGCGTTATGCCAGCAACAAGTTGTGCTCGCGGAGGCCACCTAATGCACGCCCAGTATGATGTGATTCTGGTCGGCGCCGGACTGGCGAATGGCCTGATTGCGCTGCGCCTGCGCCAGCTGCAACCGCAATTGACTTGCCTGCTACTGGAGAGCAACGCGCATCCGGCGGGAAATCATACCTGGTCCTTTCATCGCAGCGATCTCACTGCTGAACAGCTGAATTGGCTGGAACCGCTGATTTCCGTGCGCTGGCCGGGTTATCAGGTTCGTTTTCCCGCGCTGCGTCGTACATTGCACGGTGAGTATTGTTCGATTTTCTCAAGCGATTTTGCTCGCCAGCTGAAAGACGTCATCGGCGACGATCTGTGGTGTAACGCGCCGGTAAGCGTGGTTTCACCTACGCAGGTGACGCTGGCAGATGGCCGCGAACTTCATGCGCAGGTGGTGATCGATGGTCGCGGCTTGCAGTCAACGCCGCATCTTCAGTTGGGTTATCAGGTGTTTGTCGGACAAGAGTGGCAGCTGGCACAGCCGCATGGTTTGCAGCAGCCAATATTGATGGATGCCACCGTCGATCAGCAAGCGGGCTACCGTTTCGTCTACACGCTGCCGCTCAGCGCCGACCGCCTATTGATTGAAGACACCTACTACGTTAATCAGCCCACGCTGGACGAAAACAGTGTACGCCAACATCTCGCCGACTATGCCGCGCAGCAAGGCTGGAAGCTCAGCATGCTGCTGCGTGAAGAGCATGGCGTGTTACCCATTACTTTAAGCGGTGATATCGATCGGTTTTGGCAGCAACAGCGCGACCAGCCTAGCAGCGGGCTGCGTGCCGGATTATTTCACGCCACCACCGGCTATTCATTGCCGTCAGCCGTCGCACTGGCAGAACGGGTTGCCCGCAGCTTGCCGGGCGACGCCAGCACGATCAGCCAGCAGATCGAACGTTTTGCGCGTCAGCAGTGGCGCGATCAGCGCTTTTTCCGCCTGCTGAATCGCATGCTGTTTCTCGCCGGACGTCCCGAGCAGCGCTGGCGCGTGATGCAACGTTTCTACCGGCTCGACGCCGGACTGATTAGCCGCTTTTACGCCGGGCGACTGCGCCTGCGCGACAAAGCACGAATTTTATCCGGCAAACCGCCGGTGCCCATCGGCGAAGCGCTGCGCGCGCTATTGATGACTTCAGGTAATACAGGGAAGAAAAAATGAAACGCACTTACGTGATTGGCGCAGGCTTTGGTGGCCTGGCGCTGGCGATTCGCCTGCAAGCCGCGGGCGTGCCGACAACCTTGCTGGAGCAGCGCGATAAACCGGGCGGACGCGCTTATGTGTTTGAGGATGAAGGTTTTACCTTCGATGCCGGGCCAACGGTGATCACCGATCCCAGCGCCATTGAAGAGTTGTTCACGCTAGCAGGAAAATCGCTCAGTGATTACGTCGAACTGATGCCGGTGACACCGTTCTATCGCCTGTGCTGGGAAGATGGTAAACAACTCGATTACGATAACAATCAGCCGATGCTCGAGCAGCAGATTGCCACGTTCAACCCGCAAGATGTCGCTGGCTATCGCCAGTTTCTCGCCTATTCGCGCGAGGTGTTTAAAGAGGGTTATCTGAAACTCGGCACGGTCCCGTTTTTGCATATTCGCGACATGCTGCGCGTCGCCCCGCAGCTGGGTCGTTTGCAGGCCTGGCGCAGCGTTTACAGCATGGTAGCGAAATTTATTCAGGACGATCACCTGCGCCAGGCGTTTTCCTTTCACTCATTGCTGGTCGGCGGTAATCCTTTTGCAACCTCATCGATCTATACCTTAATCCATGCGCTGGAGCGTGAATGGGGGGTGTGGTTTCCGCGCGGAGGCACCGGCGCGCTGGTTAAAGGTATGGCGCGACTGTTTGAAGATCTCGGCGGCGAACTGCTGCTGAATGCCGAAGTCAGCCAGCTTGAAACCACAGGTGACCGGATTAGCGGTGTTGAGCTCAAGGATGGCAGACGTTTCGCCGCCGCCGCCGTGGCCTCAAATGCCGATGTGGTCCATACCTACGACACGCTGCTGCGCCATCATCCGCACGCCCGCAAGCGGGCGACCTCGCTGAAGCGTAAGCGTATGAGCAACTCGCTGTTTGTACTCTATTTTGGCCTGAATCAGCCCCATACGCAGCTCGCGCATCACACGGTGTGTTTTGGTCCGCGCTACCGCGAGTTGATCGATGAAATTTTTAACAGCAGCGAGCTGGCAGAGGATTTTTCGCTCTATTTACACGCGCCCTGCAGCAGCGATCCTTCGCTGGCACCGCCGGGCTGCGGCAGCTTTTATGTGTTAGCGCCGGTGCCGCATCTCGGCACCGCTGACATCGACTGGCAACAGGAAGGACCGCGCTTGCGCGATCGAATTTTTGCTTATCTGGAGCAGCACTATATGCCGGGACTACGTCAGCAATTGGTGACACACCGCATGTTTACCCCGTTTGATTTTCGCGACACGCTGCATGCCCATCACGGTTCGGCGTTTTCGCTGGAACCGATTTTGACGCAAAGCGCCTGGTTCCGTCCGCACAATCGTGATGCTGATATCAGCAATCTTTATTTAGTTGGCGCGGGCACGCATCCCGGTGCGGGCGTGCCGGGTGTGATTGGATCGGCCAAGGCCACCGCCCAGCTAATGCTGGAGGATCGCCACCAATGAACCGTCAGCCACTCCTTGAGCAAGTCACGCAAACCATGGCGGTAGGTTCGAAGAGTTTCGCCACCGCCGCAAAATTATTCGATGCGCCAACGCGCCGCAGCACGCTGATGCTGTATGCGTGGTGCCGCCACTGCGATGATGTGATTGATGGACAAACGCTAGGCGAAGGGGGCACGCAACACGCGGTGGAGGATGCGCAGGCACGCATGCACCATCTGCAGATTGAAACGCGTCGCGCCTACAGCGGTGCCCACATGGATGAACCGGCGTTTAAGGCTTTTCAGGAGGTGGCGATCATCCACCAGTTGCCTCAGCAGCTGGCGTTTGATCATCTGGAAGGTTTCGCCATGGATGCGCGCGATGAACACTACGCAACCTTCGATGACACGCTGCGCTACTGCTACCACGTCGCGGGCGTCGTCGGCTTGATGATGGCCCGCGTGATGGGCGTTCGCGATGAAGCGGTGCTGGATCACGCCTGCGATTTAGGGCTGGCATTTCAGCTTACTAACATTGCTCGCGATATCGTGGAAGATGCGCAAAACGGCCGCTGCTATCTGCCGCAAACCTGGCTCGAGCAGGCTGGATTACGTGCCGAAACGCTTGGCGATCCGCAACATCGTACCGCGTTGGCATTGCTGGCAGCGCGCTTAGTGGCGGAAGCGGAACCTTACTATCATTCGGCACGATCCGGCTTGCCGGGTTTGCCGCTGCGTTCGGCGTGGGCCATTGCCACCGCACACGGCGTTTATCGCGAAATTGGGCTAAAAGTTCAGCAGGCCGGCGCGCACGCCTGGGATGCTCGGCAGCGCACCAGCCGGGCGGAGAAACTGGCGCTGCTGGTGAAAGGTGCGGGTTCCGCCATTACTTCACGCGTGGCTCGTCCTGAGCCGCGTCCGGCTGATTTGTGGCAACGTCCTCGTTGAGTTTGCGTCCGTGACGCTGGCGCAGCGTGGCCTGCAGCTTGCTGAGCGACGGCGCATACAGGAAGCCAAATGATACGCAGCCTTCACGTCCACGTACCGCATGATGCATGCGGTGCGCCATGTACAAGCGCTTAAGATAGCCTTTGCGCGGGATGTAGCGAAACGGCCAGCGTTGATGTACCAGACCATCGTGCACCATGAAATAGAGCGCGCCGTAAGTGGTCATCCCAGCGCCAATCCACTGCAGTGGCCACAAGCCCTGCACACCGACATAAATCAGCACAATCGCCAGCACCGCAAATACCACTGCGTAGAGATCGTTAAGCTCAAACTTACCGCTGTGCGGTTCGTGGTGTGATTCATGCCAACCCCATCCCCAACCGTGCATGATGTATTTATGCGAGAGCGCCGCGACGATTTCCATCACCACCACGGTCGCTAACAGAATAAGCGCGTTCCATAACCAGAGCATTGTTCGTCCATTTGTGGAAAAAGGGGGAAATACTAAAGGTGGACGCGGATAGCGGATGGCGCAAGGTAAGATGATTGAGTTTTTCAGGTTTATGGGAGGCGCGCATTGAAGTATCAGCAAACATCACACATACTCATCACACATACTCATCACACATGTTTATACACGTGTAATGTACACGGGGAAATTATGCCATCTACAACTGTAAGACAAAAAAAAACAGTCAGTGTGACACTTGAACCCACTTTGCTTGAACAAGCGAGAGAAGCTGGCCTTAATCTATCAGCAATCCTCTCCCGAGCTTTGCAACATGAGATCCGAGCAACAGAAGCAGAAAGATGGAAGCGTGAAAATAGCGAAGGTTTACAAGAGTTGAACCGCATCACTGAAGAACATGGATTACTGTCGGATGAATACAGGACGTTTTAGCAATGCAATATTTCATTTATCGCAACACTAACAAGAATAGCGAATACCCTTTTTTGATAGATGCCCAAAGCGAGATTATCGGCGAGCTGGCCTCGCGAATCGTTATTCCACTTTATCCCGTTAATCTATTCAAAAAAAACCAGGTGAAGCGACTCAATCCGGTGATTAATGTTGAAGGTGAGGAATACTTAGTCATGACCCACGAAATGGCAAGCGTACGCGAATCACTTCTCGGCGATCAAGTTATGGATGCGCATGTTTATCGACAGCGCATTAAAGATTCGATTGATTTTATCTTCGATGGGTTCTGAGAACTTTACATCAGCACATCCCCTCGTTAATATTGCCCTCCTTTCAGCGGCCTGCCGCCGCTGCGTAAGCGTTAACGTCAACCAACGCACCATATGCAGACCTGGTCTGCCTCATTGCTATGGTGCGAAAATATGACCCATACCGCCTTATCTGCGAATCCTGCCCTACGTCGTTCTGGTTTTTTCCTGTTTTTGCTGCTGCTGACGGCGGCCAATTTGCGCACGCCGATTACGGCGGTCGGTCCGGTGCTGGAAAATATTCGTCTGACGTTTGGCCTGAGCGCCAGCGCGGCGGGGGTGATTAACTTCTTACCGCTGCTGATGTTTGCCACCTTAGCGCCACCGGCTGCGTGGTTCGGCAATCGTTTTGGTCTGGAGCGCAGTTTATGGGGCGCGTTGCTGCTGATTACGCTGGGATCGGTGCTGCGCATTAGCGGCAGTGAAAATGCCCTGTGGGCCGGCACCGTAATTCTCAGCTCCGGTATTGCTGCCGCCAATGTGCTTCTGCCGCCGCTAATTAAGCGTGATTTCACCGAGCATACCGCGCGTTATATTGGGCTGTATGCAATGACCATGGCGATTACCGCCAGTATCGCGTCTGGCGTTGTCGTGCCGCTGGCAGAGTTGAGCAGCGCAGGCTGGCGTCTTTCGCTGGCGGTATGGCTGATTCCGGCGGTAGTCGCGCTGCTCGCCTGGCTGCCGTATTTGAAAAAGCCCGCCACTCAGAAAAAAGGTACAGCCAGCGCCACTCTCACGCGATCGCCCTGGCGCGCCGCATTAGGCTGGCAGGTTTCCCTGTTTATGGCTTGCCAGTCGCTGGTGTTTTACACCTTAATTGGCTGGTTCACCCCTTTCGCGCAAGACAGCGGCATCAGTCAACTGGAAGCCGGCGGCATGCTGTTTGTGTATCAGATAGTGGCGATCGTTTCGAATCTGGCCTGCATGAGCGCCTTGAAGAGAATGCGCGATCAGCGCGTAATCGGTTTTCTCGCGTCACTGGCAATCTTTGTGGCCGTAGCAGGGTTGCTGCTTGCGCCGAACTACGCGCTACTGTGGCTGATTCTGGCGGGGCTGGGGGCGGGAGCATCAATGGTGATTTGCCTGACGCTGTTTAATCTGCGCACCGGTGATCATCTGCAGGCCGCGAAATTATCGGGCATGGCGCAATGCGTCGGTTATGGATTGGCGGCGCTCGGGCCGTTGTGCTTTGGCCTGCTGCATGACGTCAGCGGCAGCTGGCAGTGGCCGCTAATGTTGCTATTAGTGATTGCGGCGTTGCAGATGGTGGTGGCTACGCTGGCGGGCCGCGCGCGGGTTATTTAACGTGGAACTCATTCAGCGTGGCGGTGGTGAGCGCATCTTGCTCAGTGGCACTCAATAACGAATCCAGTAAACCGGGAAAACGCGCGTCGAGATCGTCGCGTCGCAATGACAGCAGGTTTTCGCGGCCGGACGGTTTCTGCCAGATAATGCCGCCCTCGCGCAGCACGCGCCAGTGATGGGTCAAGGTGGATTTCGATACGCCTTTCAGCAGCGATCCGCAGGTATGTTCACCGCCATCCGCCAGAATGCTGACTACCGTCATGCGCATCGGATTGCCCAGTGCCGCCAGTACATTTTCCAGACGAATATCAGCGCGCGGTGGGTGATTTTCCAGCATGGCTTGCCTCTCAATGGTTCGTATAAGCACGAATTATCAGGCAGGCGCTGGAGGAAGTACAGCACACGGCGAGCGCAAACCCGCCGTGTATTGCACCTTACTGGCTAAGGGTTTGCTTGAGTGCCGCAATTGATGAGGTGATGCCGGCGTCCACCGACATGGTAAGATCTTCCATCTCCAGCGATACCCAATCGTTGTAACCCATCATGCGCACCACCGAGAAGAACTCCTTCCACCACTGCAGATCCTGGCCGCAGCCCACTGCAACATAGTTCCACGCACGGTTGGCAACGTCTTCCACCGGTTTGGTTTCCAGTAAGCCGTTAATGTTCACCAGCCCACGTTCCAGTCGCACATCCTTGCCGTGGCAGTGATGAATCGCCGGGCCGAGCGCGCGCGCGGCAGCAATCGGATCGGCTCCCATCCACAGCAGATGGCTGGGATCGAGATTCAGCCCGACCATATCGCCCACCGCATTGCGCAGACGGAACAGGGTTTCCGGATTCCACACCAGCATCGAGCTGAAGTTTTCAAGTGCAAACTTTTCGACGCCGCTGGCTTTGGCACGTTCCACCAGCCCTTGCCAGTAAGGAATTGCCACTTCATTCCACTGATAATCGAGGCAGTTTTTCAGCGTGGGCGGCCAGCTTACGGTGTAGGTGATCCAGTTGGGAATGGTGTCATGCGGGCCAGCGGGCGGCAGGCCACTCATCATGACGATTTTCTTCACGCCCAATTCACCGGCCAAAACCAGCGCGTTTTCCGTATCGCGCTTGTGCTTATTGCCCAACTCGCCCGGATCGAGCGGATTTCCCGACACATTCAGCGCCGCAATTGACATGCCGCGACTCTCCAGCGCCTGCAGCAACTGCTGCCGTTGCGTCGCGCTCCCCAGCAGCGCTTCGGTGCGCAGATGCGGCGCCGGGGACCAGCCACCGGTGGTCATTTCAACGCCGTAAACCCCCAGCTCCAGCAGTTTATCCAGCATCTGTTCAAACGGCAGATGACCCAGGCTATCGGTACAAAAAGAGAGTTTCATGGCATTCCTTATTCGTAATTAACCCAGCTCGCGCCGTTATCCGCAGACCGCACGCAGTTTTCGATCCAGCGCACACCTTCAATCCCGGCGTTGATGTCCGGATATATCAGGTTATCGAGCGTCTGTTGGTCGCCGCGTTGCGTGGCGCTGATGGCGATGGCAAATTTGAGATAGATATTGGCCCAGGATTCCGCCAGCCCTTCGGTATGCAGCGCCCCGAGACGTTCATCAGCCAGGGCGCTTTCGTGCAGATACGGCATGCCGTGATGCATAATCTGATTCGGTTGGCCCTGCACTTCATACTTCAGCTCGCCCGGGTTGTAATCGCTCCACTCCAGGCTGGCGCGCGAACCAATCACCCGAATGCTTTGGCTGTCCATCGAACCGGCGTTGATGGAGGACGCCCACATGCGCCCTACCGCACCGTTGTCGTAATGCATCAACACCATCGCGTTATCTTCCAGCGGCGCGCGTGACGGAATAAAGCTCTGGCGATCGCACAGCAGCGATTTCACTTTCAGCTGCGGCAGCACCAGCTGTGAGATGTAGAAGGTGTGAGTAGAGATATCCCCAAGGACAAACGAAGGTCCGGCAATTTTGGGATCGACCCGCCATTTCTGCGCTTCGCTGAACTTGTCGGCGCTGTCATTGGCGCTAAAGCCGTGGGTGTATTGCAACTCCACCATGCGCACATCACCAATTTCGCCATTAGCGATCATCGCGCGCATCTGCATCAGCAGCGGATGGCCAGAGAATCCGTACGTCACGCCAACGATCAAGCCTTTCGTCGCGGCCAGTTGTTTGATTTCCTGCGCTTCGGCACAGGTGAAAAACAGCGGCTTCTCGCAAATCACGTGAATACCAGCATTCAGAGCGGCTTTGGTAATTTCATAGTGAGTGCCATTTGGCGTGGCAATCGATACCACTTCCACGCCATCTTCCCGCTTCGCCTCTTCGGCCAGCAGCTGCTGATAATTGTCGTAGCAGCGTTCTGCCGCCAGGCCGAGATTGACGCCAAAATCGCGACCGCGCTCGGCATCAATATCAAACGCGCTCGCCACCATTTGATAGGCGGTGTTATCACGCAGGGCGCCAGAACGGTGTTTATAGCCAACCTGGCTTAAACGACCGCCGCCGATCATGGCCCAGCGCAATGGACGTGGGATACTCTTTTCACCGTTGAGCATAACAACTCCTGTTAATTTTGCACCCGGGTGCAAACTGAGTGACAGTAAGATTCGAGGGTATTTATTCTGCTAACATTAACTTTGTTACCGGGTGCAAAAAAGCCTGCACTCATGAGTATAAACGCCATTTTCTCGCGTTAAACTGAGCGAAATGTCAGCGATATTGACTTTCCCGTCAATCTGGCAAAGTGCAAATCAGCGAAATCGATCACAAAATCTTAATGTAATGCACCCGATTGCAAAAAATGTTGCAATCGGGTGCACTGATCAAACATAATCGCAACATCATAAAAACAAGATTATTTGTCGCGCTTTGCGCCAAATGCGTGCGCTCAGGTGTTTATTTTCCGTTGGCTTTAACGTTCAATGCTGGGGGTCTTCCGTTAATACCCCTACGCAGGTGCTATGAGTAAACCAACCGATAAATCACACAAAGCCACCGCCAGCGACGTTGCCCGGTTGGCAGGCGTCTCGAAATGGACGGTCTCGCGCGCTTTTACGCCGGGCGCGTCAATTTCTGACAAAGCGCGCGAACGTGTCATGGCCATTGCCAGCGAGCTCGGCTATCGCCCTAACCTGCTGGCACGCAGCCTGTCGCAAAAGAAGACACATATTATTGGCGTGGTGATCGACGAGCTAAAAAATCCGCACACCATGTTGATGCTCGACACTGTCACCCGCCAGCTGCAACAGCGCGGTTATATGGCATTGCTGTTAAATATCGGCAGCGGCGAAAATTATCGCGCAGTGCTTTCGCTGGCCGACCAGCTGCAGGTTGATGGCATGCTGTTTCTCGGCACGGTGCTGAGTGATGAATTAATCGCCGTAGCGCGCGAGATGCACCACATTCCGTTAGTGCAGGTGTGCCGTAACAATGATGAGCCTGGCATTGAAGTGGTCAGCATTGATGGCTTACATGCGGGCAAAAAGCTAGGTGAACTGCTGCTGGCACAGGGTTATACGCGCATCGGTTACATGATGGGACCCGCCACCAGAAGCCACCACACGTTGCGTCTGGAGGGCCTTCAGCTCGCGCTGAACGATGCCGGCTTGCAGCTCGACGTGCTGCTGATGGCAGGCGCTTATGCCCGCGAGTGCAGCTATACGGCGTTAACCGATTACCTAAACGCGCAAGCGCCCGATCAGCGCATCGAAGCGCTATTTTGTGAAAACGATGTGCTGGCACTCGGTGCGTTAGCCGCCCTGCGCGAAGGTGCAGGCAATAAATTTATGGCAGTGGTGGGCTTTGATGACATCGATGAAGCCAGTCTGCCGAGCTGGCAGCTCACCAGCTTCAGCCAGCGTATTGATTTGATCATCACAGAAGCCTTAAACCGGCTGATTGATGGACGTGCCACTCCAGGTGGCGTTTGGTCTCAGGGAGAATTGCGTGTTCGTCGCTCTCACCTGAAGCCGTGAGGTAACAAGGAGGAGAGATGAAGTTGTCGTTGCATGGCGTGTCTGTTTGGTACAGCAATGCCGTCACTCAGTTACGCATCGCCCATGAAACGGGCTTTAGCGGATTAGAAATCCTGCCAGAACATCTGTATCGCTATCTGGATAACGGTGGCAGTTATGCCGCCTACCGCGATTTGATGGCGAAATACAGCATCGAGATTACCTGCATCAATGCACTGAAACGTATTGGTCGCCATGAGCCACAAGCGCGAGCCGAGCTGCTGCAAGAAGCGGAAAAAATCTGCCAGGCCGCTGTGGAGCTGCGTTGTCCAGTGGTGCAAATCATGGCGCTGACCGAACTCGATCACCTGACTAATGCCGAGCGCGATGCCATCCTGCTGGACAACATCTCCGCGATTGCCGATATCGGTGCGCCACTCGGCATCAAATTCCAGATTGAAGTAGTGGCGTTCACCGCATTCAACTCACTGCAGCACGCGCTCGATCTGATCAAACAGAGCGGCAAAGATAACCTGGGTGTGGTAGTGGATTTCTGGCATCTGCATGCGGGCGGCGCTACCACGCCAGCGGAAGTGGCGCGCATGGATAAAGCTCTGATTTACGGCGTGCATTTCTGCGATGGCCGCGCGGCTAAACCGGGCGAGGCCTGGGACGAATGGGTGCAACGTAACTATGCGCCGGGTGAAGGCGATGTGGATATTGCCGCCTGGGTCGAAGCGGTGAAGGCTACCGGATACGATGGCGTCTGGTCGCCAGAATTATTAAGCCCGCATAACTGGGAAGATGACCTGTGGGATATTTCCCGTCACTGCATTGATGATATGAATAAATATATTAATTAACAGAAAGGGAGCCCGATTAACGGGTTTCCCGTGAAGCTTATTTGCCATGGCGCGGAAAACCTCCAGCCTGATAAATAGCGCGTTGGCCCTATTGCAACGCGCGATGCGTATTTTAATACCTTCTGCCAAAAAATAATAACGAACGCGGATTCGTCGATGACGCCTGTGCGCTATTTGCATTGGGCATCACTGCGTCTGTCAGTTTAGAACGTCGTGCTCTGTAAATAATAATCTGTGGTGTCCATCTGAGGATGGAATGATTAAGGGATAAGAAGTATGAACCGAAGAGAAGCGCTCTTTTCACTCAGCGGCATTGTTGCATCGCTCGCCGTCGCGCCGCAGCTGCGCGCCAAAGAGCTGCATAACGTCCCGCTGGAGACCCAACTCAGTTCTGATCACCTGCCCCAGCCGGCATGGCAAGACGGCTATCAGGTACTCACCAACCCATTGGATCGACAAAACCTGGCGGCCATTTTTGATCGTCTGATCCCCGCCGATGATCTTGGCCCATCCGCCAGTGAAGCGGGCGCGATTGAATTCCTCGATAACCAATTAGCGGGTGATTATGGTTCTGGCGCAGCGCTCTATTTACAGGCGCCGCTGCACCCGGAAAATGAAGAAGCATTGATGGGCAGCCCGCAATTTCTCACGCCACCGAAAGCGCGCTATTTAACCGGCTTAGCGGCGCTGGAAAAGTGGGCACAACAACATCATCAGGCCTCATTGCATACCTTATCTGCGCAGCAGATCGATGAATTTCTGACAAAGATGGAAGACGGCAAAATTGATTTAGGAGCAGACGTAAATAGCCAGGCGCTGTTTGAATTAATGCTGCAAAACGCGCGTGAAAGCTATTTGGCCGATCCGATTTATGGCGGTAATAAAAATATGGCGGGCTGGAAGATGATCGGTTTTCCCGGTGCGCGCTATGACTATCGTCCTTATATCGAACGCCGTAACGAAAATCTGGCACTTATTCCCGTCAGTCTGATTCCTAACGATTAAATAGCCGGAGCTGAGTTAATGTCACTAGTAAGAAATAAAGCTGACGTGGTGATCGTCGGCCTGGGTTGGGCCGGTTCGGTGATGGCGGAAGAGCTATCCCGTGCGGGACTCAATGTGGTTGCCATTGAGCGCGGAGCCTGGCGTGATACCTCGACCGATTTCCCGGTCGCCATTGATGCCGATGAACTGCGTTTTCATACCCGCCGTAAAATTTTGCAGCCAATGAGCGTGGAAACCACCACCTTCCGTAACCGCAGCGATCAGCTCGCCGCCCCGGTGCGTAACTGGTCAGCGTTTCAGTTTGGCTGGAACGTCGGCGGCGCAGGCACACACTGGGCTGGCATGTCATGGCGTTTTACGCCGTGGGATTTTGAAGTGGCAAAGCAAACCCGCGAGCGCTACGGCGTTAAAAAGATGCAGGGTTTGCAGCTGCAGGACTGGGGCGTGACCTACGACGACATGGCGCCGTTTTACGATCGCTTTGAGCGTATTGCCGGGACGTCTGGAATCGCCGGCAATCTCAACGGTCAGTTGCAGAAAGGCGGCAACGTGTTTGAAGGACCGCGCTCGCGCGACTATCCGACGCCACCGCTGAAAGATACGCACTGGATGAGCAAATACCGTAAAACCACCGAGAGCATGGGTTATCACCCCTTCACTATCCCTGCAGGTAATCTCTCTCAGGCTTACGTGAACCCACTCGGCGTCAGTATGGGCCCGTGCACCTATTGCGGCTTCTGCGACTTCCACGGCTGCGGCAACTTTTCCAAATCATCACCGCAAGCGTGCATTCTGCCGGTGCTGATGCGCCGCCCGAACTTCACGCTGCTGACCGAAACCGAAGTGCTGCACGCGGTGAAACATGACGATGGCAAAACGGTAAAAGGCGTTAAATTCATCACGCAGGATGGCGTGGAAGGCTTCCAGCCAGCCGATATCGTCTGCATCACTGCTTATCAGATGGATAACGTGCGCCTGATGCTGCTCTCCGGCGTAGGCGAGCAATACAATCCGCTGACCGGTCGCGGCACCATTGGCCGAAACTACAACTATCAAACCTGCTCCACGGTCACCGGTTACTTCGATAACGAATATATGAACCCGTTCATCGGCGGCGGCGCGCTTGCGGTGCAAATCGATGATTTCAACGGCGATAACTTCGATCACAGCGAACTCGATTTCATTGGCGGCGCGGGCATCATGGGCTTCTCCACCAACGGCCGTCCGATTCAGAACATGAATAGCCTGCGTCCTGGCACCAGGCGTTGGGGCAGCGAGTGGAAAGCGGGCTACAAACGCGATTACCAAAGCGCTGGCACCATCTTCTGCCAGGGCACCTCAATGCCGATGCGTGAAGCCTATCTCGATCTCGATCCGAACTATAAAGATCGTCACGGCCAACCGCTGATCCGCACCACCTTCGACTGGAACCAGAACGATGTGCGCATGGCGAGATATGTTACCGACCGCGCTATCAACATCATGAAAGAGATGGGCGGCCAGCACATGGTGGTCGATAACCAAGCAGAGAAGAGCTGGAACCCTTACCAGCAGCACAGTTCGCATACCATTGGTGGTGCGGTGATGGGCGCCGATCCCAGCACCTCGGCCCTCAATCCTTATCTGCAAAGCTGGGATGCGCACAACCTGTTTGTGGTGGGCGCGTCGGCCTTCCCGAATAACGGCGGTTACAACCCCACCATCACCATTGGTGCGCTGGCGGTTCGCGCCGCACAGGCGATTCACCAGAAGTACATCAACAATCCGGCACCGCTGGTGGGGGCGTAATCATGGCGAAAGCAAAGAAAATAACTTACACCCTCGCCGCGCTGGCGGTGCTGGCGGGCATTGCGGCAACAGGCAGATTATGGGTGGTGTTAGACAGCGCTCGCTCCAACGTTGCCGACGATAAGGTGCAGTTGGCCGATTTTCACAGCAACGATGATGCGGCCATCAAACGCGGCGAATATGTGATGCGTCTTGCCGACTGTGCCGCCTGCCACAATGCCGACTTCTCCGGCGGCTACAACATCGATACGCCGTTTGGCGCGCTGAAAACCTCGAACATTTCGCCAGATCGCGCCACCGGAATCGGCAAAATGACCGAGCGCGATTTCTTCAACGCGGTGCGTCAGGGACGTGGCGATCACGGCTTCCTGTATCCGGCGATGCCGTACACCGCGTACACCCAGATGAACGATGGCGACATGCACGATCTTTGGGCCTACTTCTCGGCGCAAAAACCGGTGAACAACGCCGTGGATGAAAATGCGGGCATGAACTTCCCGTATAACATTCGTCTGGCGATGGCGGGCTGGAACCTGTTGTTCTTTGATAACAATGCGTTTAAACCGCAAACCGCGCAGAACGACGAGTGGAATCGCGGCAAATATATCGTGGACGGTCCGGCGCACTGTAGCGTTTGCCACACCGCACGCAACGCGCTAGGCGGCGAGATCGGTAGCCAATATCTGCAAGGCGGTAATCTGGGCAGCTGGTACGCACCGGATATCACGCCAAATCCACACGCTGGCATTGGTAAATGGAGCGACACGCAGATTGCCGACTACCTGAAAACCGGCTCCAACGGAGAGAGTGTGGCGGCAGGCCCGATGGCGGAAGCGGTTGAACACTCAACGCAATATTTTAACGATCGCGATCTGCAATCCATCGCTACCTATCTGCGCAGCTTACCGGCGTCGTCCAGCGCAAAAGCCAGCGGATTTGTGATGGATAAAGCGCGTCAGGATCAGGCCGCACTGCGTTATGAAGTGGATTGTTCTGCCTGCCACGGTTTGTCAGGTGAAGGTATCACCGGTATGGTGCCAGCCTTCGCCAACAATGGCGCAATGCAGAACGATCCGACCAACATGATTCATGCGCTGCTGGATGGCGCTCGTGCGCCGCACACCGAAGGCCGCCCAACGTCCGCAGGCATGCCGGCATTTTCCTGGAAGCTTAACGATCAGGAGATGGCCGACGTGCTCAACTACGTAAGAAACTCGTGGGGCAATCAGGGTGCAGAAGTGAAAGCCAGTCAGGTTGCCGATCTACGCAAAGCCACCGGCGCAGGCGATAAGTTGAAACTGCCCGCGATGAAATAAACAGTCATTGTTTTCATCAGAAGCGGCGCAATTTATCGCGCCGCTTCACGTTGGATTATCAGCGCAGCAGCTGGGTAATTCCCCACAGCGCTAACGCATGATCGTCTGCGGAAGGTAAACCACTGATGGTGACGGCGCCGAGGATCGCGCCCTGAGAAGTCAGCAGTGGGAAGGAACCACCGTGATCGGTGTAATCTTCCTGACGGATATTGCGCTGCTGTGCCATCCGCTCGCCCTTCTGCTCATTAAAAAGCCCCACGTACATCGACGAGTGACCGGTTAACAACACGGTGTTACGTTTGCGTCGCATCCATTCCAGATTCTCTGGCGCGGAACCTGGCAATGCAGACAGAAACAGCACCTGACCAAATGCATAGACTTCGATAGCGATAGGCGCATTCTCTTCACGGCCACGCTGCTGGATGCTTTGTCCAATTTGCCAGGCTAAATCGAAATCAAACTGCGGTAAACGGTGCTCGGCTTCCTGCTGCAACAGGCTGTCCAGAGACGGGAGCGATGACATGATAGAATCCTCTCAAATTGAAATTAATTTTCCATATTTTATAACATGGAATATATTTTTCGCACGTGATGAGGCTCTCAGTTCATTAGTCACTGAGCGGAATCGTGCGCCACCCTCTCAACCTCAAGATCATAGGCGCGCCGCTGGACCACGTTGACGCTCAGCGTCGGCAAGCGTCCTTAAGCCAAATCCGTCGGCAGCGCGCCGAAATGCACCGCGAGCCACACGGTTGGGCCGCTGCTGTCCGTCCAGTTAACGCGATGGCGGCAGCCTGCTGGAATCTCGACAAAATCGCCGGCATGCAGATGGCGCTCCTGCGCTTCGCCTTCCAGCTGCAATCCGGCCGAACCTTGTAAAACCATCACCCATTCACCCTGCGTCTGGCAGTACCAAAAATCGGGTGGACTCGCTTGCCCGGTCGAAACGATGCGTTCGATATGCAGATTAGGCTGCGCCAGCAGCGCTTCATACGTCTCAGCGCTGCCGTTCTGTGCGGCGGCGGGGAAATCGCGGAATAGGTTGGTTATCATCGCGCGGGCTCTACAGTTAATGAAAACAGCCCGCACTGTAACGCAGGCTTCACCCAGAAGGCTCACAGAATTTCGCGCTGCCGATTGACGCGCTGCGTGCAAATCACCATTATCCTGGCCACGATTGGCTACCCGGAGCGTGAAGGTGTCGGAACTCAGTAATGCACTGCTTGAAGAGATAGTTAGCGAAGTTCGCCCATTAACCCAGCAGGGAAAAGTGGCGGATTATATTCCGGCGCTGGCCGATGTAGACGCTGATCGGCTCGGCATCGCTATTTGCACGCCCGATGGCCGCTGTTTTCAGGCGGGCGATGCTGCGACCCGTTTCTCCATCCAGTCAATCTCCAAAGTGTTGTCACTCAGCGTGGCGCTGACGCTGTACGAAGATGGCGAGATCTGGCAACGCGTCGGTAAAGAGCCTTCCGGGCAGGCATTTAATTCGCTGGTACAGCTTGAGCTGGAACAGGGCAAACCGCGCAATCCGTTTATTAATGCCGGCGCGCTGGTGATGTGCGATCTGCTGGAAAGCCGCCTCACCGCACCGCGTCAGCGCATGCTGGAAATTGTGCGTCGTCTGGCGCAGCAACCGGACATCAATTACGACCGCGTCGTGGCGCGTTCTGAATACGAGCATTCGGCGCGCAACGCGGCGATTGCCTGGCTGATGAAATCGTTTGGCAATTTCCACAACGACGTCAGCAAAGTGATGGAAACTTATTTTCACTACTGCTCGCTGTCGATGAGTTGCGAAGAGTTGGCGCGCACCTTCCTGTATCTCGCGAATCACGGCCGCACTCAGGATGACGAATCGGCGGTGATCTCGCCGCGTCAGGCGCGTCAGGTGAATGCGTTGATGATGACCAGCGGCATGTACGATGGCGCCGGTGAGTTCGCCTGGCGCGTTGGGATGCCGGCTAAATCAGGCGTTGGTGGCGGTATTGTGGCCGTGATTCCCGGCGAGATGAGTATTGCGGTTTGGTCTCCTGCGTTGGATCACTCGGGCAACTCATTGGCCGGCACCGCGCTGCTGGAAAAACTCACCGAGCGGCTGGGACGATCGATTTTTTGATTTTCTCGGCCCGAGCGGTAATGTTTCTTCTCTGTTTTTATCAAGTTACATAGGGGTTAACAAACGCGGCGCGTTAAGTGACTATTTTCAAAAGGTGCGAATTTTTTCTTAAATAGCCTCTATTTTTTTAACCCATCCACGTCAATCGCGTTACACTTCGGCCTCATTTAAGGAATCATCCACTAGCAACCATGACGTTTACACATCACTTCCGCCAGCGTTTGACTGCCTGTGTCGCCATTGTGGCGGTGCTGCTGCTGTTCGTCGCGCCGATTGTGTCGAAAACGTTGATGGAGCGGCAAAACCAGATGATGGCGATGCCGCAACACAGCATGATGACCAGCTCGATGAGCCATCATGAGATGATGATGGCGGATATGCCGATGCCCGGCATGAGCCATCACATGATGGATGACGGCGAGTTCGCCTGTGGCTATTGCGATCTGCTGGTGCATGTCCCGCTGCTGATGTGGGTGTTCATCCCGTTCATCTGGCTGATCATGGTGATTTCGCGTGCGCCGCCGCTGCCACATGTGGTTGCGCCGATTGTACGTCGCATTAGCAGCATCCATCGACCGCGCGCCCCTCCTGCACTTCTTCCCTGCTGACTTAATTTATTGCAGTGCACGCTCAACTGTAGCGTTGCGCTAAGACAATTTCTTTTTGGAAGGAAGACGGCTTTGTCTGCTGCTCACTCTGCAGCACCGCGCGGTGCGGTGCTTAATTTGCTACGTCGCTTACATTTTTACATCGGTCTGTTTGTCGCCCCGTTCATCTTTATCGCGGCACTCAGCGGCACGCTTTACGTGTTAACACCCCAGCTGGAAAACCTGATTTATGCCGATGCGCTGACCGCCGAACCGCACGGCAATGCGCAGCCGCTGTCGGCACAAATCACTGCCGCGCGCGCTTATGCTGGGGAGAACCAGCACATCTTCGCGGTACGTCCGGCGCCCGGCGCAACGGACACCACGCGCGTGCAATTCAGCGATTCGTCACTCGGCACTTCGCAGTCGCGCGCGGTGTTTATCGATCCTTACAGCCTGAAAGTAGTCGGTGATCTGCCGGTGTATGGCACCAGCGGCGTATTGCCGCTGCGTACTACCATCGACTTACTTCACAGCAGCCTGCTGCTTGGCGATTTCGGGCGCAATTACAGCGAACTGGCCGCATCCTGGCTGTGGGTCGCCGCACTTGGCGGTGTAGTGCTGTGGTTGGGAACGCGTCCAAAACGTAAGCTGAAACAGCCGCGCAAAGGATTTGCCTTCAGCCGCCACTGGCATGTCACGCTCGGTTTAACGCTGGTGGTCGGATTGGTGTTCTTCTCGGTCACTGGCCTGACATGGTCGCAGTGGGCGGGCGGCAATATTGATCGCATGCGTACCGAGCTAAACTGGCTGACGCCGCAGGTCAATACCTCGCTGAACAGTGATGCGCCCATGGCACCGGCCGATCCGCATGCCGATCATATGCCGGATATGGATATGGCGGGCATGAATATGTCGATGTCATCCATGACCAAACCGGCGGCGGCGCCGGCAAAACCGATGCGTAATAACGCCGCCGATGCCGATTGGGATCGCGTGCTGAATGCGGCGCGTCAGGATGGACTCAGCGCGTCCAAACTTGAATTGCGTCAGCCAAAAAGTACGGAAAAAGCGTGGGCGGTAACGGAAATTGACCGCAGCTGGCCAACTCAGGTGGATGCGGTTTCGGTTAATCCACAGGACTTTAGCGTGGTGGATCACGTCTATTTCGATCGTTTCCCGTTAGTTGCGAAGCTGACGCGCTGGGGCGTCGACGCACACATGGGCGTGCTGTTTGGTTTGCCTAATCAGCTGTTACTAGCGTTCTTTGGTTTGGGTTTGTGCAGCATGATCGTGTTGGGTTATCGCATGTGGTGGATTCGTCGTCCGAAAGATGTGGAAGCGAATCCGGCACAAACCCTGACCGAAAGCTGGATGGTGCTGCCGCATTATGCGAAAGGTGCCTGGTTGATGGTGGCGCTGGCGCTTGGCTATGCGCTGCCGGTGATGGGGGCGAGTTTGCTGGCTTTCCTGCTGGTGGATATTCTGCGCTGGCGCAAGCAGCAACGTGCGCCGCTGGATGAGGCGGCCCTGCTGGCTTCTCAGCAATCGCCGCTGGGCATTATCCGCGCGCGTTTTGCGGTGAAGCGCAAAGAGATGCGCTACTTCCTGCGCGGTTTGTTTATTCTGGCGCTGATTGTTGGCACCGTGATGAGCAATGCCATTATCGGTGGGGTGATCGATCAATATGGCATTCCGTTTAGCCATTGGTCGCTGACCATGTATATCACGCAGGGCTTTATGATCGCGTTGTATACCACGGTGTTTACCGCGCTAACGTCGATTCCGTTGTGGTATTTCTTCCTCGGCGAGAAGGATGATTCGCGGGGCTGATGTAAAACGGTGCGCACTTTTTCTTTATCAATGCACTAAGTTGTAGCGGCGCAATTTATTGCGCGATAAATCGCGCCGCTACGGTATGTGCTAATACGCGTTTAAAAATCCGCTTTCATCACCACACGATAATGCGCTTTACCCGCGCGCACGTGATCCAATGCGGCATTCACCTGCGACATCGGAAACTCCTCCACCTGCGGCGCAATATCAGTACGCGATGCCAGTTTCAATAATGCACGCAGTTGTCCCGGTGAACCGGTAGACGAACCCGTTAACGCCCGATCGCCCACAATCAAACTGAATGCCGGCACTTCAAATGGCTTCATCACCGCGCCGACGGTGTGAAACGCGCCTTTGCGCGCCAGCGCCTGATAATAGGGCTTCCAGTCCAAATCTACCGCCACGGTGCTGATAATCAGGTCAAACTGCCCTGCCAGCGCGCTTAACGCCTGCGGATCGCGGCTGTTCACCACCCGATCGGCGCCCATCGCCTTGATCGAATCGGTTTTCGTCGCTGAGGAGCTGAACGCAGTAACCTGAGCGCCCATGGTGCGTAGCAGTTTGATCGCCATATGCCCCAGCCCACCGATGCCAATTACGCCAACGCGACTGGTGGCCGAAATATTGTGCATCAATAGCGGTTTGAACACGGTGATACCGCCGCACAGTAAAGGGCCGGCAGTGGCGATATCCAGCGCCTCCGGCAGCGGAATCACCCATTGCCAGTTGGCACGCAGATGGCTGGCAAAACCGCCGTGATTATTGATGGTGGAGGTTTTACCGTTTTCGCAGTTCACCTGATCGCCTTCGATGCAGGCATCGCAGTGTTGACAGCTTTTCGCCGTCCAGCCGATGCCCACGCGCTGGCCTAATTTCAGCCCTTTATTGTGCGCCGCATCACCCAACGCCACGACGCGACCAATCACTTCGTGGCCAGCGATCAGCGGATAGCGCGAACCGCCCCATTCGTTATCGATCATCGACAAATCGGAGTGGCAGACGCCGCAATAATCCACCTCAACCTGCACATCTTCCGCGGCCAGTGGACCGGCATCATATTCGTAAGGCACCAGCGCCTCACCCGCCTGCAGAGCGGCATAGCTGGAAATCTTCATTGCTGTCCTCGATGTTGGGTTTGCTGGCAGCAGTTTATCAAAGCACCACGTAATATTGTGCCGAATAATCAGGTGATTAAGAGGGTGGATGCTGTTTGAAGGGAGGTGAGTGCAGTAAAACGGTGCGCAGCCGTGCGCACCTTGCGAACTGAGGTCGGCATTCATGCCGACCTGGTCATCTGAGGTTAGAAATCAGCTTTCAGAACCACGCGGTAATTGGCTTTACCCGCGCGTACGTGATCCAGCGCTTCATTGATTTTTGACATCGGGAACTCTTCAACCTGCGGCGCGATATCCGCACGCGATGCCAGTTTCATCAGTGAACGCAGCTGGCCTGGCGAGCCGGTGGATGAACCCGTCACCGCGCGATCGCCCATAATCAGGCTAAACGCTGGCACTTCGAACGGTTTCATCACCGCGCCAACGGTGTGGAACTTGCCGTGCGGCGCTAACGCCTGGAAGTACGGCTGCCAGTCAAGATCGACCGCGACCGTGCTGATAATCAGATCAAATTGTCCAGCCAGTGCATTCAGCGCCTGCGGATCGCGGCTGTTCACCACCCGATCGGCACCCATCGCTTTAATTGACTCGGTTTTGCTGGCATTGGAGCTGAACGCCGTCACTTCTGCACCCATCGCGCGCAGCAGTTTAATCGCCATGTGGCCTAAGCCACCGATGCCAATCACACCGACGCGGCTGGTGGCGGTGACATGATGCATCAACAGCGGTTTAAACACGGTGATGCCACCGCACAACAGCGGGCCTGCTGAAGTGTAATCTATCGCTTCCGGCAGCGGGATCACCCATTGCCAGTCGGCACGCAGATGGCTGGCAAAACCGCCCTTGTTCATGATGGTGGGCACGGAACCATTTTCACAGTTGACGTGTTCGCCGTTGATGCAGGCATTACAGTGCTGGCAGCTTTTTGCCGTCCAGCCAATGCCCACACGCTGGCCGACTTTCAACCCTTTGCTCTGCGCTGCAGCACCTAACGCGCTGATACGACCAATCACTTCATGGCCGGCAATCACCGGAAAGGAGGAGATGCCCCATTCGTTATCAATCATCGATAGATCTGAGTGGCACACTCCGCAGTAATCGACCTCAACCTGCACCTCTTCCGCAGCCAGTTCACCTGCCTCATACTCGTAAGGCACCAGCGCTTCACCCGCATTCAAGGCGGCATAACTTTTGATTTTCATTACTGTCCTCTGTATCTACGTTTTTGACAGGGCAAGTCTAGCAGAGCGTGTTTACCGCTCATGACCATAAATCCGCCACTTAGTCACTTTGCCGCGAATAGACAGGGGAAAAGCATCCAGGGTTAAAGAGGATCGTGATTAAGCGGCGAGCGGTACGCCACGCGCGCTTCTTCTATCAGTTGGCTGGCGGTGACCGTGGGCGGTAAGCGCATCAGCACTTTGCTCGCTTGCCAGTAACAGAGCACCATTAATTCATCGGTTTCGCTTTCAGCCATCTCCAGCAGCCGCTCGCGCAGTGTGGGGACATCCAGCGTTTGTTGCTCATCCATGAGTTCTGCAATGGTTTCATTGAGAACCTGATGGATGATTTTCCAGGAGAGATTGGCAAACACATTGAACCTCGATGCTTAACGTTTGGCTCCAGGCAAATGAATTAAAAATGCTGCAAGAAACAAAATTGAAACAGAACTAACTATAGTCGCTTATTTTATGCACAAAGGCGCTGCGGGCTGACTTTCTTGTAGCTCGCGGATCTATAAAACGATTTTTATTTCAGCGCATTTTCGCTAGCCGAATGGCCTTGTAACAAAAAAGCACAAGCCTGCACTGGCTGTCGGCGCAGCGCTTTGCCAAAGTAAGGCAGCGTTATCCGTTCAACTGCATTTCTACAGGGAATAACAATGAGCCAATCCGCCGCATTACATGCCGACCCGCTGGTTTGGGGCCACGGCCCCAAGGTGTTTGAAGTGTTTCTGGAGCCGACCTGCCCGTTCTCGGTACGTGCATTCAATAAGCTGGATGCGCTGCTGCAGTTAGTGGGAGAAGAGAAGATGACGCTGAAGATTCGCCTGCAATCGCAGCCCTGGCACATGTATTCCGGCGTGATTGTGCGCTACATCCTTGCCGCGTCCACCCTGCCCGAAGGCAAAGCGGCCGCTAAAAAGGTGCTGCAGGCGGTCGCCGATCATCGTGAAGAGTTCGAATTTACCGATCACAGCCACGGTCCAAATATGGATGCCACGCCCAATCAGATACTCGATCGTCTGGAGAAATACAGCGGCGTAAACGCTCGCGAGCCTTTCCTGCGCGCCGAGTTGCAGAACGAGATTAAATGGCACAGCAAGTATTCGCGCCAAAATGGCATTCATGTTTCACCAACTTTCATCACCAACGGTTTGGTGCAGCTGGATATTGGCAGCGGTGACGACATCGAATCCTGGGCAAAGCGCATCCTCGCATAGCCGCTTCGGCCCGTTGCGACGGGCCTTTAGTATGATTTCGCAATAGATTTTCACTTGCACTGTCCGCACTAATTCCGATAATCGTTATCTACCTAATTATATAGCGAGAAAGGGAATGCGATTTACTCACCTCAGCGCGCTGCTGCTTACCGTCGGCGCGGGCTTTACGCTGCATGCACAAGCCAATACCGATATCCGCGTCACTTATGCCGGTTCGATGGGTAAAGTGATGGATCAATCTTTAGGTCCAGCTTTCGCTAAACAAAACAACGGCAACTATGAAGGCCAGGGTCAGGGCGCCTATGGCATGGCACGTTTGCTGGCGAGCAAGAAAATCACCGCTGATGTGTTCGTCTCGATTACGCCGGGGCCGATGCAAATCCTGAAGGATGCGGGATTGATTGATGACGCGATTCCAGTGGCGAGCACCAGCATGGTGGTGGCCTATAGCCCAAAAGGCAAATACGCGCAGCAGTTCGCGCAGGCCAAAGGCAGCGATGCCAGCTGGCTGAAGGTACTGGCAACGCCGGGCATTAAATTTGGTCGCACCGATCCGATCAACGATCCCAAAGGTCAGAACATCATCTTTACCCTGCTGCTGGCTGAGAAATATTATCAGCAGCCTGGCATCGCCGATAAAATCATGGGCGGCTATCAAAACCCGGCGCAAACCCATCTGGAAGGCGGCCTGCTGACGCGTCTGGAGAGCGGCCAGGTGGATGCTGCGGCGGGTTATGAGAGCGAGGTGATCTCCGCACACCTGCCCTACGTGGCGCTGCCCGACGAGATTAATCTGAGTAATCCGGCGATGGCGAAGCAGTGGTACGACACGGTGAGTTTCAATGTGAAAGACAGCGCAGGCAATGACGAAGTGCTGCACACCCAGCCGCTGGTTTACTACGCTGCGGTGCTGAAAAATGCCCCACACGGCGCGGCTGCAGGTCAAGCCTTTGTGGATTTTATGCTGAGCCAGCCGGGCCAGGCGCTGTTTAAACAGAATGGTTATGCCGCGCCAAAAGGCGGTTCCCTCTACCCGTAATGAAAACCCGTCACGCCACTGCGCTATGGCTGTCACTGCCGGCACTGCTGCTGTTGGCGGTGCCCTTTATCACGTTGATTGGCGTTACGCACTGGCAGCATCTGCAGCTGGCGTGGGGCGATGGCAATGCCATCGCGACCTCGCTTGGCCTGGGTGCTGTCGCGCTGATACTGATTTTTGTCAGTGGATTGCCGGTGGCGTGGTGGTTGTCGCAGGCACGCGGTCGTGCGCGATTGATCGTTGAATTGCTGGTGATGATTCCGCTGCTGACGCCGCCGCTGGCAATGGGCATTTTGCTGGTAAGCGCTTACGGCCCTTATAGTTTGCCAGGTGAGCTGTTGGGGAGGTTTGGCTGGACGCTGGTTAACAATCCTGCCGCGTTTATTCTCGCGCAATGGTATGGCGCGCTGCCCTACTTCGTCACCACCGCACGTTCCGCGTTTGCCGGTGTACCGCAGGATATTCTGGAAGCGGGTCGCACGCTTGGCGCTTCTGCGTGGCAACGTTTCTGGCGTTTGTCGATACCGCTGGCCGCGCCGGGATTGGCCTCCGCTAGCGCACTGGCATGGGCGCGAGCAATGGGCGAATTTGGCATCGTGATGATTTTTGCTTATTTCCCCCAAGGCATGCCGGTTCAGCTGTATAACAACCTGCAAAACAACGGTATTGATGCGGTTTATGTACTGCTGTGGCTGCTGCTGCTGTTTACTTTGCCGGTGCCGTTGATCAGCTTTGCGCTGTCACGACGCGTTTAAGGTCGTCATTGATAGCGACCAGGTGCGCATTCAAGCGCACCTTACGCAAAACGATTACTGAATCGCTTTCAGCGCATCCATCGCACAGGCTTCATCCAGATTACCGCCCGGCGCACCGCCGATACCAATCGCGCCAATCACCTGATCGCCGCTTTTCACTGGCACACCGCCAGCCAGCAGCAGGAAGCCTGGAATATCACGCATATTCTGCGCACCGGCATTGTTCTGCGCCGCTTCCATCACTTTACCGCTTGGATTTTTGGTGCTCAGAGCGGTTTAAGCTTTCATCTGACTGGCTTCGACGGTATGCGGACCGGCGTTATCCATGCGCTGCACGGCTTTAACCAGACCAGCGCGATCCACGACGGTCACGGTAACGTTATAGTTTTTCGCTGCGCACGACTGAATCGCGGCGCTTGCCAGCTTCTGTGCATCTTCCAGCGAAAGGTTGGATTCGGTAAATGCCGCGTGGCTACCGAAGGAAACAAAGGCCGCCGCAGCGGCAATCAGAGAAAGGCGAATGTTCATGGGTCACTCCTGAATAGTTGATGAGTGACACTTTACGGTGCAGAGCGGGAAAGAAATATTCGGGCGATTACGCGTTCGGCCTGGTAGTTATACCTGGTTTAGCTGCTGCCAGGCGTGAATCAGCTGGGCGAGATTACTCAGCTCCAGCTTGGCAAACACCGCAGCCCGGTGCGCTTCAACGGTGCGCGGCGACAGCGATAAATCCCGCGCGATCTCTTTGCTGGTTTGCCCGGCAATCATCAACTGCATCACTTCACTTTCGCGCGCGGAGAGCAGCGCAAACCGCGCCTGCAAACCCTGTTGCGATTGCCAACGTTGCGCGCGCTGCTCACTTTCGTTTATCGCCTGGTGAATGGTTTCCAGCAGCGGTTCAATATCCAGCGGCTTGGTGAAGAACTCAAACGCGCCCTGACGAAACGCGCGACGGCAGGCTTCAATGGTGCCGTGGCCAGTCATAATGATCACCGGCAGCAGCGGATGACGATCGCCCTGCTCCGCCAGCCAGCTCAGACCGCTAATGCCCGGCATGCGCACATCCAACAGCAAACAGCCGCGCAGCGGCTCCAGCGCTTGAGTGGCCGCTTCAAACGAGGCCAAATCGGCAAAATCTGCCACGTCGTATTCCAGTGTTTTCAGCAGAAAACCGAGCGATTCCCGTACCGATAAATCATCGTCCACTAACCAAACCTTCGCGCCCATTCCTTTACTCCGCCAGTTGGAAAATTAAGGTGATTTCCGCGCCGCCCTCAGCGCGATTCCCCAGCCTAAGCTGGCCATTCATACGTAACATCAAACTCTCGACCAGCGTCATGCCTAATCCCATGCTGTTGGCGCGCGAGCTATAAAACGGCATACAGGCCTGCGCTAATCCTTCCGCAGAGAAACCCGGGCCGTTATCGCTGATGATGATTTTGATACCTTGCGGAACCTGTTCCGATGCAATGTTCACCCACGCATCCGGGCGTCCCTGCTGCATGTGAATCGCGTTTTGCAGCAGGTTATGAAACACCTGCTCCAGCCACTGGGGATCGCTGAGCACCTTCGCCTGACCATGCTGAAACTGCTGGCGCAACGCCACATCACCATCATCCAGCTCCTGCTGCAGCAGGAGCGTCACGCGCCGCCATACCGCTTCGGGGCTAACGGCAGTCATTGCCACCGGACGTTCACTGACGATGTCGCGAAAACGTTGCAGCAATCCCGCAAGGCGCTCGGTTTGCAGACTCATAGCATTGAGCGCTTGCGGCAGATTCTCGTGTTTGCCCTGTTTCAGCAGCAGTTGGCTGCTGTGCAGCCAGGTGTTGATTGCGGTCAGCGGCTGATTAATTTCATGGATAATGCCCGCGGTGAACTCGCCCAAGGCTTCGCGACGCGTGCGCTGAAAATAGTCGGCACGCAAACGCATCTCTATGTGCTGGCGCCAGTGGCGCAGCAGCCACCAGCCGAGTCCGCCGATCACCAGCCACAATAGCAGCGCCAACATAAACGGCAGCGCATGCAGCGCGCGCAGATCAGGATTAGCGCTGCCTTTGAGTAAAAACGGTTGATAGTGATTGATGAACGGTCGCTGCCATTGCCAGCGGGCATTTGCATCATAGTTTGGCGTCTGAATCGCCGTTGGCGCATGAATATGAAAGGCCAGTGCCAGCGCCACGTCCGAGGTTTGCAGCGCAAAATGCAAATCCACCAGCATGCGTATCTGACGATAGGGATTGTAAAGCCAGTATTGACCGCCGCTGACCTCTTCAAAACGCGGCGCTGTTAACGCACGATTCACCGTGTGTTCGATCAAAACCAGCTGCGGAAATTTCGACTGTAACAAGGCAAGATCTTCGTCACCGGTCAGTAACGGCAACAGCGTTTCATTCTGCGTTTGATAGGCCGCGAGTCGATTAAACTGTTGGTTAAAATGCGCTTCGCCCGCGCGCTGTTGCTGCAAAATTTGATCGGCGAACAGTGCGATCAAGGTGATCAACGTTAACAACAGCCAGACCAGCCAATACCTTTTCATCCATGGTCGGTAAGTGTGAGGCATAAATTTCCATCGCTCTGCAGTCAAAAAAACCTCCATTACGCATAGCGAGGAGGTCAGCTCTTAACGAGTTAAGTCAAACGTTGTAACCCGCGCCGTATAGGGATTCAATGACTTTCCCTGGATTGCTATGGTTTTCAGAAGTCTACCTGGATTGACCATAATTATCAGTGGATCTTGCTATGGATGGTGAAGGTAAGATTTTAGCATTACGGCAATCCAGGCTGCATGCCATGAGCAGGGCTCTACGCCGGTCGTTAGATAGTGATGTTGAGATGAAGCCATTGCTGTATTCGGTGCTGGCTCAAAGGGGTGCACGGGCATCCAGATAGTGCTGCTGTTTCATATGGCGGATCAGCATGCGGCCTTCCGGCATAAATTCGGTGCCGAAGC
The DNA here is from genome assembly GCF_037149875.1 of Pantoea sp. USHLN256. NCBI lineage: Bacteria > Pseudomonadati > Pseudomonadota > Gammaproteobacteria > Enterobacterales > Erwiniaceae > Pantoea > Pantoea sp. USHLN256. The sequence goes on along the minus strand of NZ_JBBCQO010000002.1, from coordinate 749,382 downwards.
GAACCAGCCCGATCTCTTTAAGTTCGGCATCAATGGCATAACGCAGCTCGCCGGGCATATTCTGTTCCAGTAACACCACGTCAAGGCGCTTCAGGCGCGGCTCGTATTTCAGCAGCACCGCAGAGAGCGTATACAGCAGCTGATGCGCGGTGCCGGGCATGCCCTGCAGGATGCGCGTCATGTCGGGCAGGCCGTAATCGGGGAGATGCGACAACGATCCGGCGCGGGTGTTAAGGATGCGCTGCATATTATCGAGCACGGAAAGGATCACCTGATCCTGCTCCTTGACGCGATCCAGCTCAAGACCACCAGAAAAGCTGCCTTTCAGCAGCTCATACAGCGAAGGTTGATGATTGCCGCCACTCATGGTTTTGCCTCGCTGATCAGGCGCAGGCTGTTGCTGCTTAACTCAATCACGCGTGCTTTATCCGGATCCAAATCGTTGCGCTCCAGCACCAGCCGCCAGCTGTTTTTCATCATATCCGGCTGCTGGAACAGTGCGACTACCGCGACAAATTTTGCTTCTTTTTCCATCGGCATATTCAGCGACACGTCGCCGCCCGGCGTCAGCACCACATCGCGATCGGCGAGGAGTTCTGACTTGAGCACGTCCGCCGCATCGCCGGTCAGATGCTGATATACCGCGCCGTCGAACGCCTTACGCTCGCTGAGCTGGAACACGCGCACCATCACCGGCTGCGACAGCGGATTATGCTCGCGGCTGTCGCTGTTGAGGCTTGCGCGCGCGCTGAAATCAAGGTGCAGGGTTTTAATCTGCTTGTGGAAAATCGCGTCAAACGCCGCAACGGATCCATCAGTGACTTTCTGCTGCAAACCGCAGCCGCCAAGCAGCAACAGTGCGCTGCACATCATAATGTTAATCAAAGTGGTAACTGACACGTCGCTGCTCCTCGCAGGGTTTGACCGGGCTCATGCCTGCATAGCAGCCCAGTTCAGTGGTAAAGGTTTGGGGGATATCGCTGCACCCGTGGTCCGCGCCGAGCACGCCGGTCATGCCGAGCCAGAACGGCGCATCGCCCAGTTCCGGCGGGGCCAGCAGTTGGGTATCAAGACACAGCCGGATGCGCGCGCGATAGCGCCAGCCAAGGTACACCCGCAGCATCACCAGAAAGTCCTGATACAGCTGGCCATCCGGCAGCCAGCGATGAGCCTCATCCGGGCAGGCGGTCTGCAGTTCAATCAGTAGCTGGCTGTTAGCATCCATCGCTTCTTCGCCGAGCGGCGCATTGCCGTCGAGTACGAACTCGCATTCCAGCGGATGGCTTACCGGCACCGGGCGCAGACAGTGCGGCTGCACGCGAACCGAGGTGCCAGGCGCCAGTAAACGCACCAGCGCGCGAATGCCCTCTTCCGTTCTGCCCGGCTGGCGCATGACGCCGAGTAACGCCAGAAAGCGCGAAACCGGCGTGGCGATATGCCTGCCGGTGCCCGGAATACCCAGCCCCACCAGCCCGAGCAGCGACTGCGAGGTCTTATCGCTGCCGCCCGCTTCAAAAGTTGCCGGATACGAGTATTTGCGCCAGATGCGATAAAACTGCGTCAGGATGCGATGATTGAAAATATCGAGAAAACCCTGCAGCGCTTCATACCCTTCATCGCGCTGGGTGATGTCATCGATATAGCTGCCGGGCAGCGGCGAATCCACGCCGTATAAACCCAAAAACGTGGTGCGCACCACCGGCGGCGCGGCGGCATCGGTTTCAGGGTATTCAACCGCTTTCAGCTCGCCAGCCGGAAAACCCATGCCGGGATGCGGCAGCAGCCGCACCGCGTCGTTTTCCGGTTTATTAGTGCTGCCCAGCGGCGGCTTATCTTTGTGTTGATGCTCTATCAGCTGACAGAAGCGGTAAAAGTTCAGCCGTGTTAGCTCCTGCTCCAGCCGTGGCGTCAGCCGGAGATGCGGCGATTGTGCTTCTCTTCCCATTCGAGGCGCTCTCCGGTTGGCTGCAGGATTAAAATCAGACGGTTAAACAGGTGGATATCGGTATACAACGCGAAGAAGCGGCTGAGCATTTCGCCAAACAGGCAGATATCGCCGCTGCCGGCAAAGCCGCTGCTGTCGAGGGTAATTTCAATCTGCACGCCGCGCAGCAGATAACCCTGCTCAAAGCGTTCGGTCTCTTTGTGGCAAACGTGCAGAATCGCCTCCAGACGACGGCAGTTCATTTCACTGTGCGTCCAGTCATACAGCGCCAGCGTGCCGCGCAGTACCTCGGCGTTATCCATCATCCACAGGAAGCTGGAACCGAGATGGCTCAGCACGCGCCAGTGAAAACGATCACGATTGGGCGGATAGCACGGCAGCGTCGGCGCGCACAGGTTGCGCACCTGCATCGCCACGTCGGTGCTGCTCACCGCGGTATCCAGCAGCGTGCTCTGCAACGCGCGGCGCGGCAGCTGGCCGTTGGTGCCGGTGACGCTCACCGACAGGCTTTCGTTCTCCGGCAGGCTGTGATTATCAAAGGCTTCGCCACCGAGGATCATCCAGGTTTCATGCAGCCCGGACGGGCCGCGCCGCACGCGCGTGTGATAGTAATGTTCCGGCGCGTCGTGACGCAGCATGCCGCCTTTGTGGCGGAAGCTGCTGAACGGTACGTACGGCAGACCTTTCGAGGAAATCACTGAATCCACCGAGTAAATTTCAGTATGTCCGTCCTGCACGCGCATCGGTCGCAGCATATACTCGGTCTGTAATCCGTTGATCATCAGCGGATCAGATTCCATCGCGAACAGATTAATCACCGGCACGGCGTTGAGGCGCAGATGTTTTTCGCTGAACTGGAAATCATGCTCCCAGCGCTGGGCCAGCACCACGTCGAGTTCAAACCACGGCAGAGAGGCGGGCAGCGCCACCTGCTCCAGCCCGCGCAGGTTCACCGCCATAAACTTCTCGCGGAAGGTGAAGTATTCCAGCAGCAACTGATAGCCGCTGAAGCTGCCCTCATCGCCCGGCCACAGCCGATCCTCCTCGCTGAAGCCCTGCGCGCTGAAGTGCCCGTCGAAGCGGCGGTTGTCGGTTTCGCCTGGCAAACGCAGTGCGATGCTGGCGACGTTAAGCGTCAATGCTTCGTGCAGCGCGCAGGCCAGCGGCGCATCGGCATTGAGATAGAGTGGAATGTGGCTGACATCGATGCGGCTCCAGTCGGCCAGCGCGCCGCCGTTAAAGCGCAGGCGGATCATCGACCGGCCGGCGGCATCGGTGTTTAACTTTGCCGACTCCAGCGCCAGCGGCAGCACCTGCACCTCACGCGTGGTGGTGTAGCGACAGCGCGTGCCATTTTCACCCACCGGACGTGAAATCACTTCAAAGCCGCGCGCCAGGCGCATCGGTTCCTTCATCTCACGCCAGTCGGGCGTGAATTCCACCACCGACATCGACGGAATGGTGCGCAGATAGTGCGGCCACAGCAAGCTCACCAGCCCTTCGGTGAGCTCAGGCAGGTCATCGTCGAGCTTTTCCCGCAGTCGACCGACCATAAAGGCAAAGCCTTCGAACAGCCGTTCAACGTAAGGGTCGCGGGCACCGGCTTTGTCGAGATTGAGCATCGCCGCCTGTTCAGGGTGCGCGCGGGCGAACTCTTCGCCCGCTTCCTGCAGGTAGCGCATTTCAGCGTCGTAATAACGCAGGGTTAAGTCGTCCATGGTATTCACTAAGTAATGTGCCGGCGGAGTGAATCAGGCGGCAGAAAGTTGAAAGGCGGATGTCAGCTGCAGAGGATGGCGGCCCTGACCGGGTCAAGCGTGATAAGGCCGGACAACAGCGCGTCCATTTCCGGTTGAATGCGCGTGCGTTCCCTTTCGCTACGCGCCGCTCTGGCACGCAGCAACTTCAGTCGTCGGGCTCGCACTTCGAATAATAAGGTTGGTTCCCACTGTGCAAGCGTCAGTGCACCTGCCTGCTGGTTAAGTTCATCCAGCAGATGCAGTGCCATTTCGCTCTTACCAAACTGCTCGCACACGCGCGCCATAAGCAGGCGCAGCAGCCACTGATCTTTCGTATTGCTGGTGCCCGGACGCATTTGCAGCCAGCCGAGTGCGGCTTCGACGCTTTCCGCTTCCGCTTTTTCCGCCGCTTCACTTTCCAGCGACAGAATGTCGTTGCCCGGCCCGGCAAACGGCGCGTTGCTCTCTGTTAAGCGCACATCGCCCATCACTTTCTGCGCGATCCAGCTGCGGGTCACCTCATCGGCAAACGGAGTGCCGTCTGAATACGAGAGCGTTTCCAGTCCCGGCAGCCTTGATAAAAGCCCATGCAAATCCTGCTGCACAATGTTCGCCAGCGCCGCGCCCTTGTCCTGACGATTCAGCGCTTCACAGGCGTACCACTGCAGATCGAACCACACGTGATTGATGGCCTGCGCAAACAGCGAGTCGGTCAGTTCCAGCAGCTCCGTCCAGCTTTGCTGCAGATACAGGCGCTTGAGATGTGCACGATGATCGGGTTTCGGCGGTGGCAAACGCGTATTGCCGCCGGGTCCGAGCGCGGGAAGATTGAGGATGGTATCCCAGCGCACGCTTTTCATCAGATGATGTGCCGAAAGCCAGCCGCCGGGCTGCTCGCGCAGGTAGTTTGCCAGCACTTTTGCCTGCGCCTTTAGCGTTTCACCGGAGTTGACCGGCGCGAGTGCGGCAAGGGCTGAATCATCCACGTCCGCATGCGCCGGGCTGTGAAGCGGCACCATAGCGCTGGCTCCGCCGTTCTGCGCCAGCCGCAACTCCAGCGCACGCAACAGCGGCTGAAGTCCGTTACGCTCATCTTCACTGAGCGCATCTTCAATCAGCAACAGCGCGCCGCTGATACGACAAACCCGCGCGATATCGGCTTCCGGCCACAGCGTCAGGCTGTCGAGCATTCTGGCGCTGCCGAGCCAGGCCAGCGCGCCCTGGCGACTGCGGCTGCGCTGCGGATGAAGCTGGTCACCATACTGATGCAGCGCGGCCGCCAGCAGTTCCAGTCCTTCCGCCAGCCCCTGCTCACCGTCCTGATGCAGGCGCGCCCACGCGTAAAAAGTGACCACGCGGATGTCCTTGCTTACCGTTGTCAGCAGCGATTCAGCCAGGCGGGCAATGGCGTCGGTATCAAAGCCGGAAAGCTTGTTCACCTCTTCGCGGATCTGCATAAACTGATCGTCGTAAGCCGGATCGTCTCCGGCGGGCAACGCTTGACTGATTGGTTTAAGCCAGCGCGCCCAGTCGCTGCGGCGCTGTTGTGCATCGGTTCTCAGCGTAGACTCATCCACGCCGCAGGCGTGCACCAGTTCGGTCATCGCGCTCATTATTATGCTCCGTCCATATTGGTGGTGAAGTCATCCGTGCTTGTTTCACGCGGGGCCATCGCTTCTGAAGCACTCGCCGCATCCACGCTGAAAATTTCTGTCGGCAGCGTAAAACCACGCAAACGTAGCAGCGCCAGCGGACCGTCGCGCATCTGGGTACGCAGCACCCACGTCAGGCTGCGTTTATCCGGCGTGGTGAAACTTAGCAACCAGCGGCTGCGATCGAGGCGCTCACGTTTCGCCTGCTCCAGCCAGCGGATAAAGCCCCAGGTGCCAGGATAATCGCCGTATATCTGTGCGCTGCTTTTCACACCGGTCCAGGTCAGCAGCGTACCCGGCTTCAGGCTGTCGCCCGGCCAGCGCATCGCCTGCCACGTCGCCATCTGGTTGAAATACCGCAGCGGCTGACCATCAAGCATTAGCTGGGTTTCAATCACCTCCGGCGCAGCGCGGCCCTGCAATTCAAAGCTGATGCCCTGCGTGCCGTCGGTAAACAGAATATCGGACAGCTCGCGCAGCTGATTTACCGCCTTGAGGAAAGCAGGATTGAAGGTCAATCCCTGGCTGTGCGCCGCATCCGGTACCCAGCTGCTGCCCTCTTTTTGCAACACGCCACCGAGGCGGCTGCTGAGAAAGCTGTCGATACGTCCGGCGTCGCGGCGGATAAACTCCGCCAGCATCGGCAGCGACGCGTCGCTTTGCCCGGCAGCAAACGGATAACGACCATCAAACGCAGTGCGCCAATTTTCCACGATGGCGCGCTGCCACTGCGCGTTCAGGCTCACCGCCGACGGCTGCAGGATGGTTTCCCACGCCTGCGTCAGCGGCTGCACAAACATCGTCTGCCCGAATCCACTCCACTCTTCGCCGAGGCTCGCCGCCATCAGGCTGCCGTACTGCTGGGTATCGGTGAGATCAACGCTCTTGCCCTGGAAAACCGTTTGCGCCAGAGTTTGCAGCATCTCCTGCGGATCCGGTGCGGCGGCAACCTGCTGCAGACGCAGGCGCACGCGGGTGATGCGGGTTAAATAGGTCTGCAGCGTCAGGCTGCTGTCGGCGGCCATCAGCTGCGATCCGCTGTTTTTGCCAGTGAGCGCCAGCAGCGGGCCGAAGGTCACATCCAGCGGACCTTCGGGGCCGGTGGCTTTCTGGCTGATAACCGGCTTGTCTTTCTGGCCAATCAGATCTCTGGCCGAATTGATCAGCGTGTCGGACAGCGCCTCGCGCTGCTGCCCGGTCTGCCCCTGCCATGCCAGCGTGTTCATCAGCGCAATCAGCGGCGACTGCCGCACGTCGCTCATCAGCGTCAGCTGGTCCGTGACGTCGGCAATGTTCTGCGCCGGGTTAAGCCGGATGCCGTTAAGGACGTTGAGCCAGCTGGCGGCAAAGTCACTGAAATAGCGCTCAGTTAACCGCGCCTTCAGCGCCTCGGGGGAAATTTCCTGCGGCACGGCGCTGCGGGTGTCACTGAGCACCCAGTCGATTTCATCGCGCCGGGTGTTAGCCGCTTTCTCAATCTCCTGGCGCACGCCGCCTTCCCACGCCTGGCGCGTAAACACGCCGGGCACTATGTCCTCGCTGCTGAACAGCCGGCGCATATCGGTGCCCGGCGTCATGTCTTCCAGCGTCAAATCGGTATAGTTGCGGCGCACGTCGCGCAGGACGTTTTGATACAACGTCATCTCGGCGTTGCGCTGGCCGGTCTGCAGCAGCAGTACCTGACGCGCCTGACTCAGCAGCGACGCATCAAGTTTGATGCGCCAGCCCGGCTGCGACGGCAACGACGCGGCATAGAATGCCCACAAATTCGGGGCCAGCGTCTGCCACAACGACGTGGAAATGCCAGGATATTCCGGCTGAACGGTCGCCATGGTCTGCGCATAAAACGCCGGTTCGGCACGCTCCGGGCGCGCCATCATCAGCCAGGCCTTTAACTGCTTATAACCCGGCTGCGCCAGCGTGGCGCGCAGTGAGCTGGCAGCAGGTAAACCAGCCAGATAAGTCAGCTTTTCTTCCAGCGCGATGCGCGCCGGTTCGTGGATCAGCCGCTGCGCCGCGACGCCGTACCACGGCAGCAGCGCATCATGTAGCTGCTGCGTATGGTTAATGCCAAAGCGCTGATACCAGGGCGCGCCGTGCTCCAGCCAGTGCTGCTGCTGCCCGAGGTCATTACGCAGGCCGTGCAGCGCAATCAGCTGCGCATCGTCAACCTTCGTTGAATTCACCAGTACCTGGGCTTTTTCCGCCGCACTGACAATCTGATGACGATTGAACAATGAGGAGGCCAGCATGCCTGCACCAGCGAGCAGCATCAGGCTCATCAGCGACCAGGCCAGCGTCTGTTCCCACGGCAGCCCGGTGCGACGCCCTCTGGCGCGGTCTGACGAGATTCCCTGCCAGAGCGCGCTGTCGGATAATGCATGAGGATGCACGCTGTCCAGCGCAGGCTTTGCTTCCGGCAGGCTGAACATCAAGCCTCGCAGTAAACTGCGACGCGCCGGGTCCAGCCACGGCGCTAAGCGCTGCTGCCAGACCTGACTTTCACCGCTGGCAAGCTGCTGCGACAGACGCAGCAGCCAGTCGTGGCTAAGGCTATGATCGACCTGCGCCAGACCGCGTTCACGCAGCGGAGCGACCAGGCTTTCGAGCTGTTGAGCTATATCTTCCGGCAGCGCTTTCGCCGGAAACACTGCGCCTACCGCGTTGTTTTCACGCTCTGGCTGCGGCCAGTCACTGTGACCGAGCTGCCAGATCCACACCGGCGCACGCCAGCGCAGCGCGGTGGCAATCTTATCCAGCGAGCGCATCGCCGCATCGCTTTTTTGTGGTGTGAGAGTGGAATTGGAATCCTTAACCAGCACAATGCCGTCCAATGGGCGGCTGCGGCGCAGCTTGCGCAGGAGCTGAACCAGCATTGCATTCTGCCCAGCCTCAAGACTCGCACTGTGAATCAACACGACGCCATCGCCTTCTAGCCACTGCTGTTTAACCAGGCCGGGAATCAGTGATTCAAGAGCGGCAGTTTCGCCAGTAACCAGTAGCAGGCGCACTTTCTTGCGCCACAACCAGCCATAGCGCGCACTGAGATGCTGGCGCAATGCCAGAAGCGTCTCATGCGCACTGTTTTCCGTAACCGCTTTTTTAGATGCTGCAGGTTCTGAAATGACGGTTCGTTTGATCCACAAACGCCAGACAATTACTGAAATTACGGCCAGGCTGCCCGCCATGATCCAGACCAAAAAGCTGACCAACAGAAGCGGGCGAAGCTGCTCCCACTCAGTGGTTAGCTGTAAAGAAAGCCACCACCAGAGTGCGCTGCCGAAGAGATCGGCTAACGTGATGAAGATAAAGAAGAGTGCTGCGGTGGCCACCGGTGAGATTGCGGCAGGCTTTTGAACCTTATCCATAGGTTTTAACTATTCCCGTGGTGTAACCCGCAACCGGATCGCGTGCAATCCAGCCGCTGGGTTTTCCTTGCTGTTGCGTATGAAGTGCAGCGAGTGACATGACAACCAGCGCTTCCATACTTCCTGTGTTTCCCCAGTTACCGTCCTGAATATGGTGCGTCAGATTCCATCCGCTGGCAGCGGGCATATCATTTTCAGGCAGAGAGAAAAGCAAACAGGCATCAGGCGGCTCGCTTATTTCGCCCTGTTCCATGGTGCGTAAACAGGCAGCGGAAAGTGCGTCAGCATCACCCGCATCGCTGATTTCACCACGGGTTAACTGCACCTCGCCTTCACGGCCTACCAACCAGAGCACCGCCGCTTCGCCAGCAGGTAGAGCGGCATCCGCCACGGCGAGATGCGATTCGCAACCAGCGACGAGAATAGTTTGCTCTGCTGTAAGATGTGGCATCTTCTCTGCGATTGCCGACAATGAAGCCTCTCCCAGCCAGCACTCGGGATATTCCGGTAATGAAAGTTCAGGAAAGGTCACTGATGCCTGTTGAATGAAAGCCTGCCAGGCATCCTGCGTGCCCTGCCAGAAACAAACTCTTGGGGATGTTAACAGCGTATCCGCTTTATGTTCCCGCCACTGCATCACCAGTAAACGCGCCAGTTGCGCTTCGCGCGTGGTTTGACTTTTACTGAAAATCTGCGGTAAACGCAGTGCCTGAGCGTTGGATTCCAATACAGAGTGCGGCGATCGATGCTCTCGTAGCAACAGCCGATTCCAATGCTGTAGCTCCGTTCCAGCGGGGCCAAGCAATACGATGTCCTGAAGACCAATTGCCTGCCGATGCTGGCTCCACCACTGCTGCTGCTCGTACTCCACCAGTTGCTGATGAAAGCGGCTGTTATGCCGGGCGCAGCGATACCACAACATGCGTGTGAGCCAAGCCATTAACAGCAGCATCATAATTACCGCCGCCGCCGCGATAGTGTTCAGTCCACGCTGTTCCTCCGGTGTGAGTAAAGCGATTACCGCAGAGCTGAAGGACAACAATGCGGCACTGATAAGCAGCCAGCGCTTATTATTCAGCGATGCTGGTTCAGGGCGCGGCGGAAAAGAAGGCGGCAGCCTCACGATGCGATACCGCAATCCGGAAACGAACTGACCAGCGTGCAGCCACAGGCGCATTTATGGCCATGAAGTGCAACAGGCTGACCATCGATTTTCGCCAACGAACTGCCTTCAGCAATCGAATTCATACCGTGAAAGTTGCACTGAACCGGATCGCCGACCACGGCGATACCTTTACCAAAACAGAGATAATGTCCTGCCAGAACTTTACCGCCGAATTCCCATAAGGCATCGCCTTCTCGAATGACTTGTATCATTGGAATTCCTTTTCTTAACACCAGATATCTCGATAGGGATTTATTAACTACTTATCTGTTTAAAGCCTGCTATGACCACAACTCTGCTATCGCCGATTTGGTGCTGACAAGCTGTTCCTCGTTAATAGAATGCTGGATGGCATCACTTCCTGTAACTGTATTTGTCAACGCTAACTGAACGGGTAATTTGGATGTATTTTCTACTTGAAGATTTTCCGACGAATTTATCAGGGAGATTTTCTGGTTGATGCATGTACCAGAAGCTTCGGCTGAAGCTGTTGGCATTTTCTCATAACGTTCAACCACTACGCCAAGCCCTGGAACGGCTTTTTTCATTTGCCACTCAAGGAAACGACCATATTTAATTATCGGTGTGACGTTCTTACTCATCACCTCACCAAAGTAGATCATGCGGTAAAGGAAATAACTTCCCCAAGGTTCTCTGTCACCAAAGGTTCCATGCAGAAACCAGGCTCTGGAGTCGTGTATCTGATCATCGAACAATGCAACAACCAAGTTTTTAGCAGCAGAGTCATCGTTTTGTGATGAGAATAATATCTTAACTTTATCGGTAGCCGATTTTTTAATGCGTTCATATTCAGCAGATTTATCATCATCACTGAATATGTAAACAAAGCTAGTTAGGCTATCGGCAAGACGAAAAATATAATTACCAGTGCGTGGTCGAGGTTTTTTCTGATAATCGGCACGGAACTCTTCCGCGGCTTCGCGTAATTGCGTTTGACCCAACGCAGGATCAAAGTCCTTTATCCCGGGGGGTAGTGAGATATATTCACTGTCCCAGCGTGACATTCTTAGCTTTGTTCTTTCAGCTTCAGTTTTAGCTTGAGCTTTATCGCGTTCTGATTCAGATTTCTCCCTAATATCGGGGGCGCTATCTTTGTCCATTCCATCTGCGGCGGAATCGATGTAAAAGCGTATTGTTTTATAACTTCCATTTGCATAGCGACCTATACGCCATGCAGTGATCCAAGCAAGTTGATCATTTATAGCTTCTATAATATTAACAGGGCAACGAATAGGTTTATACTGATAGGTGTCCTCATCTGAAACTTCGTAATCACTGTAAATATTCAATGTTAATTGCCGCCAGCTGTTAAATTTAGCAGCCAGAGACTCGGTTGTAGAAAACTCAATGACCTGCTCAGCTGATAGCGCTCTCCATTTATCATTGACTAAATCATTGGGTAGTGATTCTTTAATTACTTTCAAAGGGGCCCCGGATGAGAATGCAGCAGCATACAAATCATTAAGGGCTATTTGAGATAATAGGTCATCACCATTACTTCCACTAGCTTTTCCCTGGTCTCCCGGTGGATAACCGCCGCCGATATCCGAGTGCATTCCTGGATAGACAACTTCTTTAGCATAGGAAGGATAGGTTCCATCATGGCGACAGATTGAATCCATTGGAAAACAGAGTCGCTGCTCATGGGCAGAAGCAAAATGTACGCAGTTTTTAATCAACCCGTTATCTGGCAACTCCATTGCACCATCTGCCCATCCCATATGCCCTTCCGCAAACGGAGAAATATGAGCCACACCAACAGAGGCTACCGTATCAAGTAAACCAAGAAACTCAACACTCAGAGGGAGTTTCCAATCAGCTCCATCAAGTGTCAGACAAAGTTCCGGCTTTGCATTTTGGTTCAATCCTCCCGGCAAGAGCCTGACTAACCAATTAATAAAAGCCCTAGCGGATGCAGCACCACGAGAAAAACCATAGACATAAAGCTTAATGCCTAACAGCTTAGGTTTTCCAGGTTCAGGTTGTTGTAGTGCCAGCTTAAGACTGGGTTCGATATCTTTTAATAATTTTCTGAACTCTCTCAATCTTGAGAAATACCCGGGTACGGAACTGGATACGATTTTGCTCGTCATCGCTTTTACAGATTTCCAACTCTCAGCATCGGAGAGTTCAGGCAATCCCAGCGTGCGTCGTAGTGCATCGATAATTCGAATCAATGCCCAGTTAATTCTTTCTTCACCATAAGTCGCCGCTGCAAGTCCTGGTGTACTGTAATCAAGGTCCATCACTTCAGGAAACGGAGTTCCGACACCAGGAATATAATATTTATAGTATTTATTCCCAGATGTATCCTTAGGATCAACCAGTGTTTCACCATTACCTGGAACCCCACCTGCGTATCCCTGGCCAATAGTGGCACGAAATAATCGAGATATATTGGTTGGATGTTTTATTTTAGATAAAAAAACATCATTATTGATATTATTTCCGGTACCATCGAAAAAAATACTAATGTGCAATGTTTTGCAGCAAGGCGGCTCAACTCTACGTTCAGCTACTTTACAAAGCTCATTCCGATAAGCCAATTCCAGGCTATCCTGTTGCTTACAATTATAGCCCACCAAAACAGATCTGGTAGGCAGCCGTCCTTTTCTTGGGAATAATGGTGGGTACCAGGAAATATCTAAATTCACTTTGGACATGACTTTGGCTCCTCCATTTCAATGGGTTCTTTAATTGGATATCTAGGGTTACCATATCCATCACAACTGGTTGTCACCTTTATTTTATCGCAAGGAAAAAAATGGACAGTAATGCCACATGTTTTTTTTCCATTGTAATCTGGGACAGGTACAGTTTTCGTGATGTTTCTATGACTATTTATTATCATCTTTTCCCATGCACGGTATTTTTCAGTATTTTCAAAGCCAGGAAAATCTTTAGTAGAAGCCTCACCTGTTTGCCAATCGACTTTCACTGTCATTCCTGGCTTCCATTTTTCTGAAACACCAAAACAGCACCCCCCACCACCACCCTGCCAGGGACCAATGATATCAATTGCTGATTGATTATTTACGCTAAAATGATTGATTGCCCAATGTGTATGATTTATTCCTTTAATTGTACCACCTCCGCCACGAGCATCATCACCACGATCACACCCCGTGATGGAAAGAATGCTTAGGAAAATAAAAAATAATGTAACAACCTTTAAATTTTTCGTTATTTGCACTCTGTAGGCCCCTCCATTTCAATAGGTTCTTTAATTGGATAGCTTGGGCTCCCATAACCACCACAACTGGTTGTCACCTTTATTTTATCGCAAGGAAAAAAATGTACCGTAATGCCACAAGTTTTTTCTCCATTGTAATCTGGTAAAGGTGCATTTTTTGTGATGTTTCTGTGACTGCTTCTTATCATATTTTCCCAAGCGAGATATTTTTCGGTATTTTCAAAGCTAGGAAAATCTTTAGTGGAAGCCTCACCTGTTTGCCAATCCACTTTCACTGTCATTCCTGGCTTCCATTTTTCTGAAACACCAAAACAGCAACCGCCACCTCCGGCTTGCCAGGGACCAATAATATCAATGGCAGATTGATTATTTACACTGAAATGATTGATTGCCCAGTGAGTGTGATTGATACCTTTAATCGAACCTCCTCCACCGCGAGAACTATCAGTATCATCGCATCCTTTAAGTAACATTAAAGAACCAGCAAGAATTAATAAGAAGACTTTCATAATGGGTTCATATTATTTGGCGGAGAATCGTTCATAAATCGACCTTCAGCAATACCTTTCATAACCCATTCATACCTTTTTTCTTCAAAGAGAACATGATTTTTGGTCGCATCTAACATGCCATTAAAAGAATAAAAAAACTCAGCTTCTTTTGAATTGAAGTAATGTTCAGGAAACGGTTGATATCGGAGATATTGTTTCGCATCTGATAAACACATCAGGCTTTCAAATTGATGGTCGGTTAAGGTGAAAGGCTGGCAAGGTACATCATTCTCTCGAATAGAACCGTCCCCCTGTTTTAAAACAGGTTTTCCATCTCTATCTAACCAACTCCAGAACAGTGCAGGATTGTTAAGAGCCTGTTGCTGATCGTCATTAAGTATATGACTAAATAAAAAAGGGAATAATCGACAATCCCAAAACCGAAAAATTCCTGGTCTTTCCTCGTGATTAGCATCTGTACACTGCCCAAGCCATTCAGATAAGTCTTCAAATGACCAGGAGGAGCCTATTACCATTAAAGGCGCATTGCTTGCGACTTCACGAGCAAGCTCATACATCCAGATAATTTGCTGCTCTTTTTTCAGATTAATACGTACTAATAGTGGAGCATCTTCTAAATAGATGTTCTCAGGCAATCCTTCATAAAGCGAATGCCATCTAATCTCGGAACCAAAAGCTTTAATCGCCGGAATAACGGAAAACCCAGCACCGCATTGATCAATAATAATATCAATGTGCTCATGTTCTATTTTTTGGCAAGTCAGCTCGACTTTATTCAACCAGTGACTAATGTTATCCATAATTACGTCTCCCTCGGCACAAAGCCTTGCGCCCGCTGCTGAGCTAATTTGAGACACTCTTTACAAACTGATGAAGGCAAATCAGGTGCAGGAAAATCCTCACTGGCCGGCCCTTGCCAGTCATGCTGGCCTTTCAGGCTAATTAAACCCGGTCCATGAATTTCGATATCTCCCGCTGGCGTTAGCTTGATATACGCACCACCGCAGCCAATAGTAATGCCATTTTTGGCCGTGAGTTGCAGGTGGCCTTGCGTGGACTGCACGCTGATATCTTTTAGCGATGTCAATGAAAGCGTATCGGCGTGAGATTCAACCTCTAACGGACCTTTCGCCGAGACCAAACGCATACCTTCCTGTTGGGCAAGCAGCGATATTCCTTTCGTTGCATTAGCTGACAATCGCTGTGCACTGGCAAGGTTTACTTCACCCTGACTCTGTAAATACAGCCCTTTACCACTGTTGAGCAACATGCCTTCCGGCGTCACGACAGCAATGCCACCAGGCGCGCTTAGCAGCATGGCCGAACCTTTAAGTTCATCCGCGCTTTTCTGCAAAGACTTCAGTGGCTCCACATCTGGCGAATAATTACGGTGTGTCTCCGTAACACTTCCCCATTCGGTAAGCTGGTTGATCGCCCCTTTCAGTAGGCTGATCGATTGCTTCATCTCCAGCGCTTTACCCTGCGCCGCCGCCTGCCCGTCGGCGCTGATAAACAGCCCTTTGCTGGCGCGGATGGCTCCCCAGCTGTCAGTGCGCAGCTCAAAACCTTCGCCGCGCGGCTGGCGCTCACCGTCCACCAGATGTCCGAGATTCAGCTGGCTCTTGCCGCCGTACTCGGTGCTGAGCTTGATGTGCTCCTGGCCGCGCGTGTCATCGAGGCGCAGCTTGTTGTTGGCTGGCGTGCGCAGCACGTTGCGCTTGTAGTTGCGGATGGTGACGTGGTCGGCACGCGAGGAATCGTGCAGCACGCCAGCTATGTACGGACGGTCCGGGTTGCCGTGCTCGAAGCCAATCGCCACCTCGGTGCCCGCCAGCAGCGGCAGATGCAGGCCGTAGGTGTCGCCGGCGAACGGGCGCGCCTGGCGCACCCACAGGCTTTCGAAGCCGCTCTCCCAGCCCGCGCGGTCAAACAGCATATTGACGCGATAGCGTCCGTCGCGGTCAATGTGCCCGTAGGTATCGTTGGTGGTGGTGCTGGTGATGCGCGCCGGTAAGGTGCCCGCCATCACCGGGCGCGGTGCGGGTTCCGGACGGTAGCCGTAGCGGCCCTCAGCCGGGATGCCGTGGAACGCGGTTTCCATGCTGCTGTCGCGCGCCGCGCGGCAGACCAGCGCGGTGATGACCACGCCGCTGCGGAACACCTCCGCCGCGTTGCTGCCGCTGGCGCGCACCACCACGCCCGGCAGCAGCGCCGCGCTGCTGGACCTGCCGCTCAGCTGCGCCTGGCCGTTGAGGTAGCGCTCGTGGCGCAATCGGGCGTAGAACGCGCCGCTTTCCGTCGCGGGGTTCGCGCTGTATGCCTCGCCCGCCTGCAGATAGTTATCCGCCCAATGATAGGCTTCGCCGTAAGTGGTGTCGTCGCCGCCGGTGACGTCGGCCTGCGCGTTCATGTCGGCGCTGGCATCGCGGTAGTTGTAGTCGCGGGTGCTGACGGTTTTCTCCACCACGCGATAGCGGCTCTCCATCGCCCACACCGACTCCACGCCGCTGTCGTGCAGGCCGGACGGCGGCACGGCGGGCAGCGTCAGGCCGGTCACGTAGCCCTGCGGGCCGTCGTAAAACTCCACCACGTCGATGTTGAGGCGCGTGTCGGTGGTGAAGCGGAACCAGATGCCGACCTCCGCCAGCAGGCGCGAGATGAAGCGCAGGTCGTCCTCGTCAAACTGCATCACCTGCTCGCGCTTCGGGTAGTCGCGGCTGAGGTTAAACATGAAGTCCTGCCCGCGCATGCCGTGGCGGTCGCGCAGGATGGCTTCGACAATCTGCGGCACCGACATGTCCTGCCAGATGGCGTTCTGACGGGTGCGGGCAAGCAGCGCCAGGCGCGGCTGCAGCGTAATGGCGTAGCGCGCTTCGTCAGCCGACACGCCGAGCGCATCAAAGCCGGTGACCACGCCCTGCACCACGCGCAGCGGTTCATTTTTTTTCAGCAATTCGCTGAGGCTCTGCTGCGACGACTGCAACGTCAGCGACGCGGCTTTCATCAGCATCGCTTCGCGGCTGATGTGCTTGTCAGTGCTGGTGAAAATGATTATCCAGCTGAACGGCGCGCTCAGCGCTTCTGCGCCTTCGAAGCTCAGCACGTCGAGCGATGAGGTACTGTCGGTAACTTTGAGCAGATGATGATTGTGGCTGAAAAAGGGAATGGGCGGGTTATCACTCATGAATAAATCCTTTTATATCGCCTTCATGGCGTCAACGTTTTCCCGCCACGGCGACGGCAGCGGGAGAACCCGGAAAGATCAGGCCTGAGGTTCCTGCGTGTTTTCATCAGTGCTGTCAGACACGCTGTGAATGCTGTCACGGGTGTTCTTTTGCACCGCTACGGCACCAAACAACGTCATAAAGAACGACACGCCATAAAAGCCTTTTTCACTCGGCATCAGAGTGGCATTCCACAGACCGGTAACCAGCAATATCACGGCAATAGTGAACGCCATCAGGCAAACCATGTGGTAAAGGTGTGTGGTCGGGATACCTTCCAGTCGATCACGCACGGTTTTCTGCAGCGAAACCGCCGCGAACAATCCAAGAATCAATACTGCAAAATAATAACCTTTTTCATTGAGCTGCATTTCTGCACGCCACAGGCCCGCCAGATAAACCAGCATGCCGCCCAGCATGGCAACCCAGGAAATCGCGATAAATGCGGGTGAAACGGGAACATTTTGTGTTTTCATACACACTCCTTGTCATTAAAAAGAACGTCACGTGTTCAGAAGATGAAGACCACTTCCCCTTCTTCATTGGTGTCCAGCGTCAGGCAGTTGCTCAAGGTGTCGCTGGCGCGGCGCTGCAAAATCATCTGGCTCAGCACCGGCAGGATTTGCTGATTGAGCAAACTGTCGACGTTGCGCGCGCCGGTGTCTGGTAGCAGGCAGGCGTCGGTGAGCATGTCGTACAGACCTTCGCCGATGGTGGTGCGGATGCCGTAATGGCGTTGCAGCCGCTGGCTGACCTGCTTCAGTTTCATTTCTACGATGATGCGCATTGCGTCGCGCGCCAGCGGACGGTAAATCACCGTCTGGAACCGTGCCAGCAGCGCGGGCTGGAAGTGGTCGCGCAGGATCGGGCGCAGGCACTCCTGCAGGTCGGATTCGGTAGCGTCCGGCGTTTCGTCCAGCAGCTGCATCAGCGCATCGCTGCCGAGGTTCGAGGTCATCAGAATTACCGTGTTGCGGAAGTCGATTTCGCGCCCTTCGCCGTCGCGCATAAAGCCACGGTCAAATACCTGATAGAACAAATTGATGACGTCGCGGTGCGCCTTTTCCACTTCGTCGAGCAGCACCACGCTGTACGGACGCTTGCGCACCGCTTCGGTGAGGATGCCGCCCTGGCCATAGCCGACGTAGCCCGGCGGCGAGCCTTTCAGCTGGGAAACGGTGTGCGCTTCCTGGTATTCGCTGAGGTTGATGGTGATTAATGACTTCTCGCCGCCGTACAGCAAATCGGCCAGCGCCAGCGCAGTTTCGGTTTTGCCGGTGCCGCTGGTGCCGACCAGCAGGAACACGCCCTGCGGGCCGTTTTCCGAAGTGAGTCCGGTTTTGGCGGCGCGCAGGCGCTGGGCGATGGCGCTGATCGCCGCATCCTGCCCCACCACACGCGTCGCGAGCTGGGTTTCCAGCGTCAGCAGCTCCGCCTGCTCATCCTTCATTAATGAAGAGAGCGGTACGCCGGTCCAGTCGGCAATCACGCCCGCCACGATGCGCGCGTCGACGTCAGCGGTCAGCAGCGGCTCGCCGGGCTGCAGCGTGTCCAGCTCGGTCTGGAGCTGAGTGATGGCGCTGCGCTGGCTGGCGTCTTTGCGCCCCTCCAGCAGCTGCTGCATCAGCGACTGCACGATGCCGTAGCGCTGCTCCAGCGCTTCCAGCTCTTCATCAGTGAACGCAATCTGCGTCGCGATGTCGGCCAGTCGCTCCTGCGGAATGGCGCCGCCGAGCGCTTCATCGTCGAGGATGGCGCGCTGCTCAATATTGAGCGCGTCGAGTTTTGCTCTGAGTCGTGTGATGGCTTCTGGCACCGTGTCCTGGCTCATTCGCACGCGCGCGGCGGCGGTGTCGAGCAGGTCAACCGCCTTGTCCGGCAGTTGGCGGCCGGTGAGATAGCGACGCGACAGCGTGACGGCGGCGCGCACCGCCGCATCGGTGATGTGCACGCCGTGATGTTCGGCGTAGCGGGATTTCAGGCCGCGCAGCATCAGGCAGGCGGTATCGTCATCCGGCTCGTCGACTTTGACCATCTGGAAACGGCGCTCCAGTGCGGCGTCCTTCTCGAAATACTGTTTGTACTCGCTCCAGGTGGTGGCCGCGATGGTACGCAGCTCGCCGCGCGCCAGCGCCGGTTTCAGCAGGTTGGCCGCGTCCGCGCCGCCCGCTTGGTTGCCCGCGCCGATGATGGTGTGCGCTTCGTCGATAAACAGCAGGACCGGATGAGGCGCAGCCTGCACCTCGATAATGATGTTTTTCAGGCGCTGCTCGAACTCGCCCTTCACCCCCGCGCCGGCCTGCAGCATACCGAGATCCAGCGTATGCACGCTGACCGGCTTCAGGCTGTCCGGCACGTTACCTTCAACAATGCGCAGCGCCAGCCCTTCCACCAGCGCGGTTTTACCCACGCCCGGCTCGCCGACCAGAATCGGGTTGTTCTTGCGGCGACGCGACAGGATATCGACCATCTGACGGATTTCGTTGTCGCGGCCAAACACTGGGTCGATTTTGCCGCTGCGCGCGTCAGCGGTGACGTCGCGGGTGAAGCGGGCAAGGGCTTCGGTGGTTGGGGTTTCGGTTTCACGTGCCGCGGTTTGTTCGAGGCTGCTGACGGGCATCTCCAGCTGTTCCGCTTCCGCACGCTCCTCAGACTGCGCTTCGAGCATCGGCTGTAAACGCTCAAGCTGGCTCATGCGTAGACTGAGCAGCGGCCACAGCCCTTCGCAGCGCACCAGCGACGGCTGTTCGGCCAGCGCCATCAGCAGATGGATGCTGCGGATTTGTGGGGCGTTATCGGAAGCCGACGCCATCAGCCACGCCTGCTTTAACAGGCTTTCGAGCGAAGCGGAGAGCTGGGGACGCCCGCGCACAGCGCGCGGCTGACGGTCGAGAAACACCAGTAAATCCTGCCAGATGGTGTCCATATCCCACTCGTAGCGTCGCGCGATGACGGTGATGTCACCCTCGCCCTGCTCCAGTAGTTTGAGCAGCCAGTGTTCCGGCTGGATTTCTGCGTGCGCGCGGGTCTGACACAGCGACGCGGCAGCCTCCAGCGCCTGCGCGCAGAAAGGGTTGAGGCGACGCAGCAAGGCGGCTGACTGACTGTCCATAGCAAAGTTCTCCTGATTGGGGGCACGCTACCGCCCCTCGCCGTGTACCGAAGCGCATAAGGTCAGCAGGTCTGAGGTGGAAATGACTTGTGGTTTCACCCGTCGAAGATGAAATCACCAGGCATCTGGCGTGGTGGGTATTAAGGTCGCCATAAATGGCGACCCTACGATCCGGCGGGTGTAGAAATCTCCGCCCGGCGGAGGGATTACGCTAAATAGTTCGTGTCGCAGGAAGGCGGCAAGCGAGTGCAGCCCCGGGAGCTTACATAAGTAAGTGACCGGGGAGCGCGAGCGCAGCCAACGCCGTTACAGCACGAAATATGACGCGTAATCAGGCGGTGGCGCGTTCGTTCCACGAGTCGGAATGAATAATGTTGCCGTCTTTATAGGTCCAGGTGATTTTTTCGTAGCGCAACTCAATCTGCTCCAGATGGTTGTGCTTCTCTTTCGACGGGTCTTTGACGTCATGCATGATCGGATTGACCTTCACCACCTTCACGTTCTCGAGTTTGGTGTTGAAGTACTCCACTTCCTGACCGGCATCGCTGATGCGGTACCATTTGAACTCCGCCGACTTCAGCGTCTGACCGGTGGTGACCGCTTTATAGAGATACGGGCTGGATGAGTCGATTTCCTTGGTGAACAGGAACGGCGTGTGAATGCGCGTGCCGGTCAGCTTGCCGGTGTTGTTATCGGTCGGGATGTAGAGGTTGTGCTGCTGCGCCACCACCTCAATGCTGCCCTCACGGTCCTGCACGTCCACCGATCCCTTGATGTCCGCACCGCCGTCGTCCTTCAGCCACAGATAAACCGGAATTGCCATGTTGTTACTCCTTTTCTTCATGATTGCCGTCACCATCCTGTGATGACGGAGGGATTGCGTCCGCTGCCTGGCAGGCATCAGCCTGCGGCACCAGACTGATTTCAACGCGCCGGTTGGCTGCGCGGCCTTCGGTGGTATCGTTGGACGCCATTGGGCGACTCTGGCCAAAGCCCTGCACCGCGAAACAGCTTTCATCCACATCACCGGTGTCGCGCATCCAGTCGCGTACCGCTTCCGCGCGCTTCAGCGACAGACGCTGATTCAGCGCCGGATTGCCGGTATCGTCGGTATAACCCGCGACTACAATCAGCCAGCCCGCGCGCGCTTTGATGTTGACCAGCGCGTTCACCATCACTTTGGTCGAGTCCGTTTTCAGATCGGATTTGCCGGAATCGAACAGCGACATCGCATCCAGACGCACCAGCGTCGGCTGCGGTTTGGGCTTCGGCGCCGGTTTAGGTTCAGGCTTAGGTTCAGGAACCCATGAACTGATGGCGTGCAGCACCGGCAGACGCAGATGACCGCCCTGATACAGTCCCAGCCCCAGGCGCAGCGGCACGCCCTGACGCGCATAGTTATCAAGCTGGCTGGCGTCCTCGCGCAGCACATGTACAGCAGCAAGCTTCGGCGCGTAATCCGTCATAGCAATGCGGTGGTAGTGTTCGAGGTCGAATACAATGCGCCGGATCAGCGACTGGTTATTCCAGGCCACCGCACAGAGTGCAATGACAGCGGCAACGGCGAAGGCCGTGATCGCCCTGTGCAACGCACGAATGACTGGCGTCACGCCACGGCCTTCTGGAAGCAGCGGAAGGATAAAGTCAGGCAGGATGACGGCTGTATTCGCTGCGGCACCGGCGCTGCGGATGGTGGTGTGCTGCCACAGCCAGGCGCACCACAGAGAGTCATTGCCAGTGCCAGGCGTAGCGGGTTGCAGCTGCAACACATATGCGGCGGGTATCACGGCGGCGACATCACTGTGTGCCTCCGACAGCACGCGCAGCACATGCTGGCGCGTCCACGCATCCAAAGAGTTGAGCAGGACCTGCTGCTGCATCGCCACGCTGCCACCCGACTGCAGCCATTCGCTGGTGCCACGCGGCGCGGCGTCATCCTGCCAGATTTGTGGGCTGTTTCCCGCCAGCTGCACCTGCCAAAGCGGTGCAGCACACTGCGTCATCTCGCTGGCAACACCGACATTAAGCAGCAGCGGCAGCGACTGGCGGGTTTCACGGCGCAGCAGCGCGATTTGCCAGCGCAGAGCAAACAGCGCATTTTCCAGCACTGCGCTGTCCTGCTGTTGCTGGGGACTGATATTGAGGCAGATTGAAATCTGGCGGCCCCAGTCAGGGCGTTGCTGCAGCAGCTGGCGCACGCTGTGTTGCAGTTCGCTGCTGTCTTTCACGCGAATAAAACAACCCTGCGGCAGAATGCGTACCGCTTCCTCGTCTGACAAGCCACCTGCATCGCAGCACAGCACCACCGGCTGGCGGTAAGCGGCATCGGGTAAATCAGTCCATTCCTGACTCACTACCTGCCTGCGGCGGCGCAGCACTCTGAACGTTACCGTGCCAGCAACCAGCAGTATCGCCAGCAGCACGAGAAAATCGCTGCTGCGCGCAAAGCTTAGAAACTGCGTGCACAACACCGCTGCAAGCAGCCAGATCCAGAGCACCAGCAGGCGGGGAAGCAGCGGCTTCATCCTTTAACTCCGGGCAGCAGCGTCGTGATGAGGTGATCTAGCCAGTGATTCAGTCCCCACCACAGCGCGGCCAGCAGCAGCGCGGTCAGGCCAAGACGTGCGGGCCAGCTACTGAGCCAGCCCGCGCGGAGCCCACCGCTTGCCAGCGATAACAACGGCGCATCCGCCGCTCGCGTGAAAGGGGGGACGCGTTTAGTCAGCGCGCTCATCAGTTGCTGGCGTGCGGGCGTATCAGCAGACACATAACCGCCAAGAAATCCCAGCATCATCACGCGATGAAAGCAGGTCAGCACCCTCTCGTCGGCTTCCGGCTGTGCGAGAACCTGCTGCATGCGATCGCACAGCGTTTCACCCGCGTCCATGGTTTGCAAAAAATGGCCCTGCAGCGGCATGTGATACCACTGCAGGCAGGCATCATCCTGCACGCCGCGCCCTTTCACCGCCTCATCCAGCAGTGCGCACTGCGCCAGCAGAATGTCCTGACAGCTCTCGCGGCTGACGCCCGCGTCACGCAGCGCCAGCTGCACCCGCTCCGCATCAGCGACGCAACGCTGCCACAGCACCAGCCCTTCACCGTCGGCAAATTCCGGGCCGTGTCGCAGGCTGATCACCTGCAGCCAGGTGTTTTGCAGCAGCGCATCAATATCGATATTTTTTGCTTCAGCACTCATGATCTCAGCACCGCGAAGAGTTCCAGTTCCGGGTCGCCCAGCGTGCCGGGGACATAAAACATGCAGCTGGCGCTCTCGAGCATGACGCGTGCCGCCGGATGCGACAGATCCAGTGAGAAATACTGGTTCTCCAGTCGCAGCGGAATGGCGGCCGGCACGTGGCTGAGCGGTTTCAGTGGAATACCCAGCTGCGAGCTGTTGACCAGCGCAGTCACGTCATCCGGACTGCCCACTTTGCACTGGCGCGGGAACTGCTCTTGAAGTTGCGCCACCGGCAGCGGCGAGCGCACCGACAGGTAGAAATCCGCTTCCTCGCGCAGGCGTGGATCGTTGAGACGCGCCTGCCACTGGCGCAGTCGACGATCGTGGCTCATCTCTATCGCCACCATGCGCGAAGGCAGACTCGCCTCGAGCAGCGTGCCGAGCAGGCTGAACAGCGGCGGGAACACCTCATTCAAATTGTCATGGTGGTAAGCCGGGATAGCGCTCACCTGATGCTCCAGCGAGAACGTCAGCAAACTGCCCGCCAGCCTTGCCAGCTCCGGATAAAGCCGTTCCGGTGGGCTTTGCGGATGGCGCAGAAAATCAGCCAGCAGCGGTTCGGCACTGTTGAGCGCGTTGAGCAGCCAGAACAGCGACACATCGGCAACGGCGAAATCGGCCATGCGCTGGTTGCTTTCGCGGCGCATCGCCATCAGACGCACCAGCCGTGCACGCAGCTGCGTCACCAGTTGTTCAAGTGCCGTCATCAGCCACGGGCTGGATTGCAGGGTCAGCAGCGGCGGCAGGAACTGGCTGTCCAGCGCCCAGCCGCCCTGCGCATCCTGCTGCAGACGCGCCACCGCACAGGTCAGCCAGTCGCTGTTGTCCTGATGTGCATAACGCAGCGTCAGTTCAGGATGCAATACCGCAACCTGCCGGATGTCATCTCCGAACAGGTTGCGGATATCGCGCCAGCGCTGGCGAAAGCGTACCGGGCGCTCGGCCACGTCGCTCTCCTGCAGGCAGTTGCCGCCGTTGGCATAGAGCTGCGGCAGCGCCAGAACAACCGTCACTTCCTTCTGCTCCGCCTCAAGCGTCAGCGTCGGTGGCAGCGGATCGGCGTTGTGCGTATCCACCAGCGTGCCGTCGCGAAAGCGCAGATGCAGATGGCGCGGCTTAAGCCGACCAAGCTTCAGCGCTTCCGGCTCAAACTCAACCTGAAATACGCCCCACGGCTGATTAAGCCCCATGCGCGCAATGCACTCGCTTTGCCACGCCTGCCAGGCGGACTGCTGCTGAAAGTGCTGGGGCGAGATCATGGTGCCCCGGCCCCAAAGTGGTTGTTCTGTTTTCATCCCTGAGTTCCGCCTTACGCTTTAGCTTTTGGCATCTGCGACACCAGCGACAGGTTCACGTCCATGCCTTCCACCTGGAAGTGCGGAATGGCGAACAGCTTGACGCGGAAGAAGCCCGGGTTGTCTTCGATATCTTCCACCAGCACTTTGGCATCGCGTAGCGGATGTGAAGACTGCAGCTCGTCGCCGGGATCGGTCATCTCGGTCACCAGCGTGCGCACCCAGGTATTCAGCTCCAGCTCCAGCAGGCGGCGATCCTTGGTGGTGCCGATGTTTTCGCGCTGAATCAGCTTCAGGTAGTGCGCGATGCGTGACAGCAGGAAGATATACGGCAGACGCGCGTTGATGCGGCTGTTAGCGGTGGCATCGGCGGTGTCGTAGATTGCCGGTTTCTGCGTGGAATTGGCCGAGAAGAAGCAGGCGTAATCGCGGTTCTTGTAGTAAGAAAGCGGGATGAAGCCGAGGTTGGCGAACTCAAACTCACGGGTTTCCGGGATCATCACCTCAGACGGGATTTTCACCTGGTTGCCGGTGCCGAGATCGTAGAGATGGATCGGCAGATCCTGCACCGCACCGCCCGCTTGCGGGCCGCGAATTTGCACGCACCAGCCGTTGCTGATGAAGCTCTGCACCATATTGGCAGCAAAAGCGAACGAGGCGTTGGTCCACAGATATTTGTCGTGGTCCGGGCCTTTCACCTCTTCAACGTAGTTGAAGCTGCGCACCGGCACGGTGTCCGGGCCGTACGGCAGACGACCAAGCACGCGCGGCATGGTCAGGCCGATGTAGCGTGAGTCGTCGGTGTCGCGGAATGATTTCCACTTGATGTATTCAGCGCGGTCAAAGTAGTTGCCGATGTCTTTGATCGCCGCCACCTCTTCCATCGAATCTTTCAGGAAGAACTGCGGGCCAACCGAACCGATAAACGGCATGTGCGCCGAAGCGGCGACTTTGGACAGATTACGCAGCAGCGCCACGTCCTGCGCCGAGGCATCGAACTCGTAAGCAGAGATCACCGCACCAATCGGTTCACCGCCCGGCGTGTCGTATTCCGCAACATAAGTTTGCAGGTAAAGGCCGCTCTGGATAATTTCCGGCGCATCTTCAAAGTCCTGACGCAAATCGTCTTTCGACACGTCCAGCACTTCGATCTTCACGTTCTGGCGGAAGTCAGTTTTATCCACCAGCGACTTCAGGCCGCGCCACGCCGATTCCACTTTCTGGAATTCGTCGTGGTGCATTACCGCGTCCAGCTGGCGGCTAATCTGGCGATCCAGCTCGGCGATGTGATGATCCAGCAGGTTTTTATCCAGCTTTTCTACTTTCGCGCCGCTGATTTTCAGACGCGTCAGGAACACCTGCATGGCTGCGGTGACGCGCTCGTCAGCGGTGGCATCCGACATCGCCTGGTTGTCCTGCCAGACATTCAGGTCACTCAATTCTGACACCGGATTGAGGTTAATTTTTTCAAACAGCGACGCATAGACGCCGCCCGCCGCAGGGCGATCCAACACGGTGGTTGCGCCATTGGCATGGGTTTCATTCTGAACTGACATCAGCATTCTCTCTCAATAGTCCGTTACGGGGATGTTTAGGCTTGATCGGTGGCTAACGCAGACAGTTCGCTGCGCAGTTCGTCGCTGAGGGCGGGATCTTTCAGGATAACTTCCAGCTCCTTGCGGAAGGTGACGTTATCCAGCAGGTTGGATTTGAGGTCGCGCAGCAGGTTGCGCATCGCCAGCATGGCGCGCAGCTGGGGGATTTGGCGCGCAACCTGCTCCGGCTCGAAGTCCTTCATGTCGCGGAAGTTAAGCGCCACGCTCTCTTCGCTGCCGTCGCCGGCCAGCGTATTCGGCACGGCAAAGGAGACGGCAGGCGCGATATCGGCCAGCACGCTGTTGAAGTTGTTTTTGTTGACGTTGATTTTTTCGCGTTCAGACAGCGGGCGATCTTCTGCGCCGTTACTGAAATCGCCGGTCACCAGCAGCTTAAGCGGCAGCTCGGTTTTTTTGGCTGCGCCACCGGTGTGCAGGTCGAGCTTCAAATTTATACGGGCTTTAGGGATTTCATTCTGATAAGAGTTGCTCATGTTTACTCCTTGTAAAAATGGCGTGGAAAGCACGCGTAGGCACACTTCCCCTGTGTGTTACCGCGTGAATATATAACTGAATAATTTGGAAGGCAATAAAGCGGAGCGATGAATTTCATCTGATTTTTATAGGAAAATTCTTTCTTCCTAGGTTAAATCATTGATTGACGCTGGAAGTACACCTAAGATTAATCTCAATGTAAGTTTTTTTAAATCACGTTGATTTAATACAAGCGATACTTTTACGCGAATAAATAATTCAATTTCGCTAATTCTTAATGAATTGAGAGGGGTGAGGCTTGTCAGTTGCGGAAAAGAGCACCAGCTCAGTTGAAAGCTGGTGCAAAGGGGAGTTATCGGCAGGTTAACTGTTGCGCTGTAAGTGACTGCTTACAAATGCGCGGCAGCGCGGGGAGATGGGATCGCTAAATACCTGCTGCGGCGAACCGGCTTCCTCAATCTTGCCCTGATGCAGGAACACCGCTTTGTTCGACACATCGCGCGCGAAGCCCATTTCATGCGTCACAATAATCATGGTGCGCCCCTCTTCGGCCAGGCTACGAATCACGCGCAGCACTTCACCTACCAGCTCAGGATCCAGCGCTGACGTTGGCTCATCGAACAGAATCGCTTTCGGCTGTTGCGCCAGCGCTCGAGCAATCGCGACGCGTTGCTGCTGGCCACCAGAAAGTTGCGACGGCCAGGCATTGCGCTTTTCGTACAAACCTACCTTATGCAGCAGCGCCTCAGCCTCTTCTATCGCCTCTTTACTGCTGCGCTTTTGCACATGTACCGGCGCTTCGATGATGTTCTGCAATACCGTTTTGTGTGGCCACAGATTGAAGCTCTGGAAGACAAAACCCAGCTGCATGCGCATCAACTTGATGCGTCGCTGCTGCTCGCGGCTGAGCTTCTCATCGGGATTATCGATAGTGACCACTTCGTCGCCCACCGCAATTTCGCCGCCCTGCGGTACTTCCAAAAACGGAATGCAGCGCAACAGGGTACTTTTACCTGAACCGCTGGCACCAATCAGCGAAATCACGTCGCCATCCTGCGCCGTCAGGCTGATGTCGTGCAGCACTTCGTGCCCGCTATAACTTTTTCTGAGATGGCTCAGGGCAATAGTGGGTTTACTCATGGACGTGCTCCAACGTGATAAGGGGACAAACGGCGCTCCAGCAGCGCCACCGCTTTACTCACCAGCACGGTCAGTAGCAGATAGATAATTGCCGCGCTGATAAACACCTCCAGCGCGCGGAACGTCTCAGAGACGATCGAGTCGGCAATGCCGGTCATCTCCATCAGGCTGATGGTGCTGACCAGCGAGGTTGATTTGATCATCGAGATAATTTCATTGCTGTAAGCCGGCAGCGCCTGACGCACCGCCAGCGGCAGCGTGATGCGCCGCAGTAGAGTAAAGCGCGACATGCCGCTCACTTTGGCCGCTTCCAGCGACTGCACGCTCACCGCATTGAGGCCGCCGCGCAATATCTCCGAGGTGTAGGCCGCATCGTTAAGCACCAGCGCAATCAAACCGCACCAGTACGGATCGCGCAGCAGCGGCCACAGCACGCTTTCGCGTACCGCCGGCAAGCTGCCAAGGCCGTAATAGATCATGAAGATCTGTATCAGCAGCGGCGTGCCGCGAAATACCCAAACGTAGAAGCGCGTGACATAACTGCCAAGCCGATGCTGCCGCAGCAAATTCAGCAGCAGCGCCAATACGCCACCGCCCAATAGCGACAGTAGCGCCAGGTTGAGCGTCAGCGGCAGGCCGCGCAGTAAAGCAGCTAAGGTGTGCTGCAGGAAAGTGACATCCATCGTGGCTCCTTACAACCGCGCGCGTTGTTGCCCGCGCATGGCCACTTTTTCCACATAGCGGAAAACAAAATCGGAACAGGTGGTGATGATCAGATAGATCACCGCGCCAACGCTGTAGAAGAAGAACGGCATCTGCGTGGAGTTCGAAGCAGTGGAGATCTGGTTCATGGTTTCCACCAAACCGGTCACTGAAACCAGCGCCGACTCCTTGATCACCGATTGCCACTGATTGCCCATGCCCGGCAGCGCGGTTTTCAACGCCTGCGGCACAATCATGCGGCGGAACAGCATCAGACGTCCCATCCCGGTCACCGTGGCGGCTTCCAGCGTCCCTTTCGGAATCGCGTAAAATGCCCCGCGAAACACGCTACTTTGATAGGCGCCAGAGATCAGGCCGATGGCGATCGCGCCGGCGACAAAGCCGTTTACATCGAACGGGCCTTGCAGGCCAAGGCTTTCCCCCACAAACGACACCACCTGACGACCACCAAAATAGAACAGATAGATCACCAGCAGCTCCGGCACGCCACGAAATAGCGTGATGTAGCCGTTGGCGAGGCGCTGTTGCCAGCGCGCACCGCCAATCTGCATCCAGCACAATAGGCTGCCGAGGATTGCCCCGAGCAGCCACGCACATAACGAAACGGTGACGGTCACCGTGGCGGCGTTAAGCAACACGCCGCCCCAACCTTCGTCACCAAAACCTAAAATTTGCCAATCAATAGCCATAAGCGCCTGGAATTACTCTTTAGGTGCGACGTTTTCGCCGAACCATTTTTCAGACAGCTGCTTCAGCGTGCCATCTTTGATCATCGAATTTAACGCGCTATCCAGCGCCGCTTTCAGCTCAGGATTGTTTTTCTGAATCGCAATCGCCGAGCCCTGGCCGAGCACGCCGCCCGAGAAACCATAGCCGGTGCTGTTCACGGTATCCGCATGTTTTTTCACGTAAGCGTTGAGGTTAGTACGAGACGCCATGACCGCATCAACGCGCCCATTCAGCAGGTCAGCGAAGGTTTCCGGACCGGCCTGATAGGTGCGAATCGTCGCCACGTCGGCCAGGTATTTATTCAGGAAGTCAGCCTGAATGGTGGCAACCTGCACCGCGATGGTTTTGCCTTTGAATTTCGCTTTTAGCGCATCAATAGATTTGGTCATGCCGGCTTCGTCATCCGCCAGCACCACTTCGCCATTGCCCGGCAGCGTATCCACCGCGCTGCCCTTCAGGGTGACGAACCCCGAAATACTCACGGTGTATTGGCGCGAGAAATCCACCACTTCTTCACGTTTTGGCGTTACGGTCACCGCATCTATCACCGCGTCATATTTACCGTCAACCAAACCTGGAATCATACCGGACCATTTCTGCGCCACGATTTCATATTTGAAACCGGCACGTTTGGCGATTTCAGCCACCATATCCGGTTCATAACCAACGATTTTGCCGCTTGGCGTCGATTGGTTAAACGGGGGATAGGCCGCTTCAGTAGCGAATTTCAGCGTACCAAAATCTTTAGCCTGTACCAGAGCGGAAGAGGCAAGCAGCAGCATGCCAACAGAAGCGGTAAACAGTCCTTTACGCATCATCATAAGACCTCAGAGTTGGTTATTTTTTAAGAGAGTAAATCAATGGCTAAACGGGCTAGCGCCTGCGTGCCGGCATGGATACTGCGCTCGTCGGGTTGATAATCCGAGTTGTGCAGATGGTCGTCGCGTCCCGGAGCGCCGGATCCAATGTGGATCTGGCAGCCTGGCGCACGCTCGGTAAACAGGGAGAAATCTTCGGCCCCAAAGCTGGCGCTCGGTTTAGCAACAATGGCTTTACCAAACTGGTGCGACAAAATCGGTTCCAGCGCATCAATCAACGCATCATCATTCATCAACGGCGGCACGCCACGCTGATAATTGACCTCAACGCGCACGTTCAGCGACAGCGCCACACCGGCGCAGACACGTTTAAACGCCTCTTCGATATGCGCGCGTGCGGCAGGAGATTTAGCGCGCACTGTGCCCTGAAGCAGACAGCTGTCGGAAATGATGTTGTGAGTGGTGCCACCATGAATGTGACCAATGGTCAGCACCGCCGAATTAGCGGGATCAAGTTCGCGCGAAATAATGGTTTGCAGCTGGCTGACCAGATTCACCGCCGCAATGATAGGATCGGTGCCCATGTGCGGCCGGGCGGCGTGGGTAGATTTACCGTGCACCACCACATCAAACTCGTCGCTGGAAGCGGTGCTGGCACCGCGCGTCAGACCAATTTCACCGGCGGCCAGTTCCGGTTTGTTGTGTAGCGTGATGGCAAGGTCAACACCTTCTGCCGCGCCGTCGGCGATCATCGCTTCAGCACCGCTATCGGGCGTCTCTTCCGCAGGCTGGAAAATCAAACGTAAGGTGCCATGCAGCTGCTCGCGGTAGTGCGGCACAATCGCCGCGACACCCAGCATGGTGGCGGTGTGAATATCGTGGCCGCAGGCGTGCATTTTGCCGGGATATTGGCTGCTGAAGGGCAGGCCCGTTTGTTCGTGAATCGGCAAGGCATCCATATCGGCGCGTAACAGCACGGTTTTGCCGGGATGCGCGCCAACAATATCCACCATGACGCCGGTTCTGCCGACGCCGGTTTTTGGCGTAAGTCCAAGGCGTAACAGCTCCTGCTCAACGATGTGAGCGGTGCGCACGGTGTCGAAACCCAACTCTGGGTGCGCGTGAATGTCACGGCGAATGGCGATGAGATGCGCTTGCATGCTTTCGCTTTTGGCGCTGATGTTCCTGGCTAAAACATCTTTATGATCGGTCATATTTGCGAAGATCTTTCTCAGGCGCGAGCCTGGCCTTTATGGCATTTTTATTAAAATTGATTCCGTATTTATTCACAGCATCCAGCAGAATGCAACGCGCAATATTTTTGGTTACTTGCTGAATTTGCGCGATATTTTGCTAATCCACTGCGCAAGCAGGATAAAAGCCCATGTCTGCATCATTAAGCAGTTATAACATTCATGATCCAAGGTGGATCATCAGTTTTACTGATTTCGTTATTGAACAAATATCAGCCGTTAACCTGAGCTAATAGCCAGTCGCGCACCGCTTTTACCGTCGTTTGCTCACGCGGACGCTTTGGCCATATCAGATACCAACCCGCCTCCAGGGCCATTTGCCTGCTAAACGCCGCCACCAATCGCCCACTCGTCAGGTCGTTCTGAACAAAATGCGGGCTAGTGAGCGCTATACCTTGCCCGCCAATTGCCGCCTCAAGCGCCAGCGCGGTTTGATTGAAACGGAGATGATGGGCGTGATGCAGCGACAGGCTGGGAAAGATAAACGCGAGAAATGCCGGCCACAGGTGATGCCCATCATGCACCAGAGCGTAGCGCTGGAAGTTCTGACTCTCGGCCGGATCGCCCAGCTCGGCCAGTAAGGTGGGGCTTACCACCGCCAGCACCGTTTGGCTAAACAGCAATGTAGCATCGAGGCCGGCGCCGAACGGCGGGCGACCATAGCGTACCGCTAAATCAACGCCTTCATGATGAAACTGAACCAGCCGTTCCGAGGCCAGCACGCGCAAATCGATATCTGGCCAGGCGGCGGTAAAACCCGGCAGGCGCGGCAGCATCCAGCGGCTGGCAAAGGTGGGCGTCACGCTCAGGGTTAAGCGATTTGGCTCCGGACGTAATGTCCGCGTGGCCTCATCAATCAGCTCAAATGCCTGGCGAATACTGACCGCATAACCTGCACCCGCACCCGTCAATGCCAGACTGCGCGGCAATCGCTCAAACAGTTTTAGACCAAGGCTGGCTTCCAGCCCACGAATTTGCTGCGCAACCGCGCCTTGTGTCACGCCTAGCTCTTCCGCCGCCAGACGGAAATTAAGATGGCGCGTGACGGCTTCGAATACCTTTAACGCATTCAACGGCGGAAGCTGGCTAAATCCGTGACTCATCCTGTAGTTTTCCTATCGTCAAATGACAATCAAACTGACTCTCTGTGGCTGAAATTACCTTTTATACTGGCTTAAATCGATTTTTAATTGAGAGGATAGCGGATTATGACAGTAGAAAAAGTTGCAGTGATTGTCGCTGGCGGCAGCGGTATGGGGGCGGCAGCTGCCGAAAAGCTGGCAAGTGACGGCTATAAAGTGGCGATTCTCTCTTCGTCCGGTAAAGGCGAAGCGCTGGCAGAACGGCTGGGTGGGTTGGGCGTAACAGGCTCCAACCAATCGGTAGACGATCTGCACAAGCTGGTGGAACACACGCTGGCACGCTGGGGCCGTATTGATGTGCTGGTTAACAGCGCCGGACACGGTCCACGCGCACCGATTCTGGAGCTGAGTGATGAGCAGTGGCAGCTCGGCATGGAAACGTATTTTTTAAATGTGGTGCGCGCCACGCGACTGGTGACGCCAATCATGCAGAAACAAGGCGGCGGCAGCATTATTAACATCTCATCAGCGTGGACCTTTGAGCCCACCGATATGTTCCCGACCTCCGCGGTGTTCCGCGCTGGTTTAGCCTCGTTCACTAAAATCTTCGCTGACACCTACGCGACCGATAATATTCGCATCAACAACGTGCTGCCTGGCTGGATCGACAGCCTGCCGAAAACCGATGAACGCCGCGATAGCGTGCCATTGCAGCGCTACGGTACGTCTGCAGAAGTGGCGGCGACCATTGCTTTCCTCGCCTCGCCGGGCGCGGCCTACATTACCGCTCAGAATATTCGCGTAGATGGTGGCGTAACACGCAACGTATAACCAGACAATTCCTTACCGAAATTCCGCGCATGGATCAGGTCCATTCGCGGCTTTATCTTGATTAGCTGTTCATCATTTGCGCACAAAACCAAGACTGGTCTTGTCGATCTCATTCCTTAAAAGCAGTCAGAATGTTCTCATTCGCTGACAGTATCTTCTTACTGCAGCTTGCGAGTTAATCATTTAATTTTCGGAACTGAGGTCACTATGCAAACCCTTATACGCACTCATTTTTCTACTATTTTTAACGTCGAACGTCACCGTGTTTGGCAACTGGTATTGTCCGGTTGCGCGCTGTTCTGGATTCTGGCTGTCGTCGCCGTCATGGCGATTCGTTAAGTTAATGTGCCAGTAAACGGCCGGACAACTGTTCCGGCGGTAACAACTCAAACGCCCGCTTCATTATCCGCGCCTCTTCTGCCGGGCTTCGACCAAACATCCGTTTGAACTCACGATTAAACTGCGAGTCGCTCTCATAACCTACGCGCGCTGCCGCGCCAGCGGCGGTGAGATTATCGCGGATCATCATCAAACGCGCCTGATGTAAACGCAGCGATTTAACATATTGAATCGGCGAGGTTTGCGTGACGGTTTTGAAATGCAGATGAAAACGCGGCACGCTCATTCCGGCTTCGTTTGCCAGATGCGGCACATTTAGCGGCTGACGCCAGTCCTGATGAATACGCTGCAGAGCACGGGCGATGCGGCCAAAATGGCCTTGATAGGTTAACGCCGCGCGCACCGCGCCGCCCTGCTCGCCCATCAGCACGCGAAAACAGATCTCTTCAACCCGCGCTGGCGCCAATACTTTGGCTTCGAGTGGATCGCTCAGCGCTTCCAGCAAGCGTAAGGTACTTTCCGCTAATGCCTGATCAATGGGCGTCGAGATAATGCCCGCTGGTGCCGCAGTCATCGCCGTTTCAACGCTGGCCAGCTGCGCCACCAGCCGCGCCACCATGGCAACATCCAGGCGAACAGCAATACCCAGCAACGGCTCTTCGGAGGTTGCCTCAGTCTCAGCAGAGAATGGCAACGGTACCGACAGCACCAGAAAATGCTGTGCATCGTAGCGATACATTTTGTCGGCCAGAAACGCGCGTTTCGAACCCTGGCAAATAATAATGATACTGGGTTCATACAGCACCGGCGTGCGCGCCCACTGCCGATCGGCACGCATAAAGCGCACGCTGTCCAGCAGCGATTCGGTATAGCCTTCCTGACGTGCCAGCTGACTGAGCAATGCGCAGGTACGTTGTTGAACTGAGAGCGCCATAAATGATGTTCCGCAGAGAGATTCAGGCAAAGCATAGCCATCAAGGTGATAAATACACAATGGTAGCGAGAGAATCAGGCAAACATGCGCCACGATCGGGTCTGTCGTCTAACGTATGATTCATCAACAATAGCCTCGTCAACTTAACGAGGAGTACGTCATGACCCACTCAAATCCTAAAGTGATTATTTTAACCGGCGCCAGTAGCGGCATAGGCGAAGGCATTGCACGTCATCTGGCGCAGCAAGGTCACAAACTGATTCTCGGTGCTCGTCGCGCCGATCGCCTGACGGCGCTTTACGATGAGCTGCGTTTAGCGGGCGCAAGCGTGGATTATTTGCTTACCGACGTCAC
The DNA here is from genome assembly GCF_037149875.1 of Pantoea sp. USHLN256. Lineage (NCBI taxonomy): Bacteria > Pseudomonadati > Pseudomonadota > Gammaproteobacteria > Enterobacterales > Erwiniaceae > Pantoea > Pantoea sp. USHLN256. Next base: position 714,625 of record NZ_JBBCQO010000002.1, on the reverse strand, counting down.
TCGGCGTGCCGATACACAGCAGCTGGCCGATTTTGCGCTGGAGAAATATGGCCGCATTGATGTGATGATTAACAATGCAGGTGTCATGCCGCTGTCGCCGATGAGTTCTATGAAAGTCGAAGAGTGGGATTTGATGCTGGACGTCAACATTCGCGGCGTGCTGTATGGTATCGCGGCAGTGCTTCCTACCCTGCAGACCCAGCAGTTTGGCCACATCATCAACATCGCGTCGGTTGGCGCCCTGACGGTTTCCCCCACCGCGGCGGTGTACTGCGCCACTAAATTCGCAGTGCGTGCCATTTCCGATGGTCTGCGCCAGGAATCACAGCATCTGCGCGTTACGGTGATCAATCCGGGCGTGGTGGAGTCTGAACTCGCCGATAGCATCAGCGACCGTGTTGCGCGTGAGGCAATGAAGAGTTATCGCCAGATTGCACTGCAGCCGGAAGCGATTGCCAAAGCGGTAAGTTGGGCCATCGAACAACCTGGCGAGGTTGATACCAGTGAAATCACCGTGCGCCCTACTGCCAGCGCACATTGAGGGTAAAAATCCGTGGCGATTTCAGGCTGAAATCGCCAGATTTCATACTCATCTGTCGTATTAGCGCTTTAGCCTTGCCGCTGCCTGCTCGGTTGCCAAACGGCGTCGGGCAATAAAATCCTGCATCTGATTTTTCGCCTGGGCCAGTCGCGCTGGTGAGGCGCTGCGCGGAGAGCCAGAGTGGAATGGCGGCGCCGGATCGTACTCCATCTGCAGCTGAATATTCTCCGCTATCTCGCAGCCAAACAACTCCTGCGCCACCGTTAAGGCAAAATCAATGCCTGAGGTGACGCCCGCGCCGGTGATGCGGTTGCGGTCACGCACCACGCGTTCCGCTACCGGCGTGGCGCCTAAAAGGCTGAGCTGATCCAGCGATCCCCAGTGCGAAGTTGCCCGATATCCTTGCAGTAATCCCGCAGCGCCTAACACCAGCGAGCCAGTGCACACCGATGTCACCCATTGCGCGTTTTGCGCCATACGCCGCACAAAATCCAGCGTTTCGTCGTCGTCCATCAGCGCGATTTGTCCTGGACCGCCGGGAATGCAAATTAGATCAAGTTGCGGACAGTCGGCAAAGGTCGCGGTTGGCACAATCGCCATGCCACGATCGGACATCACCGGCTGGCGATCTTTCCAAATCAGATAATTTTTGACGTTGGGCATGCGGGCAAACACTTCCCACGGGCCGGTGAGATCGAGTTGCGTGAGGTTGGGAAACAGCAGCAGACCGATAGTGAAAGGCGAAGAAGCCATGACAATCTCCTTGAGCAATCAGAGCGTTATCATGGCCTTGCTTTTAAAGTGAACGCAATGGATTAATTCAGCAAACTGCACACGACCAATACGGCCACGTTACAGCCAGCCGGCCTTTTTCAACCGCCACCACATCACGCAGCAGATGACGATTGTCACGCCCACCACCGCCGGATAACCGAAGTGCGTGTGCAATTCCGGCATATCGGGAAAGTTCATGCCGTACATACTGAAAATAATCGTCGGTACAATCAGGATCGCACCCCAGCCGGCGAGCTTTTTATTCACTTCGCTCTGCTGCACCGACACCAGCGCCAGATTGACCTGCATCGCGCTGGTGAGCATCTCACGCATATCTTCCGCATCAATCATCACGTGATGCGCATGATCCTGCACATCACGCAGATAGGCGCGCAGATTTTTCGGGATGATATCTTCATGAAAACGCACCAGCTGCTGACAAATTTCTGTCACCGGCAGCGCCGCATTGCGCAGCGCTAACAGTTCGCGACGCAGGTGGTAAACGTTTTGCAACGCATCGCTGTCGAAGCGAGTGGTAAACATGCCCTCTTCCAGCCCACCAATTCGATCGTTTAGGGATTCGGTGATTTTGCTGTAGTGATCAACGATGAAATCGAGGATGCAATAAAGCGCATAGCCCGGACCTTCACACAGCATCGATTGATTTTTTTCCGCTTTAGTGCGAATCGCAGCATAGCCTTCTGACGATCCATGACGCACGGTGATCAAGAAGTTTTTGCCAAGGAAGAAGTGCGTTTCACCAAAAGTGATGCGCTGCAGATCGTCCATATGTGCGGTTTTCACCACGATAAATACTGAATCGCCATATTGCTCAATCTTCGGTCGCTGATGTGCCACTAGCGCATCTTCTATCGCCAGCTCGTGCAGGCTGAACTCCTGTTGCAGCGTCTGCATAAAGGCCGGTTCAGGTTGGTACAATCCCATCCAGACAAAGGATTTCTCCTCTTTCAGCACTTCGCTGATGTCCGCAACATCAACATGCTCTTCACGCTTACCGTGGCGATACGCAACGCAGTTAATTACCATATTCGCGCGATCCTTGTTGTTTGCACTGTTTATCATTTTAAGCCTTAAAGCTCGCGGACCATTTCAACACAGGCGAGATCGGCTTGCGCCAGCGCCGAAGGGTATAACGCGTCACGCACCACGTGAAAACCGTGGCGTTGATAGAAACTGCTGGCGTTGGGCGTGGCGGCGAGCGTCAATTGTTTAAAACCGCGCTGCCGTGCTTCATCAATGATCGCCTGCATGATCGCGCTGGCATAGCCTTTGCCATTACAGGCGGGCAGCGTGAAAATTGCCTCTACGCTGCCGTTATGGAGATCGAGAAATCCGGTAGCGGCCACGCCTGTTCAGGATCGTCTATCACAAAGAACGGATTGCGTTTTACCGCCGCAAAGTAACCAGCGGGTAACGCATCGGGCGTCCATGCATTGATGACTTCTGCCGGATAAACACCCTGACAACCGTGGCGTATGGCGAGATTGCGAATGCGCCACAACGCGGCAGTTTCATCGCAGCGGGCTAAACGCGGTTTCATATAGGTTCCTGTTTGCTGTTGTTCCGGGATATCACACAGTAGCAAAAAGGTTTAAGGCACGCCTAAATAACGCAACAATGCCGTCATCAGCGCAGCGCCAATGATGACTAAAATCAACGGGGTGCGACGCCACGCGAGAAACACCGCAAACAGCACGCCGGCGATACGCGCCACTCCGGCGAAGTGGGTACCTTCAAACAGTGCGGTGGTGACCGCCACCGCCAACAGCAAAACGGTGGCGGCATCAGATAACATGCTGCGTACCCGTTCCGACATCTGCATGCGGCTGCCAAGGCGGTAACCCGCAAAGCGGATGGCATAGGTGCCAACCGCCAGCAGTGCTATGCCCGCGATGATCAGATTATTTTGCATTCTTACGCTCCCGCCAGCTCAATAATCCGAGTAGTGAAAACAGCACCGGCATCCCCGCCGGAACAAACGGTGTCGCCAGTACCGACAATGCCGTGCCAAGCGTCGCCGGAATAAGCGTACGACGCTGGCGCAGCGCGGGGAAAATCAAGGCAATCAGGATCGCCGGAAACACCGCATCAAGGCCAATAGAGGAAACGTCAGGAATAAAGCGTCCGATCACCGCACCGCCAATCACTGACAATGGCCAGATGGTAAAAATGCCTAAGCCACAGATCCAGAACGCCGCCCGCCGCTGTGGCAGGTTGGGTTGAGAAATGCCGAACACCACGCTTTCATCATTCATGATGTGGCAGCCCAAAAGGCTGCGACTGCCCTTACCGACCAGATCTTTCACCGCAATACCAAACGGCAGATGACGCGCATTGACCAGCAAACCGGCCGCTGCCGCCGTCAGCGGACTGCCGCCACCGGCCACAATGCCGATAAACAGAAATTCCGATGCGCCTGCCAGCACCAACGTCGAGAGGGCAATCGGCACCCACAGCGGAAAACCTTCTGCTGCTGCCAGCGAACCATACGAAAGCCCGACAATACCGTCGGCCAGACACACCAGGAAAATGGCTTTTATTACTCCGCGATCAAGCGGCACTGCACCCAGACGCATCACAATTTGATCTCATATCGAACAGGAAAGCCGTTATAATGAACGCAGTGTGATTGTTTTACAAGACGAACAAATCGTTCGATATAAAGAACAGGAGTAGGTTTGACCACGCCAATTGATATTATTGCTGCCGGGTTATTACGTGAACGCCAGCGTGCAGGGCTGTCGCTGACAGAAGTGGCGCGCCGCGCCGGGATTGCTAAATCTACACTTTCGCAGCTTGAAGCAGGTAACGGCAATCCTAGCCTCGAAACCTTGTGGGCGCTGTGCGTGGCGCTGAATATACCTTTTGCGCGTCTGATGGAGCCGGAAGTGAAGCGCTTACAGATCATTCGCCGTGGCGAAGGGATGATTGTGTCGGCGGAGATGGCAGATTATCAGGCGGCATTACTGGCCAGTTGCCCACCCGGCGGGCGACGCGATCTTTATCTGGTAACCAGTCAACCTGGCGCGCCGCGCGCTTCCGAGCCCCATCCGCCGGGTTCAGTTGAACATATCATCATCGCCCGCGGCCGGGCGCTCGTTGGCCCTAGCGATGCACCGGTTGAATTGCATCCAGGCGATTATATTTGTTACCCCGCCGACGAACCGCACGTGTTCGAAGCCTTAGAGCCAGATACCATGGCGGTGCAGCTTTCTGAGCAAAATTAATTGCGGATTGTTCCAGGTCGCCATGAATGGCGACTCTACGCTGCAGGATATCAGCCATCACAATTTCCTATTGTTAAATCCGGTGATTAGCGTGCGGCGTGGTGGCATGCTGTGATTTTCTACGCTGATAATCAGGAACATATGGACATTATTCCCGCCAGACCGCATCACGCAGCGGCCATTCAGAAGATCTACGCCTGGCATGTGCTGCACGGCACCGCAACTTTTGAAACCGAACCGCCTTCTGCGAGCGAAATTCTCAATCGCGTGCAGGATGTGCAGCAGCGCGGCGGTTTCTGGCTGGTGGCACAAGAGAATGAACAGGTGCTGGGTTATTGCTATCTGGCACCGTACCGCCCGCGTTACGCCTATCGCTTCACGCTGGAGGATTCGATTTACCTCGATCAGCAGCAAACGGGTAGAGGCATTGGACGCGCGCTGCTGCAAAAAGCCATTGCGCTGGCGGAAGCGGCTGGATTTCGCCAAATCATTGCGATCGTTGGCGATAGCGCCAACGCAGGATCGCTGGGGTTACACCGGGCGCTCGGTTTTGAGCACACCGGCGTAATGAAGTCGGTGGGTTTCAAACATGGCCGCTGGCTCGATACCGTGGTGATGCAGCGTTCCCTCGGTCTCGGTGATAGCCAGCCGCCAGAACGCTAATTCCGGGTTTCCATTGCGATTACCCGATGCGTACCTTTTTCCAGCAGATCGCGATCGTGGCTCACCAGCAGCACCGCGCATTGCTGCTCGCTTGCCAATGAGGTGATGAGCTGAATGGTTTGCTGTTGCACCCGCGGATCAAGCCGCGATGTGGGTTCATCGGCGAAGAGAAACACCGGTTCCAGCAGCATTACGCGTAGCAACGAGAAGCGCTGTAGCTCGCCGCCCGAGAGCGCATCGGGCCGACGTTTCAACAGATCCGGTGCCAGCGCCAACTGCTCCATCAACGCATCTCGCCTTGTGGAAGCAATGCGATGACGTCGCAATAGATCGTTCAGGCTCTGCCCTAGCGTGCGGGTTGGTGGAAATAACGCGGATGGATCCTGATAAATCTTCTGATATTTCAGCGTATCCACCGCAGCATGGCGCGTAATGCGGCCTCGCTGCGGCGTTAATAATCCAAGCAGTACATCGCCAAAGCTACTTTTCCCGCTACCGCTGGCACCGTACAGCCCAACGACTTCACCCGCGTGCAGCGTGAAGTTTTCCGGCACCCCGAGCATTTTCCCTCTGCGCTGCAGCTGAATCCCCTCGGCACTGACTACTGGTTTACTTGCAATGAAAGTTTGCTGCCGCGCGGGCCATGCGGCCGGATCGGCGGCGAGCAATTTGCGCGTGTAGCTTTGCTGCGGTGAATGCATTACCTGCTCCGCCCTGCCCTGTTCAATGACTTTCCCTTTGTGCATCACGATCACCTCGCCGCCCAGCTGTCGGGCCAGGGCGATATCGTGCGTGATGGTGAGTAGCGTGCCGCCCTCAGCCACTTCCCTGCGCAACAAGGCCGCTACCTCATCACGACGCGCCACATCCAGTCCTTTGGTTGGCTCATCGGCTAGCAATATCTGCGCACCGCCTGCGCGAGCGGCTGCAAAGGCGGCGCGCTGCGCCATACCGCCGGAGAGTTGCCACGGATAACGGGATGCCGATTGTGCCAGGCCCAGCTGCTGTAAATCACTGCTGGCAGCGTTTTCGCTGTCTGCTTTTGTTTGTCCGCGCACAAAACGATAGCCTTCCGCCACCTGCTGTAGCACTGACATGGTGGGATCGAGCGATAACCAGGGTTCCTGTGGCAACGAAGCTAAGGTGTGGCCCCACAAAGTGCGTAATAGCGCGACATCCTGCGGTAGAGTGAAGCATCGATCGTTGATAATAAGCGTGCCGCTCGCCTGCAGATCGTCTGGCAAAATACCCATGATGGCCTGCGCCAACAGGCTTTTACCCGAACCCGTTTCGCCCAGTAACGTGAGTGGCTGACCTGGCAGCAAGGTGAGATCTACCGGTTCCACCAGCGTCTGGCTGGCGGTGGTAACGCTGATGCCGATGGCGTGTAATCCTTTCATCGACGCTCCTTTTTCATTAAGAGATTCAGACTAATGAGCAGCAGAAATAGCGCAATCACCGGCTGCATCAGCAACCACGGCGCTTCCCAGGCAAATGGCAGTAGCTCAGTCATCATCAATCCCAGTTCCGGCGTCGGTGGGCGCACGCCAACGCTGATAAAACCGAGTGCCGACACCGCCATGATGGCGCTACTGAAAGAGAACAACGTCAACGTCGTTAACACTGGCGCTAAGGCTGGCAACAGATGTCGGCGGAAACGGTAGAACGCCGAGAAGCCAAGCAGCATTGCCGCCTGCATACCGGGCGCATGCACCACTGGACGTAAGGTGGCACGTGTCACGCGGAAAAATTCCACCCACAGCACCAATGAAATGCCCAGCCACAGCATGCCTGGGGAATCGGGCGCAATCGCGGCTAAAAGTAATACCAGCAGCAAACCCGGCAGCGCGAGGCACATGTCGCCGAGCATGCTGAGTGCGCGATCGAGCCAGCCGCCATAGAGCGCACTTATTACGCCAGCGAATACACCGACCAGCATGGCGCTTATTACGCACAGCGCCGCGAGGCCGAGGGACAGACGCAATGCCGCACTGAGGCGCGACATCATGTCGCGACCAAGATGATCAAACCCGAGAAGGTTGCCGCTGCTGGGCGCATGCAGGATCTGCAATAGATCCTGTTCCAGCGGATCGCCGTGATGAACCAGTGGCAGCAAGAAGGCGAAGCCGAGCAGTGAGCACAACATCAGCCAGCCAATCAGACGTGCAGGCGAAAGCATCATGCGCGTCTCCCTCTTGGATCAAGTAGATGACAACCCGCATCCACCAGCATGTTGAGCAAGACAAACAGCAGGCCGAGCGTCATGGCGCTCGCCTGAATCACCGGTACATCGCGCGCAAAAATGGCATGCACCAGCGCGTGGCCAATGCCCGGCCAGGCGAACAGCGTTTCTACCACGACGACCCCTTCCACCAGCCAGACGAACTGCATGCCGAACCAGGTCATTACCGGCGATGCCAGATTTCGTAACCCATGACGGCGCAACAACGTGGCGGGCGCTAAACCTTTTTGCGCGCCCCAGCGGTAATAGCCGGACGTGACAACCTGAAAAGTGGCTTCACGCACCACGCGGACGCCAACGGCGGTTAACGATAACGCCAGCGTCAACGCCGGTAACAGGAAATGACGCAGCTCGCCGTGACCGGCGCTGGGTAGCCAATCAAGCTGAAGTGCCAGCAACACGATAAGCAGCATACCCAGCGCGAAATGCGGTACCGATTTCAGCAGCGCGCTCAGCCAGAACAACGCACGATCGAGCTTACCGTGGGCGTGGCATCCCGCCCAAATACCTAACGGCAAGGTGAGCAATAGGGTCAGAACAAGCGATGTGCCAGCGAGCGCCAGCGTCTGGCTAAGCTGCCAGCGCAGCTCATCCATTACCGGCTCGCCCGATACCAGCGAACGGCCAAAATTGAACTGCAGCAGATCGAACAACCAGTGCAGCAACGCGCTGCCCTGCTGTAATGATCCACTCAACTCCTGCTGTACCCGCGCGACTGCGTGGGCATCCACGCGATCGTAGCCATAGCGACCGCTGGCAATACGCCAGGCCATGTCGCCCGGTAGCGCCTGCACCAAAAACCAGGTGAGTAAACCGACCGCCAGCATCACAAAAACCGCTTGTCCAAGGCGCCAGCCAAGAAGCTTTATCATCATTGCTCCCACTGCATCTGACGCAGACCAAAGTGACGTTCAAACGCATCGAGCGTGACGTTTTTCAGCTTGCTGTTAATCGCGGCCGATTGCTGATACCAGGCGATAGGGATCACCGGCAAATCCTGCTGCAGTGAGGTGGTGATCAGATGACGGGCCTGCGCACGTGCAGCCTCATCGGTGGACTGGGTGAGCGTATGCAACGCCGCGTTAAACGCTGCCGGATGCCAATTCATCGCCCCCCAGTCGCCGCCGTGGGTGGCGTAATCCTGCAGTAAGGTGCCGGTTGGATCAGGCGTTAGGGCAAAGTTGCGGGAGAACAGCGCCAGCTGCAGACGATTACTGTGATGCTGTGCAGGAATTTCGCTGGCGTTGGTGGCGTTGATCTTCACTTCAATGCCCACTTTGCGCAGTTGCTGCTGGATCACCATCGCCATTAGCGGCAGTTCGGGACGATCCGGGAACGTCAGCAGCGTCAGGCTGAAGCGCTGACCGTTGCGCACTAAGACGCCATCGGTCCCCACTTTCCACCCCGCCGCCTGCAGCTGTTGTGCTGCCTGTTGCAGGTTGAACTGCAGCGGTTGCAGGTTGCTGTTATGCCAGGCGCCCATATTGGGTGGAAACAGTTGGCTGGCCGCGCCCGGATAACGCAGCACCGCCATCGCCAACGCGTTACGATCAATCGCCATGCTGATCGCTTCTCGCACCGGCTGCTCGGCTAACAGCGGATCGCCCAGGTTCAGCTTTAGCATTAGGGTGCGCGGCACCGGAATGGCCGGCAGTTGCAGCGATGGCTTACGGGCTAAGCGCTGACGGCTGGCGGCATCAAGATTGAAAACGTAATCTGCATCACCGCTTTCCGCCAGCAACGCGCGAGTTTCAGCACGTCCAGAGGAGAGATAACTGGCGGCTGCAATGGCAGGCTTTTCGCCCCAGTAATCATTGAAGCGTTTCACCGTCAGCGACTGTGGTGGCTGAAACGATGTCAGCATGAACGGACCGCTACCGATGATACGAGTGATCTTGTCCTGCGCATCCCAGCTGGCTAAAGCAAGAATCTGCGAACGACTGTCTGCCAGCACCGAAAGCAAGGGGACGAAGGGTTCGCGTAAAGTGATGGTGACCTGTTGCCCTTCTCCGCTGATTTCGGTAATCGGCGTTTTATCCAGTAGACCCGCTTTACTCCGCGCGGTGTTCAGTGATTTCACCACAGCGGCGGCATCCAGCGGCGATCCATCATGGAAACGGACGTTATCGCGCAGCTGTAATTGCCAGCGCAAACCATCAGCAGAGACTTGCCAGCTTGCGGCCAGCGCCGGGATAGGCTCGGCGCGTTCGTTAACTTCCACCAGCGTTTCGACCACATCCATGCGTAGCAGAATGTCACCGGAGAGCGCGGGATCGGCACCTTTGATTTCGAACGGTGCCGCAATACGCACAGGTTTATCCTGATGTTCCGCCGCTAATGAGGCGCAAGAAGCCAGGCCTACCGCCGAGGCGATAAGCAAATTTTTAATTGATTTCATTATGTTTTCCGTAAAATATCGCGACAAAAAGAACGCTATAATTACGTTATAACATAACAATTCACATTTCAACACAGATTGAATTTATGGAACGCTGAACGGATTAGCGGCAGGCTACATTTTGCTGAGATTCACGCTGCCGGATTGCCTTTGCCTGAGGTATGCTGAAAATCGATATTCACTGTCAAGGAGAAGCAGATATGCCAGAAATCGTTGTTTATGCGGCAGAAGGTCGCACCGTCGAGCAGAAGAAAAAGTTATTAAGGGCCGTCACCGCAGCGGTGGCGGATTCGTTCGAGATCGATGCTAATTCGGTGACGGTTTCCATCATCGAAACGCCAAAACACCATAAGTCCAAAGGTGGCGTGCCGTTTGATGAGCGTTGATTTTGAGTTTCGCATTATGAAAAGCCCCAAAGGGGCTTTTATTGTTTTTAAAGCATTTATTCGTGATATCCATGCTGATCGAATACTTCGCCCGCCGCAAAAAGTCAGTATCATAGCGTTCTGCCGCTTACCGGATTGAGTGAACCAACCTGCTATGACCGACCCAACAGCACTATTTTCGCGGCTTACTTCTACCCTTGCCGATGAGAGCCGCACGCCGCTGTACAAACGTTTCGCTAGCGCGATTAAAGATGCGGTGCGCGATGGCGTGCTGGTGCATGAAGAGATCCTGCCGAGTGAACGTGAATTCAGCCAATCGCTGAGTATTTCGCGTATTACGGTCCGTAAGGCCCTGGATGCGCTGGAAAAAGAGGGGGTGGTGCTGCGCTCACGCGGCTACGGCACGCAGATTTGCAGCCAGTTTGAGTATTCACTGAAAGAGCCGAAAGGTTTGTCGCAACAAGCGGTATTACGCGGTAAGAAGCCGGATACGGTGTGGATTAACAAAAGTAAAATCCACTGTAGCGCCGAAATTGCCGGGAAGCTGGGCGTGAGTATAGGCAGTGAGGTTTTTCTGCTGAAGCGAATTCGCTATGTCGATCAACTGGCGGTGTCTGTTGAAGAATCCTGGGTGCCGGCGCGCTTGATCGCTGATGCAGATGAGATTGGTATTTCGCTTTACGACTATTTCCACCAGCAGCAAATCCTGCCGGTGAAATCGCAAAGTAGAGTGAGTGCTCGCATGCCTGATGAGGCGCTCCAGCAGCAGATCGCCCTGCCCGACAACGTACCCATTTTGGTTATTAAGCAGCTGGCGTTAGATGCGCAGGGCAATCCGCTGGAGTACAGCATTAGCTACTGTCGTAGCGACATGTATGTGTTTATTGCTGAGTAAGGCGCTGCTGCCAATAGGTGCTTAACGTGGCGCGGTCGGGCGCGCAGTCGCCGCCGCGTTGTGAAACCACATAAGACGCGACGATGTTGCCCAGCGCGACGCTCTCCGCCAGCGACCAACCTGAAGCCAATCCCGCCAGCAGACCACCAGCGTGGCTGTCGCCTGCGCCAATGGTGTCAACGACCTGAGTCGGCAGCGCTGGTATCCAGCCGTGAGCGTCAGCGTCAGCGTCAACGAAACCTGCACCTTCGCTATCAAGCCGCACCACCAGCGCAGCATCAAAACGCTGCTGCCAGCGCGTCATTAACTGCTGCACATCAAAGGGTTGATGCTCATCGAGACGTTCATGCCACAGCAGTTCTGCTTCCTGTCTGTTCACTGTAATCAGTGGATGGCAGGCCATAATGCGATCAAAATGTGTATTAGCGATATCAGCCAGCCGTGGTCCAAAATCCACCAACAGCTGATAGGGCTGAGTTTGCTGCTCCAGCCAATCGATCAGCACTTCACCGCTTTTGCTGGTGAGTTGATAACCTGAAAGGTAGATCCAGCGATTAGCCGGCTGCGGCAGCGAGCTGAGCAGTGCAGCATCCCACTGGTTTTCCACGCCGCTTACTGAAAGAAAGGTGCGCTCGCCATCCGGTTCAACTAATGCCAGGCACCAACCGTTATCGCCTTTCACTGTTTCCAGTACGCTGTGAATCCCGTATTCCGTTAGCTTCTGCCGCACGATGCTCGCCCAGATGCCATTGCCGAGCGGCAGCGCGTTGGTTGATGGAATACCGAGTCGATGCAGCGCAATCGCTACATTCAATGCACAGCCGCCTATATTGACGCCCTGCTGGTGGAGCTCGATATCGCTGCCGCGATGCGGCAACGAGTACGCATCGGCAATCACATCCACCACCGCCGCACCAATTACGCACACCGGCAGGCGCGCTTTAAGTCGCTTTAGATCGTCAGGCTTCAGCATAAGCGGCCTCGCGCTGCTGGCGGAAAACGAGAAAGGCTTGGCTGTAGCGCGTGAAATCCAGTGCGTTAGCGGCATCAAGTTCGGCTTTCAGCTCAGTATCAATGCTATCGATACCGTGTAACGCGCCGCAAATAGCCACCGCCATCGCGCCAATCGTGTCGGTATCGCCGCCGAGGTTAGCGCAGAGAATCGCACAGCGATTAGGATCGGTTTCTGCCAGTTCCACCATGGCAATCGCTGCCGGTACCGATTCAATAGTGCTGGTGCCGGTGCCGACCAGATCGTAAATCTGCTGCATGCTGGATTCCACGCCCCTGCCCTGCTTAACCACGCCCAACGCCAGCTCCAGACGCGCCGCCATTGACGCGCTAAAGGTAGTCACGCGCTTTTCCTGCGCCTCACGTGCGATGGCAGGCAGCTCATCGCAAATGGTTACCCAGCTAGCGCCATCAATAGCGCGCGACACCGCCCAGGCAATCACCGTGGCACCGGAAATCGCAACATCTGATTTATGCGTTGGGCTCGATGCCAGCGCGACGGCATCAATAAAAGTGGAGAGATCGCGGGCTGGTAGCAGGCAACCGAGCGGCGAGACGCGCATTGCCGCGCCGTTGGTCATACCATTATTTTCCAGCTGCGACACCGGCGTGCCGGCTTTCATGGCATTGAGCGCGATTTTTGAGGTTGGCCCCAGTACGTTTTTATTGAAGGCATCAAACGACTCCGCCCAGTGCAAAATATTCGCGCCAATGGTTTCCGCATTGATCTCGCCATGATGAGTCACGATCGCATCAGCTAATGCCAGCGCCATCGACGTATCGTCAGTGAAAGATGCGCGTCCAAAGTAACAGGCGGCGTTATTTTCTGCCGGACCGGGCAGGAAACGATCGATCCAGCCAAAATGTTGTTTCACGCGCGATCGCGGCCATAATTCTGATGGCATGCCCATCGCATCGCCCAGCGCCTGGCCATAAAACGCGCCTAAAATCCGTTTTTCTTGCAGTGTCATCGTCATGGTGAAATCTCTTATTTATGGCTTTCAGCAGTTGCTGAGTTATCAAAAGCGGTCAGTTCATCGCTGCGTTTTTTGCCGTCGCGGAACAGCACAATAAAGGCGATGGTGATTATCACAATCATCACGCTGCCAAACATCCACATGCCCGCCCAGTTGAACGTCTGGCCATTGCGCGGCTGGTCATAGGCGAACATTTCCTGCATCAGATAGCCGCCAAGACGATAACCGAGCAGGCTGCCGATGCCCTGGCAGGCGAGCGTTATCAAACCTTGCGCGGCATTGCGCATCGCCACGGGCGCTTTCTTATCAACGTAGATATAGGCAGTAATGAAGTAGAAATCGTAGCTGACGCCATGCAGCAGAATGCCCATAAACAGCAAACCGTAAGTCAGCATGTTTTGATCGCCGCCGAACACAAAGAACACATAGCGCAGTGCAGCGGTGGTTAACCCCAGCAGCAGCACTTTGCCGATGCCAAAGCGCTTAATGAAGAAGGGCAGCGCCAGCAGGAAGAAGATTTCAGATACCTGTCCAAGCGTCATCCAGCCGGTCGCGTGCGGCAAGCCGACTTCGGTCAGATAGCCTTCAGCAAAGATGTAGTAGAACGCCAGCGGCATGCTGAACAGGAACGAACAGATGAAGAAGACGAGGAAGCTACGATCTTTGAGCAAATGCAACGCATCCAGGCCAAGCGCTACGCGCAGGCTGAATTTACCGCTACTTTTCGGCTCCGTTGCGGGCAGTGTCAGCGCATAAATGCCCAGTAACAGTGAGCTGGCGGCGGTGATCAATAGCGGCACATTACTTGCGGAGATATCGCCATATCCCAGCAGCGGCGGCAGAAAACCGCAAACGATGCCAGACGCGATCCAGCCAATCGTCCCCATCACACGAATGCGCGGATAATCACGCTCCACATCAGCGACATGCGAAAAGGCGATGCTGTTGGTGAGCGCAATGGTTGGCATATAAGTGAGTGCATACAGCAACAGCAAAGGGAAGAAGCCGCTGAAATGCGTTTGCTGGGCGGCAAGAAACATCAGAATAGATCCGACGATGGTCAGTAGCGACAGTACTTTCTGTGCCTGGAAGAAGCGATCGGCCAGCGATCCTACCAGGATCGGTGACAGGATGGCGGCTATTGAGGTGCAGGCGTAGCACCAGGCGATCTCAACCGGCGAGAAGCCGTTTTTGCTGAGAAATGCCCAGAGCGGCACAAACCATGCGCCCCAGATAAACCACTCTAAAAACATCATGAATGACAGTTTTGGGATTGTTGTTTTCATTTAAATTGGACTCCCCGGTGTAGGTGGGGCAAATCTAACACCAGATGTAATACCTTTATAATACCACTGGTGGATATTTTGAACTGGTCCACAACATTTTAACGGTTGTGTAACGGTCTTAGGCGGGGATGCAGGCAGGAGTAAGGGCGCGGTTTACGCGCCCCTGGAGAATTAACGGCGGTTTTTCCACACGGTTTGAATGTTACAGAACTCATGGACACCAAAACTTGAGAGCTCACGGCCATAGCCGCTTTTCTTCACGCCACCAATAGCGACACGCGGATCTGATGCGCCATTGCCGTTGATGAAGACCGCGCCAGTTTCCAGCTTTTCTGCCAGTTCATTGGCAACGGCTTCATTACTACTCCACACCGTGGCGCTCAGGCCGAATTCGCTGTCGTTGGCCAGTTCAAGCGCGTGCTGCGCATCTCGCGCTACGGTAATCGCGGCAACTGGGCCAAAAATTTCCTGCTGGAAAGCGGTCATGGCTGGCGTGACATCTGCAAGGATCGTTGGAGCGTAATAGTTACCAACGCCATCGATCTTATGACCACCTAACACTAAACGCGCACCTTCTCTGATGGTTTGCTGAACCTGATTATCAAGTTCATCGCGTAGATCGTAACGCGCCATTGGTCCGATGTAGGTTTCTTCATCTAAAGGATCGCCGATCTTCAGTGCCTGAACCGCTGCGCTGAAACGCGCCTCAAACGCTTCTGCGACGCTTTCTTCAATGATGAAGCGCTTGGCTGCCATGCAGACCTGTCCGGTGTTCTGGTAGCGTCCTGTGACCGCTGAGGCCACTGCAGCATCGAGGTCTGCATCTGCCAGTACAATGAAAGGATCCGCGCCGCCCAACTCTAATACCGTTTTCTTTAGTACCGCACCGGCTTGTGCTGCAATTGCGCCACCAGCACGTACGCTGCCGGTGACCGCTACCGCGGCAATGCGCGGATCCTTAATCGCGGCTGAGACGCCATCGTTGTCGACGTTAATTACGGTGAATCCACCTTTTGGCAGATCGGTCGCATCAAACAGTGAAGTCATCAGATTCGCTGATCCCATGACGCTTGGCGCATGTTTTAGCACATAGGTATTACCAGCCAGCAGCATGCTCACTGCGCCACGCAGCACTTGCCAATAAGGGAAGTTCCACGGCATGACTGCGAGGATCACACCTAGCGGTCGAAATGACTGCCATGCCTGCTGATTTTCTACCAGCGTCGGTTTGTCGGCGAGGATCGCGGGACCATGCTCTGCGTACCAGTCACAAAGGTTGGCGCACTTAAGAACTTCAGCGCGCGCCTGAGCGATGGGCTTGCCCATTTCCAGTGTGGCCATTGTTGCCAGCTCATCCTGACGCTGACGAATTTGCTCTGACAGCTGACGCAATACTTTTACACGTTGTGGCATTGCGGTGTAACGCCATTCAGCGAATGCATTTGCGCTTTCTTGCAGTGCAGACTGAAGCTGAGCTGGGCTTTGCAGCGGATAGGTCGCAATGATTTCGCCGTTGGTGGGATTGCGAGAAATAACGTTGTCAGTCATGGAAATGTCCTCTGCCTTAGTGAAGTGATGCTCAATGGTGTTTACCTTACGCTCGGCAGAAGTTTCTTTAAAATGAATAATAATGAGGAAGTTGTTCATATCAGGAGAAGTGGGAGGATCTTCCTTGCCAGGAACTGATGGTTTTAAGGGATCGAAAGGTATGTTGACGCGATGAAGGTGTTTTAGGTGTTTTAAGGGGTGCAAGCCGCTTCAGAACTGATGTTGTTCAGTTATACAGTGAATAGATCTTAAAGAAAGATCATATAGAGATCTTAAAGAGATCCTAAGAGATCCCCGATCGTCGCAGGCCGCACCCCACAAGGCCTTAGAAGGTGATCACGTTCACTATAATGAGTAAAGTGTCCACTGTAGTCAGTAGTTTATTCACTATAGAGAGTAGAATGTTCACTATAAACAGTGTTAATGTTCACTGTAATCAGAAAACGACCCTTTTCATCCACAGAATGAAGATCTCAGGCTATGGCAGATAAAGAGAGTGAAAACAAGGCGTTACTCGAGCCTTTTCTGTCGGTGACAAAAAACAGTGGTGAAGTTATTCAACTGCACCCAAATAAAAATAACACCGTACAACCGGTCGCTTTGATGCGCCTAGGTCTGTTTGTTCCTACATTGAAATCAACTGCGCGCGGTAAGTCCGGTGCGATGGCATCGACAGATGCGACAAAAGAGTTGAAAAACCTTTCACTGGTGAAGTCTGAAGGCTATGAAAAGATTACCATTACCGGCGCAAGGCTGGATATGGATAATGATTTCAAAACCTGGGCTGGCATCATTCAGTCTTTCTCGCGTTATCCCTCAAAGGGCGATACCGTGACGCTGCCGTTCATCGATTTCGTTAAGATGTGCGGGATCCCGTCAGCGAACTCGTCAGCAGCGCTACGTAAGCGTTTAGATGCTTCTTTGCGACGCATCGCAACCAACACGTTGTCCTTTGAAGGTAATGGCAAAGCCTATCACACTCACCTTGTGCAATCGGCGTATTACGATCGTGAGAAGGATCTGGTGCGAATCCAAGCCGATCCAAAGTTATTTGAACTGTATAATTTTGACCACAAGGTGTTGTTACAGCTGCGTGCGATTTCACGCCTCAAACGTAAAGAGTCGGCGCAAGCGTTATACACCTATCTTGAAAGTCTGCCGACGAACCCCGCGCCGATTTCACTTGCTCGTTTACGTATGCGACTCAATCTTGGTTCAAAGACTACAACGCAGAATCACGTGGTTCGACGTGCAATGGAGCAACTGAAAGAGATTGGCTATCTCGACTACTCGGAAGTGAAACGTGGCCGCTCGGTGTTTTTTATCATTCATAGCAGAACACCAAAACTTGATGGCATTAGCAATCTTGAAAGTATCGATTCGCTGGAAGATATCGAGTTTGAAGAGTGATGCGCTCTGTTCACTGTAATCAGTAATCGCCTATCAGCGGTGTCACTTTTTGAGCAAAAGTGACACCTGCTTTTTCCCCTTCGTTCACTGTAATCAGCAATCCTCGCGGCATTCACTGTAATCAGTAGTGTTCACTGTAATCAGCAACTCATTGCCAAATGCCATTCATCGTAAGAATATCATTTCAACGAATCCACGTTTTCACTGATGATTAGTGATAGTGAGTACTTACAAGGGCGGTTCTGCATCACGTCATACAGGCTTATATCCTTATTCTACTGTTCACAGTGAACGTCAAATACCACGAGTAGCTCTACTGATTGCAGTGAATGACGTAGACTTAAAGTATTCCTGATTACAGTGAATGTTTAGGTGTAAATTTTTGAAAAGATTACGGTTTTATTGCTTTTGTTGTCAGCGTTCATTGTAATCAGCATTTATCCTGTTGATACGAACAGTAAAAGTGACAGGGTTGGTCACAACACTGATTACAGTGAACGTTGAGCTCATCTGCTTATTACAGTGAACATAGTTGAAGCACTCTATTAAGGACTAAAGTGTCATCTTAAAACAACGTCACGCCGCCACTGATTACAGTGAATGTTTGTCTCTCCTCCCCTGCCCTGTCCGGATTTGAAGCAAAATAACCATCATCGGAAATGCATCCGTTTTACTGAATACAGTGAACGTTCCCGGCTGAGTTTCTCGTGGTAAGTTTACTGATTACAGTGAACACCAATACCAAAACCCCGAGTTAATCCGACCGAATGAAAGTGAAGTGCGTACTGATTACAGTGAATGTTTAACTCAACGCGCGCACGGTATCAGCATCCTTTTTCCGGGCATTACATTCTCTGATTTAGACTGCCAGAAGATGCCCTACTGATTACAGTGAATGTTCTTCTTCGCGTCATAACATTTACTGATTACAGTGAATGCCCAGCTCATCTTTCCGATTTGGGTTACTGATTACAGTGAACGTTAAACCAAGCCACTTGGTTATCCACTGATTACAGTGAACGTTTGCTGGAATGGAGCTCAAGCCATTTTGCTGATTACAGTGAATGTTTATTGCCGTTAGGTCGTTACCATCCAAATGTGCTGATTACAGTGAACGCTCGGTTGGTCAAGGTTAAACCGTAGCGTATGTTCCAGAACGGAAAGAACAAATGAGGTCCCCTGATTACAGTGAATCTTTATCGGAGGGTTACTGATTACAGTGAACCTTTTACTGATTGCAGTGAACGTTAGCTTTCAACTGATAACCTCTGCTGATTACAGTGAATGATTGGCCTATTTCAGTCGTAATCGCCCTCCTCTGCCTTTTCTTTAAAGCAGCAAAAGTAAGAACCCAGTTGCTGATTACAGTGAATCTTTACGTAACGAAGAAAGAACGAGCGATTCATTTCTGAGCGAAATAACCTGAAAGATTAAAACGTGATCACTGATTACAGTGAACGTTTGCGATAAGCCCATCTTAATCAAGGTGATTTCGCAGAACATATTGTTCCTGTGTAGAAGAGATATATTTGCCTCATGTGCAGGATTTATGTATAAAGTCATAAATCCTACATGTGTGGAGCAAGTATGGCTAACGATGAGAAGCAGGTTCTGAAAGTCGCACAACGTTCAGAGCGCATGCTAATGAGCCTGACCGAACAGATTCAGGCACAGAAAGAAGAGTTGCGTGAAAACACGTTTTATCAGGTTTACGCGAAAGCGGCGTTAGCCAAACTGCCTAAATTGACGCGTGCGAGCGTTGATTATGCGGTGAATGAAATGGAAGAAAACGGCTATCCATTCGATAAACGCGCGGCGGGTAGCTCTACCAAGTATGCGATGTCGATTCAGAACATCATCGACATCTACCACCACCGCGGCGTACCTAAGTATCGCGACCGCCACGCTGAAGCGTTCACCCTGTTTGTGGGTAATCTTAAAGGCGGCGTGTCGAAAACGGTATCCACTGTCTCGCTTGCCCATGCTTTGCGTGCGCATCCTCATTTGCTGTTTGAAGATTTGCGTATTCTGGTCATCGATCTTGACCCGCAATCTTCAGCCACCATGTTCCTGAATCATCAGCGTTCAGTGGGATTAGTGGAAGCGACAGCCGCCCAGGCTATGCTGCAAAACGTCAGCCGTGAAGAATTGCTCAATGAGTTTATCGTTTCGTCGATTATTCCCGGCGTCGATGTGCTGCCGGCTTCGATTGATGACGCCTTTATTGCCTCACGCTGGGAAGAGCTTTGTGCTGCCCACTTGCCGGAGCAGAATATTCACGCGGTCCTGTATGAAAATGTGGTGGCCAAGCTGAAGAAAGATTATGACTTCATCTTTATCGACAGCGGCCCACATCTGGATGCCTTCCTGAAGAACGCTATTGCCGCTTCAGACCTGCTGATGACGCCAGTGCCCCCCGCGCAGGTGGATTTCCACTCCACGTTAAAGTATCTGACGCGTTTGCCGGAGCTGATTGGCATCATTGAAGAGTCAGGCGCAACCTGCCGCTTACAGGGCAATATCGGTTTTATGTCAAAGCTCTCCAATAAAGCCGACCACAAACTGTGCCACAGCCTGGCAAAAGAGATTTTTGGCGGCGATATGCTGGATGCTGCGTTACCGCGTCTGGATGGCTTTGAGCGCTGTGGTGAGTCGTTTGACACGGTAATCTCAGCCAATCCCTCAACCTATGTGGGCAGCACCGAGGCCTTAAAAAATGCGCGTTCAGCGGCGGAAGATTTCGCCAAAGCCGTATTTGATCGTATTGAATTCATTCGCCTGAACTGAGGTTATTATGAGCGCAAAAAGAATCACTATTGGCCGAACCTTCAGCCAGACACCTTTGCAAACTGAGGAGAGCGCGGATAGCCATTCTCAGACCTTCATCCTTTCAACCGGCAAGCGCGCGCTGTTCACGCTTGAACACATCACGGCGAAGGAAATAGAAGAGAAAACCTTCGTCAAGATGGAAACCAATGGTCGTGATCAGTCAGGACTGACGCCGGAATCATTGCGCGACATTATCCGCACCATCAAACTGCAGCAATTTTTCCCGGCAATTGGCGTGAAGCGCGATGACCGCATTGAAATCCTTGACGGCTCCCGTCGTCGTGCTGCGGCGCTGCACTGCAAAACCGGGCTTGATGTGTTGGTCACCGAAGTCGCTATTACCGCTGATGAAGCGCGCCGATTGGCTCAGGATATTCAAACCGCGCGAGAGCATAATCTGCGCGAAGTGGGCATGCGTCTACTGGCACTGAAAGACGGTGGCTTGTCGCAAAAGGAAATAGCGCAGAGCGAAGGTCTTTCGCAGGCTAAAGTGACGCGTGCTTTGCAGGCCGCCAGCGTACCGCTAGAGCTGGTAACGTTATTCCCCAATCACTCTGAATTAACCTATCCAGATTACAAAACGCTGCTGCAGGCCTACGAAAAACTGCAGGAAACCGGCCAAACGGTTGATGCGTTGATCGATACCATTAGTATGGATGTCGATACCGTATGCGCTCGCGATGGATTGGCAGAAGATGAAGTGAAGAATGGCATTCTGCGTCTGGTGCGCAACGGCAGCCAGACGCTGATTCAATCGCCGACCAAAGACAAAACCATCGCAACTCCGCTGTGGAGCTTTGCAGACAAAGATCGCTTTGCGCGGAAGAAAACGCGTGGACGTATGTTTAGCTATGAGTTTAATCGTCAGTCGAAAGAGCTACAGGAAGAGCTGGACAGGGTAATCAACGAGACGCTCAACAAATATTTAAATCAATAATCGCAATGCCGCCCTCGGGCGGTTTTTTTTGCCCTTCTCTTTCCTTCGCCAGTCCGATTTCATCGCTAACTGTATGAAAAATAGGTTGTCGCCAACGAAATTTCAGGCTGAAATCGCCGCTATTCCAAGCCAATCATTGTCGGCTACCCAAACCAATTAACCAGTACTTATTAACTAACTGCAGGCTATTTGACCAGCTGCATGCTCAAACAACAGCAGCCAGTTTAAGAAGAGATAATTATCGGTAAGAAGGGTGAAATTTCAGCTATTCGCCCAATGGATTTCAATGTTATATATATGAATGTAAAGGGTTTTTATAAATAATTTCAGGGTGAAATCGCCAGCTTATAACGCTTATTTAGCCTGAAATCTCGTTTCCGAGTCACGTTTAGCCAGATGATATTCAATGCTTTATCCACAGAAAGCGTGGATAACTTTAACCGTGAGAATTACTCAACCAGTGATAACGCTGATGAAAACTGCCAGATTGCATCACGCACGCGAACAGGTTTATTAATCAGCCCCAACGCATAAAATCGGTCAGCAATAATTTGCTGCTCTTTAATCACTTCAAATGCCATGGCGCGGGTTTTATGACTGCGGCGCGTCAGTGCACGTTCAACCGATGCGATTTCCATCCCTAGTTCAAGCGCCAATAAAGCGGAAGCTTCGTGACGATGACTATCAATAAATAATCCCGTCTGTTGCAAAGTTTCAACCAGCTGCCTGAGAATATCATCATGCTGCTCAACGTAATCACGTCGCGCCAGGTAGAACTGATGATTACGCACGCGCCCTTCACCATTCACTAAAATGCGCAGTGCTGGATTGCTTTCGGCCGCGCTAAGCAGCGGATCCCACATCATCCACGCATCAACTGACAGATAATCACTGGCCGTTAAGGGATACTTTGGCGGAGTGTAAACCACTTTGAGTTCCTCAAGACCGATTCCCGCCTCCTCCAGTAATTGCAGCAATAACCAGTGAACGTTGGAACCTTTATTAACCGAAATGCGTTTGCCGCGTAAATCACTGACGCTGCGAATATCACTATCTTGTGGCACCACAATGCCAACGCTGCTTGGCGCCGGGGGTTCCCAGGCGATATAGGTCACGGTGCTACCGTTGGCCTGTGCGAAGATCGGCGGCACTTCGCCAGTGGTGCCAAAATCAATCTCATTATTTTGCAGCGCGTACAGCAGTTGCGGCCCTGCCGGGAATTCACTCCACACCACATTAATGCCCTGCTGAGCAAAGCCGTGTTCAAGGCTCTGGCGTGCTTTCAACACGCCAAGATTACCGAACTTCTGATAACCAATACGTAGTTCACGCTCTTGCGTGCCCTGCGGATCAGACACAGTTGGTGATAGCGTGACCTTGCGGCGTCCTTTAATCACACCCTGATTTGCCAGATGCGTACGTAACGTATGCCGACTAATACCCAGCAGCGTAGCGGCCTGGGTTTGATTCTGTTCGGTCATCTCCAGCGCATTATTAATCAGGCTGTTGATGACCCGGTCAAACAGCTGCAGTGGTTGATTACTTAGCTGCTGCTTGAGAAAGCTGTCGAGTGTGGAATCTGTGGTGTCGTTGAAGCCGCGTTCACTGTAACCAGCAAGTCGCAGTTGCGCTGGCGTCAGCGTTTCTTCGCGGCTAAGCAATACGGCATTGTGTAGCGTATTTTCCAGTTCACGGATATTGCCCGGCCAGCTGTACTCAAGCAGCGCTTCAAGTGCATCAGGCGAGAGTCGACGTGCGGGACGTCCCAGCCTTCGTGCGTAGAGGGCGAGGAAATGTTGTGCCAGCAGCGGAATATCGTCACGCCGCTGGCGCAAAGGCGGCAAAGGAACCACGGCAATATTTAACCGATAAAACAGATCTTCGCGGAAGCGTCGCTCGCGTATCGCCTGAGCCAGATCCACATGCGTGGCAGCAATCACGCGCACATCCACCTTAATCGGTTTGCGCGAACCCACTCGCGTAATCTCACGCTCCTGTAAAACGCGCAGCAATTTAACTTGCAGCGATGGACTCAGCTCTCCAATTTCATCCAGCAACAAGGTGCCGCCTTGCGCTGATTCGAACCAGCCGGGATGTGATTGAGTCGCGCCGGTAAACGCGCCTTTCTCATGGCCAAACAGTTCGGCTTCAGCCAGGCTTTCGGTCAGTGCTCCGCAGTTGACGGCCAGAAAAGGGCCATGACGTCGCTGACTGTGATGGTGAAGATAGCGCGCGACCACTTCTTTGCCAGTTCCCGTCTCGCCGACAATCAGCACTGTGGCATCAGTCGGGGCGAATTTATCCAGCAGCGACTGGAACGCCAGAGAAGCGGGATCGACAAGGCGAGGAGAATCATTAAGGTTGGCGTAAGGCGTTAACATGGCAGTAAATCCTTGAGCGAGCGTAGCACCACGCTAAATGCTCTCGCAGACTAAGAACACCATGAAAAAAGCATAAGCAGTTGCATATGCAGCAATTGCTGTTGTGCCTGAGTTGCAAACGCGACTGTGATCAAATCGGGTCTAAGTGCTAACAGCCTGATATACGGCGATTCGTACGAAAAAGTGACCTGGCACGCTTCCTGCTAAGAGCTATATAACTAAATAAACACTTCAAAATAATCATTTATTAATAAAGTTATATAGGAAAAGCATAATGGCCGATTCCGCGAACGATAAAATTAATGTCTTCTGGTTTTTACCGACACACGGCGATGGACGGTATCTTGGCACCACTGAAGGTGGACGCCCGGTCGATTTACCCTACTTACAGCAAGTGGCGCTGGCCGCCGACAATCTCGGCTTCTACGGCGTGTTAATTCCTACCGGCAAAAGCTGCGAGGATTCGTGGCTGGTTGCATCGGCCTTAGCGCCTATCACCCGCCGCTTGCGTTATCTGGTGGCGGTGCGTCCTGGCTTACAGCCGCCAACGCTCGCCGCGCGCATGGCAACCACGCTAGATCGTCTATCCGAAGGCCGCCTGCTGATTAACGTGGTGACCGGAGGCGATCCGATTGAGAACAAAGGTGACGGCATTTTCCTCAACCACAGTGAACGTTATGAGGTCACCAAAGAGTTCCTTGATGTCTACAGTCGCCTGATGCGCGGTGAGAAAGTGGACTACGAAGGGAAGCATATTCATGTGGAAGGGGCGGAAGTGCTGTTCCCGCCGGTGCAGGAAAATGGCCCACCGCTCTATTTCGGCGGCTCCTCTGAAGCGGCAATTGATGTGGCGGCTGAGCAAATCGATACCTATCTTACCTGGGGCGAACCGCCAGCCCAGGTTGCTGAGAAGCTAGAAGTGGTGCGTGCACGTGCTGAACAGCGTGGACGAAAACTAGAATATGGCATCCGCTTACACGTGATTGTGCGTGAGACTGAAGAAGAGGCTCAGGCGGCGGCTGATAAACTGATTGCGCATCTTGATGAAGAGACCATCGCGCAGGCGCAGAAAATCTTTGCGCGTATGGATTCCGCCGGTCAGGCGCGTATGAGTGCCTTGCACAACGGCTCGCGCGATAATCTCTACATCTCCCCCAATCTCTGGGCGGGCGTGGGGCTGGTGCGCGGTGGTGCCGGAACTGCACTGGTTGGCAGCCCAGAGCAGGTGGCGGAGCGCATCCGTGAATATCAGGCTTTAGGCGTTACTAACTTCATTCTTTCGGGTTATCCGCATCTGGAAGAGGCCCATCGCGTAGCCGAACTGCTGCTGCCGTTGTTGCCACTGGCTAACGGTCAGCAGCAGCGTGAACGCACCATTAATACCGGTCCGTTTGGTGAAACCATTGGTGGCGACAAACGTCCGTCAAAACAGACAAGCGCCAGCTAATGCAGGAGAAGGCGATGGCAACGGCACAGGTAATCATTGTGGGTGGCGGCTTCAGCGGTACTGCGTTGGCGATTCATCTCGCACGTTATTCGTCATCCGAATTACTGATTACAGTGGTCGAACCGCGCGATCATCTCGGCGGCGGCGTTGCCTATTCCACGCAGGAGCCTGCGCACCGCATCAATGTGCCTGCTTCACGCATGCAGTTGAGTGGTGAAGAGCAGGGCGCCTTTGATCGCTGGTATCGCGCTCAGCCGGAATGTTCACTGGATTCAGTAGCGCATTGCGCTGATGGCGCGGTCTATCCGCAGCGTGGGATGTTTGGTCGCTATCTGACAGAGCAGTTTGCGGCAGCAGCGCAAGCGCATCCGCACATCACGTTGCGCCACATTCAGGCCAGCGCGATTGCCTGGGAAGGGCAGCAGTTGTTGCTCAGCAACGGTGAAACCCTGCGAGGTGATGTGCTGGCATTAGCAATCAGCCATCCGCCGCCGTCGCTGCCGCGTGCGTTGCAGCCTTTTTCGGCGCACCCGGCGTTGATAGCCAATCCGTGGCAGCATGGCGTGTTAGATGCCATCGATCCGGCGGTATCGGTAGCGATTATTGGCACCGGTTTAAGTATGGCTGACGTGGTGGCGTCGTTGGGAACGCGTCAGCATCGTGGTCCGCTTATCGCCTTCTCGCGCCGTGGACAGCTCTCGCGTGACAACCTGAGCGGTGACTGGCCAGAATGGACGTTAGCTCCGCAGGATGTGCCTAGCGCACGTCACTGGCTCCGTCATATCCGCGCGGAAGTGGCGCGTGCAGCGCAACAACAGTTACCCTGGCAGCGCGTGTTGGATCAGGTGCGTGTGCAAGGTCAGGACATCTGGCAATCGCTGCCGTTACGCGAGCAGCAGCGTTTTGTCCGCCATTTGCGCTCGTGGTGGGATGTGCATCGCTACCGTATCGCGCCGCAGGTCTCCGCAGTAATCCGCCAGCGTCAGCAGCAAGGCAGCCTTAACGTGCAGGCTGCGCGCCTGGCCGCTATTGCCGCGCGCGGTAAGCAGCTGGAGATTACACTCCGCACACGCGAGGGCGATCGCCAAACGCACCTTCTCGATCATCTGATCGTCACCACCGGCCCCGGCCATGAAGCCCTAACTGCCAGCCAACCTTTGCTGCAATCGCTCAGCCAGCAGGGTTTGATTCGCCCCGATCGGCTGGGCTTCGGTATTGATGTCGACAGTCAGTCGCAGGCACTCAACCGCGCAGGCGAGGTAAACGCGCGTCTGTGGGTCGTGGGTCCGGCGGCCCGTGCACGCTTCGGTGAACTGATGGGCTTGCCGCAGGTCGCCGATCACGCCGCCGATGTGGCGAAAAACATTTTAGAAGAACTGCAAATCGCTCAGGTCGAGCGATGTCCCCCTTCAGCGCTTTAATCTCTCAACATCCTAAAAATTAACTGACGAACGCCGGGTCGTAACACGATCACGGCCTCGCTATGGAGATTGCTATGCCATCGCAACGTGAAATTCGCTTGAATGCATTTGATATGAACTGTGTCGGACACCAGTCGCCGGGCCTGTGGGCGCATCCGCGTGACCGTTCCTGGCAGTATAAAGATCTGGAATATTGGGTGGATTTGGCGCGCCTGCTCGAGCGCGGCAAATTTGACGGTCTGTTTATTGCAGACGTGCTCGGCGTTTACGACGTGCTGAACGGCAACGGCGATGCAGCCATTCGCCAGGCGACGCAAGTCCCGGTTAATGATCCGCTGGCGCTCATCACCCCGATGGCGTTGGTCACCGAACATCTCGGCTTTGGTCTCACGGCGTCATTGTCGTTTGAACATCCTTATCCATTTGCCCGCCGCTTATCCACGCTCGATCACCTGACCAAAGGGCGCATTGGCTGGAACATCGTGACCTCTTATCTGGAGAGCGGTGCGCGCAATATTGGCCACAAAGCGCAGACCGATCACGATAGCCGCTACGATTATGCCGATGAGTATCTGCAGGTGGTGTACAAGCTGCTCGAAGGCAGCTGGGAGCAGGATGCGGTGTTACGTGACCGCGAACGCCGTATCTTCAGCGACCCGCGTAAAATCCATCCTATCAATCATCAGGGTACCTTCTTCAACGTGCCAGGCATTCATCTGTGCGAACCGTCACCGCAGCGGACGCCCGTGTTGTACCAGGCTGGTGCATCCAGCCGTGGTAAGCAGTTTGCCGCAGAACACGCTGAATGTGTATTTGTCGCTTCCCCGTCGAAAGTGTTGCTGAAGAAAACCGTCGCCGATATTCGCCGTCGTGCGGTGGAAGCTGGCCGCGATCCCTACAGTATTAAAATCTTCAATCTGCAAACCGTGATTGTTGGTGAAACCGACTTAGCGGCGCAGGCCAAGTGGAAGGAGTACACCAGCTGGGTGAGCTACGAAGGCGCGCTGGCGCTGGTATCGGGTTGGACAGGTATCGACTTCGGTCAGTATCAGCCGGATCAGGTACTGAAATACATCCACACCAACGCCATCCAATCAGCGGTTGAAACCTTCTCCACTGCCGATCCCGATCGCCAGTGGACGGTGCAAGCGCTGGCGGATTGGGTGGGCATCGGCGGCTTTGGCCCATTGATTGTTGGCAGCGCAGAAACCGTCGCCGATGAGTTGCAGGGCTGGATAGAGGATACCGACGTCGATGGCTTCAACTTCGCCTACGCCTTGACGCACGAAACCTTTGAAGATGTGGTTGAGCTGCTGATCCCGGAACTGCAGAAGCGCGGTGTTTACAAAAAAGAGTACGCGCAGGGCACATTGCGCGAGAAGTTATTTGCTGCCGGTCCACAGCTGCAGGCACCGCATCCGGGCGCGGGTTACCGCGTCAAAACTTCCACGCCGCAGGAGGTTTCATGATCGAGATAGATCAGCTAAGCAAGCACTACCGCGCGCCGGACGGCCGTGTGACCGAGGTGCTGAAAGCTATCAGCCTGCAAGTACCGCAGGCCAATATCACTGCGGTGGTGGGGCCGAGCGGCGCAGGGAAATCGACGCTGGCGAAATGCATCAGCCTGCTGGAGCAACCGAGTTCTGGCAGCATTCGCGTTAACGGCAGCGATCTCTCCCGGCTGGATGGCGAAGCGTTGCGCCAGGCGCGTCGTTCAATCGGCACGGTGTTCCAGTCTTCCGCACTGCTTCAACGCAAAACGGCGTGGGAGAACATCGCGCTGCCGCTGCACTATCTCGGCGTGGTGGATCGCGACATCACAGCGCGCGTGAATGAACTGCTGGAGAGCGTTGGCCTCAGCCACAAAGCCAAAGCCTATCCCGGTCAGCTCTCCGGCGGCCAACGTCAACGTATTGGCATTGCGCGTGCGCTGGCGTTGCGTCCCTCGGTGTTGCTGGCCGATGAAGCCACGTCCGGCCTCGATCCTGAAGCCACTGTCACCATCCTCGATCTGCTAAAAAGACTGCGCGATGACTACAAGCTGGCGATTGTCCTGATCACCCATGAAATGGACGCGGTAAGACAAGCAGCCGATGCGGTCGCCGAAATTCGCGATGGCCAAATTGTGCAGTATGGCGTGGTGAAAGAGCTGCTGGCACAGCCGGATTCTGTGCTGGGTCAGCGCCTGTTCCCGCTGACGCCGCAAGCGGGCGACGCCGAGCTGATACTACAGCTTAGCTATCGTACCGATGTGGCAGTTGCCAGTGACTGGATCTCACGCCTCAGCCAGCAGTTGGGTTTGCGTATTGACCTGCTCGGCGCGCACGTCGAGCAGGTCAATGGTCTGCAGGCCGGACGCTTGCAGGTGGGCATTCACTTCCAGCATGAGCGTGTTCCTCTGGCGCGTTTGCTGGCGCAATTAGAGCAACTGGGCTTAATCGCCAGCGTTTCGGGCAGCGTGTTACCACTGAGGGAAGCGGTATGAGCGTATCAGTGATAAGTCAGGATACGCCGTGGCCAGAAATCCCGGCATTGATGCTGCCCGCACTCGGTGAAACGGCGCTGATGGTCGCCATTGTGATGCTGTTCGTGGTGACGTTCGGCGGCGTAGTGGGCGTGGTGCTGTTTAACACCTCGCCGCGCGGTCTGTTTCCACATCGCGGCATTCATCGCGTACTCAGTTGGATCGTCAACATGGGCCGCTCGCTGCCCTTTCTGGTGTTAATGGCCGCCATCATCCCGTTCACCTTCTGGCTGACCGGAACCACCATCGGCATTCCGGCAGCGGTAGTGCCGATGATCGCCGCAGGCATTCCGTTCTTTGGTCGTCTGGTGGATAACGCGCTGCGCGAATTGCCTGGCGAAGTGACTGCGGTCGGCCTGGTATGCGGCGGTTCGCGCTGGCAAATCATCCGTTCGGCACAGCTCAGCGAAGCGCTACCAGCGATTGTCGCGGCGGTGACGCTCAATTTGATCTCCATGATTGAGTACTCCGCCATTGCCGGTACCATCGGCGCGGGCGGTATTGGCTATCTGGCGGTGGTGTACGGCTATCAGCGCTTCGATAACCACATCATGATCGCCACCATCGTGGTGCTGATCGCCTTAATTCAAACCATCCAGTTTCTCGGCGACCGCCTGGTTACCGCATTACGCCATCCTCAGGGGACCTCGTTATGACAACACAAGATTTTGAACTGCGTAAAACGCGGCGCTGGCCGTGGCTGCTACTGATTATAGTGGTCGTTGTACTGGCGGCAGGCGGTTGGTTCTGGCGCAGCCAGCAGCCGCAGGCGGTGGTATTTGGCAGCACGCTGAAAGTGCATTTTGAGCCGGCAATGGCGGGCGAACAGAAGTTGATTGAATACGTTGGCGAGCACATTGCGCCGGATTACGGCCTAAAACTTGAAGCCGTTGGCGTGCAGGATCCGGTGCAGGCCGACCGTGCAGTGGCGGAAGGGCAGTATGCCGCCACGGTGTATCAGCATCAGTGGTGGCTGAAGCAAGTGGTGGATGCCAACGGCTTTGCGCTGACTTCGGCATTACCGCTGTTCCAGTGGGCGTTTGGTATTTACTCCGATCGCTACAAATCAGTGGCCGATTTGCCGCAGGGTGCGACAGTTGTGGTGCCGGATGACGGTGCTAATCAGGGCCAGGCATTATGGCTGCTGGCGCGTCAGGGCTTAATCACGCTCGATCCCAACGTGGAGCCGCGCACCGCCAAGCTGAAGAATATCGTCGGCAATCCACACGGTTTTGTCTTTAAAGAGCTGGATTTGTTGACTATGCCGCGCGCGCTGAACTCGGTAGATGCGGCGATTGGCTATGTGTCGCAGTTCGATGCCGGTAAGGTACCGCGCGAGAAAGGTATTCTCTTCCCGCCTGCGCCGCGCACTTTCGCTTCGCAGCTGGTGATTGGTACGCCGTATCTGGAGCAGGAAAATATCGAGAAACTGAAAAAGGCTTTCTCCGATCCGCGCGTTCAACAATGGCTCAAGACCACCGACGATCCGCTGGTAAAAGGGGTGCTGGTGCCGGTTTCTGCTGACTAATTTTTCCCTTATTGCTACCACCCGGACTCGCCATGCGCGTCCGGGTTTTCCTGTTGCCTGATTTTAATTATGTTATTGATATATTTGTAAATTTATATCACTAAATGTTGTTTTGGCTCTACAAATTAAACGCTTATAACAACCTCACCTGCACTACAAAACAACAACGTGAGGCGTTATGAGTTCTCTTCCTTTAGAAAACACCTTTCCGTTATCTGAACCGGTGCGTTCGGTCAGTGACGTGTAGCGCGCTGGCGTCAGGCAGTGGCTGCACGTCATAAAAGTAGGGTGCGCATAAATGCGCACCCTACGAAACCCTCGTCAAATAACTGCACGGCGACCAGCTAGTTTGTGATGACTTACTTCTTATCCAGCGACCAGGTTGCGCTGCGTACATCCACTTTTACCGGCAACAAACCTACACGCGTAAAGGTATCGGCTAATGCCTGCTGCTCATCAAACACCTGCGGTGTCATGCGTGATGCGCCGTAAGGCAGACGTTTGATGGTGGTTTGCCAGATGGCTTTATCCAGGCCGGTTGATTTCGATAGAATGGCAGCGGCTTCGTCCTGATTCTTATTCGCCCAATCGCTGAGTTTGCTGAGCTCATCCACCACTTGCTTCGCGGTATCAGGATGGCCTTCGGCAAACGGACGGCTGGCAAGATAGAAGGTGTAATGTGGGACTAACCCTTCGGCGTTGCGGATTTCACGCGCATCGGCGTTCGCTTCTACTTCTGCAAGGTACGGATCCCAGATTACCCATGCATCAATCGCACCTTTCTGAAACGCCGCGCGGGCATCGGCCGGCGGCAGATACACTGGCGTGACATCCTTATAATTCAGTCCAGCATCTTCTAATGCTTTCACCAGCAGATAGTTCACGTCGGAGCCTTTATTCAGGCCAACACGTTTACCTTTTAAATCGGCAACGGTTTTAATCGATGAATCTTTAGGCACCACAATGGCTTCGGTTTTAGGGTTGGCGGGTGAATGGCCAAGATAGATTAAATCGGCTTTGGCTGCCTGAGCGAAAGCGGGTGGGGCATCGCCGGTAGCGGCCAAATCAATGCTGCCAACGTTTAATCCTTCCAGCATCTGCGGACCCGCCGGGAATTCTACCCAACGAATGTTGATGCCTTCTTTTTTAAAGGTTTCATCCAGCGTGCCGCGATATTTCAGCAAGGCAAAGATATTGGCTTTTTGATAGCCAATAGTGACGGTTTCTGGGTTAGCGGCAAAGGCGTGTGCGGAGAGCAGGCCAACGCTGAGGGCTAACGCACTCAGGACAGGAAGTTTTACTTTCATGATGATTCTCTCGTGGTTTTTTTGCCACCTTAGCAAAGGCCTTATATAACCAATAAATAACTAATTTCGATCGCTTATAACTGATTTTTATGTGATCCAGATCATTCACTGTAATCAGTATCCAACGCAATAGGGCACAGATATTTCCATAGATGCCCACATAATTAGCACGGTAATAATTTGTATAACAAATCAAAATGCCATTGCGATAAGCTTCTGTCAGGATAAGTAATTCCGCTGCCTGCATAAGGTCTTACCTGTTCTATGAAGTGGTTTTCACGAAGCGCAGTGCTGTTCTCTGCCAAAACCTGTCTTGCAGCCTTTCTGGCTTTTTATATCGCTCTGGAACTGAATCTCGATAAACCGGCCTGGTCACTGACTACAGTGTACGTTGCCTCACAGCTCTATTCGGGGTCGACAGTATCGAAATCGATTTTCCGCTTTTTCGGCACCGTGCTGGGCGGGCTGTTTACCCTGTTGATCTATCCCGCTACGGTGCAGGATCCGCTGCTATTTAGCCTGTGTATCTCGCTGTGGGTGGCGGTTTGCCTCTATCTTTCACTGCACGACCGCACGCCGAAAAGCTATGTGTTTATGCTGGCAGGCTATAGCGCGGCGATCATGGGCTTTCCCGACGTGGTGTCGCCCTCGGCCATCACCTACACGGTGATTTCCCGCATTGAGGAGATTACCGTGGCGATCATTTGCAGCAGCCTGGTCCATCGCCTGCTTTGGCCGGTTTCGATGCGCAATCTGTTAGAGCAGAGCGTCAACCTGTGGTATCAGAACGCGCGCAAGCTGTGCAGCGAACTGGTCACGGTGATGCCGGCCGATAAGTCAGTCGAGCGCGAGGATATTCTGGTGCAGATGGCTAACTATCCGCTGAATGTCGAAACGTTAATTACCCATTGCGTCTATGAAGGCGATGCGGCGCGGCGGCTGGTACGCTTAGTCAGCGTACAGTATCAGCACCTGTCATATTTTATTCCCACGCTGACGGCGATTGAATCGCGTCTGAATCTGCTGGCGCAGCAGCAAATCCACTTTCCTGACTACATCGCCGAGGTGTTCCAGCAGTTCTTGCTGTGGCTGAACGGCGAAGATCAGCTGCCGGTGCGCGATAAGCTGACTGGCGCGCAACAACAACTGAAGCAGGCCTGGCAACAGGGCAGGCTCAACAGCGAAGAGAGCATTCTGCTGATGGGCTTGCTGGAACGCTTGCTCAATTTCGTGCGCATTGTCGATGCCTATCAAAGCGTCAGCGAGCGCGTGAGTGAGTGGACGCCAGCGGTGAAAGCCGGAAAAATGGCGCGTGCGCACAAACATGTTGATAAAGGATTGCTGTTGCTGTCGTCGTTTACCGCCTTTATCGCCACGTTTGTGACCTGCGTATTCTGGATTGGTAGCGGCTGGGTTGATGGTGCCACCGCGCCGATGATGGCGGCCGTGCTCTGTTCCTTCTTTGCCGGAATGGACAGTCCGATTGCGCCGATGAAGTTGTTCCTAAAAGGCGTGTTGATCTCGGTGGTCATCAGCCTTCTCTACATCACCTTGCTGATTCCGCAGGCGGTCACCTTCGAAGCGCTGGTGATCTGCCTTGCGCCGGGTTTGCTGGCGCTGGGCTTGGTAATCGCCAATCCGTCGACCAACCTGATTGGTTTGATTGTCGCCACGCAGATTCCAGGCTTAATTGGCATGAGCCACAATTTCAAACCCGATCTACAGCTTATAGTGAACGCTATTCTCTCGACGCTGGTGGGCATTGCTTTCGCGGTGGTGATTACGGCGCTGATCCGCAACAAGCGTCCGTCGTGGACCGCTAAACGCGCGGTGCGCAAAGGTATACGCGAGCTGCTGCACTTTATCGCCACGGTACGTCTGAACAGCGTCACGCTGACGGCGCGCCAGCAGTTTGTCTCGCGCACGCTGGATAAGGTCAACATTATCCTGCCGCGTAAACGTGTCGATCCGGTACCGGAGCTGGTCTCTGGTGGCAATCTGATTGCTGAAGCCTGGTTGGGCGCGAACTGCTATGACTATTACACACGTCATCGCGAGCTATTACTTGCGCATCACATTGAGAGTGCGGCGATGTTTCATGAATTAAGCCAGTTTCTTAAACGTCGGCTGAAGTCGTTACAAA
Source organism: Pantoea sp. USHLN256 (assembly GCF_037149875.1). NCBI lineage: Bacteria > Pseudomonadati > Pseudomonadota > Gammaproteobacteria > Enterobacterales > Erwiniaceae > Pantoea > Pantoea sp. USHLN256. The sequence continues at coordinate 680,729 of NZ_JBBCQO010000002.1, read as the reverse complement.
GCGTGCCACAACCAGAATTACTGGCGGAATTGAATACGCTGCTACTGCGGCTGGAGGCGGCGGCAATGCAGGAGAATTCGCTGTTTGCGCCGATGTTCCACCTGTTCAATATCCGCCTATCGCTGTTTCCCTCAGCGCGCTGGCCGGAAATCCCGTACAGTGCTGAACAGGATGTTTAAAACGGAGTTAAGCAGATGAAAGTGATCGGATTAATTGGCGGGATGAGCTGGGAATCTACCGCGCTCTATTACCGCATTATCAATGAACAGGTGAAACAGCAGTTGGGCGGTTTGCACTCTGCACGCAGCCTGATGTACAGCGTCGATTTCCATGAGATCGAAAAGTTGCAGGCCGCGGGTGAATGGCAAAAGGCGGGTGAAATTCTGGCAGCTGCCGCCATCAGCCTTGAGAAGGGCGGGGCGGATTTCATCGTGCTTTGCACCAATACTATGCACAAAGTGGCGCAGCAGATTACAGATGCGGTGAATATTCCGCTGCTGCATATCGCTGATGCTACGGCGCAGCGTATTCGGCAGGCTGGTGTGAAAAAGGTGGGTTTGCTGGCGACAGCGTTTACCATGGAGCAGGAGTTCTACAAAGGTCGGCTTCATCGGTCGGGAATTGAGGTGTTGGTGCCTGAAGCAGCAGAACGCAAGGTGGTGCACGACATCATCTATCAGGAGCTGTGTCTTGGCGTGATCCGCAACGAATCGCGGGCGCGTTATCGCGAGATTATCGCTGGGCTGGTGGAGCAAGGTGCCGAAGCCATCATTCTCGGATGCACTGAAATCACCCTGTTGGTGAAGCCCGAAGATGCCAGCGTGCCGTTGTTTGATACCACGTTGATTCATGCTGAAGATGCTGTAAAGCTGGCGCTATCGTAGGGTCGTCATTCATGGCGTAATGCTTGTCAGTTAGAGATGAAAACGCCTACCGAGCGCACACATTGTAGCGGCGCCATTCATTGCGCGATAAATCGCGCCGCTACGCAATGTGCGGTGTGTTGATGCGGCGCTTCACTGATCGGTAGCAGGCGATTCATGGCGACCTGGTTAACTACCGATCAATCTCCTCAAAATGCTGTTTCCAGTGAATCTGTGACGCAATAATCATCATCCACCAGCGGCAGATAGCGCCATTTATCGAAGGCAGTGCACGGATGCGAAATACCGCAGCCTACCCAATCGCCGACTTGCAGCTTTTCGTCGTCTGGCAGCAGTAAATACGCGTGTTGATCGTTAACGTCGCTGATGCGCAGGTGAGTCGCCGCGCGCGGTGCACTGCCATCGGCATTCCGGATCCATAAAGGATTGGGTAAATCCTGGTCGAAAGGCACATCGCGACGACCAAAATCCACGAAGGCTAATCCCGGTTCGGGACGTGATAATACGCGGCCCCAAATCTCGAGCGCAGCGTCAAAATGATGGCTTGCGCCCGGCTGGGCAAAGGGTGCAATGCGTGCGTACAGTCCGCTATCGTGCGCCATATAAGCACCGGAGCGAATCAGCGGCGTCATCGGCAGCGGCAGTTTGGCGGCAGTAAAACACGCTGTCACCACATCAAACCAGGCACCGCCACCGGCGCTGAGAATAATATGATCGCTGCTAAATAGCTGCTTTTCGGCCAGCAGTTCTGCAGTAGCGATCATCATCTGGCAGTAATCTTTGACTCGCTGAATACCTGCCGCATCGCGCCCTGCGCCCAGCGCGCCTTCATAACCGGCTACGCCAACCAGCTTGAGCGCAGGGCAGGCGGCGATAGCTTTTGCGATCGCCACCGCGTCCTGCGGGGAACGGCAACCGGTACGCCCGCCGCTGACTGACATCTCCAGCAGTACCGAGATCTGGCTATCGCCAAGATGTTGTGCCAACAGTTTTACGCCTTGCAGTGAATCGACGTAGCAGAGGAAACCGTGATCGGGATGCTGCCGTTGCCACTGCGCGATCCAGCGAATGCCCGCCGGATCGACCAATTGATTGGCAAGAAACACATTTCGAATGCCGAACTGCCGCAGTGCACGCACCTGCGCCGGCGTTGCCGCCCCCAAACCCCAGGCGCCGCCTTCGGTGATAGCGCGGCGCAGAATGGCCGGAGACATCGAGGTCTTACCGTGTGCAGCCAGCAGCACACCGTTTTCGCGGCAGAAGGCCGCCAGCTGACGCAGATTATTCTCCAGAGCTGACTGCTTCATGATCATCAGCGGAGAAAATACCGCATCGCTGCTCAGCACCGCTGTACCGAGAGCCAGCGGCGTATCGCCGGCGCCGGCTACCGATTTAAAACGGGGGGCGGGCTGTTGTGCATCGAGCAAACCTTCTGCCTGCAGTGGAAAACGAATCGACATAGCTCCTCCTTAATGCTCAAGTACGCGGGACAAAAACTGCTGGGTGCGCGGATTCTGCGGATTAACGAAAATCTGCTCGGGCGAACCCTGTTCAGCAATCACGCCTTGATCCATAAACACCACGCGGTCGGCGGTTTTACGCGCAAAGCCCATTTCGTGCGTGACCACCACCATCGTCATGCCTTCGCGCGCCAGGCTGCGCATCACTTCCATCACTTCACCCACCAATTCCGGATCCAATGCCGAGGTGGCTTCATCGAAGAACATGATTTTCGGCTCCACCGCCAGCGCGCGGGCAATCGCTACGCGCTGCTGCTGCCCGCCGGAGAGTTGTGCCGGATAATGATGTGCGCGTTCAGCGAGCCCAACGCGCGTCAACGCAGCCATACCGCGTTTGTTGGCTTCGGCTTCTGACAGCTTTTGCGCTTTGATCAGCGCCAGCGTGACGTTGCCGAGCGCGGTTTTATGCGGGAAGAGATTGAACTGCTGGAACACCATGCCGACGTGACCGCAGATTTCGCTGGCACGCTTGCGTTCGTGCAGCGGCACTGCGTTAACCCAAACTTCGCCGCCGTCGGCCACTTCCAGCCCGCTCATAATGCGCAGCACGGTACTTTTGCCGGAACCAGAGGCGCCAATCAGCACCAGCACTTCTCCCGGCGAAACATCAAGGCTGATCTCTTTCAATACCTGGGTTGAGCCAAAAGATTTGGTGATCCGGCTCAGCGTAATGGCGGATTTGCTCATGAAATTTGGCTCCTGGTTTGATGATGTTGAACCCAACGGGAAAGCGGGAAGCAGACGGCGAAATAGAGCAGGGCCACCAGGCCATAAACCACCACCGGCTGGCCGATACGATCGACAATCGCCTGGCCCTGATGCATCAGTTCGGACATGCCGATCATGCTGACAATCGAGGTGTCTTTAATCAGCGAAAGATATTGACCCGCCAGCGGCGGCAGCACGATGCCGCGCGTTTGCGGCAGGATGACGTTGATAAACGTCTGGCGCTTTGACAGCCCAAGAATCCATGACACTTCCCACTGGCCTTTCGGCACCGCTTCAATGCCGGCACGAAATACTTCGGCGATATACGCGCCTTGATAGATGCTCAGGCCCAGAATCCCGGCGGCAAACAGGTTGATGTCATAGCCAAAATAGGCCACACCGAAGTAGATGAACATCAGTGTGATCAGCACCGGCGTACCGCGAAACAGTTCGGTGTAGATAACAGCGATTTGTTTGGCAACCGGCAAGCGGCTGGTGCGCAGCACCGCAGCCAGTAGGCCGAGTAGCGTACTGCCAATAATTGCGGCGAAGGACAGCAGTAGCGTGATACCCAATCCTTTCAACAGAATCGGTAACGAACTGAAAATGAGGTCATTCATAGCGCGTTCTCCCGCTTCATCGGATTAGTCAGCCATTTTCTTGCCCACCACCAGGCGGACTTTTTTACTGGTGTCACCAGCGGCGGGTGGAACATGCGCCGTCCTGTAACCGTGCCCAACCATGAGAACAAATTACTCAATGCCAGATAGACCAGCGCAACCACGCTGAAGGTTTGGATATACAGCAGCGTCCGTGCGTTGATTACCGTGGCGGTGCCGGTCAGTTCTGGCAGCGCAATCGCTGACAAAAGTGAGGTGCCGAGCAGTAGTTGAATCAGGTTATTGATGATGGCCGGCCACACCGCGCGGGCCGCCTGTGGTAGCACGACGGTGAGAAACACCTGACGACGCGGAATACCCAGCACCCATGCGGCTTCGAGCTGGCCTTTCGGCACCGACTGAATACCCGCACGGAAGGTTTCGGAGAGATACGCACCGACGTTTATCCCCAGCGCCAGTACACCTGCGGTAAAGGCGCTCATGGTGATGCCGAGCGAAGGCAGGCCAAAGAAGATGATGAAAATCTGCAATAGCACCGGTGTATTACGGATGAACTCCACATAGCAGTGGCTGATCCAGCGCAGCGGCGCCAGCGGGGACGATTTTGCCAGCGCAGACAGCAAGCCGAGTACGACCGCCAGCCCGAACGCCAGCAGCGTCACCTGCAGGGTCAGCCATGCGGCTTCGAGGAAGGTGTCGGCATAGCGCCACAGGGTTAGCCATTGATAGCTCATGGTTCTGCTCCTTGGGGCGGCGCAGCATCAACTGCCGCGCCGCGTGCCATCAAAATTGCGGATTCAGCGGGTAGCGCGGTTTGTTACCAAACCATTTCTGATACAGCTGGGCGTTTTCGCCAGAGGCGTTAATTTCAAACAGGAATTCGTTTAGATAGTTGGTCCACACCTGGTCACCCTGTTTCACGCCGAAAGCGTTGTACTCCAGCGGGACCAGCGCTTCGTTGGTGACGGTTAAGGTGGGGTCGAGCTTGGCCTGATAGGCGAGGAAGTTGTTATCCTCGATCATCGCATCGGCCTGGCCCTGTTTCACCGCGAGAATCGCCGCCTGCGATGAGTCATATTCCTGAATCTTCACGTCGATACCCAGGTTGCGCACTTCGTCGCCGTTGGTCGAGCCTTTCACTGTGGCAATGGTTTTGCCGCCCATGTCGTGGGCCGATTGAATGCCGCTATTTTTGCGTACCAGCATCGCTTCACTGGCCACCACATACGGATGGGTGAAACCAATCTCTTTGGCGCGCTCCAGATTGCGAGTGAAATTACAGAACACGACATCCACTTTATTGGTTTGCAGATTAGGAATACGGTTGGCGCTGGTGGTATTGACCATTTCCAGCTTCACGCCCATCTCTTTGGCCAGCGCTTTGGCAAGGTCAACATCGTAGCCATCCGGGTTGCCGTCTTTATCGTAAAAACCAAACGGTGCGAAGCTCAGGCAATCACCCACGCGCAAGGTGCCACGCTGCAATACGCTTTGCAGGGCCGATTGCGGTGCCGCACCGGCTTCTTTTTTTTCTTCCGTTGGCGTACAACCCGCCACAGTCAGTAATACCAGCGCACTGGCTACCGCCTTGACGCCTGTTTTTAGCGATGTTGTTTTCATATCTATGCTCTCTTAAAGAATTTTGACGAGACGGCTTATTGCCGTTATTCAACAGCAAAATAGAAAGGCATCAATTAATAACAGGCTGTCCTGGTGTGAGCGCGGAAAGTAAAATTTCGCCAGCCTGATTTAACGGTAATAATTATTTACGGTCGGCGCGGAAACATTTCATATCTACTTCAACTTTGCAGTCGACGACCAAATCCTGCACGCTACAAATACGCGCTGGCGGATTGCCACTGAATATCTCACTGAATACTTTATTGAATGAACTGAAATAGCGTGCGTCGGTTAATACGGCAGTAACGTGTACCACATCTTCTACACGGTAACCGGCTTCGCGCATGATGGTCAGGCAGTTCTCGAAGGCTAGCTGCGTCTGTTCGATGATGCCGCCTTCTACCACTTCACCGTCGCGCATCGGGGTTTGGCCGGAGATATAGAGCCAGCCATCAGCCTCAACTGCCCGAGCGAACGGTAATTTTTGCCCGCCGGTTCCTGTTCCGCCTTCAACGCCATAACGTTTAATCGTCATTCCCTGCTGCTCCTTTTTGCGCATGGACGCGCATTCTGTGTTGTCTGGTATATCAGATTGCTATCTGCAATACCGGATAGGGCAAGATTTGCACAGGACGTTTTCATTTGCAATATGTGAAAGGCTATTTAATTTTTTGTGATGTCGTCGGGATCGCAAAATAAAACTCTGTGAGTAAGAATTAAAAATAATAGTGTGATGGCTATCGTGATTTTATAAAATCCGTAGAGATGCAATGCGCCATAATGAGGCCCCAAAACTGTACGCATTAATAAAGTGGTCATAATTAATTTTTATTTAATCCGGGATGGGTAAAAGCAGGTGTGCGGTGTATGATGTTTTTCTTTTATCGCCTTAACTATTGGTATCAGTGCAACAGGAGAGTGAGTGTATGCCGGATGAAAAACCCTCGCGGGCGCGCGGCGTTGACCGGGTTATCGATATATTTCGGCAGTTGCATAGCGCTCGCCAACCGATGTCAATGCGCGATCTGATCGAAGCGACAGGTGCGCCGCGATCCAGCATTTATGAATTAGTCAGCCTGCTGAGTGAAGCCGGTTTAGTTGAGCTGGATGCAGAGGGCGCGGTGTTTTTTGGCCGGGAGATGCACTATTACGGTGCGGATTATATGGCGCACAATGATCTGATTCGCCGGGCACATGAGCTGATGGTGGAGATTGTGGCGCGACACGGTGAAACCGTGCAGCTCTGTATGCTGGAGGGCAACAAATACACCGTGGTACTTTCTGAAAGTAATGCGCATCCATTTAAAATCACCTCTGATATTGGCGTGCGCGTGCCGATTACCTGGACGGCAACGGGCCGCTTGCTGCTAAGTAATTGGTCAGATAGCGCAATCCTGGAGCTGATCCCCGAAGAGGATTATCGTCTGGCCAGCGGTCAGATTCTCGACAAACAGGCGTTTCTCAATGAAATCCATCATGCCGGTAAACTCGGCTACTGCATGACAGAAGGGTTGTCCGAGAGCTTCACCTGCTGCATGGCGGCGCCTATCCGTTCGCGCAGCGGCCAGGCGGTGGCGGCGATCTGCTTTATGGTTAGTCGCGATACGCCGCAGGAACGGCGTCAGATGCTGCTACAGGAATTGATCACTTCAGGGCAAAAGCTGTCAGATTTCACCTAGCCAGCCAAATGCAAAACTCCGTTACAACTGATTGAAGTGGCGTTTATTTCCGTCACTTAAGGTTGTGTTAAGGTAATTGATAATAATAACTATTCTTCTTACCACGGAGTTTTGGCATGAAAACGCGCCTGCTTTTGGCAATGGGGTTACTGGCTTCAACGGCGGCTGCCGCCACCACCTATCCGCTCACCGTCACCGATATGGACGGCAACACGCAAACTATCAGCAAAGAGCCGCAGCACATCATCTTGCAGGACGGGCGCGACATCTTAACGCTGGCGCTGCTCGATCGGGACGATCCATTTAAGCGCGTGGTCGCGTGGAACAACTTGCCGAAAAAGCAGGACACGCAATTCTGGAATGTGCTGAAAGGGCGCTGGCCGGAAGCAACCAAAATTGTTGATATGGGCTTTAACGATCAGGGCCAGGTCGACCTTGAAAGCGTACTGGCGCAGAAGCCGGACCTGATGATTGCGCAGCTGCGCGCCAAACCGGCATTACAGCAGTCTGGCGTGCTCGGCACCCTGAATAATCTGCATATTCCTGTGGTGTTTGTTGATTACGAACTGCACCCGGCACAGAACACTGCGCCGAGCGTCACGCTGCTGGGTAAAGTGTTGAATCGCGAAAGCCAGGCTGCCGCCTACACAGATTTCTACCAGCAAAAATTTGCACGCATTAGCAAAGGCGTGGCTGAAGTGAAAAACAAGCCGACCGTCTTCATCGAACCGATCGCCGGTAATAGCGATAACTGCTGCTTCACGCACAGCCACAACGGCTGGGGTGGACTGGTGGAAGCGGTGGGCGGGAAGAATATTGGATCGGAGTTACTGCCAGGTAATGCCGGGTTTGTGGCACTGGAAAAGATCATTGCTATGAAACCTGATGTTTACATCATGACCGGTTCTAAGCGTCCGAATGCCAACGTGCTGCCGTTTGGTTATGGCGTCCAGCCGCAAGAAGTTAAAGCAACCTTCCAGACGCTTTTGAAACGCACCGGTTTAGCGCAGATCGAACCGGTGAAAGAAGGGCGCGTATATGGCGTTTATCACCACTTCTATAATCACCCGTACAACATCATTGGCATGGAAATTCTGGCGAAAGATCTTTATCCGCAGCAGTTTGCCGACCTGACACCGAACGCAGATTTCCGCACCCTCGTGAAAACCTTCACTACCTTGCCGGATGACGCGATTGACTTGAGCTACCCCAACAATCAGTAATCTTCGTTTGCCAGGTGCGCACAATGCGCACCTTACCTCTCCCACTCTGGTTTTATAGCGGCTATCCGCAATCAACCCACATTCCTCAATGACAATATTAATTGTTATGTTATAACATAACGAAAACATCAGCACACTTGTCTTTCCATGTTGTGAACTTTGTCTTTTGAAGGAGTTGTCATGTCTGCAAAAAACCATCCATCCCGCGAATACAAAAAACTGCCGGTCACCGTGCTTTCCGGTTTCCTCGGCGCGGGTAAAACCACGCTGCTCAACCACATTCTCAATAACCGCGAATGCCTTCGCGTGGCGGTGATCGTCAACGATATGTCCGAGGTGAATATTGATGCTGCGCTGGTGCGCGACGGCGGGGCGGAGCTATCGCGTACCGACGAGAAGCTAGTGGAAATGAGCAATGGCTGCATCTGCTGCACGCTGCGTGAAGATTTGCTGCTGGAGGTGAACCGTCTGGCAAAGGAGGGGCGTTTCGATAACCTGGTGATTGAATCCACCGGGATTTCCGAACCGCTGCCGGTAGCCGAAACCTTTACCTTCGCCGATGAAGAAGGGCAGAGTTTGTCTGCAGTGGCGTCGCTCGACACCATGGTGACGGTGGTCGATGGTTTCAATTTCCTGCGCGACTATGAATCAAATGAAAGTATTCAGTCACGTGGTGAGTCGCTAGGTGCAGAAGATGAGCGCACGGTGGTGGATCTGCTGGTCGATCAAATCGAATTCTGCGACGTGCTGATCCTGAATAAAACGGATCTAATAAACGAGGCAGAAAAGGAGCGTCTGATGGCGATTCTGACCTCACTCAACCCGCGCGCCAATATCATCACCTCTGCATATGGCAAAGTGGAGCTGGACCAGGTACTCAACACCGGATTATTCGATTTTGACGCTGCGGCGCAGGCGCCAGGCTGGCTGCAGGAGCTGCGTGGCGAACACACGCCGGAAACCGAAGAGTATGGCATTCACAATTTTGTCTTTCGTGCGCGCCGTCCTTTTCATCCAGTGCGCTTTTCCCAAGTGATTGAAAACGAGCTCAACGGCGTGGTGCGCTCCAAAGGATATTTCTGGCTCGCCAGTCGTCCACGTCATGCCGGTTCATGGTCACAAGCGGGTGGTGTGTCACGTCAGGGCTTAGCGGGAATGTGGTGGGTCAGCGTGCCGAAAGAGCGCTGGCCACAAGACGAAGAAAACCTGCAGTACATTCTCGATAACTGGGTTGATGGTAGCGGTGATGCGCGCCAGGAACTGGTATTTATCGGTATCGATATGGATGAAGCGGTGCTGCGCGACAAGCTGGAAAATGCGCTGTTAACCGATGACGAGATGGCGTCTGGGCCGGATCGCTGGGTAGAACTCCCCGACCCGTTCCAGCCGTGGTTTAATTAATACGTTACCTCTGCGGGAGGCTTGCCGGCCTCCCTAAGGCTTCCCCAACCACATCGACACTTCCACGCCATCATTAAACGGCAGCGAGATGAATTCGCCGCTGCCGTGCACCAGCTGGAGATATTCCGGGCTGAAGTCAGCATCATCCGCGACGATCAGCGCGCCGGGACGCAAATACGGTTGCACTAACGCCAGAATCTCCGGATAGATCGCTTTCGCACCGTCCAGCACCAGCATATCAATGGATGCAGGTAAATCGCTGCTCAAGGTGGCTAACGCATCACCTACGCGCACTTCAATCAGATCATTGACGCCGGCATCAGCGAAATGATTGCGCGCCAGAGCCACTTTACCCGGCTCGAATTCGCAGGTGATGATGTTACCGCCGCCGTTATCACGTAGCGCTGCAGCTAAGTGCAGCGTGGAAATACCAAACGAGGTGCCAAACTCGATGATCGTTTTTGCTCTGCTACTGCGTGCCAGCATATAGAGCAACTTGCCGGTTTCGCGCGAAATCGCCAGCGGCACATCTTTCAGGTGAGCATACAGTTCGATGTAATCAGTTTTGCTACGCAGCAGGCGATTTTGCTCTGCGTCAGACATCGTTCTAAACGCTTCATTAGTGGGATGGGCCATATTATCGGCGAGCTCAAACAGGTAGTTCAGCAACGGGGCTAATGGCGCGGAGGTTAAGGTGTTCATGGTTTTTTCCGTATATCAAAAAGTGGATTAAGCTGTGCGAACAGAATACGATGAATCATTCGCATTTCACTATTCGTGTTCTGGAGTTACTGATGACGGAAAGACGTAACGCTAAGATTTCTGAGAGAAAACGGCCAAAGCAAGCGCGCTCCAGCGAGTTGGTTTCGGCTATTTTACAAGCCGCTACTCAGGTTTTAGAGCAGGAAGGCGCCACGCGTTTTACCACCGCGCGCGTGGCGGAGCGCGCGGGCGTAAGTATTGGCTCGCTTTACCAATATTTTCCCAATAAGGCCGCTATTCTTTTCAGATTACAAAGCGAAGAGTGGCAGCGCACCGGCAATCTATTAGGCGCGATATTACGCAATAGCGCCGCTACACCGCGCCAGCGTTTGCACGATCTCACTCTGGCTTTTTTGCAATCGGAATGTGAAGAAGCTGCGATGCGCACGGCGCTTAATGATGCCGCGCCGCTCTATCGCGATGCCCCGGAAGTTCAGGAAGCACAAGCCGCCGGCGAGAACGTTATCAGTGATTTCCTGCTTGAACTGCTGCCGCATTCGGAGGAGGAAGATCGGGCGCGTGCCGCCGATTTGATCAACAGCACGCTAGGCAATGTGGGTAAACATTTTTCTGAATCGCCGCGCACGGCCGCTGAGATTAAAGCCTATGCACATGACATGGCGGAGATGTTCTGTGCCTGGATCAGAGAAAAAGGCGCTGACTTACAGTAAAAGATGGACTGGAAATCTCTGAAAGCGGTGATCAAACTCATTATTCACATTCTCAATAATCCACACCGCGAGTAAGCTTAACAAAGACCTTTTTAAAGCCAATGGCGAGCAAATACGGGAGAGCAAAATGGCAGTGAAAATGATTGCAGTGGACATGGATGGAACGTTTCTCGACGACAATAAGCAGTACAACGTGCAACGCTTTGCGCGTCAGTATGCGCTGTTGAAAGAGAAGGGCATTCGTTTCGTGGTCGCCAGCGGCAATCAATATTATCAACTGCAGCGCTATTTTCCTGATATCAAAGATGAGATTGCCTTTGTAGCGGAAAACGGCGCCTGGGTTTCTGATAATAATGAAGAGATCTTCTGCGGCGAACTGGCGCCGGAGCGCGTGCATCAAATCCTCGATATTTTGGCCAAAGAGCCGGACATTAGCACGGTAGTGTGCGGCCGTAACGGCGCCTATGTGCACACATCGATGCCCGATGAGGTGATTGGTATGTTGGCGAATCACTACCATCGCCTGGAAAAGCGCGACAATCTTTACGATATCGATGACACCATCTTCAAGTTTTCCCTGAATCTGGCGCATGAAGGCGTAGAGGCTTTGATGGAGCGCCTGCACGCCGAACTGGGCGCGATTGAAAACATTATGCATCCGGTTTCCAGCGGATTTGGCTTTGTCGACCTGATCATTCCTGGCTGCCATAAAGCACACGGCATCGCATTGCTGCAGGAAAAATGGGGTATTGATGATTGTGAAGTGGTAGCGATTGGTGACAGTGCCAACGACATCGAAATGCTGCGTCAGGCCTGTTATAGCTTCTCAATGGCTAACGCCGCCGCACCGGTGAGCGCGGTATCGCGTTACAGAACCGAAAGCAATAATGATGAAGGCGCACTGAATGTGATAGCCCGCCTGCTGGCGCGCGAAGAGCCATTTAGTTAAGTACGCCGTTCATTCACTGCACATCCTGAAGCGGCGCAATAAATTGCGCCGCTTCAATGCCTAAACAGGCTAACTAAAATATCCCGCCTCATTCATATCCTGCAGTAAACCCGGTCCGTTTGGCTGCCAGTTAAATGTCTGGCGCGTCCACGCACTGGATGAAGGATTATCAGCCGACGCAAAGAAAGCCATCCAGCCCAGCCAGGTTTTGGCTTCTTCCAGCGTCAGGCTCTTCACCGGCAGCGCTAATCCTGCACCGATAGTTTCGGCAATCTGCCGAAACGGTATACCTTCCTCCTGCACGGCATGCAGAATGGTACCCGGTTCAGCCTGTTCAGCGGCAAGGCAAAATAGCTCGGCGGCATCGTCGCGATGCACCGCAGGCCAACGATTTTCTCCTTCGCCGACATATACCGCTGCGCCTTTTTCCTTCGCCATATTGATGATCATCGGGATAAAACCATGGTCGCCCGCACCATGCACCGTCGGCGGCAAGCGAACTAACGCCACGCGCACACCGCGATCGGCTAGCGCCAATGCGGCGACGTTAGAATTAGACCGTGGATGTGCGCCCGCTGCCGGACGAATCTGTTCGGTGGCGAGTTGTCCTGGTGCGACTAACGCGGTGCCGGTGGTGACAATCAGCGGGCGGTTGGAGCCAGCCAGCACGTCGCCCATTGCCAGAATAGCGCGTTGATCGACTGCGGCAGCATGATCCATGCGGCTAAAATCGTGGATGTATCCGGCATGAATGACGCCGTCGCTTTGCTCTACCGCACTGCGTAAGCTGGCGAGATCTTCCAGCTCACCGCGTATTACCTGCACACCTTGCTGATGTAATTTCTCTGCTGAAGCTTCGCTGCGTGCTAAACCCAGCACTTCAGCGCCTCGTGCCTGCAGTTTTTTCACAATGGCGGAACCAATAAATCCGCTCGCCCCAGTCACAAAAATTCGCATAATCGTGCTCCACTTTTTCAAAGTTGAAGCACTATCATAAAAGTCTGCGTGGCGGCGAAAAGCCGTGAGCTTATACAGGTATACGCACTAACAGGATGAAGGCATGACTCAGCAAGATGACAATGTGCTCGGCAACTATCTGCGTGAACGCCGCCAGCGGCTGGATGCAGCGAAACTCGGTTACACGCTGCTCCGCCGTCGTACGCCGGGCCTGCGTCGGGAAGAAGTGGCGGTGCGCGCCTGCGTCAGTACCACATGGTACACGTGGCTGGAGCAGGGCAGAGGTGGCGCGCCCTCTGAAGAGGTGCTGGAACGCCTGGCCAAAGCATTAGAATTGAGCGCTGCTGAGCGCGATCACCTGTTTTTGCTGGCGCAGAACCGGCTGCCGGGCGTGACCTGGCAAGCAGGCGTAGACGTTTCGCCTTCGCTGCAACGCGTGCTCGACAGCATGGAACACACGCCCGCGCTGGTGAAGACCGCTGAGTGGCAAGTGGTGGCGTGGAATCGTGCCGCCACCAAAGTGTTTGTGGATTACGCCGAGTTGCCGCCGGAACAGCGCAACATTTTGCTGATGATGTTCCGCAACGAAGAGATGAAAAAACGTTTACCCGATTGGCATCAGGTCACTCGCGGCATGGTGGCCAACTTCCGTGCGGACGTGGCGCGCACCGGTGCCAGCGAGCATGTGCGCGCGCTGGTAGAGGAGCTGAGCGAAATGAGCGAAACCTTCCGCCAGCTATGGCAATCGCAGGAAGTTAGCCAGCATGGCGAAGGCATCAAACAGTTGTGGCTGCCGGACGAAGGCGTGCTGGAGCTGGAGTACAGCACCTTTGCCGTGGAGGGCAAACCCGGCTTGAGTCTGGTGGTATTTAATCCGCGTCAGCAGCGCGATCGAGATTGTGTGGCTCGACTGATGACGCGTCCTTAGCATGGCGATAGCAGGTTTCCATTTCATCCAGCGCCGCCTGATTTTCCAGTCCCCACTGATACATCTGCTCGATCGGTGCCGCGAACGTCATGCCGAGCGGCGTTAAGCGGTAATCCACTTTCGGCGGTATCACATCATAAACATGGCGGGCGATCAGCCCGCGCTGCTCCAGCTCTTTCAACGTTTGAAACAGCATCTTCTTCGATATCCCCTGCAGGCTGCGCTGTAACTCACCGGTGCGTGCACGGTGATTCGGCCAGTGATACAACGCATGCAGCACCATGCTGCTCCATTTCACAGAAAACAGATCCATTAAGCGTCGCGGCGGCGAATCCGCATAAAAAAATAGTTTACCGTCAACGATTGCGGGCACCGTATGCGCCTCCTGTATGGTTACCAAATGGTAACTACTATCAATTCTGCACCATGTTCACTATAGTCTGCCGCCTTCAGTTAGCCAACGCCAGCCCATTTTGGAGGCAGTATGAAAATCAATGCATTAGTGGCGCACGACGCGACCAAACCTCTCTCATCCAGTCAGATTGCGCTGCGTCCGCTGCAGCAGCAGGATGTCAAAATTGAAATTCTCTACTGTGGCGTATGCCACTCCGATTTGCATATGGCACGTAACGAATGGGCGGTAAGCCGTTATCCACTGGTGCCGGGCCATGAAATCATCGGACGTGTGGTGGAAACCGGTGCGGATGTGACGAATTTTAAAGCCGGCGATGTAGTAGGCGTGGGCGTGATGGTGGATTCCTGTCGTGAATGCCATTTCTGCCAGCATAAAGAAGAGCAGTATTGCGAATCCGGTTTCGTCGCGACTTACAACGGTATCGATAAATACACCGGCGACAGCACCTGGGGCGGCTATGCGCAAAACGTGGTGGTTGATCAGCATTTTGTGGTTTCGGTACCGCAGACATTGCCGTTAGCCGGCGTTGCGCCGCTGCTGTGTGCCGGTGTAACGGTGTGGTCACCGCTGCGTCACTTTAATGTTAAAGCCGGTGATAAAGTTGGCGTAGTCGGTTTGGGCGGCTTGGGTCATATGGCGGTTAAATTGGCGAGCGCGATGGGCGCAGAGGTCACGCTATTTACTACTTCGCCTGCTAAAGGTGAGGACGCATTGCGCTTAGGAGCGAAGCGCGTCGTCGTTTCCCGTGATGCGCAGCAGATGGCCGCCGCGCAAACGTCACTGGATTTCATCGTTGACTGCGTTTCTGCACCACACGATCTCGATCCTTATCTCGCCACGCTGAAAACCAACGGCCGTTTAGTGCTGGTGGGGATTCCGGAGCAACCGCATCAGTCGCCTAACGTGACGCCAATGGTAAATCGTCGATTAAGCATCAGCGGTTCTTCGATTGGCAGCATTCAGGAAACCCAGGAAATGCTGGATTTCTGCGGCAAGCATAACATTACCGCCGATATCGAACTGATTGCCGGTGAAGAGATTGAAACGGCCTTTGCACGTATGCTGAAAGGCGAGGTGAAGTATCGCTTCGTTATCGATATGCAAGCGACTCACTGGTAAAAAAGTACCGCCCGTGCCTTGGCATGGGCGGTTTCAGTCTGAAATCGCCACATCGGAAGGGCTATAACTGATTGATGTGGTTGGAAATAAGCAAAGATAAAGTTCTGAAATTCTCCCTTCATCAAAATTACGCCATATAGTTACAACATACTGTAATGCATAGATTGAACAGCGCCGAATTTTGACTTCTGCAAATGCATTGTTTAATCAGGGGAGGTTGGCAGATGTGGTCAATCACGATGAAATCCTATGCATTTTACATCGTGAAGTTTTGACATCCTCCCCCTTATATCCGCTAGTGTTTAATTCCTTTTCAAGGAAAAACTTCTTCCTGGAGAGATAAAGCTAAAACTCTATATCATTGAAAAAACTCTGTTATTTTTATGGCATATAAATTGCAAAGATTGGCGCAATGTAGGATGTACCTCCGACGCGTGAAATGATTTTCACGATGAAATAAGAGGTTATCTGTTCTCTCTTTCAATCGGCTATGAAATGAAAATAATTATTACCTTTGGCACCTTTGACGTTTTCCATGTAGGGCATGTGAATATTTTGCGACGCGCAAAAATGCTGGGCGATCGGTTGATTGTGGGAGTTTCATCAGATGCACTGAATTTCCATAAAAAAGCACGCTATCCGATCTATGAAGAGAGTGACAGGTTATCAATAATCGCGAGCATGAAGTATGTTGATGAGGTTTTTCTGGAAGAGTCTTTGGAGTTAAAGCCTGACTATATTAAACAATATAACGCAGATATTTTAGTTATGGGTGATGACTGGAAAGGCAAGTTTGACCACTTCTCATCGCTGGCTGAAGTCGTTTATCTAGAGCGCACGCCGACTATTTCAACCACATCGCTGATTGAGGTGATAAAAAAGCGGTTATAACATCAATCCTGTCACCAGACTGATGTTTATGTAGCCGCTTTCAGTCTAATGCTTGTATAGCATCAACAATGACCTGTGCTGCGCGCATACCCGCGCTTCCATCATTAAATGCATCACAATACTCAGTCTTGATATTTTGCAGCGTGTCAATATTGTTGCGCCAGGGATACTCATCAGATAAATAATGCCTGATGTCTGGCATATCACGCGCTACGGGTAGAAATTGTCGAACTTGTTGTTCCGGGCTTTGGTGATTGCTATAGGATTTATTATCTTTTAGTAAGTCACCCATTCCTTCCCAGTCCAGTAAAATAATTTTTTTATCTGCGTTGATGGCGTCAAAAATAAAACCACTATTATCGCTAATGACATAATCTGCATGTTTTAGCAGTGCAAAGGTGGCGCTATTATCCACTACAATTCTTTTCAGGAAACGCTTGGCCGTTTTGAGTGCCTGTCTTTCACTCGCTTTATAGAGGGTCGCATGATGCAATTTAGTGATGACATTGTATTCAGTGCTCAGACGGCCCAGCCGTTCTGCCCAGTGTGGTAATGAGCTTAGATCGCCATAGGTAGGCGCATAAAGAAGCGTGGATTTGGTTGCAGATAGTTTCAAATTATCCGGAATATCTTGCGAATAAGTCTTGTTATGCCAGTCATCAAAGCGCGGATTACCGACAACCTTAACACGCGCAGGAAGATTTAATGATTTTTCCGTATAGTGGCTATAACATAAAATAGAGTGATATTTTTTATTCCATTCAGCATGATTCCATTCGTTTTTAGCCAGACCATAAACGGTACGAATATGAACTCTGGCCATATCCTGAGCATAGGGAAGGTGATAAGGACTAACAAGACATAAGTATGTTTTAGACTGTTTTATTACCGTGGATAGCAAAGAACAGGTTAGCTTTTTAACCTTAACTGTGCGTAAGAAATCGAGCATGTTTTTGACAAAATCATCTTCTATCAAGTCATTAATAATAATTTCGCACGAAATTTTACTATCAAGTAGTTTCAGAATGATGTTTCGATAGACATCATAATGAAACGATGTCTCCATAAAAAAACCTACAGCAGGTCCTTTATTGAGCGTAGTAGATGACATAATTATTTTAATCCTGAGCAGAATGATGTTTGTATGAAGCAAAAACCATGCCAGACAAAAAATGTGTCATGACGGGGAATTCAACGCGGAACGGCGGATGCTGCGGAAGCCACATTTCCCGTAGCGGAAAAGGTAATACCACGAGAAAATAGTCAAGATATGAAAGTATGGCAGGGCATTTTAGCCGCTTTCATATCTTATTTCGTCAGGTAACCGTTATAGCAAGCCTATCCATGCGACTTTTCGGAAGTGCGTCACATCCTGCAATCACTTTTAACGCAATCCCTAATAAATATTTTCCGCCGTGTTCCGATAACTCCCTTACAAATCTACAAAAACAACAAACGCAGGAGTAGGGAACATGGGGCTGGTATCCCGTTTACGTAATGTGCGCATTACCCGTAAGTTGTCGGCAGGATTCGGCATCGTACTGTTGTTAGTGGCGCTAGCCACCGGATTAAGCGTGCAGCGCTTTAACGCCATTCATGACATCTATCAGAAAACCAACCTGATTTATGACATCAATATTGAAGTGTTTCAGGCCAAAATTAATCGCCTCAAATATCTTTATGGTGATGACAAATCCGGTCAGGTCATGGCGAACTACGTCACTCACGCGCAACAGTTGACGAGTGAAGCGAAACAGCTCTCCTGGACAGAAGGTGCCAAAGAGCGGGTTGATGAATTGACGACGCATCTCGCCAGTTTCCACAACAGTATCGGCGCAATGACGCAGGCCACGCAGCAACTCAACAGCCTGCGCTCGCAGCTTGATAGCTTAAGTCAGCAGGATATGACGTCACGCTACACCCAACTTATCCGCACTCCCGTCACCAATCCCGATCTCACCAACCAAATTTATCAGCAGCTTTTTGCCATCAGTAATGTGCGTGAAGAGGCGTGGGCGCTGCGCTTTAACGTCAGCGATGCGCTGCGTAAAACGCTGGAGAACCATTTCCAGCAGGCCGATCAAGGTATGAAAGCTTTACTTGCACAGCTGCCGCCAGAACAGCAGGGTGAATTTAACGCGCTGTGGAATGAGACACAAAAATTCAAAAGTTTGAGCCTGCAAGCGGCAGATGCCTATGGGCAACTGCGTAGCGCGGAAGACACCGTTAAAGTGGCAGGCGATAAGAGCAGCGCCGCAATCAAACAGATTATTACCATCGTCAAAGCGCGTAACGATGAACTGGCCAACGGCTCGGCGGCGATTTCGTTGCTGATAGGTGGCCTGGCCATTCTGTTTGGCGTTTTGGTGGCGTGGTACATCATCCGCCAGATTACGCGTCCGGTTTTCCACAACCTGGAACTGGCGGAGCGTATCGCCAATGGCGATCTCAGTTCGCAGTTTGCTACTGACCGGCATGATGAATTAGGTAAATTGACTTCGGCGATGGGTCGCATGAACGAACGCCTGCGCAGCATGATTGGCGATGTGTTGAGCAGTGTCAGTAGCGTATCGCAGGCGGCCAGCGCGATTAATCAGGGTAACCTGGATTTGTCATCGCGCACCGAGCAACAGGCTGCGGCAGTAGTGCAAACGGCCGCCAGCATGGAACAGCTCACCGCCACGGTGAAAAATAACGCCGCGAATGCGCGTCAGGCGAGCCAGATCGCCGCTGAAGCCTCACACAATGCCAATAAAGGCGGCATCGCGGTGCGCGATGTGGTGAATACCATGGGCGAAATCTCTGAAAGCTCGAAGAAAATCGCCGATATCACCGCCGTGATTAACAGCATTGCTTTCCAGACTAACATCCTCGCGCTCAACGCTGCGGTGGAAGCGGCGCGTGCCGGTGAGCAGGGACGCGGTTTTGCTGTGGTCGCCAGCGAGGTACGTAATCTGGCCCAGCGCAGTGCTGGTGCTGCGAAAGATATCGAGCAGCTCATCAGCGAATCGGTGGGCCGCATCAGCAATGGCCACCAGCAGGTAGCGCGCGCCGGTGAAACCATGGATCACATTCTCGGCAGCATTGCGCGCGTGAATGAGATTATGGGGGAGATTTCAGCGGCGTCCGATGAGCAGAGCCGCGGCATCGAGCAGATCGCCCGAGCGGTCGGCGAGCTGGATACCACCACGCAGCAGAACGCCACGCTAGTAAGCGCCTCTTCACACTCGGCGAATTCGCTGGAAGAGCAGGCGATGATGCTGGAACGGCTGGTGGCGCAGTTCCGATTGCAGGGCGCGGCACGCTAGGCCACAGGGCAGTGGACGTCGGTCCAGACTGATCTCCACTGCCTCTCTTTTGCACACAATGCGATATTTTTGTTCTTCTAGTAAAGCGCAAGGTAAATATTCTTAAAATAAAGCGATCCGCGGCTACTTTTTCCCGTTAAACTGCAATTCTTGTCGCCCTGATATCTCCCATGCATGAACTACTACTCACCTGACGATAGCCATTTGAAGCGGCGTTCCCAACGCTTCGTACGTCGCATGTTCATCATGCGTCAGCTCGGCACGATTTTATGTTTTTTCCCGATTCTATCGGTATTGATGGAGATGAATCGCAGCGTGGGATTTAGCGCGCTGTTATTCGTGAATGCCTTTTTCTGGCCGTGGCTGGCTTATCGCCGCGCGCTACGCGCCGAGGACTCTACGACCAGCGAGCGACATAATCTCACCCTTGACGCCGCATTTGGCGGCATCTGGGTGGCGCTGATGGCGTTAAGTCCGCTGCCCTCGTTTATCATCATGGCGGTGCTGGCCTCCGATCGCTATGCCGCTGGCGGCGCGGCACAGTTAATCGCCGCGATGCAGGCCTTTCTGTTTGCGTTTGTGCTGGTATGGCTGGTGGATGGTGCAGGCGTGCATTTGGCGTTTAGCACGCAAACCGTGTGGTTAACGTTGCCGCTGGCAACCTGCTACATGCTGGTGCTGAGCGTCACGTCATACAATCTTACCTGGCAACTGCGCAAACGAAATCGTGAGCTGGAGCGCATCGCGCTGATGGATCCGGGCCTGGAGATCCCTAACCGTCGCCTGTTTGAACGTCGGCTGGAAAGTGAATTTCTCAGTACCCGGCGCGGTGACAGCGCGGGCTATTTATTGCTAATGGATCTCGATTACTTCAAATCGGTAAACGATACCTGGGGTCACGAGGCGGGCGATTTCCTGTTAGCGGAGATCTCGGCGTTGCTGCGTAACCATGTAGGATTGCAGGATATCCCGGCGCGTTTTGGCGGCGATGAGCTGGGCGTGATTGTGCACCATGCCAGCGACGAATCGGTGGTGGCGCTGGCCAGGCGTTTGCAAGAGAAAATAGCGCAGGTGCGCCTACCGGCTTCAGCGGAGTTTCATTGCTCGGTGAGTATTGGCATTGCTTCTGCGGCACATGCGGAATCAATCCGTCAATGGCTGCGACATGCTGATGAGGCGCTATACGAAGTGAAACGCGCCGGACGCAACGGTGTGCGCTTATGGCAACCCTCGCTGGCCGGCGCGGCCTGACTTAACTGAACTCGGGTGCGCAATTTACCGGAAAGTTAAGCGAATTGGCGATAAAACAGGCCTCATGTGCCTGATGATGTAGCGCGCGCGCGCGGTCCGCATCTGCCGGGTCGCGCAGCGTAATTCGCGGCTTCAGGGTAATCTGGGTAAAGCGACCGCGCGTCCCTTCAATCATGGTGCCTTCTGCCGCATCTTCATACGCTTCCACCACAATCCCGGCATCTGAACAGAGATGCAAATACCACAATTTGTGGCAGGCCGAGGCTGAAGCCAGCAGTAACTCTTCCGGATTCCAGCGCGCCGCATCGCCACGAAATGCCGGATCGGCGCTCAACGCCACCGTCTCTTTTCCTGCGGCAATCAGCTCTGCGTTACGATCGTAAGCGGTATAGGATGCCGTGCCGTTGCCGCGATTGCCGGTCCAGCGAACCGTGACTTGATAATGATGTTCCCGTGCTGCCATTTCTGAAGCTCCTTTCGAATGAACAATGCCTCAGCAGACTAACATGGCGCCCCGCGCGCCAGATCCTCAATATCCAGCTTTTCCGTCTGACAGATGGAGATCAAGCTGGCGGCTTCATCACTCAGACGCACAAAAGTATGGCGCATGGTGCTGTCGATATAGGCGCTATCGCCTTTGGCCAGCCGCAGCGGTGCGTACAGCTGCGTGTGCAACATCACTTCACCACTTAGCACGTAGATAAACTCTTCGCCCGCATGCTGCGACCAGGCTTCTGGCGGCGGCAATTGCTGGGTTTCAATGCCCATCACCACCGGAATCATGCCTTTTACCAGCAGCTCAGCGGCGTGCACTTCATAGCGAAACCACGGATTGGTGAATGCAATTCCTTTGCCCGCCAGCGTATAAGTGCGACGCCCCTGAATGGCGCCGCGGGTCAGCGGTGAATCAGGCAGCTCTTCAGCAAAGAGTTCGGCCAGCGAGTAATCAAAAGCGCTGGCGATTTTGGCGATGGTATCGAACGACGCCGAAACCTGGCCTTTCTCAATCTTCGACAACGTGGAGATCGATACGCTGCTGAGCTCGGCAACCTGCTCCAGCGTGAGTTCACGCGCCTGACGTAGGGTCTTGATGCGCATACCAAAATTCTGCTCGCCGGTGGTGGCTGCGCCCAGCCCGGAGGCTTCATGCTGTCGGGTGGTTTTCATCGTGCTGACTCTCTTCCACAGAGTGAATATGAACACTAATTTCTCACATATGATAAAAAATTTCCTATAAGAAAATTGTATTGGTCATAGTGTGAGTTACGTAGCAGCTTAGAAAAAAACTTCTGGGAGCTGTAGTCATGACCGCCATCACCATTGCCAGCGTCACCTTAACGGCGTTTTACGATAAAGCTCGCAATCTCAATAACCTGCTGGCGTGGATGGAGCATGCGGCGCAGGAAGGTGCCGATCTGGTGGTATTTCCAGAGCAGATTTTACAGGGCTATCTGCCAGACACGCTCAACTGGAACGGCGATGCGGTGGCGTGGCAAATGGCACAGGCCGAAGTGGTGCCGCAGGGTGAAAGCGTTCAGGCACTGCAGCGCCTGGCGACTCAGCTTGGCCTGCATGTGGTGTTCGGCATGACGGAGCGCCACCCCGAACGTGCCGAAGTGCTGTTCAACAGCGCGGTGCTGCTGGGGCCGCAAGGTTTAATCGGCGTATATCGCAAGGTGCATCAGCCGGGCGATGAGAAGCACGTTTACTATCCTGGCAGCGACTTCCCGGTGTTTAACACAGCGCTGGGTCGCATCGGCATGCTGATTTGTTACGACAAGGTGTTCCCGGAGAGTACGCGCGAGCTGGCGCTGAAAGGGGCGGACATCATGATCATGCCCACCGCGTGGGGCTACGGCGGTGATGACAGCGCTGAGGATGCCGACCCCATGGTCGATAGCTACACGCTGTTTGGCCGGGTGCGCGCCCTGGAGAATCAGTGCTGGATGGTCGAATCCAATCTGTGCGGGCAGCACGGCAATCTGCACTATCACGGCCACAGTCGCATCATTGATCCGCTCGGCAAGATTATTGCCGACAGCGGCAGCCGCGAAGGCATGGCGCTGGCCAACGTGGAGATCCAATCCGCCATCCTGCGTGCGCGCAGCAGCGACTATCTCGGTTATCACTTCCTGAAAGATTACGTTCCGGTGCAGGCGCCGCCTTCACCCTTGACGGTTCAAAATCGCCATGCGCGACCTCTGGGGGAAAACCATGACTAAGGTACTGGAAGCCGCAGGCATCCATAAAAGTTATCCGACGGCGGGCGGCGAAGTGACGGTTCTGCGTAACCTGAACTTCCACGCTAACCAAAATGAATTCGTCTCGTTTGTGGGGCCGAGCGGCTGTGGCAAATCGACGCTGTTCAACATTATTACCGGCCTGCTCATGCCCGACAGCGGCAGCATTCTGCTGAAGAATCGTGAAACCACCGGCACGCCATCGCCGGAACTCGGTTATGTGCTGCAAAAAGATCTACTGTTTCCGTGGCGGACGGTGATCGACAACGTGATTCTCGGCCTGGAAGTACGCGGCACGCCGAAAGCCGAAGCGCGCGCCAGAGCGCGTGAACTGTTTGAGCTCTACAAAATGACCGGCTTTGAACAGAAATATCCTGCGCAATTGTCCGGCGGCATGCGCCAACGCGTGGCGCTAATGCGCACCATGGTGACCAACCCGGAAATCATCCTGATGGATGAAGCCTACAAAGCGCTGGATTACCCGCTGAAAATCGCGCTGGAGAGCGAGTTGCTCAGCGTGGTGAAGGAGCAGCATAAAACGGTGATTTTCATTACGCACGATATCGAAGAGGCGGTGACGATGTCGGATCGCGTCTACGTAATGAAAGCGCGTCCAGGAGAGATCGTGCAGGAAATTAAGGTCGATCTCGGCACCGACAGCTTATCTATTCCCGAACGCCGCCTGGCGCCGCGCTTCAATGAATATTACGAGCGCATCTGGCGCAGCATCGGCACGCAACCTGAGCCGGTTAACTAACGAGAGGATCACATGGTGATGAATACGCTGTCTTCGCGCCCGACGGTCGGCGCGACCGCAAATCGCAGCAGCCGCGAAACCTTCTTCCGCTCGGTTAACGCGCGCCGTTACACGCTGCTGGTCCTCCAGATTGCGATTGTGGTGGTGCTGCTTGGCGGTTGGGAACTCGGGGTTCGCAGCGGCAACATCAACGCGTTTCTGTTTTCCAGCCCATCGCAGGTCTGGGAAGTGCTGGTGGCACGCTTCCACAGCGGCGAAATGCTCACCGACATCCGCGTCACCGCGGTGGAAACGCTGGTTGGCTTTGCGGTGGGCGCGATTGGGGGATCGATCCTTGGCCTGCTGCTGTGGTATTCCCGCTTTATCTCCGATCTTGCCGCGCCATTTATCGCGGCGATTGGCTCAATTCCGGTGCTGGCGATTGCACCGATGACCATCATCTGGTTCGGCACCGAAATGCTGTCGAAAGTGGTGATCGTGGCGTTCTCCTGCGTGGTGGTGTCGTTGACCACCTCGTATAAAGGCGCGATGCGTACCGATCCTGACCTGATTAATCTGTTGCGCTCCTTCAATGCCGGGCGCGGCACGATTTTCTTCAAGCTGGTGGTGCCGTCAGCGATGTTGTGGGTGCTCTCCGGTTTACGCCTTAACGTGGGTTTTGCGCTGGTCGGTGCCATCGTTGGCGAATACATCTCGTCCGATGCGGGCGTCGGGCACATGATCCTGCTCGGCAGCTCCAACTTCGGTATGAACATTGTGCTGGCTGGCATCGTGCTGGTCATGCTGATGATGCTGTGTTTTAACGCGCTGGTGGCTTTTCTTGAACGCCTCATTCTCTCCTGGGACAGGAAATAATCATGAAAACATTTCGCTTCGCTACGATCTCTGCCGCAGTTTCTTTGGCTTCATTGGTATGTGTCAATTCGGCGTTAGCTGCTGACACGCCGGTACGCATCAACCAGGCTTTCCAGTCGCTGCTTTATCTGCCGCTGTACGTGGCGCAGGAGCAGGGTTTTTTTAAGCAGCAGGGCGTTGAGGTAAAAATCAGCACCGGCGGTGGCGGGGCGCAATCCTGGGCGGCGGTGATTGGCGGCTCGGCGGATTTCTCGATTCAGGATCCGGTTTTTGTGCCGAAAACCCGGGAAAACGGCGGTAAAGGCGTGGTAGTGGCGGGTGTGCAGAATGCGCCGACCATCTTTGTCTTCGGCAAAGAAGCCGCTTCGCTGCAGGACAATTTGTCGCTGTTATCCGGTAAACGCGTGGTGACCAGCCCGCAGCCGGATACCACTTGGGCGTTCATGAGTTATCTGATCAAACAGAACAACCTCAAGGACGTGAAGCTAGTGCACGTGGCGATCGGCAATGAAATCCCGGCGGTAGCGGCGGGGAGAGCCGATTACGCGCTGGCAGCGGAACCGCAGGTCACTATGGCCGAGCAGCAGAATGGTTTGCATGTGGTCTATTCGTTTTCGGCGGCACAATCCTGGTATCCGTTCGCCTTCTCCAGCCTGACGACCACGCAGCAGTACATCGACAAAAATCCTCAGGCGGCGCAGGCGGTAGTGACCGCATTCGAACAGGCTTCGCGCTTCATCTATAAGCATCAGGAAGAGTCGGTACAGATTGCACGCAAATACTTCCCGGCGTTGCCGGAAGCGGTGGTGAAAAAAGCGGTACAGCGTGAGATTGACGCTAAGGGTTATCCGGAGAATGTACTGGTGTCGCAGAAAGCGTGGGATAACAACATGAACATTGCGCTGTATGCCAAAAACATCAAAGCCTATCCCTCGGAAGCCACCTCTTATCAGAACAACGTGAATGTCGATCTGGCAACCAAAGCCAAAGCGGCGGTGGATGCGCTTGGCGATAAATAAGGAGCCGCCATGGAGAGTATTGCACTACGGCTGGCGCTGATTCAGCGCCACTGTGCGGCCGATGCCGCTGAGCTGCAGCATTTACTGACCGATTGCGAAGCGCGTGCGGCGGGTGTCAGCGCCTTTGCCGCGCAGCACTTCCCGCCAACTTTATTGCCGGCGCTAGCGTGGGTTTCGGCTTTACAACCGCCGCTGGAGTTGCCGCATGACTGAACTTATTGATGCCTCGATGCTGGCGCTGGCGCAGCAGCTGCGTACGCGACAAACCAGCGTGCCCGAGTTGGTGGAAGCCTGTCTGGCACGCGAGGAGGCCACCCGCGATCTGAATGCGTTTACTGAGGTCTATGCTGCGCAGGTGCGGCAAACGGCCAAAGCCAGTCAGCGCCTGCTGGAGCAGGGTTACGATCTTGGCCCGTTGCACGGCATGCCGATCGCCATCAAAGCCAATATCGATCTGGCGGGTGAAGAGATGCATGCCGGCAGCAAAATCCTCAGCGGTAACATCGCCAGCCGCGATGCGGTGGTGGTGCAGCGTCTAAAGCAGGCGGGCGCGCTGATTATTGGCAGCACCAACATGCATGAGTTCGCGTGGGGAGGCACCACCAATAATCCGCATTATGGCGCCAGCAGCAATCCGTGGGATGACTCGCGCATCCCTGCCGGTTCGAGCGGCGGCTCGGGTGTCGCGGCCTCGGTGCGCAGCGCCGTGGCAACGCTGGGAACCGATACCGGCGGATCGATTCGTTTACCGGCATCGATGAATGGCATCACCGGTTTGCGCCCGGGCGTTGGCCGGCTTTCCACCGAAGGCATTTTCCCGCTGGCCACCAGCCTCGATACCGTGGGTCCGCTGGCGCGTTACGCTGAAGAGTGCGAAGTACTGTTCGATGTGCTTGAGGGCAAAGCAGGAAAACTCAGTGCCATGCCAGAACTGGCAGGCTTGCGCATCGGTTTGTTGCCGGATGTGCATCAGCAGGTGCAAGCGGATGTAGCGAGCGCTTACGATCAAATGGTGCAGTGGTTTAGTGCCGCCGGCGTGCGTTGCCAGACGCTAAGTTTCACCGGGCTTGATCAGGCGGTGAATGCGCTGGTGCTGATCAATCTCGCAGAACCGGCCTCGCTGCACGCTGCGTGGCTGGCAGACCGCCCGCAGGAGTACGGCGCGGACGTACGCAAATTATTACAGGCCGGGTTGAGCATTACGGCGGTGGAGTATCTGCAGGCGCAGCGCTTCCGTACCGGGTTACGCATGCAGATGCTGCAACAGCTTAATCAGGTGGATGTGATTCTGGTGCCGACGCTGCCGTTTACTGCGCCGCATAAAGGTCTGGAAGTGATTCAGATGGGCGATCGCGAAGAGAGCGTGTTGACCGGCAACATGCGCTACAACGCGCTGGCAAGTTTGTCGGCGCTACCGGCCATCAGCCAACCCGCGGGTTTTGATCGCGACGGCATGCCGATTGGCATGCAGCTGATTGGCCGCGACGGCGCCGAACGTCAGCTGCTGGCACTGGCACGCCGCTTCCAGCTGGAGCACGATTATCACCAGCAAACGCCTGGACGGTTGCGCGCGTGAAAGCGCTGTCGCTGCGCGATGTGCTGATTCTGGTACTGGTGGTCAACGGTTGGGCGTTTAACGTCATCGCCATGAAATTCGGCCTCATGGAGCTACCGCCGCTGTTTATGTTGACGCTGCGGTTTATGCTGGTGGCGACGATTCTGCTGCCGTTTCACCGTCTGACACGGCGCCAGCTGCCCGGTATGTTGTTGCTGGCGTTCACCTTCGGCTTTGTGCATTTCGGGCTAATGGTGATCGGCATGCAAACCGCTGATGCCGGTACCACCGCGGTGTGTATTCAAATGGGGACGCCGCTGGCCATGTTGCTGGCGGCGTTCTGGTTGAAAGAGCGGCTCGGCTATCGGCAAATTTCCGGTGTGGCGGTGGCATTTATCGGCGTGATGATTCTGGCGGGCACTCCTGCGCTTACGCACTGGCAGGGCATGATGTGGCTGCTGATCAGCGCCTGCGGCTGGGCATGCAGCACGGTGATTATCAAGCGTCTGCCGCCCATTGCACCGCTGGCGATGACCGGCTGGCTATCGTTGTTTGCCATCCCGCTGGTCGGCATAAGTTCGCTACTCACCGAGCAACATCAATTCACTTTACTGCTGCAAGCGGGCTGGCGTGGCTGGCTGGGTGTGATTTACAGCGCATTAGGTTCTTCGGTGTTCGCCTATTCGCTGTGGTACGGCTTGCTGAAACGCTATCCCGCCAGCCAGATTTTGCCGTGGTCGCTGCTTAGTCCGGCGCTGGCGCTGCTGATGGGCGTGGCAATCCTGCATGAAACCCTCGATCACAGCAAAGTACTCGGCACGCTGCTGATTGTGGGTGGGATATTGCTGGCGGTGGTGCGGCGGCAGGTGTTCAGACGGCGGATGCTGGCATAAACAAGTGACGCACTGTCACGGCATAAGCCTGAGTTCCAACTCAATGCTATTTAATAAAGTAGTAACGCTACCGAAATAGGATAG
Source organism: Pantoea sp. USHLN256 (assembly GCF_037149875.1). Lineage (NCBI taxonomy): Bacteria > Pseudomonadati > Pseudomonadota > Gammaproteobacteria > Enterobacterales > Erwiniaceae > Pantoea > Pantoea sp. USHLN256. The sequence goes on along the minus strand of NZ_JBBCQO010000002.1, from coordinate 652,420 downwards.
GCAAAGAAAGTGAACGAGAAAATGAAGTGAACTGAAGGTTGAATAGTTCGGTAATGACAATTCTACCCGACATATCTCCCGGCTTTTGCATAATTCGGGAGATATGCCAGGTTGGACCTGCATGACCATTTACTCACCAGTCAAAATAGGCCCATCGCTCTTCTTCACCTGGGGTATATCCCACGACGACTTTGAGCGCATTAATTAATACATCAAGTTGTGCTTCATCAGAGGTGTTTTCAATGGCTGCGATGAGATGCAGAATCATGGCGCTGCTGGTGAGGTTCTCTCCATGATTCATAATGTCGCGAATTGCGGCGTCCATCACGGCCGCTTCTGCCGAAAACTGGTCACCCGCACTGCGGAAGTGGTGAATAATATTTGCTTCGACAGACGACTGCTGCGTGCTTTGGTGCATTTTATTTTCTCTCCTTTGTCCGTTAGGCGGGGCAGTGTGCTTATTAAGAGAATCTCTGTGCTGTTATCAGCCATGCGGAGACAATCTCGGTACTCATCAACCTTCAGGCCACAGGCTGACGCATGGCGAACTTTCCTAAAAATATAGCCGGTGATGTCTAAATGTAAAGTTATACATGGCTGGAAAACTTGTACAGCGATTGTCTTTATGTACAACCTAATTTTTTATGCAAAAAGTGCTAATTGTTCATCAAAAATGAGGAAGTTCGCCTCTGGCCGGGTTTGCTCTTGGTGAAGAAAAATGACCAGCATATCGGCAAGTTCCGTCAGGCTGGCTTGAGCACAATAACGGCATAGCGGCACACTTCGTCAGTGTCATTTCTGAATACACAATCGGCGGGATCGCCCAGCTCAAGGCAATCGCCCGTGAGCATCTCAAAGGTATGCGTGCCTTCCTCAAACGACAGTTTGCCCTCAATCACCCATATCAGCTGGCGGCGTGAAAGATACGAGATGGCTGGCATCGGCACCGCCGTGTTGGGCGGGAGCGCGACACTGACCAGGTCAACGGGCATTTGTCCAGGTGAGACATGGCGGCGGATGTAGCCGGTTTCCGGATCCTGCCAGACAGCCTGATTCTCATATTTGACCAGCGTGCCCGATCGCATCTCTGTTAGCGCCAGAAGTTGCGACATGGACATATCAAACGATCCTGAAAGTCGTGCCAGCAGGGTGGCGGTCGGGCTACTCTCTCCGCGTTCGATTTTGTGGATCATCGCCCGCGAAACGCCTGAGTTCTGAGCCAGATCCGTTAATGACCAGCCCCGTTTTTCCCTTTCCTGTCGTACCTTCTGCCCGATGCGGGCGCTGAGCTGATCTTCTTTACTAGACATTTCATCTAACATAATGGATAACTACGATAGTGTACGATTTATCTACTTTAGTGAATCAACGATGAGGTGTCTACCATGCTTATTCGTAGTGCAACAGAACGCGATGCGGAAGTGATTGCGGAGATTTATAACGATGCCGTGCTTAACACCACCGCAATCTGGAACGACAAAACTGTCGATTTTGTTAACCGCATCAAATGGATTAGCGAGCGGCACGCTGCCGGTTTTCCGGTCATCGTAGCGGTAAACGAAATGGACGCGGTGCTGGGCTATGCGTCTTATGGGGACTGGCGTCCCTGGGATGGATACCGATATACCGTAGAACTCTCGGTATACGTCCATAAGAGTGCACGCGGGAGCGGAGCAGGGACTGCACTGATGCAAGAGCTTATCCGGCTGGCGACAGAACAGGGCAAGCACGTGATGGTCGCTGGCATTGAATCTGAAAACGTCGCATCCATTGCGCTGCACAAAAAGCTAGGTTTTGCCGAAGCGGGCCGTATGGCCGAGGTTGGCACTAAGTTTGGCCGCTGGCTTGATCTGACGTTTATGCAGCTGTTTTTGAACACATCTGAAGCAAGCTGAAACGGGCAGGACATTTCTAACCTGCGAACCGGCGCGATCCTCCAACGCAGAGGATCACGCCCAGCGTGACCGCAATCATCAAAGGGCTGACGGCTTCATCCAGCAATGTAGCGGACAGGCCAAGCCCAAAAAAAGGTTGCAGCAGCTGTAGCTGACCCACAGCGGCGATGCCACCGATGGCGAGGCCCTTGTACCAGAAAATAAAGCCAATCAGCATGCTAAACAGTGACACGTAGCCAAGCGCTAACCAGGCGGATGTACTGATGTGACCCAAGGATTCAGGCAGAGTGACAAATGATGCCGCCAGCATAAAAGGAAGCGAAAGAATCAGTGACCAGCTGATGACCTGCCAACCTCCCAGCTGACGTGAAAGTCTGGCCCCCTCGGCATATCCCAAACCACAAACCACCACCGATGCGAGCATCAGCAAATCGCCGGTTAATGAGACGGCAACCTGCTGTGACAGCGCGAACCCCACCACGAAGAGACTGCCAAGTATGGAAAATATCCAGAAAGCGAATCGTGGTCGCTCTCCTCCACGAATGACACCAAAAATAGCGGTAGCAAGTGGCAGAAGACCGAGAAATACAATTGAATGCGCGGAGGTAACGTGCTGTAAAGCCATTGCAGTTAACAGCGGAAAACCGACCACGACACCCAAAGACACGATGATTAATGAGCAGACCTGGCGAGTATCAGGGCGCTTTTCTCTGAAGCAACCAATTAGCATCAGTGCCAACACTCCAGCGATGGACGCTCTTATAAAGGTCAAAAAGAACGGGTTTATTTCTTGCACCGCAATGCGTGTTGCCGGAAGTGAGCCGCTGAAAATAATCACGCCCAGCAGGCCATTCAGCCAGCCCGACAGGGCGCTTCGGTCCCTGTTATTAACCACCGTATTAACCACGTTAAAACTCCCTTGAGTGATGTGTACCGATGAATATTTTCTGACACGTTGACGCTGCGGATGGTAAACGCCAGAATCCATAACAATCAAAATATTGTCATGGATACATTTGATGAAGGCTCGCTATAAGGCAATTGTTGACGAATTCGCGGCTGCTATTCGCGCAGGTGGTTTGTCTGCAGGTACGCGTTTGCCGACTCACCGTGCGTTATCTGCGTCGCGGCGCATCTCACTGGCCACCGCAACGCGCGTTTATGCAGAGCTTGAAGTGATGGGGCTGGTCAGCGGCGAAACCGGGCGTGGAACCTTTGTCAGGGAGATTTCCCTGCCGCCGGGTCTGGGAATGGATCAGCAGGTGGTAGCCACCGATGTAGTGGATCTCAATTTTAACTATCCCTCTTTACCAAACCAGGCAGAACTGCTGCGCGATGCGCTACGCCATCTCACGACCTCCGGTGATTTAGCTTCGTTGCTGCGTTATCAGCCTCATGCTGGCAGACAAAACGATCGCGAGGCCATTGCAAGTTGGCTTACCGCTTCAGGTCTCAAGGCGGCGGCTGAAAATATTCTCATCGTTAACGGTGCTCAGCATGGATTAACCGTTGCCGCGATGGGGATGCTGCGCCCGGGTGATGTAGTCGCTGTGGATGCGCTGACTTACTCGGGATTCAAAGCGTTGGCCAGTCTTTATCATCTGGAGCTGGCTCCCATCCCTGTCACGGCGACAGGTCCAGATCTGAGTGCGCTGAGACAGCTTTGCCAACGTCGCCGCATAAAGGCGCTATACACCATGCCAACCCTGCATAATCCACTTGGCTGGGTATTGGACCATGCGCAGCGCCGTGAGATTAGCGAAATTGCGCGTCAACATGATTTGGTGATTATTGAGGACGCTGCTTATGCTTATCTCGCGCACGGTTCTCCACCGCCGCTGGCCCATTTCGCACCGGAAAGAACCCTGTATGTAACCGGCTTTTCTAAAAACATTGCTACCGGCCTGCGGGTTGGCGCGGTGGTATGTCCGCCGGCTTTTCGTCCTGCGCTTGAACGCGCTATCCGTGCCACTGCCTGGAACACGCCCTCGCTGATGACGGCGTTGGTATCCGGTTGGCTGGAGGATGGAACGATTACCCGGCTGGAATCGCTCAAACGGCAAGATGCTCGTCAGCGGCAAACACTCGCGCGGGAATGTCTGGCACCGCTCGACTATGTGAGTCATGCCAGCTCTTATTTTATCTGGCTGCCGCTGCCAGAAGAGATTCGTGCTGAACAGGTGGTACGCCAGCTGATGAATGAGCAGATTTCTGTTTCATCAGCCGAACCCTTCAGTACGACTCAAAACGTCCCGCATGCCATTCGCCTCGCCTTAGGATCCGTAAGCCTGGATAAGCTGAAAGACGCGCTAAATAAAGTCAGGGAGGTGGTTGAGTATCAGCGCTATTTATAAGGAACCTCGGCAATCCGGTTAATTAGATACGCGGCAGCCGCGGCGGGCATCAGGTATATTTTTCCGTTACTTTAACTACACGATCTGAGGCGTGGGGTTAGCGATAGGTCATGGTAAATGATGCCGTGGCGCTCACCGAGCCTGACTGGGCATTCGCTGAGGTCATGTAATATGCGGCTTTAAAGGGAATATTAACGACCTCCCCTGGCGAGGTTGTTGTGCCGTAGTTAATGAGCTTGCCGAACTGAACAGGCACATCGTTATATTTCAGCTGAATGCCCAGCCCTTTTGCTGTCGAGCTGCTGTTTAACCCCAATACGCCGTTGGCAGGATCGGCAAGCGGGCTGACGTTATCCAGCGTCACATTGACTGCGGTCTGTTCACTACAGATAAGCGGTATGGAAAAGGTCACTGGATTTTGGGTGCTGCCCACACCGTTAAACTTCGGCAACAACGCAATCCCCATATTGATATTCAAATTTTTATCTTCGATCTGACAGGATGCGGTGCTGATATTCATCGGCGAAAATATATATTTATAAAGCGGCAGGCGTGTAATGTTATTGCTGACCGGCGTGCTGTATTCCATATTTATCGTCAGCGCGGGTATTAAGCCCGTCGCTGGCGTGGTGCTGGTTTTGATTAGCTCAAAGGTATCCGTGAACGTTGATACGCCATTCTGGAGAATTCCTCGCCTCCAGCTCGCGTTATTGAGGTTCATTCGTGAGACAAACTCGCTGGTAGACGTGGTGCTGGAAAAGTTCTTCCACCGGATGCCAATGCCCTGAACCTCCGTCGCCCGCACGTTGGCCAGCGGCGAGGTGCCATAATCCGCATTCGCCCCCGAGAGCTGAATAAACCACGAGCCATCGTAGCCAATGACCTGCCCCTCAGGATCACATTGCATGGGATTAGTGGTAGTTATGGTTGCTAATACCGTCCCAACGGGCGCATCCCGCTGAACGACAATATTGTTATCAAAGTTGATCGATACGTCATTTGCAGAACAAAGCGCTAAGGCGTTAAGAGAGATAGCGCTACCCATAGCAGCCGTCGAAATTTTAAATACGGTGGACATTGTATGTTCCTTGATTTTAGGCGAGGCGTAGGCCTTCTCTCGCAAAAGCAATAATGCGAATCAACGCAGTGAGTAATTTAACGACATGCTGCGTTGGTGCGCTGAATTTTACCCGGTAACGCGTTCAAGGTTATTTTGGCGCGGCAGGTATTCGCTCCCCACTGTACCGTCAGGCCGTCACCGTCGTTCAGTCCGCTCATATAGACCTCGCCGTCGCTTCCCACAATGCTCATCGCATCGCTTTCGTTAAGCTTGACCATCGCGCCAAAGGGCACCGGCGAGTTCTGATACATCAGCGTTATTAAAGCCCGAACCCCAGTTCGCGTATTGAATTTAGCGCGCACCACGGCGCCGCGCGTAGGCACAACGTTGACCACAGACTCGTCAACATCCACGTCCGCCCCCAGCGATCCCGTGTCTAGCGCAATACGGTTTTCCTGATAGGCACTGGCATAGGGCACCACCGCGTAGCCGCGCCAGTCCGTTTTAACGCCGGGGTTATTGCGCACCCTCACGCCGGATGCGCCGCCCTGTGCCTCCAACAGCACAACCGTATCTCCCAGCGGCTGAGAAAACGTCACGCCATGTTCATGGGCGACGATCCCGCCCTGCAGGCCGAAATTCAGTTGGCTATTCTGTTGGCTGTGGTTGTAGCCCGCGCTCACGGTGCCATAGCCGCCCTTATAGGTCCCACTTAGGGAGCTTCTCGATTCCCCACCCGAAGAGGTATAGCCCTGCTGAACCAGGTAGCTCAGGTTATTATCGGCGAGCGCGGTGCCGCTCAGCCCCACCTGGTGCGTTTCAGGGCCGTTCTTTTGCATATTCACGCTGTAGCTGCCCCAGCTTTGCGGTAGCCACTTGCTCAGCGGCACCTGCAGGCTAAAGGCCAGAATCTGGTCCCTACGATCTTTACCGGGCGTTTCGCTGTAGGTGTAGCCGAGCGAGTAATTGATATCGCTGATACTGGTGTTAAAGCCGGTACTGACGTTGCGTTCATAGCCCCGTTTGCTCCAGTAATCCTGCTGGTATGCCGAGATATAAAAATTTCCCCAGCTTTGCAGTGACTGGCTGAGGTTGAGCTGCAATCGGCTTCGCTTGTTGTAGCGCTGGCTGCTGAATTCATTCACTTCCTGAAAGGTATAAAACCCTTCCGTGGAGTAGCGATAGCTGGCGAGCGTCACGGTGGTGTCGGTCGTGGCCACCGTTTTCGAATACTGCACGCGATAGGACTGCCCCCGGCTGCGGCGGTTTTTCTCATCAACGAGCTGGCTATCGGCAGCGGTAATGTCCGCCGACAGCGAGCCGATATCGCCAAAGCTGAGGCCAGTACCGAGTACCCCGGACGCATAGTTGCTCGCCCCCAGGACGCCGGCGTACAGCGTGAGATTATTGGAGAGGCCATAGGCCAGTGTGCCCAGGCCGAATGAGGGCGTTTGCGCACCACTCTTCGTGGTTCGGTACTCACCTGCGCTCAGCGCATACTTCACGCGTCCTTGCCGCAGCATGACGGGAACCGCAGAGAAGGGCTGCACGAAATGCTGGACGCTGCCGTCGGCTTCTGTAACGACAATGTCCAGATCGCCGCTCGCCGACGTAGGATAGAGATCGCGAATTTCAAAGCTGCCGGGCGCCACGTAGGTTTGATAAACCGTGTAACCGTTTTGCTTCACGGTAACCGTGGCGTTGGTGCGGGCAATCCCCCGAATGATGGGGGCAAAGCCGCGCATGCTCTCCGGCAGCATGGTGTCATCGGAAAAAATTTGCGCGCCGCGAAACATCACGCTGTCAAACACCTCGCCAGGTGTGCTGGTTTCCCCCAGCTGAAACTGCCCTCGCAAAAACTGGACGTCGCGGCTCAGGGTGGTATTTAGCGACGAAAACGACTGTTTTCCGTTGTTCTTCGTCGCGATGCTGTAGTTACGCAGGCGCCACGGCCCCGCGTTAATACCGCTTTGCAGGTTGGTATATAACTGCTCCTGCGTCTCACCGTCCCTGCTCCAGTTGCGCGATCCGTTGATGCTGTAATTTACCAGCAATGCAGAAATACCCTGGTTCCAGAGCGACGGGTCAACGGTGCCGCGCGCGCGCGCGTTAAGCGCCGCTTGAGGGATAGAGATATTCAGTCTCTGCTTGTCAAAATCCAGGCGGGTGGTGGCATCCGGTATAAACGCGCCGGGATCGGTAATAATGACCTCGGCCGGCAGCATGGCTAATTCAGGAAATGCCTTAACCCTGACGCCGAGTGATTCCAGCACTCCACGGTTAAGCTCCGGCGCCAGCCCGATTCCATTAACAGGAACAAAAGAGATATTTTCCGTTCGGATATAATTTTCATTAAGCCATATTTCCACCCTGTAGGTGCCGGGTAACTGCTCTCCCCGCTCGAAGCGGCCCAGATCGATTCCTCCGGAAGTCGAGTGTGTTTTTTCAAGCGCATCGGCCATGAAATAAAGATCGCCCGCGGCTGCGGGGAAAACGCCCGAAATAAAAAGTGCTATCGTCGAAAGCTGACTAATGCGGTTAGGCCACGAGTCAGAGAAAAATGCATATCGAGAAAAAGAAACAGTATTCACCTTGCTTACCTGCGCGAGTGACATAGCGTGTTGTTAATATTTTTATTTCAGCATCTGGCGTTTTTCTGTCGTTACTCCACCAAAATCATTTATGGCTTTCCAGGCCACTTGATTTCCACTTCCGGCTATCGTTTCTGAACCAAAGGGTGAAATCATTGGCGGCTGCGTAATCGTTTTATTGCCAATCTTTAATGAATGAAGGGAAACATAGAACGGCGTCGGATTAATAATCGCCAGGTGTTCGCCGTGCGGCTCAAATTTTAATTGCATCCATGCATCACCTGCTTTTTCTGATGACAGCGCCGCAGGACGATAGAAAAGTTTCATGCGCGCCTTAACGGCAATGAGCAGTCGATTTTCATCTGACCGGGTCATCGAGGGAATAGACTTTACGTTTAGCCAAAAAATAGACTCGCGATTTTCAGGTAGCTTCTTCTCGCCGGTATAAATGACCCGCAGCGTATTTTCATGACCACCGTCGAGGCGGAAAAGCGGCGGCGTGACGATAAAAGGAACCTGCTCCTTCGAGTTTTCACTTAACTCTACCCAAGACTGAATTAAATAGGGAACGCCATCCTGACTGTTACTCACCGGGAGTGAGGCTTCGTTTTCAGGCTCATTATAAATTAAGCGCGTTCCACCGACGGTTATGCTGGCCTTACCCGGCAGGGAGAGCAAGCAAGCCCCTAATAATATAGTCGTTCGAATAAGTTGACTCATCATACTTCCCCGACATTTCAGCAAGAGACAATAGGGCGTACCTTAGGTACGCCCGGCGTATTACTGATAGGTAATAGTAAAATCTGACGTTGCGTTTGCAGTTCCCGCAACCACGGAAGCCTGCATCGCTTTATATTTCGCCACGAAGGTCATTTTATTGCTGTTAGCGGGTTCTTCGCCTGCGCTGGTATCAAGCGTGATGCTCTTAGACTGAGTAGCCAACGGAATCGCGGTGATGCCATCCTCTTCATAAAAGGCAATGCCAACGCCCTTTGCCGTTTGACCGCTGTTCAGTGCAAGAATATTGGTGTCGGAGCTGTCTGCATTACCATCAAACTTAATGGAGGCAGAGGTAACGGCCGCTGGGCAGTTGTTCAACATAATGCTGAAGCGGGTTGCGGCAGCAACGGCCCCGGCCGCGTTAAACGAGCTTTTAGGGATTTTGCCGAGGTTAACGGTCTGATTCGCCGTATTGGTATCAATCGTACAGGCAGAATCCAGAATGGTGCCGGTAAAGTTGATCTTTCCATCTGCTGCGCTGGCGGCAAAGCTTATTCCAGAAACGACTGCAGCCGCGACCATATTTCGAAAGACACTGCTTAACTTTATTTGCATTGCTATATATCCTCAGGATTGAAGTTGTCTGCACAAAAATAATTTTTGCGCAGGAAGGGCGGAACAAGGCCGCTAAATTAGATTTTTTATTCGACGCAATGAATAGACGTTATTTATCTATGAGCATTTCAGGCTCTGCGATGATAAAAGTAAAATAAGCTGTTTCATCTCCAGGCCGCTGCCTAACGCCAGACGATTTTGCACATGATAATTTTTGTTATTTTCACATTTATTTCTGATTCGATACTGGCCCGTCGATTTATCATAAACCCTCAGAAGAAAATTTAAATGTTCGCTCGATAGTCGCGTCGATAGCCTCTTATACAATATGTCTTTTAATAAACATGGGCTTTCTGCTGCCCGGTATCGAGTGACGCGATCACACAGCTGCTTAAGATCTTTAAGCGTGGTGACAAGCTGGAAGTCTTTTAAATAAACGTTATCCTTATTGCTCTCTGGCGCAATAAAATAGGTTGAACGTAATAACTCCCTCGCCGCAAGTCGGAAACAGAGCCACCGTATGTCTTGGCTATTTTCTCCTATTGTATCGATAAGAATGTTAGATTTATTTAGGACGGTCGCGCTTACTAAAAACTCTAACCGGTTGTCAAAATAAAATATTTTTCCATTGGCTGTGGTTAATGAAGAAATTGCCTGTTTCATGACAAAATTTCGTGAGAAAACCAATAGCGCTGTCAAAATTTAATCCTTACGAAATTAATGATCGTCATTGTGAAGAAGGTTTGAATATATATATGCGTTCTAAAAATTCGCTGTCGATTTTGTACGCTTTCCTATATATCCTTGTAAAAGGGTAGCGTTCAAATCCCACGCTATTGAACGCGTTTTGGATTTTCTTCATCATTGACAACAAATAGGATTTCGAGCAACGGAGTCCATAATCTTCGAAAACGTGTATGATGATGTCATTGTCGTAGACTATTTCATTATTCATCCCCGCCAGGAGATACTCGAACAGTCTCGCTTTCGTCCTACCAAATCTTTTAATACGTCCATTCTTGGTGTTAATAAGCGTTCTGGTTGAAAGCCGATACTCAAGATACTGGAAAATCGTGTATCCATACAGACGCCCGTCAGAGACTAAAGGCACAAAGACTCCTTAGAAGTTTAACGTTCCCATTTCCATGTCAGCGCTCTCTCCATTCGATAAGGTGTCGGTGATCATCTGGTGCAATAAATGTTATTAAAATGGAGAAAATGTGACAATGGGACTGATTTATTAAAGTAAATCACTATTTTAAACATTGAGTGCGATACAAAAATCTATTTGATGAGTTTTTTAAAGTTTAAAAAAACAAATGTTTCTTTTTTGTTTCGGTTATTCACATTGCAAAACAAGAAATTTACTAAAATATATTTAGCTAAAATTCACATAAAAACAGCAAAAAAACCTGCATTAGCTAAACATCATCTTATAATCAATGGGTTATAAAGATAATCCAGTTCTGTTAAACCTAGTCTTAATAGGGTTGTTTTAGGATTTTTCATGGCATCTATGACGATCTTTCCAAACGGAAACAAACAAACCATCTGCCCACAGCGGACGTGGTTCACACATCGCGTTAGGGCTTGGCGGTATCCGAAGTGGCATATACGGTATTGAACGTTTGTGTGGCTGCTTTCAGTCACGGATATGCCCTTGGTTCTGGCCATGGCGACGCGAGCACGGTTTGTCAGGAGAAATGGTTTATCAGAAGGATGCTGGGCTTCGTCCGCTTCAGCGAAAAGCGGACGATAGCAACACGGAGCGTATGAAAATGACTGAGTGGCTAACGACACGCATAATGATTCCCGCCATCAAGACGGGTAGAGCATTGCCATGTCGTTAGAACGTCAACTGTATTTTTGCCGCACTTTCTTTATCTGACGCCGTTTCCAGGGCGGTAACGGCATCTTCCATGCTAAATTCTGCAGAGAGTAGTGGGAGCGGGTTTATTTTACCGGACTCCAGCCATCTGACTGCGGTCGTAAATTCATCAATGAATCGGAATGAACCTCGCAGCTGAATCTCTTTTACCAGTAATGGGCCGACCGGATAATTTACCTCAGCAGTTCCCATGCCCAGCTGGACGATAATGCCTGCTGGACGTGTGTAAGACACGACAGAAGCGATGGCAGCCGCTGCGCCTGAGGCCTCGAAGCAGACATCAAAAAGTCCCCCATCGGCAGCCCAGGATGAGCACATTATTTCGTCACGCGGGTCATATGCGGCTGAAGCGCCCATAGTTACTGCCAGAGCGCGGCAGCGCTCACTGATATCGGTGGCGATCACTTCCGTTGCGCCTGAAGCTAATGCGGCGGCAATGATAAGACAGCCGATTGGACCGGCACCGGTGACCAGCACGCGGCTGCCTGCTAAGTTCCCCGCTTGCTTCAGCGCGTGGATGCATACCGCGAGCGGCTCGGCAAAAGCGATAATTTTTGCATCAGCGTATTCTGCGTAAGGAACGCACTGCTGCGGGCTGACGACCACATACTGCGCAAAGCCGCCGTTCACATGCGGAAAGAACTGTGCGCTACCCATAAAGCGCATTGATCGGCAAAGATTTTGCCTGCCGCTGCGGCAAATATTGCATTGCTGGCATGGCTGCGAAGGGTTGATGGCGACAAGCTGGCCAGTGCGAAGAGGACTCGTGGAAGGCGCTTGTTCAACGACGCCGACAAATTCATGGCCCAACACCATCGGCGATTTCAGCACCGACATTCCGGCTTTGCCGTGTTGAAAATAGTGGATGTCTGAACCGCAGATCCCGCCGCGCTCGACCCGTACCAGGACTTGTTCTTCATCCCAGCTGATTATTTGCGTTTCTACGGACACCTCGCGTGCCCCTTTAACCATGACCGCTTGCACTGTTTTCTGCTGCATAACTTATCCCTGCACATTTGATGGCGTATTTAAGGTGTTCTCTTCGTGACTGTTTTGTTCTTCACCTGGTGGCGTGATCAATTCAATTTTGCCGACCAGGAAGAGATAGGCGAGGAAACCGGCCAGCGCGACGGCGGCGATATACCACATCGCATATTGGAAATTCTGCGTACGTTGCAGGATTACGCCGATGATGATCGGGCTGGCAATACCGGAAAGATTGCCAAAGATATTGAGGAAGCCGCCGATGGTGCCGATCAGATGACGCGGAATAACGTCACTGCATACCACCCATCCCAGGTTTGAGAAAGCGTTGGCGAAGAAGGCGACAGACAGGATACCAATGGCAATCACCGGTTGATCCTGGAAGAAATTCACCAGGGCAATCGAGCAGGTCAGCAGCATGCCGACCATCACCGGTAGTTTGCGCGCAAAGGTACGGCTGCGACCGCGCTTAAGCAGCATGTCACTTAAGGTGCCGCCACACAGCACGCCCGCCATCGCCATCAAATAGGGAAACATCGCGCCGATGCCGGCTTTATCAATCGACAGATGTAAGCCTTTCTCCAGATAAACGATGAACCAGGTCAAAAAGAAATAGAGCGTTGAGGAAGCGGCGAACTGCGCGATGAACAAGCCCCACGTAGTGCGCTGACGCAGGATATAGCGTACCGAATGCCAGTTTACCCGGCTGTGGGTGTTTTGCGAGGCGGAACCGTAACCTCCACCTTTACGGATGATTTTCAGCTCGGCCTGATTTACCGCGCGACTGTGCTGCGGGTCGCGATAGGCGACCAGCCAATAAATACCAAAAATGATGCCCACCGCGCCGGAGAGATAAAAGGACATCTCCCAGCCCCATTTGCTGACGATAAACGATAGCGCCGGAGTCAGCAGCGCCAGGCCAATGTATTGCGCACTGGAGTAGGTTGCGGTGGCGCGTGCGCGCTCATGGTCCGGGAACCAGGTTGCGATGATTTTTGTATTGGAAGGGAAAGACGGCGCTTCGGCCATGCCAACCAGCGCGCGGCACGCCAAAAGCATCATAAAAGAGGCACTTGCGGTGGTGAAGAGGTTGTGCGACGCAAAGCCCATCAGTAACGTGAAGACGCTCCACAAAACAATGGCGCTGCCGTATAGCCAGCGCGAGCCAATCCGATCCAGCAAATAGCCGACAGGGATCTGACTCATGGCATAAAACCAGGTAAACATGGAAAACAGCAGGCCCAACTGCGTGGCCGACAGGGCGAATTCACCCTGAATATGTGAGCCTGCGACGGACAGATTTGCGCGATCCATGTAGTTAATTGCGGTGACAACAAACAACAGGGTCAGCACCGAGAAACGCGTTCGAGTAGGTTTGGTCGTCATGAATGTGCCTGTATCAGTAAGCATTTGAGGGACGCGTTAACATTTCGACTTTGCTGTTGAACGTCGTCAGCACGGTTAACAGCACGGCGAAAACCAGCGATCCACCCATGAATACATAAGATGCGGCCGGGCTGCCGGTCAGGCCGTTCAGATAGCCGACAATCCATGCGCCGATAAAAGAACCGAGCGCGCCGAAACAGACGACGAAAGACATCGCGCCCGCGACGACATTGCGCGGAATCATTTCGGGAATCGCGGCGAAGAAAGGACCATAAGGCGTATACATCGCGCCGCCGGCGACCACTAACAGCGTGTAAGAGATCCAAAAGTGCGAGGCGCCCAGCGTGAACGACGCAATAAAGCACACTGCGCCAAGGCCGAGGAAAGTCACTACGATAGCTTTGCGCTGCTGATATTTGTCGGAAAACCAGGATGCAGCCAGCATCAGCGGTACGGCGAGTAAATAAGGTGCCGCCGACAGCCAGCCGGTGGCGATGATGCCAAGTCCCGAGGCAGTTTTGAGAATCGACGGCAGCCACATGATGAAACCGTACATGCCGATGTTCCAGAAGAAATGAATAAACGCCAGCGCAATCACTTTGGGCGAACGGAAGGCTTCACGGTAATTTTTAACCGGCTTGATTGCCTGCTGTTCGGCAGCCAGCGCGTTCTCCACAGCACGTTTTTCGGCTTCACTGAGCCATTTGGCATCTTTTGGCCGATCGGCGTAGACCGCCCACCAGATAAACGCCCACAGGATGGCCGGCACCCCTTCAATGATGAACATGCCGCGCCAGCCAAAGGCGTTTACCAGATACCCGGAGAGAATCGACATCCACAGTACGGTGATGGGATTACCGAGAAACAAGAACGTATTGGCTTTGGAGCGTTCTGCGCGAGTAAACCAGTGGCTCAGGAAGATCAGCATCGCCGGCATCACCACACTTTCGGCGACGCCAAGCAGAAAACGGATAACGGCCAGCAGTGCAACGTTGTGCACCATGCCGGTAGCGGCGGCCAGCGCGCCCCAAAGAATCAGGCTCCAGAAAATCAGCCGTTTCGCGGAGTGCTTTTCTGCATAGATTCCACCCGGTACCTGGAAACAGAAATAGCCGAGGAAAAACAGCGCACCGAGCAGGGATGACATCGCGGGCGTGATGTTGAGATCTTCCGCTAATCCAGCTGCCGCGCCGAAGCCATAGTTGGCGCGATCAAGATATGCCAGACTGTAGGTGATGAAAGCGATGGGGATCAGTCGCCCCCATCTTTTTGTGGGTAATATCCCTGCAATGGTCTGATTCATGGTTCTGACCTCTTATGGTTTTGTCGGTAGGGTAGGTTTGCGTCTTGATGCTCAGAGGATCGATGGCGAACGCTATAGCGTGGCGAGCCAGCCGCCATCCACGTAAATCATCTGGCCATTGACGTAGTTGGAAGCGGATGACGCAAGATACACGGCGGTGCCAATCAGCTCTTCGGGTTTGCCCCAGCGGCCTGATGGATTGCTGTTACAGACCCACTGATTGAATTCCTGGTTATCCACCAGCGCGGCGTTCATGTCGGTCAGGATATAGCCGGGACCAATACCGTTTGTTTGGATATTGTGTACAGCCCATTCTGCGGCCATTGATTTGGTCAGAAGCTTAATCCCGCCTTTTGCTGCGGTGTAAGGCGCAACCGTCGGGCGCGCGGCTTCGCTGGTCAGTGAACCAATATTAATGATTTTGCCGCCGCTGTTACGGGCAACCATTCGTTTTGCTGCCGCTCGCGCGACCAAAAAAGCGCTGGTGAGATTGACATCCAATACGCGCTGCCAGTCACTCAACGCCAGTTCCAGCATCGGCTGACGAAATTGAATGCCGGCATTATTGATTACGATATCAACGTGAATATTGGCGCGATCGAGCTGGTGGAACACGTTCTCAATTTCATCTTCTTTGGCCACGTCAAAGATAAAGCCGGAGGCGTTGTAGCCTTTGCCCTGCAGCTCGCTGAGTGCGGCATCCATGTGATTCTGACGTGTGCCGTTCAGGATGACGTTGGCACCGGCTTCAGCTAATCCGCTGGCATAAGCTAATCCCAGGCCACGAGTTGATCCGGTAATCAGCGCAGTTTTACCTTCAAGGTTGAAAAGGGAGTTCATTGCACATCCTCATGTAACATGACTAACAAGTTGATGTGGATTGTTGTACTTGAGGTTATGGAAACCGGCAATTCCCCTGAAAGCAAAATGCAAGGTGCTTCACAAAAATTGGGTTTACTCAGTTGCAGGATTAAATTGAGGTTTAATCGTTAGATAGCTGATAAATAATAAATTAAGCTAAATGCAAATGGTGTCAGGCTAGCCTGTGCTGGCAAAATTTATCTTGTGCTGCTTAGCCATAAACGATACAAAACCAAACATGTAGGACAAGTGAGTAATGATTGTGACACTGGAAAGCGTGCCAAAACATAACATCGTGGATGTCATCTACGAGCAGATGAAGAAAAACATCCAGGAGGGCATCTGGGAGCCGGGGTGCAAATTGCCTTCAGAGCCAACGCTTACGGCTACTTTTCAGGTGAGTCGGGTGAGCGTGAGGAGTGCGGTACAAAAGCTGCGAGACCTGGGCGTAGTTGTTACACATCACGGTAAAGGTACCTACGTTACGCGCGATGTGGCACGCTACGGAGCGTTCAATGATAACCAGCCAATTCTGCATCTTTCACAGGAAGAGTTTGATCACATGCGGGTTTTTCGTCAGACGGTTGAGTTTCGCTGCATGGAGCTAGCGGTGCAAAATGCCACCGATGACGACATCAAAGAGTTGGAAAAAGCATTAAATCGTATGCTGGTGAATAAAGATGACTATAAAAAGTATTCGCTGGCAGATTACGACTTTCACCTCGCAATCGTGAAGGCATCACATAACTCCATCTTTATACATGTGATGGAGTCGCTGAAGGGCATTTACGTTCATTATCTGGAAGAACTCAACCGCGTGTTGGGGATTACGCTGGAAAGTGTTGAAGCCCATATCAAAGTCTTTATGGCGCTGAAAAATCGTGATGCCGCGCTGGCCACTGAAACGTTGAATAGCGCCATGACCCACAACGTGCACGCTATTGAAGATGTACGCCACAATTAAATTATCCCAAAAGCCCGCTGGGCTTTTTAAAGCCTATTACATGTAGGACATCTTACAAGATATTGAGAGGTAGCATGAGCCAGCTGAAGATTACAAACGTTCAAACCATTCTGACTGCGCCCGGCGGCATTGATTTGGTTGTGGTCAAAATTGAAACCAGTGAACCCGGTTTATATGGCTTGGGCTGCGCCACATTTACGCAGCGTATTCACGCGGTAGCTGCGGCGATCGACAATTATATGAAGCCGTTTTTGTTAGGCAAAGATCCCGCGCGCATTGAAGATATTTGGCAATCGGCAGCAGTAAGCGGCTACTGGCGTAATGGTCCGGTGATGAACAATGCCCTGTCTGGTGTGGATATGGCGCTGTGGGATCTAAAAGGCAAAGTGGCCGGCTTGCCGGTGTATGAGTTGCTTGGCGGTAAATGTCGTGATGGCGTGGCGCTTTATCGGCACTGTGACGGCGCTGACGAACTGGAAGTGGAAGACAACATTCGTGCGCGCATGGAAGAGGGCTATCAGTACGTGCGTTGCCAAATGGGCATGTACGGTGGGGCAGGAACGGACGATTTGCGATTGATCGCGGGTAAACTGGCGAAGGCGCGCAATATTCAGCCCAAAGTTTCGCCGCGTACACAAACGCATGGGGTTTATTTCGATCCTGATGCCTATGCGCGCGCAGTGCCGCGCTTGTTTGATCACCTACGTAACAAGCTCGGCTTCGGCGTGGAGTTTATCCATGATGTGCACGAAAGAATCACGCCCATCGCCGCGATTCAGATGGCCAAATCGCTGGAACCCTATCAAC
This sequence comes from Pantoea sp. USHLN256, assembly GCF_037149875.1. Lineage (NCBI taxonomy): Bacteria > Pseudomonadati > Pseudomonadota > Gammaproteobacteria > Enterobacterales > Erwiniaceae > Pantoea > Pantoea sp. USHLN256. The sequence goes on along the minus strand of NZ_JBBCQO010000002.1, from coordinate 634,992 downwards.
TGTTTTTCCTCGAAGATCCGGTTGCGCCAGAGAATATTGATTGGCTGGATAAAATGCGCGCACAGAGCAGCACGCCGATTGCGATGGGCGAACTCTTTACCCAGATCAACGAGTGGAAGCCACTGATCCAGAATCATTTAATTGATTACATCCGCTGTCATGTCAGCACTATAGGCGGTATCACACCCGCGAAAAAGTTAGCCACTTTTGCAGAGCTTTACGGTGTAAGGACCGCCTGGCATGGGCCAGGAGATATTTCACCCATTGGTGTGGCGGCGAATTTGCACATTGATGTGAGCATCACGAATCTTGGTATTCAGGAATTTACACCGGTTAACGACGCATTAATGGAGGTGTTTCCAGGGTGTCCGGAGATAGATCGCGGCTATGCATATCTCAGCGATCGTCCAGGGCTCGGGGTCGATATTGATTTGAAAGAAGCAGCAAAATATCCGGTGATGGGAGATATTCCTGAATGGACTAATGCTCGCTTACCGGATGGCACTGCAGCACGGCCTTAACAAGCTATTCATCACCAATAGGTAGTGCGCCAGAAAATATGCAGTAGCGCGCACGACCTAATTTTAGTACTACCAACAGTGAATCATGCCGTTCATACGATTGAGATTTGATTAAAACCGTCTTCTGTCAATTAATTCCGCTTCGGTCACGAAGCGGATGCGCGAGGCATGTCCGTGATAAGCAAAAAGCGGACGAACTTACCCTAAAGTGTATGTCTGCGCTTCCACTCATCTACCACATCCCCTAGATTTTTTGGTACGTCATTTTGTATCCATGCCATAAACTCGCGATCAAACCGGAAATCTGGACCGCACTCATCCACCATAAAACGGCGAACGTTTTGTGTGTTTTTGTAGTCTTTATCCACGATTGTAGAACGTGTTAATGAAGAACTATGCCAGTCAATTTTCACTTGTTGACACCTGTATTAAAAAACGTTAGCAGCGTTAAAATTTAACACACTGACTATGAAATGCCCCCTTCTGGCATAAAGCAGACAGATTTATCGACGCACAGTCCGTTAAAAACGTTTCCGGAAAAGTGAGAATCTTGACCTGCTGAATAGCCGCCTGTTCAATTTATTCACAGATAAAGTCGCTGAAGGTACTCAACCGCTAAGCATCAACCTAAATTCGTGCTCCCTTATCAAGAGTAGCTAAGTGGGCAATCGGTGGGCACGAACAAACTTCCCCATTTTTTAAAGTGAGGCCACGAGTTTTGCATAACTGCCTTTTCTCTTTATTAGCGTAAGATGATCGCCTGTTTCTGTTATTTTCCCGTGCTCCAGTAGGAAGATACGATCGGCATTTTTCAACATTGATAATCGATGTGCGATCATAATTATGGTGCGAGTTCCTGACAGGGAATCTAATGCTGCAATAATTCGCTTTTCATTTTCACTGTCCAGTCCTGCTGACGTTTCATCCATTACAATTACCGTCGCCGGACTGATCAACGCACGCGCCAGAGTAATGCGTTGACGTTGTCCGCCAGAAAAAAGCGAGCCGCCATTTCTGCAGATGGTTTGATATCCGAGTGGCAGTTGGTTAATAAATTCGGCGGCCTGTGCGAGTTGTGCAGCACATTCCACCTGGGCCATGGTTGCACTGGGATTACCAAGTCGTATGTTGTTCTCAATGGTATCGTTAAATAACCAACTTTCCTGAGATACCCAGGCAATGTGATGGCGAAGGGTAGAGAGACTCACATCAGAATATTTGTGTTCACCCAAAAAGAACGTGCCAGATTGTGGGTCATAAAATCGCAGAAGCAGATGTGCTAAGGTAGTTTTACCGCTTCCTGATGTACCTGCAATAGCCACTCGCTCACCCGGTTCAATGGTTAAACTCAACTCTTCCAGAACTTTTATCGAACTCTGCGGATAGCAGAAGCTGACGCGATCAAAATGGATGCCAAACCCCTGCGGTTGCAGAGTCGAAGAGGAATCCTCTACGCTGTCAGGTAGACGCTGCAGATTAAATATTCTTTCTGCGCTGACTTTGAGAGATTCCCATTGCCCACCAAGATGTAAAACTTCCAGCACCGGTAAAAGTGCTGCTGCCACAATGCTGATAATTAAAGGCAACCTCTCAATGGGAAGTGTTGATCGCTCAACCATAAAGAGGCTGCTAGCTAATAGAGTTATGAGTGTTATGGACATCAATGCATCCAGCAGTGCCTGCCCCGTTCCAACGCGCCTGCCATAATCACGTTGTGCCCTAATGAGCTGTTTATTGGCATTCTCAAGCTTTCCGGCATAACGATGTTCAGCCCCGAACATCTGAATATCTTTCCAGCCATGAACTAACTCAATGATCTGATTATTGAGTACCTGTTTCAGGTTAAGTGCCGTACTGCCTTGTATTTTTAAACGCCCGGAGGAGAGTAATGGAGTTGCCATGATCATCAGGGCACAGGGTAAAAATATTAGGCAAAGTAGGGGGGAAAGTAGTGCCAGCATAAGCAGCGCGATGCAAGGCATAACAAAAGCAGTCAGGTAATCAATCAGCAGGTGCGCATAAAAACGCTCCATAAATTCCGCATCACTTGTTGCTGTTGCGGCAACCTCACCGAGTGAATGTGTTCCGGTATGCGCGGGTGTCCCGCGTGCCAGTCCATCAAAAATGTCCATTTGCAGGGTTTCAATCAGGGCGAAAGCCAAATCGTGTGATAACCATGCCAATGCCCATCGAGAGACCGCAGTGATTATTACGCACCCGATGAGGAGTCCACCATAAAACATGACTGTATTTGGCGTTGCCCCACTTAATACGCTCATGCAGATCCAGCCAGCCATTACTATGCAGGTAAAGGCACCGCATTGTGTCAACAAACCGACAAGTAACGTCATAAACAGGTGGCATTTATGCTCTGCCATAGGCGACATAAGCGATTGCCATAGAGAAGGATGTTTTGTATTCACGTTGCACTCTCCACGGATGTCTTAATAGAAGCGTAATATCCATCGAGTCGGCTTAGCTGGGCAGGTGTGCCCTGCTCAAGAATCTTGCCTTCATGCATCACCACAATATGATCAGCCTGAGCTACCGTGGTCAGACGGTGGGCAATGCTAATAAGCGTGCATGTCCCACGTAGTGAAGCAATAACTTTCTCAAACGCTGATTCATTGGCTACGTCCAGATTCGAAGTCACTTCATCGAGGATCAGAATGGGTGATTTTTTTAACAATGCGCGTGCAATTGCCAGTCTCTGGCGTTGGCCACCGGACAGCAACCCACCATTATCGCCAATATTCGTATCCAGCTGATGCGTAAGCCCCCGAACCCAGTCATCCAGTTGTGCCTGTTGCAATACCTGCCAGATTTCCTCATCAGATGATTCCGGTCTACCTAAACGCACGTTTTCACTAAGCGTACCCTCAATAAGAAATATGTCCTGTGTTACCCAACTGATACGCGATCGCAGGTCTGCTATGGATAGCTGTTCAATGGGTACATCACCGAGAGATATCGCGCCGCTTTCGGGGCTGACAAAACGGGTTATTAACTGAATCAGGGTACTTTTGCCCGAACCTGAAGGACCAATAAATGCGGTATGACGGTTTTCGGCGATCTGAAGAGAGAGATTTTCAAAGAGTGGCTTCTGTTGGCCTGGCCAACGGAATGTCACCTCTTCAAAGTGCATATTATGATGAGCGGATGGGGTGTAAGGTGAAGTCGGCTCATGAATGCTTGCAGTCGTTGCAGCTAACGCTTCCACCGCAGGTCGCATTGCTTGCGCAGCCCACAATGTATGGAAGACATTTTCCAACTGTAAAATGGGGCGGAAGGCTTCCCATGAAATAAATAGCGTAAACAGTAAGACGTCCGTTTCAATCTTGCCTTCAACTGCACGCCCCGCATTAATAATCAGCAGAACCGCGATGCCCAGTAAAGAAATCAGACGTGTCAAACCGCCACGTATCATGGTGACACGCAGGGTTGACATCGATTCATGACGCAAAAGTGCAGCGCGATCGGCCATTCGTGCGCGAAATAGGTGAACGGCATTAAACGCCTTTAACGTGAGCATACCGCGCAGCGTATCCATCAGATCATCGGCAAATTGTTGCATGGCCGCAAAGACGCCCACAATATGCGGCCGCTGATGGCGCATAAACAGCGCATCGAGAACAGGGCAGGCTACCAGGAACAGCAGAAGAATGACTCCGGATATCAGGTCAATGCTCGCCAGCGTAACGACTGTAATGATTCCTCCGATGATGGCCAAAAGCAGGGCGGGCAGATAACGACTATAAAAGCTTTCCATCGCTTCTACGCCCGCTAACAACGTTGCCTGCAGTTGCGCTGCGGAGTGACTTTGCAGTACCGCATATCCGGGAGCCAGAAGTGGACGAAAGAGCTGCTCACGAAATCGGGTTCTTACGTCGGCTGCCAGCTGTTCGATTTGTGTAGACCGTAGAGCAATCAGCAATGCCCTTACCAACACATTGCCGACTAACGTCAGGATCAGAGCGATATTCATGCCGGTATTAGGTAAGAGGGCATGCTGGATAATGTGGGTAAACAGCCATGCCTGTGTCAGATAGCTAGCGGTGATCAACATCCCATAGAGTAGGTTTACTACGAGTGAAGGCGTGAGTTGGGCAATGAGTCCTGCAGAAGGTGATTTAATCATAACGGTCCTTAGGGCAGCGGCGTAATTACCGCTGCCACTTACCTTATTTGACCGGCAACGCGGTCCAGAATGTTCCCTGTAGCGGCACTGAGAGCCACTCGCTGATTACCGTATGCAAGGTTGCGTCGGGATCAACATCAGCAAACAGTGATGGATGGAACATTTTTGCCATCGCTTCAATGCCGACGAAGTAGAGAGGGCTATCGAAGAAGAACAGCCAGACGCCCCCCGTGTGTCCTGCTTTCACTGCCGACAAGTTGGCTATTTCCGCCGCTTTCAGCAAATGCGTGCTGCTCTGAGCAACCTGTTGAGCACTCGCTCCCGTGCCTATCTGTAATCCGTCTCGGCTAACGGCTGAACCGCCGCCCATCAGGTAAAAATCAGGATTGCGTGAAAGGACATATTCCGGATTGAGCTTGCCAATCGGTGCACTGATCTTATCAGCACCAATATTGTGGCCTCCCGCCGCCGCGATAAAATCACTCATATTGCCGGGACCGGAGGTGAAACAGCAGTCGCCTTTACCGGGATTGAGATGGAAGAACACGGAAGGACGCGTGCTGACCGAATTCAGTCGCTTTTGAACCTCATCCATATGTTGCTGCCAGAAGGCAATAATGTGATCTGCTCTTGCCTTCTCATCCAGAACATCACCCAGTAATTTCAGGCTCGGCACGGTATTGGCCAGTGGTTTGCGGAAAAAATCCACGAACACATAAGGAATGTGCGCAGCATCCAGTGCCTTGAGATCCGGCGGAATCGGACCGTAGAGGGTGAAAATAACCAGATCGGGTTTAGCCGCAATGGTCGCTTCCATTGAGAAGGTGCCACTGTTCATGGTACCCAAAACGGGAATATTACGTGCCGCTGGATATTGCTTTGCAATCGCATCCCAGGTAGCTGGTGAATAGCGTTGCAAATCGTCGCCCCAGCCAACCAGGTTGCTGATAGGATCTTTCTCCAGCAGCGCCAGCGTTATAATGTGGCGGCTTTCGCCCAACACAATGCGTTTCGCGGGGCCCGGCAAAGTGACCTGACGCTGCAACATGTCGGTAACGGTTATTGAGGCCCAGGCGGATGAAGTGCTCCATGCAAAGCACATCATAATCAGCAATGAAAACCAGCTTATTCTCTTCATAAAATCCTTCATAACTTACCAGCGATAGGAAAGGGTGGCGCTCAGTGAGCGGTCATAGCCGGTGCTACAGCTGGTGGTTGAACAACTCACCCAGTAATGTTTGTTGAACAGATTGTTCGCGTTGAGCGCCACATTCAGTCCCTGCAGCTGGCTATTTAACTGGCCAAGATCGTAACGAATGGCGGCATCCACCAGCGTGTAGTCCGGTACCTTGATGGTGTTGTTCGTATCGGCCCAGGTAGAACCGACATAGCGCACTCCTGCACCTAAGCCCAACGAGGCCAGTGGACCGCTTGCCACGGTATAGTTGCTCCACAATGAAGCCATGTTTTCCGGCATGGCGACGGGCGTGTTGCCCTGGGCACCTGCCACGTTGGATTTTGTGGTTTCGAGATCATTCCAGCTGTAGCTAGCGATAAGCTTCCACTGCTCCGTCAGGTTGGCTGTCGCCGAGGCCTCGATTCCTTTTGACGTGATCTGGCCGGTCTGGACTTTGTTCAGTGAGTTATTGGGATCGCTGGTCTGAACGTTATTTTGCTGCAAATCAAACCAAGCCAAGGTAAAGAGCGCATCTATCTGTTCAGGCTGATATTTCACCCCCACTTCCCACTGCTTACCGGTGGTGGGTTTATAGGTTTCACCGTAAATATTTGTCCCCAGCACTGGGGCAAAAGAGGTGGCATAACTCACATAAGGCGCCACACCGCTGTCGGTTATCCAGCTCAGGCCGGCCCGCCAGGTGGTGCGATGGTCATCCTGCGAGGTGTAAGTGTTATTGAGGCGATTTTTGGTATTGACCGACGCCCAGTCCTGACGCGCGGAAAGATCTAAATTCAGATGCTGATACAGCGCCAGGCTGTTGGAGAGATACACACCGGTTTCATTGGCATTCTGCTGTGTGCTGGTGAACGCCGTGGTAGCGGGAAAGCGACCACTGCCGGTCGGCTGATAAATATCAATGCTGCTGGCACGTCCGTAGTTGAGATAGTAGTCCTCTCCGGTGTGACGAAAAGACAACCCAGCAACGCTGGAGCCGTGAACCGGCCCGGCATCCCACTCTTTTTTGAGGTTGTTATCAGTAGCGAAGATCTTTCCCTTGATACCAAACTCATAGGCAGCGCGATTGAGGGTCCGCATATCTGCTGCCAGCGCCGTGCCGGAGAGCGTTTGTGTCATCAGGTCAGTTTCGGTATAGCGACTCGCAGAGTGGAAGCTCCAGCGATCGCCAAAATTGTGGTCCAGTTCGTAACCCAGATTGGTCTGGGTCATGTGATTGTCGAGGTTGGTGCCATCGAGATAACTGTTGCGATCAACCTGACCGTTAGGATTCGTGCGCAGCGTGCCATAGAGCGGCAAGAATGCGCGCGGCGGACCGAATTTATTACGGTTCACTGAAGCCAGTACTGTAAATCGGGTATCCGCATCAGGAAGCCACGTCAGTGATGGTGCCAGATAGAGGGTGTCATCGGGTACGTTGTCGAACTGCGTATTACTGTCACGCGCAACACCGACGATCCGATAGAGCAGCGTCTTATCCTCATTGACCGGTCCTGACGTATCAAACTGCCCCTGCATACGACCGTGGCTGCCCGTTTGAATACCGACTTCATGCTGGGCGTTGAGCGTGGGGTGCTTACTGATGCCATTTACAATGCCGCCAGGTGAGCCCGCTCCGTAAAGAAAACCGTTCGGTCCTCGCAGCACATCAAGCTGCTCTAGCCCGTAAGGTTCATAGCGTACGTAGGACTGTTGGGTAGTGGAGCGTAATCCATCCAGCAGCGTACCGTTCAGCGTGGAGTCAAACCCGCGAATATTGAAATAATCGAAACGCGATGAGATGGCAGAGGTAGAGGCAAAAACGCCGGGCGTGTACTGTAACGCCTGCGTAGTGCTCTGGACGTTGCGATCATCCATTTCACCCCGCGTAATGACGGAAACTGACTGAGGTGTTGCCAGCACGGATGAGTTGGTGCGGCTTGCCGTGGTGCTGGTTTGCGAAACGTAGCCTTTATCTGCAACGGTATCCCCACCGGCTGTAACGGTAAGCGTCTCTTCCGCCTCTACAAAACCGGCGTGTACCAGCAATGCGAGGCAGGTTAAAGGCGTTGTCCAGCGCGCCCAATTTTTATTATTGTTTTCCAAGGTGTTCTCCGAAAATGTGTCGACTTATTTGTCGGCTAAAAGTGTGTCAGTGAGGCACTGAGCAAACAATTAGCAACACTTTCGCTTGCGGAACTCTTTCTTTAGATGGAAAGCAAAAAGGGAACTTCCCGGCTTATCCGGGAAGCTAAGCAGGTAATCAGGCGTGGTTTTTCCGCCACCAGGCAATTTGAGTATCGATATACCAGGGAATAATGTGACGGAATAATCCAATAACAAACGGTGGATCTATTCCCTCATCTTTGGCCCATTCTAGTCGGTCCATCAGCATGCTATCCACGCGTTCAGGGGCCGGAATGCTCTCAACATCAGGTTTGAATTGTGATGCAGCCAGCACATACGTCAGGCGCTGCTGCAACAGGGATATCAGATGGCGATCGATGGCATCGATACCGGCACGTATTACCTGCAAGTTTTGGCAATCTTTAGCGGCAATCACAGGTGCTCCTTATGGCATATCGAGGGGAAGTGGGGTGAGTTCCTGCATCAGGCATCGCAAAACGGCCTGCCAGTGCGTTGTCAGATAAAAGTGGTCACCCGGCCAACTGAGTAATTTGAAGTCATTCAAGGTGAAATTTGCCCAACGTCTGGCTTCAGGCTCGTTAACTTCACTGTCTTCGGTGCCGTGTAACACGGTAATGGGAGAGGTGAGCGTCATGGAGGATGTAGGCTGGCAGCATTCGATCAGCGCGTAATCATGGCGCAACTGCCCCAGCACTAATTCGCGCAGCGCAGGAAACTCAAACACTGAAGCTGATGTTGCAGAAAAGCGCGATACTTCAGTGATCAATGCCTGGTTGGATGCGAGATGAAACTGGGTCTGGCGCTGCCTGTCAGGCGGCGTTTGTCCCGAAACAAACAACTTACACACCGGGTTGCCCGAGTGCTGCATCGCTAAGGCCAGTTCCCAGGCCACGGTGGCGCCCATGCTATGGCCAAACAGAATTCGTGGTCGAGGCGGCAACTCTGCAAGTTCTTCCATGAGCTGAGAAATCAGCATACGCATATCACTGATCGGGTCGTGGTCCAGCCGCTCTTCGCGTAACGGTAGTTGCAGGGCCCGCAGCGCCACGCCCGTGGGCAGTTGCTGCGCCCAGCGCTGAAAATAGCTGGCGCTACCTCCCGCATGCGGAAAACACAGCACTTCGTGGTGTGGATGCGGGCAGCTATCGAGCCGGGAGAGTATTGCGTTGCGCATTAAATCGCCCCCTCAACGTTCTCTAGCAGCGACGGTAGCTCCAGCCAGCAAAAATTAGCAATCTGGCGTTGCAGATATTGCAGCGTCTCAGCAGGCGGCAGTACATCCGCCGCAAAATGCAGGCCTGCGGGCACCGCGCGCTGAATCACCTTTAATGCGGCAAATGCGGTCACCGCAGCCGTTAATTGCGCGCCCGATTCACATTCAATTACGCAAGCCCGACGCTGCAGATGTCCCTGTTTTTCCCCATAAGCTTCGACTGCCATCACATGCTGTAATCGCTTGCCTGCAAACGCTTGAATGCTTAAAGCCACCAAAGCTTCTACTGCCTGCTCTTCACGTTGAGAACGTTGTGTCAGCCACTGGGTCAGCGCCTCCGAAGCAAAAAGGTTGTACCACGTCAAATCAAGTGCAGGTTGTGATGCACCGATGCGTTGCCATTCATTAGTCATAAACGGGAAGGCTGCTGCGCTTGTTTGCGCCAGCGGCAGCTGGATGGGTTCACCGCCCGGGCACAGTTGCAGTTCACCCTGGCGTAAGGCGGTGCCAGCAACGCCATATCCATTGTCCAGGCTGGCGAGAAAGTCAGCAGCGCCGCCGAATGAAAAGGGCTCGCAGCTAAGCGCATAGCCTTTGGCTTCCTGCAAATGGTCAAATGCGCTGATGGCACTGCGCAGCAGCAAGCCGGATAACCCAGGTAACATCCCCGCCGATAAAATGAAATGCCGCTCGGGATTCACCTTGCCCTTAAGCAAAGAATAAAGGTTATCGTCGCCGCCGGGATCGACGTAATCACAATCCGACTCCGCCGCCATGCGCGCAACCCGATCACCAATCTGGCAACCGGGTGCCGCGCAATTGATGATCAGCTGACAGCCATGGCAAAAGTCGTGTAATGCGTCCTCATCAAACAGATCGACTTCCCGATAATCAACACCGGGATGTTTGCGCACAGGAAAACCGCGGCTGCCCGCGCGCAGGGGCACGACGTCCGCCAGTAGTGCAATCACCTTGTCTCCAACAGCACCGCGAGCACCCAGAATGCCCACCAAAGGTTGGCTGTTCATTGGCTGCCCTCATTCAGACCCAACGCGCGTAAAACATGCTGGCAGTGCTGGGCGCTCATGCAGCTAAAATGATCGCCAGGAAGATCATGTATCCGTAAAGGATGCGGACTATGTTGCTGCCAGTAAGCGGTCATCTCACTGTTCATTGCCGGTAAAACCTGCATCTCACCGTGCTGACGCAGGAAGGTAAGGGGATCGGGATATGCCCGTAACGCGTGCCCATTAACCGCCAGCAAGCTATGCCGAATCAGGCGATATTGTTCAGCAATGCGTGTGGGAGTGTTCAACTCACTGTCGGCAAAGGCGGCATGGTCGCGAATACGCTCCAGGCGCGCTTCAGAACTCATTGCTGCTAAGGTTGTGATTGCTGTTGCACAGAGGTCCTGTTTTCCCGAAGAGAACCGGGCGAGAGAGCCTTGTGGGATAACGCCCGGCGTCTCATGAAGGATGTCGTTTAGCAGCTGCTGGAACGCTTTTTCATCCTGTGGATAGCCAAGCGCTTGTGGGTTGGCTTGCATCACGCGTGCAAAAATATACTCAGCCAGAAGATCATCTTCGATGCGGAACGGCACCGGATAGCTGCTGATAATACTAAGTTGCGCTACATTGCGTCCCATATAAGTGAGTCTGGTGGCAATCTCCTGCGCCAGCATGCCGCCCAGGCAGTAGCCGACAATGTGTAATGGCGCGGTATCTTCGTGGTTCGAGATGATCTCTACCGCCTGATCTGCCAGCCAGGCAATGCCATTTTCTGCAGGATGGGCGAGGAACGGTTCTGGGCTGTTCAGTGCCATGCCCAGCACGCGCTGTTGCGGTCCGATGTTTTCAAGCAGCTCACGATAGGGTGCAAGGGTACCGCTGCCATCATGGATCAATAACAGCGTTGATTCGCTTTCTTTGCCGGGTTGCAGCTCCAGCAGACGATAGTTCGAGACGCTTTGTTCGCCGAAGCGAAGCGCGAAAGCCGCCAGGTGCTGCTCGTTCATCATGGCACGAAGCAGCGTATCCCAGCGCCATCCTGCGGCCTGCGGTAAGGTGGCGCGAAGTCGGCTGACTACCTGAGCAACCAACAGAGAATCCCCACCCAGCGTGAAAAAGTTGTCGTAGCGGCCAACGCTTTCAACTTTAAGTACCGACTGCCAAATTTTGGCGATGTCTTTTTCCAGTGCGGTGATCGGTGCTTCAGCCACTCGCATCCCTTCCGCAGGTTTTGACGGCACCAGCGCGGCGAGTGCGCGACGATCAATCTTGCCGTTAGAGGTCAGTGGCAGCTGCTCAAGCTGGTGGATAGCATCGGGCAGCATCCAGCCAGGTAACCATTGCGCGAGATGGTCCTGCAATGCTTGGTGTTTAACGCTGGCCTGCTGGGTTTTGAAACGTGCCGCAAACACGTGTTGACCTAAATCCTGTAACCCAAGCTCATCATTAGGGGCAATGACTATTTCCGTTGCGCCCGCCTGCTGCAGATAATTCTGCCATTCATCGACGCCCATAAAGGTCGTACCTTGCTCACGGCGACAGTCTTCAAAGCCGGTTAACCCTTCTTTAAATTCCATCGAGGACATAATCTGATAGCTGTTGCTGGTCGCTTCGATAAACACCAGCCAGCCACCGGGTGTCAGAATCTCTTTTAGCTTGCCGATGACATCAGCGGCATGACGTGAATTATGCAAAACGTTGGCGCACAGAATCACGTCACGTGAAGATGCCTCAATTCCCTGCGGCAAAGCGGGCTGATTGATGTCATACAGGCCATAACGCACCCACGGCCATTGGCTAAAGCGTTTCTCTGCTTCATTGAGGAAATAATTCGACAGGTCACTAAACAGATAATCCACCGGGAAATCATCCAGCGCAGGTATCAGGTCAAGGCTGGTTCCTCCCACGCCCGCACCCACTTCCAGCAAGCGCAGTGTATCCCCGTTCTTTTCCCGGGCAATCTGACGCACTGTGGCGCAGACCAGACTGTTCACGGTTCGGCTGACTAAATTGTCACGATAAGCCGCTTCTGCCACGTGCGTCTGCCCTTGAGGAAACAACAGATCCAGCGGATCCGCTTCATTGCGCATGAGCGCCGGCAGGGCGAGATGGCTGTCATGCATATAACGCAGGATGGCGGCACCCCAGTTCACCTCCTTTTCCAACTGGTGGAGCCTGCTCCAACGCTGCTCTACATCCTGAAGCGTGATGTGCCGCTGTGCGCTGAAATGCGTTTCCGTTTTCTGCTGTAAAAAGCCGTGCTCGGTCAGAGCACGCAGCCAGCGGCCAATCAGACGCTCATGGCGTTTTGCGACTGCGCCGCTGGCAACCAGATCGCTAAGGGTTACCGGAATTTGCGGATTGCTAAACTGTGGCAGGCTTAAAAGCGCCTGCGCCATAGCGTATAACGACACCTCTTCAATGCCCTGCGCCAGCTCTAATACGGTGGCCCGGTTCATTTCTCCTGCGAGTGTCTTTGCATGCTGAGGGAGTATTTTTGCTACATCCGAGCCTGCCTGAGAAACCGCTTGTTCTGCCGCAGTGACAAAGGCCAGCAGTCGCTGCGTGCTTTGACCACGATCGGTGACCAACACGCTGGCCGCTGCAATATCCTGGTGACGAATCAGCGTGCTTTCGATTTCGGCCAGTTCAATGCGGTGGCCGCGTACTTTAAGCTGATCGTCTTCACGGCCAAGAAATTGCAGGTTGCCATCTGCTCTGTAAGCCGCCAGATCACCGGTACGGTACAGGCGTTCGCCACTTTTCGGGTGCGTGATAAAGCGCTGGGCCGTTTTTTCAGCATCACGATCGTATCCGATCGCCAGCCCGGCGCCGGCGATAAACAGATCACCGGCGACGTCTTCGGGACACTCATTCAGTTCGCTATCCAGCACATACATGTGTTGGTTGGGTAGCGGGCGGCCATAAGGAATACTGGTCCAGTCAGGCTGAACATGGTCAATGGGATAGCAAACCGACCAGATCGCGGCCTCGGTGGCGCCGCCCAGACTGTACAGTTGCGCATTCGGTAAGGGCTGGCGGGCGCGTTCAGGTAAATTAACCGGGATCCAGTCTCCCGATAACAACGCCGCGCGCAGTGAAGGACATTGTGCATCGGATTCACTCTGCAAATAATCCACCAGCATGGCGAGCTGTGCAGGCACAGAGTTCCACAGAGTGATGTGATCCGCTTGCATCAGACGAGCCAACTGCCACGGATCGCTGCGATGACGGGGTTCTGGTAGCACCAGTGCTGCACCGGTAGCTAGAGTGCCAAAAATGTCGTAAACCGCGAGGTCAAAACTGAGGTTAGCCAATCCAAGCACGCGATCACCTTCATGCGGATTGAGCATGCGGTTAATGGCTTCAACCGTATTACGTGCTGCCTGGTGGCTTATCATCACCCCTTTAGGTTCACCGGTAGAACCAGAGGTGTAGATAACATAGGCAAGGGCATCAGGACTAATTTCCGGCCAGCTTAGCGGCAGTGTGCTTTCATGCTGCTCATCGACGAGAATGAGAGGAGGCAAATCACTGTCTGTTTCCGCAAAAGGAAGCTGGCCGCTGTCGGCCAGAATGGCATCCGGGCGCGCAAGTGAAAGCAGCCACTGTTGGCGTTTTACCGGGAGTGAGAGATCTAAAGGAATCCAGGCGGCGCCCGCCCGCATTGCGGCGAGAACAGCAACAACCTGAGAGATGCTTTTTTCGATGGCGATCACCACCCGGCTTGCGGGTGTAAGGCCTTGTTGTAGCAGGCGCGCCGCGAGTGCATCGGCGGCAGCGGTTAATTGCTGGTAACTCAACGTTTGATGCGCATCCTTCACCGCCAGCAGGTCGGGAGTACGCAGCGCCTGCTGCCAGACGGGGGCATGCAACACTCCCTGCGGCAAAGCCGTCGTGGTGTTGTTCATTGCCAGACGGCGTTGCAGCTGTGCTGCCGGTAAGGGCACGTTAACCGGGATATGCCACGCACCCGCGTTTTCACACAGCGATTCAATGGTTGCGCGGAATGCGGCAAACATCTCTTTCGCCGTTGCAGCAGAGAGCATGCCTTCACGAATATCCCAGTTAATATTCAGGCCGTTTTCGCCTGGGCTGATTTGGCAATCGAGGGCCACCTGAGGCGTTTGCGTGATGCTGTAGGTTTGTTGCGCGCCTTGCAGCAGATGCGTACAGCAGTCCGTGCCGCTACTTATTGCGCTGGTAAATGCAACCGGATACAGCGCTGCTTCTCGGCCTCGCCGGCGGGCCAACTCGCGCAAAACATCGATGCCGGTGAACGCGCTATGGTCGAGATCGCGCCATAATTGTTCCTGAATGACCTGAACCTGGCAAAGCAGGGAGCGCTGAGCCGCCAGTTTGATGTCGAGCAATTCTACTGCGCTAAAATCACCGATCAGCTGATCCACCGACGGATGCAATGGCTGGCGCTGCATCATGGTGAGGCTCAGGCCAAAATGGCTACCGGCTCCCCAGCGCTGGAGTGTCGCCGCATACAGGGTGACAAACAGCGCACTTAATCCCACCCCGTGCGCGGCGGCGGCCTGCGCTAATTGGGAAAATTGAGCGGGCGCTAGCACAAAGCTTTCGCGGAAGAATTTTGGTGTTAAAGGCTTTGCGCAGATAGGCAGCGCCGGTGCGGCTGGCAATGTGTCCACTCTTGCCAGCCAGTAATCACGCGCCTGCAAATAATCAGCACTTTCACTCTGGAGCTGACTATTGATCACGTAGTCGCGGAACGTGATTGCGGGGGCTGTTACCGTTTGGCCCTGATAGGCCGCGCTTAACTGCTTCAGCAACTGACGCGCGCTCTGGAAGTCACACACCAGCAAATTGAATGAGATGTGGAGCACGGCGCAATCACTCATTTGCGTCACTTCCAGGCTAATCAGAGGCCAGCAATCGGGTTGGCCTTGATAATGGCTTAGTGCTTCCCGACGCTGTTGCAGGCATTGCTGCTGCTCTGATTTCGTTCGTTTGCCAATGTCTTCAACGTTGATCGTGGCCTCTGGCACATCAGCGAGCGTCTGCTGCGTGCCGCTAGCATGAACGATAGTGCGCAACATATCGTGGCAGGCGATAAGTGACTGCCAGGCCGTGGTCAGGCGGGCAACATCCAGTTCTGCAAAACGAAACTCGAGGTAGCCATGGCAATCAACCCCTCCCAAAGTAAAAGCTTCACTGCGTCCCATTAAATAGGCAGATTGCAGACCAGTCAGCGGGTAAGGCGCAAACCGCTGGGTCGGGTCGTCATGCCACTCAGTTTTGGTTAACGCCGCGATAAGTTCGGGCTTGTGCAGCTTCAGTAAAGAGACGCGTTCAGGCGTCATGGCACCCGCGGGCGCGCGATAGCGTAACGTGTCACCTTCGCACCATAGGACAATACCCGCCGCTTTTAGCTCACTGATCAATGTGGACGAATTCATAATGCTCCCTCTTCGGTGGTGGTATTGGCAGAACAAGTTGAGGTGATAAAGGTGGCCAACGCCGCCAACGTAGCGTTGCTGAGAAATTGACGCAGCGAGAGCTGTACGCCATACGTTTGATTGATGCGGTTGACCAGTCGCATCGCTTGCAGACTGTTACCTCCCGCCTGGAAAAATGTCAGACGGATATCGCAGACATTCACTTCAAGTATTTCCTGCCACATCAGGCGCAGTTGTGCATGCAGGGGACTTTCATCGTGGCAGGCTTCGGTCAGTGGCGTTGCTTGCGGTGAGAGGTCAGCAATCATCTGTTCGAGCGCAGCACGGTTAACTTTGCCATTGGCGGTCAGGGGTAAGTTGCTGACAGTGTGGATGCGTGAAGGCAGCATATAAGCGGGTAGCTTTGCCGCGAGCGTAGCCAGTAATACCGCAGTGTCGAGTTGACTGTCGGACGTGAGAGCCGCTTCGAGACGCTGATTTACCACCAGACAGAATGCATCGATTACACTCGGCAGTTGCTGCAGCGCTGACTCGATTTCAGTCAGCTCGATACGATTGCCATCCACTTTGACCTGATGATCCTGCCGCCCGAGAAAATGCAGCAAGCCATCCTCGGAATAGCAGCCGCGATCACCCGTGCGATACCAGCGCTCCCCCTGATATTGAACAAAACGGCGGTCGGTCTGAGCCGCATCACCGATGTAACCCCGCGCAAGCCCCACACCGCCAATCCACAACTCACCCGGTACACCGTCTGGGCAGTCACTGTGATGGGTGTCCATGACGCGAAACTTTTGGTTGGCCAGCGGATAACCGTAAGGAACACGGGTTGTGCTGTCAGTCTCGGACATTATTTCAAAGGCATTCGACCAGATAGCTGCTTCGGTGGCGCCGCCCATCGCAATAACCCGCACTGGATGGGGTATTCGCTGACGCAAACGCTTTGCCAAATCCGGCGCTACCCGATCACCGGAAACCCATGCCTGTCGAAGTGTCGGCAGGAAGGGCTGGTTTGAGGTGGTTAATAACAGCATTTCCAGCAGCGCCGGGACTGAATTCCACAATGTTACTGCGTGCTGCTGCGCCAAAGACCGCCAGCTATCCGGATCGCGACGCTTATCTTCATCAGGCATGACGAGGGCGCCTCCCGCGGAAAGTAAGCCGAAGATGTCGTAGACCGATAAATCAAACTCCAGCCCGGAGATCGCCAGCACGCGATCGTCATGAGTGATGCCAAAGCGGCGATTGAGCGTTGCTATGGTGTTCCATGCCGCGCGATGCGTGATTGCTACGCCTTTAGGTTCTCCCGTGGAGCCCGAGGTATAGATAACATAGGCCAGGGTTTCGTCATTGCCGCTGGCTGGTGTTTTCAGAGTACGGGAATGAGGGTGACTGATTAACTCACTGGTTTGATAAACCAGCACCGATTCCGGCCACGGTTCAGCCTGGTGAGTGATGACACAGACCACCTCTGCGCGCTGGCATATCGTTATGCGTCGGGCGAGGGGATGATCAACGGCCAGAGGCAGCCAGCATGCGCCGGTGGCGAGCACACCCAGCACGGTGGCAATTTGTTCAATGCCTTTAGGGACATTGATGGCAACAATATCCTCGGGTTTCACGCCGCGCTGACGCAGTTCAAAACCAATCTGCAGTGCGCGTTGCGCTAATTCCTGATAGCTGGTGGTACGATCGGCAGTAATAACGGCGGGTGCGTGTGGCTGATGTTTTGCCTGTGCAAAGAAACCGTCATGCAGTCTTGCGGGCTCAATACTGAGTGCCGTGGCGTTGACCCGGCTGCGCATGGCCTGAGTAACGGGAGGCAGGGCGATATCGGGCACATCACGCCACTCCTGTTCAATCAGCGTATGCAGGCGTGCTAACCAACAGCTGAACATCGAACTGACCATCTCAGCAGGAAATAAGCTGTCCACGCTATCCCAGTTAAGTAGTAGGCCTTCACGCGTTGGGTAGCTTTGATGATCAATCCAAACCTGAGGCGTTTGAGAAATCATCCAGTGCAGTGTGCCCAGCGTTTGTTCCGCAGCTTCCGGAAGAAAAGGCTCGCCGAGGTTAAGAGCAAATACCACAGGCGCGGTGCGGGGAGCAGTCCCTTCCAGACGTGCTAAATCACGCAACACCTCTACACCTGAGTAATCGGCCTGGGCAATGTCACGGTGCAGTTGTGACTGCAACTGTTGCAGGCGCTGCACGAAGGATGCCGGTTGGCGGAAGTCAACTTCCAGCAGCAGCAGCGTGGTGAAGTCGGCGACCATATCGCCTACGTCTGGCACAAGATCGTTGCGATTGAATAACGGCACGTTGATCAGGAAATGTTTGTTCTCACTCCAGCGCGCCAGTACTTCGCAATACAAGGTCAAAAAAACCACGGCAAGGGTGATGCCATGCTGTTTGGTTTTGTCTTGCAAAATCGCCAATTGGTGGTGCTTGATCAGATAGTCGCGTCGGGTGAAACGCGGTTTGGTCACCATTTCGGGTTGCTGAGCCAGCGGAAGTGCAGGCGCACCGGGCAGTGAACTCAGCCGCTGCTGCCAATAGGCTTTTGCCTCACGGTAACGTTGCTTGCTCTCAATCCCTTGCAGGTATAGATGCTGGAAAAAATTAGCCTTTAAGGGAGGTAGAGCGTTATCTGGCTGGTTGTAGAGCTTAGCCATATCTCGCAGCAGAACATTTATGCTCAGAACATCCGCGACAAGCAGGTCTATATTCAGGTGAAGCCGGGCCACATTCCCTGGCAGGCGTGAAAGAGCAACCCGCAGCGGCCATCCCTGTTCAACATCCGCGCGATAGTGGGAAAACTGCTGACGATATTGCTGTAGCCTCACGTCAACCTGATTGGCGGACATGGCGCGTAAGTCAGCCTCTTCAACCGAAAAAATACGGTCGCACACTGGCACATGCTGCTCTCCTTGTGCGGAAAACTGCACCTGAAGCATGAGATGCCGTTCGACTAAACGCTGACAGGCCCGGCGCAGGCGCTTCGGACAAATATCAGCGCCCTGTAGTTCGATATACACCTGACAGCTATTGCCACCCAGCGGTTGATCTTCCTGTCTGCCCATCCAATAGGCTTGCTGTACCGGAGTTAATGCGATTGGCTGCGCAAGATCCTGTGTGGGAATTTCAGCGAGTGCAACTGTGCTTGCCGTTGCTTTATCGGGAAGCAGAGCAAGCCAGGCAGTGAGAGTAGGGTGCTGTTTTAACGTATCGAAACTGCAATGGACACCCTGTTTGCGCAGCAGGTTTACCGTTCTCATCAGGCCGATCGAATCGACACCTTGCAGCAGAAGAGAGTGATTGGCCTCTAATGCCTCCACAGGCAATCCGGTTAAATTAGCCACATGATTCAATAAAAGTTCTTTGAGACGCGGCATTTATTTCTCCTCCGGATTAAAGAGAAAGGCTTGCTTTAATTTCGCACGAAGTTGTTTTTTGCTGACTTTACCGACACCGGTTAAATTAAACGCCGTAGTGAAAATAAATCGATCTGGAATTTTAAAGCTCGCCACGCCTTGTTGAGTGAGAAACTGGCGCAGTTCTGTGGCTGAGGGCGCAGGAGAATCATATAGAATGAAGGCACAACACTGCTCGCCTAAATAATCATCATGAATGCCGACCACCGCCGCGTCTTTAACGGCGGGATGGCGCAATAAAATATCCTCAAGTTCACCGCAATCAATTTTTTCACCACCACGGTTAATTTGATCTTTATCGCGGCCTTCAGAAATAATATCGCCATCCAGAGTAAGTCTGACTAAATCACCACTACGATAAAAACCCTGGTCGGTAAACGATGCGGCATTAATTTCGTCAGGAGCATAATAGCCACGGATAGTGTAAGGGCCGCGCGTAAGCAAGAAGCCCATTTCACCCGCGGCTACCGCTTCGCCATGCTCATCGACAACCCGAATCTCATCTGCGGATGTCATGGGTTTTCCCTGAGTGGTTAATGCCCGTAGTGAGACATCGCCAGGCTGAGTAAAACAGATCAGGCCTTCTGCCATACCGAACACCTGCTGCAAACTGCATCCGAGCACCGGGCGAACACGTTTTGCAGCTTCATAACTCATTTTCGCGCCACCCACCTGCAGCATCTCCAGTGAGCACAAGTTGGGCTGATAGACTTCAGCCGCATCCAGCCAGACCATAGCCAGTGGTGGTACTAACGCGGTTACCGTGACGCGGTGTTGATTAATCAGATCAAAGCAGTGATCGGGATAGTTTTTATCGCTAATGACCACTTTTCCGCCTGCCAGCAACGTGCCAATGAAACCGGGACAGGCCAGCGGGAAATTGTGGCCCATCGGCAACACCGTCAAATACACGGTTTGAGGTCCAAAACCACAAGCCTTGATGGCAGCGCGGATATTACAGAGATAATCCCGATGACGACGCGGAATCAATTTTGGTATGCCGGTGGTACCGCCAGAAAGTTGAAAACACGCAAGATCGTCAGGATGATGATCGGGAAGTAGGCGCTGCGGGGCGAGCTCAGCAGATAATGTTTCGTACAGGGAAGCGCCTTCCGCAATGCTTATCTGCTGAATATCAGGTAACGCCCGTGCCAGACTTTGAGCAACCTCTTTTAGCGAATCTCCATCGAGAGTTTCCTGATAAAAATAGGCCTTAGCATTGGCAGCCCGGGTAACAGCCAGAATCTCATTTTCTCTGTGCGCAGGAAGCACGAATACCGGCACAATTCCGGCGATAAAGAAGGCAAATAACGCCTCAACATAATTTATTGAATTCGGTAAGTGAAGGATGACTACATCACCTTTATCGATATTCATTTCTTTAAAGCGCGCAGCAAGCTGAATACCGCGATCGCATAGTTGGCCGTAGGTCCGTTTTTCGTCATTGAAGCAGATTGCTATTTCATCGCGAAGCGCATTTGCAATATCATGAATACATTGACCGAATGTCTCTTCATTCCATAATCCCTGACGAAAATAATTCTCACGATATTCCTGTGGCCATTCTGCGAGCGTATAGCGCGCAGTCAGTGAGGGGTTATTTTTCATATTTAACCTGCCAGACCTTAACGTTATTACTGAATGATTCAGGGGCAACTGCCCTGAGATAAAATCGGTAATATTGTTATGCCTTCAGGTTATTAATAACAATCATCAGAACTTTAGCCGTAGGAACTAATTCTTTAGAAATTATGAAAGTCTGGACCAGTTAAAACTGTAACCCATTATCATTATGCGGTTAATAACATCAGATATTAAATTTTCAACACCTAAAGTGATAGACAGTTATTTACATTGCCTTTACAGTGAGAATGATTATCAATACCATTTTTCGCATAAGGAAGATCGATGATGGAGCGACAACAGCGGGGCATGAAAGAGCGAGTTGAAAGCGGTGCACAGATCCTACTGAATGGCGATATTGCGCTGACCAGCGGCAGTGTAAAACCGCAACGTGCCATCTGGCACGATGAACAGCTTCATCTCGGCTTGAAAGTCATCATCATTGAAAGCGGTGAATTGTTGTGCCGCTTCCCCCAGCAAAAAGAGTTACATATCAAGGGACCTGCGCTGTGCGCTATCTGGAATCAGGATATCGCACAGGCCAGCCAGTGTTTTCTTCCGGGTGCGGACCTGCGGTTCACTGCCGTTAATCTCTCCACTAACTCATTGAGTCAGTATCTGTGTGAAGATTCAATGAGCCGGTTAGAAGCAGGTATGCATCTCGATCTGTCTGCTAAATCTAAAATGCGCGTACAGGCCGCGCCAAAATGCCTGTGTGGACTTAAAGCCCAGCTTTTTACCAACCCTCTTGAGGGCGTTGCCCGACAGCTCTATATGACGGGCAAAGCACTGGAGATCGTAGCGCATACCCTTGACAGTTTGAGCGCGAAAAATGGCGCGATTGAACCCGCGATGCCGCGTTTGAGTAGCGGTGATATCGCACGTTTGCACGATGTCAAAACGTTGCTGGCCGAGCGGATTGATTCACCGCCCTCTATTACAGAAATCAGCGCACTGGTGGGTCTCAACACGCGAAAACTCACCACCGGGTTCAGACGATTGTTTGATCAAAGCATATATGGCTATCTCCAGACACTTCGACTGGAAACCGCGTGGCACATGCTCTCAAGCGGAGAGGCCAGCGTGTCGTCAGTGGCTTATCAGGTAGGCTATTCACCGGCTCATCTGTCGGTCGCATTTCGCAAGAAATACGGCTTTGCGCCTAAGGATATGCGGTGCTGAAGATAAATTGGACGAGATAATGTTGGTTGATTAAGTACAAAACCCTGCCAAAACGGCTGTGCAGAACATCCAGCAGCATTGATTTGTCGAGGCTCAGCTCGGCAATGAGTTTCTTAATGTCAATAACGGTTTATAAGTGATCCACTTTTGGCACGAAGCAGACATTGCACAGTAGCTCCGCTATGAGTGAAAAGCGAACTAACGTTTATCCTGGCAGCGCGGAACTGTTACCGGCATATGCCAAAGTCTTTTTATCCATCCTTAAATGATTTTATCTTTTATGATAAACCCTTCTGTAAGCTAACCCGGTTCATCAGGGATAAAAATAACAAGGACTAAACTCATGCCTACCGCAACTATTCGTGCCGCGCTTGGAGGGACTCTTTTATTGCTGTCAGTCTTAGTCTCAGCGTCTGCAACTCAGTCTATGTCCATACCTGCAGAGCATCCGAACTCGCAGCTTATCTCTGTACAGACGCAAGGCTCAGGAGCGGATGTCATATTAATTCCGGGGTTGGCATCGTCACGCGAAGTTTGGGGCGATTTAGCATCAGGTTTACGTAAGAGCCACCGCATTCATCTTGTTGAGCTTGCGGGCTTTGCGAGTACGCCTGCCATTGCCAATCCAGAGGGAAAGGTCATCGCTCCGGCAGTTGACGCCATCGCTGATTACATTCAAACCCAGCACATCAAAGCACCGGTAATTATTGGCCATTCTCTTGGGGGAGAAATGGCAATAATGCTGGCGGCCCGTCATCCCGACCTGGTCGGTCGTTTGATGATCGTCGATGCGTTGCCGTTCTATATGCTGATGATTGATCCTGCGGCGACCCGCGAAACTGCTGCCCCACGTGCTACTGCTACGCGGGATTGGCTACTGAGGCAGTCGCCGGAGCAAATGGCAGAGTTTCAGAAAGCATCCATAGCCCGTCTGGCTAAGACCGAGGCGATGAGGCCAGCTTTGGTGACGGCGGGGATTAATTCTGATCGCAAAACAGTGGCGGATGCCGTGTATGAATTAATGATTACCGATCTGCGTCCCGAACTTGGTCGCATTAAAGCGCCGATTGAGGTCGTGTACGCATATGACACCTTATTCGGGATTCCTGCCGCCAGCGTGGATGCGATGTACCGTCAGGCCTATGCTTCTGCGCCAGATATTCATTTCACACGTATCGATAACAGTTTTCACTTTATTATGCTGGATCAGCCAGAACGGTTTTCCAACGAAGTAGAGTCATTCTTAAATCAATAGATGCTGCTGCTGCACATCAGCTCGGCTGTGAGAGAAAAGCAGCCGCTCTTGTTTTCAATAACGATGTATAAGTTATCCACTTACTACTGTAGGTGATGGATAATTAGGGGGGATGGGATTTTAAATAATAACTTAACCTTTTTAGAGAACGGATTAATATAGGCGACCCAAACGCTCAATATTATTTAACATGTGCAGAAACAACCTGTGAAGACATTTTTGCTGTTTCTATGAGTCTGCGCTGAGACATGCCCTGATAGGCTGCAGCAGATAACCCTTTCAATGTCACCACAATAAAGTCTGTAAGGCATTCAGCTGATTGTGGACACTTAGCCTTAAGCCAGTTATGAATGGCTGTAGTTCCTGGCTGAGCTATCTTACAGGCGACTTCCCGGGCATCTTTATCATCAGCGCGCATGCCCTCAGTAACCAAACAACCACGCTGATGCGCATGACGCCCGTATTGTCTGGCTGCTGCAATAAGCAAAGCTTCCACACCTGCCGCAACAGATTTCTCGGGTGATAAAAGTTTATCTAGAGGAAGCGCGCTCTCCTGTGCGTAACGTTCCAGTGTCCTCTGGTATAAACCCACCTTACTGCCATACGCAGCATAAAAACTGGGTGGCTTAATGTTCAACGCCTGAGTCAGGTCAGCAATGCTCACTGCGTCATAGCCATGTTCATGAAATAGCGCCTGTGCAATGGCCACACCAGCCTCGCGATCAAAAGCAGGGCGTCGCTGCCTGTTTATCTGTGTCATCTCGCCTCCTGAATGCTATTTATATAGTAACCGCTAAATGATAAAGCATCAAAGGTTAAATTTATGTAATTGAATTTAATCGATTTATAAATAGCCATTAAAATAAAGCTTGTGCATGAACCTTTTTCTATGTAGTGATCACTACATGTTCAATCACTACCAGAAAGGAAACATCACCATGCCTCAGTCATTCCAGAACAAAATCGCAGTTGTAACCGGTGCGTCATCCGGCATCGGTCTGGGTATCGCGCAAGAGCTTGCCGCACGCGGTGCAACCGTAATCATTACTGGCCGAAATAAAAATAAACTTGAGTCGGCAGTCAGTACTTTAGGCCCTGATGCGAGTCAGGTTCAGCTGGATGTATCAAGCCTCCCCGATCTGGATACATTTTATGAGCAGATTAAATCCCGATTTGGTCGCATTGATATTTTAATCGCTAATGCAGGCATGGGAGAAATTGAACCACTCGGGCAAATTACTCCCGAGAAGTTTGATCGCCAGTTCACCACTAACGTAAGAGGTATTACATTTACCGTGCAGAAAGCCTTACCGCTGATGAAACCCGGTAGCAGCATTGTTATTACAGGATCGACGGCCTCAATTAATCCCGGGGAGGGGATGAGTATTTATGGCGGTACCAAGGCCGCATTACGCGCAATGGTACGTAGCTGGATATTGGATATCAAAGGTTCAGGCGTTCGCATAAATGTTCTCAGTCCGGGCCCGGTTGATACGCAGTCTTTACGCGACTTCCTGCCACAGCCTGTGGACGTAATTTTGCAATCATTAAGAGACCGCAGTCCAATCGGGCGCATCGGGCAGATAAGCGAAATTGCAAAAGCGGTTGCTTTCCTTGCCAGTGAGGATGCCGCCTATATCAATGGCGCTGAAATATTTTCTGATGGCGGTGCATCGCAGATCTAATATTTTTAATGTAACGCTTAGGCTAACAATTATATCTCATCTGCCGAGTGACGTTGTTCATCATTTAATGTGAGCAATACATTTGCTGCACTGCTGGATGAATGTGTCAATTTCACGCTTTCTGAGTCTGTTATCAAATAAAGTTAATTATACCCGTCCGCTTTTAAAAGTATGTGGAGTTTAATCCTATCCTGAGGAGTTCTAATCATGACTAACTTTAACAAAGTTGAAAATATTCAAAATTATATCGATGAATTACAAATACAGCGTTTGCTGGCTATCTATGTTCACAATCTGGATGATGGGAAATTTGCCGAAAACGCTGAATTGTTCCAGCATTCCGAATTTATCGTTTTAAGTGATATTGCACAGGGTCGCGAAGAGGTTGAACAATTTCTTATCCATGGCGTTCAGCGCCATGAAGACGGAACGCCCCGGACGTCGCATAACGTTTCTAATGTACTGATAGACATCTCGCCGGCCGGTGATACAGCAACGAGCGTCAGCTATTTCACCGTTCATCAGGAGCTGGATGGATTTTCATTGCAGCCAATTTGCACTGGACGCTATTTCGACAGTTTTGAGAAACATGACGGTCAGTGGCGCTTCACATCCCGCAACGTTGTTCCGCGTTTGATGGGTAATCTTCAGTTCCATGTTGGCAACTCTGCCGCCCGTTCACAGGCTGAGGAGGCGTAGTGGACACTAATAAGAACGCTCTCGTTACCGGAGCAAATAAAGGTATTGGTTTTGCAATCGTCAAAGGTCTGGCAAAGGCCGGTATGACCGTCTGGATGGGCGCGCGCGACCGCAGGCGGGGTGAAGACGCCGTTGAACGTTTAATCCAGGAAGGTCTTGACGTCAGACTACTTGAACTGGATGTCTCGGATGAAGCAAGCGTGACCAATGCCGTTAATGAACTCTCGCGTAAAGTCGCATCACTTGATGTCCTTATTAATAATGCCGGCATCATCAATGATATTCATATCCCACCAAGCCAGGTCAGTATTGAGGATATAAAAGCGGTGTATGAAGTTAATCTGTTTGGCCCGATTCGGGTGACACAGGCTTGCCTACCTCTGCTTAAAGCGTCCAGCAATGCCCGGATTGTCATGATGGGCAGCGGCGTAGGATCCTTAACGCTAATTACCGATCCGACTTCAATATATTCAAGCGTAAACCTGCTAGGTTACACCTCTTCAAAGGTTGCTCTGAACGCTGTTACCGTTTCATTCGCGAAAGAACTCGAACCTATGGGTATTAAAGTCAATGCCGTTGAACCCGGCCATGTGCAGACCGATTTAAATGGCAATACGGGTTTTCTGACGCCAGATGAAGGAGCCATTACAGCCATAAAAATGGCATTAACGGAATCAGATGGGCCGACGGGTGGTTTTTTTGGTAGCCATGGTCGTCAGCCCTGGTAGTGGCGTTCTTGTTGGATATTTGCTGGCTTAACCGAAGCTGATGAGTAAGTTGTATAACAGCTAAAGCCAGGGATTGAATGACCGACATTTCATCATTCTCTGAATGGCCGTGTTGAGCACAAGAACACCGAGAACCATGGATGATAAAAAGGCGTGACGTGCAAGGATGCACCTGCCAGTCCCTAGAAGCTGTGAAGCAAGGGACGCGCATTATACAACGATTGTTCATATTACAGGTTTTGTCAGAGGCATAACGGCGAAAGGCCTAAACAACGGCAAGGCACAGTCTGTTTTTTGATAATGTCAATACAGAGATAAACATCGCGGTGTTTAATCCACGGCAACATTCATTAATGTCCGCTACTGGCACTGATTGAAACTTATAAAAATGCGGCTTAGGTGTTGTTTATTATTCAGCCACAACCTTTTTGCCTTCTGCTGGCTCCCACGCATTCCACATCTCCCAAAATATCACCGCAACGACCTCCTTGAGCATTTCAGGTGGGAACGTTTTACGCTGAGAAATCGTTCCAATACTTGCATCAATGCGTGCTTCAACGTCCCATGTTCCCATATTCATGGCGAAGGAATCACAGTGCATCGTTAACCAAATAATTCTCCCACAGGTGCAAGAGGAGGGGTTATGCAGGGTAATATTGGTTACTGCTGGGGCTTCAGGCATATTCATTGTGCCACATCCTTTAATATTAAGTTGGAAGCAATGGCCGGTGGATTACCGGCCTGGTAGATGCAAGGACCATCGCCGCTTTAATTAGCGAACCTAAATGCGTCCGATCGTCTGTTAATAAAATGCTTGGGTTAAGATGTGCCCGAAAGTTTGATGTCCTTCAACATACTGAATGCCAGCTTCATATGCTCTTCGCTGACAACAAATGCCCGTAATGCCCCGTCTTCATCACGGCCTTGAGCAATAATGCCTGACGGGGATAACGCCATATCCCAATGATAAGCTGCATTCGCTGGATCGCCCGCCAGGTGAAGCGGCATATCCGGCGTTTTAACCTTGATCAACATGGCTGGCAGCATCAGTTTGGCGTCGTGACCGGTAAGGTTTTTAGCCAGCGTCATTGCCGCAAGGGTAGCGGGCTGCAGATAGGGCATCAGTTTTCCCTGAATCTCTGCACAATCACCCAAGGCGGAGACATCGGTAGCCGAGGTGGCGAGAGTGTCATCAACCACAATTCCACGACGTGTTTCGATTCCCGCACTCTGCGCCAGCGTAAGATTAGGGCGTAAGCCAATGGCACACACCACGGCGTTAAAAATCCTCCGTTGTCCGTTACTGAACGTTGCCTCCAGTAAATCATCATGCCGTGAGATTTTGCTGAGTTCATGCCTGAAGAGAAACTCTACCCCGTTGTTCATCAAACGGTTTTGCAGACGAGCACTGATTTCCGGCGGTAACAGCGCCGAAAGAAGGCCGTTACTGCGGTCCATTACCGTTACTGCTTTACCTGCACGGTTAAAATCCATCGCGAGTTCTGTGCCGATGAGACCACCGCCGACCATCAATATTCGATGCGCATCTATCAGCGCGTTGTCATAGCGGCGGTATTCCTGCTGACTGTTCAGCGTGAAGATCAGATCACTGCCCTCTATCGCCGGTACGATGGCCTCGGCACCAGTAGCAAGCACCAGCTTGCCATAGACGTAATCGCCAGCGGGAGTTCTGATAACCTTTGCTGCCGTATCAATGCGCGAAACCGTGGTAAAAGGATGCAGCATGATGTTCTGGTTTTCCGCCCACTCTGCTGCGGTTTGTCGAGTGAGTGCCTCAGCGCGATAACCCATACTGAAAACATGACTGAGTTCGGGCTTGTTGTATTCATCACAGCTATCGGCCGCAATGATGCGAATCGGCACATGTTTATCCAGATGCCGGATGTTTTTGACCAGCTGGCGGGCGGCGAAGCCTGAGCCGACAATCACAATGTCTGCTGACATGGACTCAGCCCTCGTAAGGATCAAACACGGATTTGCCCAGCGCGCATCCAGGGCATAAGAAATCGTCTGGCACGGCTTCCCATGCGGTTCCGGGTAGGACATCCTGGTTTGGTTCGCCCTCGGCCGGGTCGTAAACCCACTGACAAACCGTACAAATCATTTTCTGCCCGATGTCTTCACCCGCTTCTACCACACCGACGCCACCCTGGTTTATGGGTGCGGAAGCTACCATAACCGCAGCGGCAGTATTCGCTGCGACGACGGCTACCGGCAGCGGCGAGAGCGCCCATTCACGGGCGATTTTGCGGCCATGCTCGCGGCACTCTTCCAGCGCGGAGAGGTCGGGACGCCACTTGGTTTTGAGCGCAATCGTCATATCAAAACCGGCATCCTGCAGGCGAGTGGCAACGCGATCCACCGCTCCGCCAGTCCAGCCATAAGAACCGAACGCGGAGGCGCGTTTATTGCGGAATTTCAGGCCGGTAATCTCTTCCAGCATGCCCGCCACCTTCGGCATCATCACATTGTTCATGGTGGAGGAACCGACCAAAATGCCCTTGGAGCGGAAGCAGGAGGTGATGATTTCGTTTTTGTCGTGGGTGGAGACGTTGTAAACCTTCACGGCAACGCGCGGATCGGTTTCGCGGATACCTTCGGCGATCGCATCCGCCATCATGCGGGTGTTGTTAGACATGGCGTCGTAGAACAGGGTGATGCGATCTTCCTGATAATCCGCAGCCCATTGCAGGTACAGCTCTACAATCTGGGTGGGTTTATCGCGCCACACCACGCCATGCGAAGTCGCAATCATGCTGACCGGCAGATTAAAGCCGAGTATCTCATTGATTTTTGGGGTAACCAGACGCGCAAAAGGCGTCAGGATATTGGAGAAATAGCGCTGGCATTGATCAAACAGTTCGTGTTGGTCAACTTCATCGTTAAACAGATGTTCATCGCAGTAATGCTGGCCGAAGGCGTCATTACTGAACAGCACGGCGTCCTCTGTCATGTAAGTCATCATGCTGTCTGGCCAATGCAACATCGGGGTTTCAACAAAGATCAGTTTTTTGCCGTTGCCGAGATCAAGCGAATCACCGGTTTTAACCACGTTAAAATTCCATTCGGGATGGTGGTGATGACCATTGATGGAATCAACGCCGTTAGCGGTGCAGTAAATCGGCGTGCCTGGAATCAGCGCCAGCAGTTCGGCGAGTGCGCCTGAATGGTCTTCTTCTGCATGGTTAATTACGATGGCATCGATTTTTTTCAGGTCGATTTCTTCTGCCAGATTCTTAACAAAATCAGTTCGGAATTTCAGATCAACCGTATCGATTAGGACGTTTTTGGCTTCGCGAATAAGATAGCTGTTATAGCTGGTGCCCCGCTGCATCTTGTACTCTTTGCCGTGAAAGTGCTCAACTTCCCAGTCACGTTTGCCGACCCAAAAAATGTTGTTTTTTACGTGAATATTCATTTGATGCCCTGTTAGCGTAAGTTGGTTTCACACTCGTTGTGCATCAAGCGTGCCAATATTTAACTTACTGATATTCATATGTTTACATATTGGATGTTGTTTAAATTACAATAACCAATTTTGTGTTAGTGACAACTAATTGTATTAATGACAATTTACAGGCATAAAAAACCCGCCGCAGCGGGTTATATATTCAGTGCAATTAACAGCGCCGGTGGATAGATGATGCCGCTGCCCAACGCAGGGCATCAGCGGCCGATGCAATTTGCTGATCGCTAAGCGCCTGACTGTTATGTTGTTCTGACACGGTGATACTCCTGAGCTACATTATCTAATCTGATAAGGCATATTCCGTGCCATTGCATAACACGTTGATTTTAATCAAATGTACAATTTCATATTGTGTTAAATACAATGTCTTTGCTTGTCTTTGAGCCAATTCATGTGCGGGTGACAATATGACTCTTTCTGTTCAGACGCTGGCGGCACTGGCTGTTGATATTCAAAATGGAGTGCATGGCCGCGACCGGTTTATGCGGATGATTAACAGCATCCACGGCGCGTTAAACTGTGACGCCACCGCGCTATTACGTTATGAGAATCAGCAGTTTCGTCCGCTGGCCACCGCGGGTCTGGCACCGGATGTGATGGGGCGGCGATTCAATCTTGATGCTCATCCACGACTTGAGGCCATCGCGCGGGCTGGCGATGTGGTGCGCTTTCCCGCCGACAGTGATTTACCCGATCCCTATGATGGATTGATTCCCGACCAAGGCGATTTACACGTCCACGCCTGCGTCGGCATGCCACTTTTTGTTGGGCAAACGCTGATCGGCGCCCTGACGCTGGATGGCATTAACGCTACTCAATTTGATAATTACAGCGATGAAGAGTTACGAGTGCTGGCGAGCCTGACGGCGGGTGCACTGAATAATGCCTTGCTGATGGAGCGTTTAGAAAAACCCGCCTCATCCTTTGCACCGCCACCACACCGGCCCGAAGAGAGTGAGGAGGTGGAGATCATCGGTGATTCGACGGCGTTAGCGCATCTCAAACAACAGATTGGTGTGGTTGCTCCTTCCGATCTCAGCGTGTTGATCATGGGCGAAACCGGCACCGGTAAAGAGTTGGTTGCTCAGGCCCTTCACCAACATTCTCATCGCGCAGCGCGGCCGCTGGTTTATCTCAACTGTGCAGCCCTGCCGGAAAGCGTGGCGGAGAGCGAGCTGTTTGGCCACGTCAAAGGGGCGTTCACCGGCGCCATTCACGATCGGCCGGGCAAATTCGAATTGGCGGATAAAGGGACGCTGTTTCTTGATGAGATTGGAGAGTTGCCGCTTTCGCTGCAGGCCAAGCTGCTACGCGTGCTGCAGTATGGCGATCTGCAGCGAGTGGGCGAAGATAAGCCGCTTACCGTGGATGTGCGCATTATCGCCGCAACCAACCTTGATATGCGCAAGGCGGTGACCGATGGCAAATTCAGGGCTGATCTTTATCATCGCCTTAGCGTCTTCCCGCTGTTCGTCCCGTCGCTGAATGAACGTCGTGACGATATCGTACTGCTAGCGGGCTATTTCTGTGAAAAGTGTCGGGTAAAATTTGGCCTGTTGAGCGTTGCGTTAAGTGCTGGCTGCCGCGCTATGCTGCAAGCCGCAAGCTGGCCGGGAAATGTGCGCGAGCTGGAACATGCTATATATCGTGCCGTGATCATCGCGCAGGCCGAATCACGCAACGGCGAAGTCATTCTGCTTCCACAACATTTTCAACTACAGGATGGCGGAACCGTTCATGCAGAGCCGATCAAAACGTTGCTAACCACGCCAGTGGTGAACCTCAGCGAGGCGACGCGTAAATTTCAGTACGACTACATTAAACAGGTTTATGAAAGCTGCGATCGGGTGTGGGCTAAGGCGGCTAGAAAGCTGGAATTGGATCCCGGGAATCTTCATCGGCTGGCAGTCAAATTGGGACTGAAATAAAGGGTGATGTTAATCGCAAAGATAAAATAGGTCACCTGCCGTTTAGCCAGGAAGACGCGCAACTGTTCTTCCGATGGAATGAGATGCATAGGTAAATACTCATGGCTAATAACTTACCCGCATTGTAGTGCGGGTAAGCACGATCACTGAATCAGTTGAATACCATACCGCCGTCGATTAATAGCGATTGCCCGGTCATGTAATCGGAGTCGGGTCCCGCCAGAAAGGCAACGCAGGCAGCTACATCTTCCGGCTCAGATAGGCGGCCCAGAGTAATGCGTTTGGCAAATTCCTCAGTGCCATACCCGGCCGGTTTACCTGCCGCTTCTGAGATTTGTTTGTCGATGGATTGCCACATGGGAGTGTTAACAATCCCGGGACAGAAGGCATTAACCGTGATGCCTTTAGGCGCAAGATCCTTGGCCGCTGTCTGCGTAAGCCCGCGAACGGCAAACTTGCTGGAACTGTATACGGCAAGTTCCGGATTGCCTACATGTCCAGCCTGAGAGCAGGCATTAATGATTTTGCCGCCGTGATTCTCCGCGGCGAAAGCGTTGATCGCCGCCTGCATTCCCCAAATCACCCCCTTGACGTTGACGTTATAGACCTTATCCACAATCTCTTCGGTGATATCGCTGATGGGTGTTGATGGCGCAATACCGGCATTGTTTACAATCACATGGAAATCGCCCAGCGCATGGCGTGCCTCTTCAACAGCGTGAAATACCTTGTCGCGTTGGCTGACATCAACCTGCAGCGCCAAAGCCTTTCCCCCCGAGCGGATAATCTCATCAGCGACATGCTGCGCTGTTTCAAGATTGAAATCCGCGATGGCAACGGCAAAGCCGTCTTTTGCCAGGCGTAAGGCGATGGCAGCGCCAATGCCTTGGCCGGCACCGGTCACAAATGCGACTCTGTTTTTCATAATGGCATCCTTGATATTTATTTAGAGAAGTTGACTGAGGTGTAACTGACTCATCAGCAATGGGTTATCGCTGTAGTCGACCGGAATAGCGACCACTGCCGGGCCATTGACATTCATGGCTCTGCGCAACGTTGGTTCCAGTTCAGCAGCACTGTTTACTGAGAAGCCGGCAGCGCCGAACGCTTCGGCATAGGCTTTAAAATCAACCGGGCCAAAATTGACACCTGAAATGCGCTGATACTTTTTCTCTTCCTGCATGGCAACCATGTTGTAGGCGTTATCGACCCAGATGATGTGCAGAATATTGGCCTTGAGCCTGACGGCAGTTTCCAGCTCCATGCTTGATTGTAAAAATCCGCCATCACCGGAGACCGATACAATTTTGCGTGAGGGATCAACCAGCCATGCACCGATAGCCCAGGGCAGGGCGACGCCCATGGTCTGCTGACCATTGGAGATCATGATTTGGCGCGCGCGGAAGCTATACAGATATCGCGCAATCCAGATGTGAAAGCTTCCCATGTCAACGGTAAGGCTGATGTCAGCGTTAATGATGTCCTGCATCGCGCGCACGATGCGCAGTGGATGCAGCGCAAACTGATTTAAGCTGGCGCCTTGCAGTGCCAGTAATTGCCGTTGCTGCTGCCGATCTTCCAGCACAGAAGCTGCGATGGTACTGAGCTGAAGCGGCGCGGTGATGCGGGTGGCAATCTTGCTTACGGTCTGGGCAATGTCGCCGACCAGTTCTGCGTCAGGCAGGTAAAGGTTATCCGTATCAGCAGGCAGCACATCAATATGGACCAGCAAAGCTTTGCCGCTGTTCCACATTGCCGGCTCATACTCAACCGGGCTGTACCCGATAGTGATGATCAGGTCTGCCTGCTGTAATAGACGGTCTCCGGCCTGGTTGTTAAATAGTCCAACACGTCCGGCAAACCGTGAGAAGTTCTCCTGTCTGACGGCACCTGCGGCCTGGTAAGTACTGGTTACCGGGATCTGGCTTTTCGACAGTAATTCATGAATCGCAGCGCTGTTTTCTGGCTGACTGGCCATCAGGCCCAGCAGAATGACCGGATTTTTTGCCCGAGTGATCTCCTGGCTGACCGCCTCAATCAGGGCATCGGGTGCGGCGCCCAGCTTGATGTGTCCATTGCTGTGCAAAGGGCTGCCGGACACAGGCTGGTCGACAATATCCTGTGGCAGGCTGATAAATGTGCCGCCGCCGCGTCCGTTTTCAGCATGACGAAATGCATTGGAGACACATTCAGTTAGCGCGGAGGGAGAGGTGACCTCAACAGCATATTTTGTGACCGGGCGAAACATCGAAACGGTATCCAGGCTTTGGTGAACCTGTTTGGCGCTATCCGATCGTTTTACCGCTCCGCCAATGGCCACCACCGGATCGCCTTCGCTGGTGGCGGTTGCCATGCCGGTAACCAGGTTGGAACAGCCGGGTCCGGAGGTCACGAGTGCAACACCTGCATGCCCTGTGAGTCGGCCTACTGCTGCGGCCATAAAAGCAGCATTAGCTTCATGTCTGACAGGGACCAGTTGAATGGGTGAATCCACCAGCGAATCAAACACTTTATCGATCTTGGCTCCGGGGATGCCAAACACGTGATTAACCCCCTGCGCTTCAAGTTGTGCGACAACTAAATCGGCGCCGCTGTTCCAAATAGTGTTGGTTTTTAACGTTTTCATAGTCACCTCTACGGTTAGCTTTCAACGGCTCGAATGGCTTCATCAAGATTGTGAGGATTGAGCTCTGCCTGGAGGAATTCGGTATCCCGGGGGAGATCAATCACCAGCTTGCTAATCGCGCCAAAGGTCAGCGTTCCCTCCTCGAGCACATAGTCGAGGATGTGTCCGCCGCCTTGCCGGTCATCCGTAATAAAGTGCTCGTGATAACCGGCCACGTTGATCCCCTGCATGTACTGCGGCGTCCGGAAGCCAATCAGTTCACCCGGGGTCTGTTTGAACGCGAAGGTTGGCTGATCGCCCAGCACCTCAGGCATCGAGCGATAAGGGCGGCACTGACAGGGAACAGTACGAGTCTGAACCGCCTGGAAGTGGCCACTGATGCGCATGGCGCAGAACTGATTGTCTGAAGTGATTTTACTGTCGATAACCCGGTGAACCTCTTCTCGCGTCGCGGTTCCGCTAAAGCGGTGATGATGTTCCGGTTTGAAAAAGGTCATTACTGCAAACGGCGTTTGTTGCTCGGGTTTGGCAGGATTGGCGCTGCCATCGGAGCGTAACTGATAGACTTTGCTGTCGAAGGCGATAAGTTCGCCATCAAGCTGGTTGAACGTACCCAGACCAAAATCGCCTTTGTTTAATAAGTCCGACACCGTGGTGGATCCGTCATAAACACCACTCAGCAGCGCGCTCATCAGGGAGGTCTGATAGATAACCTTTTCTGGTGAATCATCATGGAGTTTTAAGACGGTCTCTTTCAGCTGTTCCTCGCATGAACAGTCAGATACAAAATTACACATTTGCCACCTCGCAAACCAATAGTTAAGCCGTGTTAATATCATGGTGGGCTTTTTAGCTTACGGAATCCAATAGCGAAACCTGTTAACTTTGAGACGTATTTGATATGGAACTTCGCCATCTGCGTTATTTTGTAGCCGTTGCAGAGACGCTACATTTCACTCGTGCCGCAGAGATGTTGGGCATTTCTCAGCCGCCGCTGAGCCAGCAAATCCAGCGGCTGGAACACGAGATTGGGACACCGTTACTGAAACGTTTGACGCGCGGTGTTGAGCTTACCGACGCGGGCAGGGCATTCCTGAATGATGCCGCAGAGATTGTGCAGCTGGCTGACCATGCGCTCGAGAAAGCTCGAGGCATGGCGCGGGGCATAAGCGGGCAGATGTCGCTGGGGTTCGCCAGTTCAGTCGCCTTCGGTGCACCGGTGTTTGATCTTATTCAACGTTTTAAAATACGTTATCCGGCGATGGAGCTCATCACGCGTGAAGAGAACATGGCTTTACTGATGCAGGATTTGCGGGATGGATTGCTCGATGCGGCGTTTATTCGCCTGCCGTGTGAAAGCAGCAAAGCGTTCAACCTGAAGGTTATCGCTACTGAGAGAATGATGGTTGCGTTACCTGTGGGTCATGCATGTAGCCATCTGCACACCATTGCGCTATCACAGCTGGTGGATGAAACATTGATTATGTTTCCGCGTGAAGTCGCTCCCAGTCTCTATGAGCTGATCGTCAGCACGTGTCTGCGTGCGGGGTTCATAACGACACGATTTATTCAGGCGCCACAGATTACGTCGTCTCTCGGCATGGTTGGCGCAGGTTGCGGAATCGCGCTGGTGCCAGAGTCAATGTGCTGCGTGAACAACCCACACATCACGTTTTGTGAAATAGAGAATAACACTCTGTTCACCGATATCGCTTTTGCCTGGCGACGCAATAATCCCTCCAGGACAGTGATGCATTTGCTCAATTTAATTAATGCGTGAAATCAGGCATTTTATTCAGGTCATAATGATGCCCAATATTAAATATCACTATAAGCGCTGAATAAAAATCCGACCTGAAATGCCTCAGCTCGGAATACGCAGTGTTCCGGGAGACTTGCCTGTCACGCGTTTAAATGCCCGACTGAAAGCGGCTTGCGAGGAGTAACCTAAGCGTTGTGATGCAGCGTCGATGGTGATTTTTTCTGACGACAACCAGCGGATAGCCAGTTGCATGCGCACTTCCGTTGCATATCGTAGGGGAGGTATACCGATTGTTGCCTGAAACCTCTCCGCGAATGCGGATCGGGAGATATGTGATTCAGCGGCGAGCTGTGCCACACTCCAATCCCGAGCCGGTTCGCGATGAATGGCCAGAATGGCGCGGGCCAAACGCGGATCACGCAGGGCCGCTGCCAGTCCTGAGCTGTTATCACAACCGTTTTCCACCCAACCCCTGATAAACATTGCGGCAACGACATCGGCCAACCTGGCAAGGATGCCGGCATAGCCCACGCGTCCGGAGCATATCTCGCGTTTCATCGCATCAAGTATATGCATGAGTCCAGGCCAGTGAGTGCCCTGTGCATCGGCAAGCATAATTTCGGGCATCGCCCCTGCTAGCCGCTGCATGCTGCCTAAGTTGATCTCCATGCAACCAAAAAACATCACCGCACTGGGCGTCTCTTGGGTGCTGGGACAGCTATCCAGTCCACTCACGTTGTCATCCAGTGGTGCTGTCTCTAAATCATCGATATTCATCACCTCAACGGTGGTTGCCGACAACAGCTGATGCTCTATGCCGTGGGGAATAAAGACCGCTTCACCCGCTGAAAGCGTAAGACAATGGCCTCCTGAGGTTCTAAGCAGCACATCTCCCACGGCAACATAGTGCAAATAAGCGTGACCAGGCCGACTGAGAAAGTTCAAACCAAAGGTATTGCCAGTCTGTATACGCCGATACTGCACGCCATAAAGCCGCAGACCTGCAAGCAGTTCACTGATGAGTTCAGACGAGAGGGCAAAGGGATGAGTTGCGTTCATATTCGGGTTTTGGGTTAAAAACTGAGGGTTTTAGAGCATAGATCATCCACGCCCGCCTGCATAGACTTCGGCCTTTAAACTATTTAGAAGGAAAAACGGGAATGACAAACGAAGTCTGTGTGAATGCGCACGAGGAAGTCTTAGACCGTGATGAGCAAATTCGGCCTGCCTGGCGGGCGGTGTTTTCGTTAACCATGGGCGTATTTGGCTTGCTAACCGCAGAATACTTGCCGGCGAGTTTATTAACGCCCATGGCGCAGGATTTTCAGGTGTCAGAATCACTTACAGGCCAGGCCGTCACGATTACGGCGTTAATTGCGTTATTTGCCGGGTTAATGGTCCCGCGCCTGACGCGTGCGATGAATCGGCGCACCATATTGTTGAGTTTTACGGTGTTGATGATCGTTTCAAATGTGCTGGTGGCGCTATCTACAAGCATCGTTATGTTGCTGGCGATGCGCGTCTTGCTGGGGATCGCTCTCGGTGGATTCTGGAGCATGGCGGCGGCGGTGGCAATGCGACTGGTGCCTGAGAGGTTAGTACCGCGCGCACTGTCGATTATTTTTAGTGGTATCGCGTTAGGCACCGTTGTGGCTGTCCCTCTGGGAAGCTACATTGGCGGCCTTTTTGGCTGGCGTAGCGCCTTTTTTGTCGCCGCTGCAGTGGGGGCAATCACCTTAATTTTTCAGTGGTTCACGCTTCCCGGTATGGCGCCGGTTGTTCGGGGTAAAACAGCATCGGTTTATTCTCTTCTGCAGCGGCCTGGCGTTAGCGTGGGGATGCTGGGCTGCGTGCTGGCACACACCGGGCAGTATGCGCTTTTTACTTACATACGTCCGGCACTTGAAACGCTCGCGCATGTTGGAAGTGAAACACTTGCGCTAATTTTGCTGGGATTTGGACTGGCTAATTTTGTTGGGACGCTAGCGGCAGGATGGTTGATGGAACGAAGCTTACGCCTGACGCTGATCGTGATGCCCACGTTAGTAGGGGCGGCTGCACTCGCTATGTTAACCCTGCCGGTATCACTGACAGGACTTACTCTGCTGGTTATGTTGTGGGGCTTTGCATTTGGCGGCGTGCCGGTAGCCTGGTCCAGCTGGGTAGCGCGTGCTTTACCCGATGAGGCTGAGAGTGCAGGAGGAATGGTGGTAGCCGCCGTTCAATCCTCAATTGCCATCGGTGCCGCTATTGGGGGACTGGTTTATGGCATAAGCGGCATCACCGGAGTATTCCTCACCGCGGGATGCATAATGCTGGTTGCGGCAATGGTTATTGCCTATCGGGTTAGGGTATCGCCAGTCGTGACCGGTACCGGAAGCCGGTCATTTCACTAAAACCAACGGCAGGTTTACAGGTAAATGCCTGACCTGCCAATTATCTCACCGTTCATTGCTCTCACTCACGGCAGCATGAAGGGTGATGAGTGGATAACCCGATGATTCTGTTAGCAGAAAGAATCCTAAAGAGTGAGTTGAATAAACGCTTGTATATCTTCGACAGCTTCGCGGTGCTTTGCCGGGCTATGGTTTATTGTGAGGCTATCGGCATATCCGTTAAGCAAAGCGCCAAGTTGCCGGGTAAAACGCGCGGTTTCAACAGGTCGGTAAATGCCAGCGGCGATACCTTGCTCAACGATCTCGGTGATGAAAATCGTCCACTTTTGAAGTAACAGTTCTGCCAGTTCAGCAAATGCGCTATCGCGTCCCGCCATTTGCCACAGAGAACCGTAAAGCTGCCAGGCGGCGTCAGGGGCATCCGGTAGATAATTTTCAATAACCGTAATCAGTTTTTCGGTGGGTGATATGGATTCTATGGATCGTGAAAAAGTATCCAGCTCATTCTGCATATATCTTGTCAGAGCTTCTATACATAGCGTCTGCCAGTCGCTGAAATAATAATAGATATGGCTGCGGGAGATTGAGAGCCGCTCGGTCAGTTCGCGCGTTGAGACATTCTCAATACCTTTCTCTGCGAATAGCAAAGCAGCGCCGTCCAATATACGTGCTTTAAGCGCTTCCTTTATTTCTTTCATGGCATGGCTCCGTTGACTTTGAGCAGTTGCTCAAATAGACTGCGATTCTAAATTTGAGCACATGCTCAAATTAATATTAACAGAAAATGGACCTATGCAAACGCATGATATTACTGATCCGGTCAAGGTAACCGGCAGCGCGGTACAAACGCTTAAACGACTTGGACGCCGTCATAGCAAAAAGCTTTTCTTTACCCTCATGCTCGTTATCGCCGAAAACCTGACCTATCTGCTCTATCCACTGCTGGCCGGCTTTGCCATAAATGCAATCGTCGCCGGTAAGGCATGGCATGCAGTATTTTATGCGCTAATGGTTTTTACCATGTGGGTGATTGGTGCCGCCCGGCGCAGCCTGGATACGCGCACATTCGCAAGGATATACGCCGAACTGGCAGTGCCGGTTATTCTTGCCCAGCGTCGGGAAAATCATAGCCACTCCACGATCGCCGCCCGCGTTGCGCTTTCAAGAGAATTCGTCGACTTCTTTGAAAAACATCT
Source organism: Pantoea sp. USHLN256 (assembly GCF_037149875.1). Classification (NCBI taxonomy): domain Bacteria; kingdom Pseudomonadati; phylum Pseudomonadota; class Gammaproteobacteria; order Enterobacterales; family Erwiniaceae; genus Pantoea; species Pantoea sp. USHLN256. Next base: position 595,361 of record NZ_JBBCQO010000002.1, on the reverse strand, counting down.
GCCGGTATTGATTACCTCCCTGGCTTCAATTACCGGGGCGGCATTCATGCTGCTCGCGATTGAATTTTGGTCCGGGATCGCCTGTTTGGCCGTATTGCTATTCTTTTCGTTTTTCCTGCCCGGATATACGCGTAAAAATGAGGCGCTTTTTTACCGGCTTAATGACCGACTGGAAAAAGAAGTGGGCTTTGTCAGCAGTGCCCCGGTTGCCTCTTTGAGCAGGCATTATCGGGTAATTGCGGGGCTGCGTATCCGCCTGTCAGATCGTGAAGCGATGGGATATCTTTCTATCGGGGCGGTCACCGCGTTGTTATTTGCTATGACTATTTTCACTATGGCACTCCGAGGCGGGACCGACGCTGGTCACATTTACTCCGTCATGACCTATCTCTGGATGTTCGCGATGAGCCTTGACGATGCGCCACAGTTGCTTGAAAAATATTCGCAGCTTAAAGATATAGGTAAACGAGTGAATACCGATCTTATCTGAAGCGCGGACTATTAACGCAATATTCAATTAGCACGTTATGCGCGTAAAGAAGGTGAAAGGAATTTGAGCCTTGAATACTGGAGAGCAGAGCATAAAGCTTTTTACCAGAGCAGGTTTTTACTCTGAAGATATGGAGCTAGTTGCAGAAGAATATGAGGTTATTGAAGCGCTATAATTCAACTAATTGATAAATAAAATCCTGGCAGTGTTGCTACAGCCATTTTTTAATAATTACCATCCTGTATGGTGTCACCCATTTTAAACAGCATGGCAGTCAGTTAATTCTCTCAGCAGAGCGAGTCTCTCTGCTGAGTTGAAAATTTAAGGAAAACCTTTTTTTCTGTTAACTGCTGATATAAAAATAGCTGTCGAAACATTCTTATTCAGGGGCTTAGCATCATGGTCAAAAAGACCACTCAGGAGCAGCGTCGCGAGCTGGGTGCATTTCTTCTCAGTCGCCGGGCGAGATTGGACCCAGAAGAGTTCGGCATGCCAAAGGGCACCCGCCGCACGCCGGGATTACGCCGTGAAGAAGTAGCCATGCTGGCTGGTGTGAGCGTCAGCTGGTACACCTGGCTGGAACAGGGCCGTGAAATCAAGCCTTCCTCTGAAGCGCTGCAGCGTATTGCAAAGGTGCTCAGACTTAACCGCGTAGAGTCATCGCATCTTTTTGCCCTTTCACCGCGTGAGGAGCCGGAACCGCGTCAGGTGGATATGGGTGTCAGCGATGGGCTCGACATGCTGGTTCGCGCCATCAATCCAATCCCTGCATACGTGCGCAATGCGCGTCTGGATATTCTGGCGTGGAATGACGCCATCGCCGACCTTTTCATTGATTACAGTTCATTGCAGCCGCACGAACGAAATACACTGCGCCTGCTGTTTCTCTACCAGCCTTATCGGACGCTGATTCTGGACTGGGAGCAGATGGCGCGCGGAATGATTTCCGTATTCCGGGCATCGCGGGCGCGGGCGCAGAATAAAGCGCATTTCGACGCCCTGATCGATGAACTGAGCGAGCAGTCACCTGAATTTCGGGAGTGGTGGCAGGATACCGACGTACAGGGCATGAGTGAGGGGAGTAAAAGGCTGGCACATCCCACCTCAGGACACATTGAATTCACCTATGTCGCTCTGACGCCAGAGGGCAGACCCGATCTTTCACTGGTAACCTACATTCCCAGACATGTTGCCAGTGACCATCAGTAATAGGATAACAACACGCCTTCCTGAGATTTTTGGGCGCACTTAAGATGGATTTCAGGCAGCACAATCATGCTGCACCCATCACTCAGGAGGCTTCAAAATGACATCTCAATCTGCTAATCCAGTTTCATCTGACATCACCTTTGCGGTATCACGCAATCCGGCGACCGATGAATTCATTGCTAATTATGCCTACCAGACCACTGAAGAAGTGGAAGCGCTGCTGGAACAGAATGCGGCCGCGTTTCGCCTGTGGCGCGCCACCCCTTTACGCGAACGTGTTACGGCTTACCGCCGTCTGTCGCAGATTCTGCGCGAACGCACTGATTTACTGGCCGGGTTGATCACTGCTGAGATGGGCAAAACCTTCTCAGCAGCCCGCGCGGAAGTCGAGAAATGCGCGGCCACTTTAGACTGGATTGCAGACAACGGCCCATCAGTGCTGGCTGACGAACCGGTGTCCGTCGATAACGGCGACCAGGTGTATGTCTCCTATTTACCGGTGGGATCAATCCTGGCGGTGATGCCGTGGAACTTCCCGCTGTGGCAGGTTATCCGCGCATCCGGCCCCATCATGCTCTCGGGCAACGGCTTTATTCTCAAGCATGCTCCTAACGTCATGGGATCGGCCTATGCCCTGCAGGATGCTTATGAAAGCGCAGGTTTTCCTGCTGGCCTGTTTGCCAACCTGGTGACGGACAATGATACGGTGGCGCGCGTCATTGAAGATGACCGTGTCGCCGCAGTAACCCTGACGGGAAGCATGCGAGCAGGATCTGCCGTAGCGGCTATTGCGGGCAGAGCGCTGAAAAAGAGTCTGCTTGAGCTGGGCGGTTCAGATGCTTTTATTGTTCTTGCTGATGCGGATATCGATCAGGCAGTGCGTGCCGCCGTTGAAGCCCGCTTCCAGAACGCAGGTCAGGTCTGCCTGGCGGCAAAACGGTTTATCCTGGAAGCGCCCATTGCGGAGGCGTTTACGCAAAAATTTATCGCTGCGGTTAGCCAGCTGAAAGTGGGTGATCCGATGGATCCTCAGACCCGCGTTGGCCCAATGGCCAGAAAGGATCTGCGCGATGAGCTTCATCATCAGGTTGAGCGTACGCTGGAAGACGGGGCAACGCTCCTGCTGGGCGGACACAAACTGGAAGGAAGCGGTAATTTCTACGCGCCTACGGTGCTGGGTAACGTGGTACCGGGTATGGCCGCTTTTGACGAGGAAACCTTTGGTCCCGTTGCGGCTATCACGGTTGCGGATAATGCTGAGCACGCCATTGAACTGGCAAACACCAGCGACTACGGTCTGGGTGGTAACCTCTGGACGGCGGATATTCAGCGTGGACAGCGGATGGCCCGGCGTCTGGAAACGGGCGGCGTGTTCATTAACGGTTTTTCTGCCACTAACGCCCGCATTCCTGTCGGTGGCGTGAAAAAAAGTGGTTACGGCCGTGAGCTGTCCCACTTCGGGTTGCGCGAATTCACGAATGCGCAGGCTGTCTGGGCAAAAGAGCTGGACTGAGTCTGCAACAATGACGTTTCTTCTGTAGAACCGGCTTGCGCAATGGTTTGATGTGACTGTGAAAATACCGAAGCCGTTCTGCGTCCTAGTTGTTTTAAAAATAATTCTGAACATGACATACAATCTTTGTAGACGACCGGTCTAATTGATGTTAGTTTGGTTTCACGGCAACTGTCAGGGCAAACGAGGTTGCTTAAAATCGGGGCAATTGCATAGCCATCAGGTTTAAGCAAAGCAACCGTCAGCACCAGGACAGGAAATGCAGCAAGTTAATAGACGACTGGTCTAATTTAATATCACTAATCGACATACTGGAGAATGACAATGAAAGTTTTAATGGTACTGACCTCACACGACACGCTGGGCAACACCGGCCGTAAAACCGGCTTCTGGCTCGAAGAGCTGGCCGCTCCTTACTACGCCTTTAAGGACGCCGGTGCGGAAATCGTGCTGGCCTCACCGAAGGGGGGTAACCCACCGCTGGATCCAAAAAGCAATGAGCCGGACTTCCAGACCGAGCTTACGCACCGCTTTGAAGCTGATACTGACGCCATGGCGCAGCTGGCGACCACCGTCCGCCTCGACAGTGTCTCTCAGGCCGATTTCGACACCGTGTTTTATCCGGGTGGCCACGGTCCGCTGTGGGACCTGGCGGAAGATAAGGACTCCATCGCGCTGATTGAATCTTTCTTTGCCGCTTCAAAAAACGTGGCGTTCGTCTGCCATGCACCTGGCGTACTGCGTCACGTGAAAACGCCGGAAGGCAGACCGCTGGTCGAAGGACGCAAGGTCACTGGCTTCACTAACACGGAAGAAGAGGCGGTAGGCCTGACCCACGTGGTGCCATTCCTGGTCGAAGATGAGCTGATTGCGAAGGGCGGTATTTATTCCAAAGGCGCGGACTGGAGCTCATATGTGGTTACTGATGGTCTTTTGATCACCGGTCAGAACCCGACCTCATCAGCAGCAACCGCAGCGCAGCTGATCAAACAGCTGGCACAGTGATATGACTCCGGCCGGCTGCGGGGGATTGCCCAGCAACTCTCTCAGCACCCGGTACAGCAAACTCAACCTGTTTATGAAAGAGAGATAAAAAATGTTCAAAAAAACTGTCGCTTCAGCCGCTTTAAGCCTGGTTCTGTCTGTCTATGCTCAGTCATCGCTGGCCGAGCCGGTTAAAAATATCGTTCTGGTCCACGGGGCTTTCGTTGATGGCTCCGGCTGGAACCCGATCGCCCGCATTCTGCATAAAGAGGGCTACAAGGTGTCGATTGTTCAGGAGCCGCAAACCTCCCTGGCAGACGACGTGGCCGCAACAAAACGCGTACTGAAAATGCAGAGCGGCAAAACGCTGCTGGTCGGACACAGCTACGGCGGCATGATTATCAGCGATGCGGGTAATGACCCGTCGGTGGCAGGGCTGGTCTACATCGCAGCGATGCAGCCGGAAAAAGGGGACTCGCTGCTGAGCCTGGCAAAAAAATACCCGCCCGCCGCGCATTCGATTGCTGAAACGGACGATCATTTCCTCTATCTGAAACCTGAGTCGTTCCACGCGGACTTTGCCGCCGATCTGCCGGAAAAAGAGACCGCGCTGCTGGCACAGTCTCAGGTCATGCCCGCGGTGGCGGCCTTCAGTGCGACAGCTGGCGAACCGGCGTGGAAGCATAAGCCGAGCTGGGCTGTGGTAGCGACGGAAGACCGCGCCATCAACCCGCAGCTGGAACGTTTTATGGCCGAGCGTGCCGGCAGCAAGGTGACCGAACTGAAAGGTAACCACGCAATTTATGCCTCACAGCCCGGTAAGATTGCGGCCGTGATTGAAAAGGCAGCACAGAGTTTGTCGCACTAAATGTTCGTAACTTAACGCCGGAGCCACTAAGCGGTCCCGGCCAAAAATTCTCTCTACTACTCAAATCACTTTACTGACTGAAAGGAAAATATCATGAAAATCATGACTAAAGCTGTTGCACTGTTCGCCATCTCTACCGCTTCATTACCTGCATTTGCCGCTAATCAGGTTCAGGATCAACCTGCTGGCGAGCAACGTATCGGCGTTATCTCAGCCTCGGCTGCCGGAAGCAATCTGAGTGAACTGATAAACCGACTCGATGCGAAAGCGACAGCCGAAGGTGCCGGATCCTATCGCGTGGTTTCTGCCGGCGGTCGCAATTATCTTTACGGCACGGCGGAAATTTACAAGTAAGCATGAGGTATCAGTGTTGGAATCTAGCGGGTGGGCTATATCACCTGAGCTGAAAATCTTCATCACGGGGAAATTTCCGGATGTATTTACTAGTCGACTGATCTCATTGTTGGTTGATTGAAGAGATGAATATAGCCGATCGGCCTAGGGTTACGTTAATACTAGTCGACCGGTCTAATGTGATTTTTTGCAGAGATACTGGAGAATAGAAATGCAACATGAAGCGCTGTTTCATCCGATAAACCTCGGGCCCTATACCCTGAAAAACCGGATTGTATTCCCTCCACTGACGCGCCAGCGCAGCGGCCAGCCTGGCGATCTGCCAACCGGCCTGATGGCAGAATATTATCAGCAACGTGCCAGCGCGGGCTTTATGGTCAGCGAAGGAACTCAGATTGAACCGCGCGGTCAGGGTTATGCCTGGACACCGGGCATTTACAGCGAAGCGCAGATTGAGGGATGGCAAAAAGTCACGGATGCCGTGCACGCCAGCGGAGGTGTGATATTCGCCCAGCTCTGGCACGTTGGCCGCGTTTCCCATACGTCACTGCAGCCTGAAAATGGCGCACCGCTGGCACCGTCGGCCATTCAGGCTGAAAAAGTTAAGGCATTTATTGAAACTGGGCCAGGGACCGGAACTCTCGTTTCACCCTCCGCGCCGCGTGAACTGGGAATCGCGGACATTCAGGAACTGGTGGAGCTTTACGTTCAGGCTGCCAGAAACGCGATTCGTGCCGGCTTTGATGGCGTGGAAATCCATGCGGCCAACGGCTACCTGGTGAACCAGTTTATTTCTGAACATGCCAATCATCGTCAGGATGCTTACGGCGGCTCACTCGAAAACCGTCTGCGGTTCCTGCGTGAAATTGTGCAAGCTGTCAGCGCGGCTGTCGGTGCCAATCGCCTCGGTGTGCGATTCACCCCGTTATTTACCAGTACCGACGAAGATCGCGTTTATATCGGTCTGGTGGAGAGCGATCCGCATACGACCTACGTGGAAGCGGTGAAAGTCCTCGAAAGCGCAGGTGTTGCCTACGTTTCAATTGCTGAAGCGGACTGGGACAACGCACCGGATATGCCAGAGGCCTTCCGACGTGAGATACGCCGTGTGTTCAGTGGCCGCATCATTTATGCCGGACGTTACACGGCAGAGCGTGCAGAAAAAATGATCCGCAGCAATTATGCCGATCTGATTGCGTTTGGCAGACCCTTTGTGGCGAACCCTGACTTACCGGCACGGATTGCCAACGGCTGGCCGCTTAACGCGCTAAATGCCGCCCGTCTCTACGGTGGTTCTGAGGAAGGTTTTACTGATTATCCAGTTTACCCACCCGCAACGTCAGCAATGAAGGAGAATACCCATGAATAACGGTATCGAAGGCAAAGTCATTCTTATCACCGGTGGTAATTCGGGAATTGGTGCTGAAGTTGCTCGACTGCTGGCGATGCGGGGCGCAAAAATCGCCGTTGCGGCACGCAGACAGTCAAAAACGGATCAGGTTGTACAGGAGATTACCGACGGCGGTCATGTCGCCCGCGGTTATCAGCTGGATGTTACCGATAAGCACCAGTTTGAAGCCGTCGTCGCAGAGGTGGTCAGCGATTTTGGCCAGCTGGACGTGCTGATTAATAACGCGGGTCTGATGCCGATCCGCCCTATGTCTGAAGTGAATACTGACGAATGGGATGCCATGATCGACGTCAACCTGAAAGGGACACTTTATGGTATCGCCGCTGCGCTGCCGCGCTTTCAGGCTCAGGAGAGTGGACATATCATTAACCTGAGTTCAGTGGCGGGCATCAAAGTCTTTGCGCCTGGAGGCACGGTGTACTCCGGAACGAAATTTGCGGTCAGAGCCATATCGGATGGTCTGCGTCAGGAGATAGGCGGCAACATCCGCGTCACCTGTATTGAACCCGGTGCGGTGGAGAGTGATTTAAAATACTCCACGACCGGCACGGCCGCCGAAAATGTTCTGGCGTTCTACAAACAGGCTATCCCTGCCTCGTCGGTAGCGCGGGCCATTGCGTTTGCGATTGAACAGCCTGCGGATGTAGACATTAATGAAATCGTGCTTCGCCCGACTCGTCAGGAGTTCTGACCGCTTCACGATGGCTGCGCTGCAGCTAATTGTTCAGCCGGCCCAGCATCTGGGCCGCAGCGTCAGGAGATAAGCTGTCAGGATACCTGACAGAGTATTTTTGCCATCAGGTACAGAAACATTGGCATATCCCTGCTGAAGGAGAAATCGGGGTTTATCGCCTTGCGGGCAATCAGTCCGTCAATACCCTTCCTGGTCCAATCATTACCACATGCCTGGCCTTCCAGCCCGTAGCACCGAGGGCACTCGTAATCTAAATAGCAGCATTGGATTTGGGTGCTCCGGCCGATCCGGGTTTTCAGGCATTAATGGCAGTCGATATAGCCACCTGAATTTTAAATTTTCGGTGGTACTTTCTCTCCCGAAGTTTTCCGGAATGTCAGTAAATGCCTGCAGTTACACGCCTTTCTCTGGTGGGCCCGCGCATAATTAAGCATATCGGTATGTCAGCCAGCGCCATTTATGTGCAGCCCTGCACCTGACTCCGCGCACCTTCTCGAAACAGCGTGGAGGGGCCTTGGACGTCTTGTTCATTACTCAACGCCACGTCCGCTTTTAAAACGCGCAAGCACTTGCACGTCCTTACAAACTCAATGGTTGTTGATTAATTCTGAAACTGATTTTTTTCACACTCGCCAGCAGGGGGAAGGATGAAGATTATCGTGGGGGGGAAGGGCTACCCGGAAAAGAGAAACATCATCACAGTCCCTTCACATCGCTATCTGGATTACCGGTCCAGAAACATATGGACCTGGATCAACGTCATAAGGCAGCGCTTGCTGCACCAAAATAAACTCTTTATTTTCCGCCCGCTGCCCCTGATGTCTTCAGTTGATGCGGACATTATCCACCTTTTCAACGAAGTCTCTTCGGGCCCTGGCGACTGGGTAGCGACCTTTGAAACCGAACTGCCTCGTGTTCTGCCCGTCGGCGGAATACTGAAATTTGACAACCCCGAGCTGGCGCGCGAACTCCGGTATGTTTGCTCTTCGCGCTGCAAAGGCATCATCGCTATCTCAGAAGCCACACGGCAAATCCAGCTGCGGCTGCTGGAGCATTTCCCCAGAGAGCAGGCCATCATCGGGCCTAAACTGCACGTACTGCACCCCCCGCAGCCGGTGATACAGGAAAAAAACGCTACGGTTCAGGAAGGTCCGCTGACTTTTATCTTCGTGGGTAAGGAGTTCTATCGCAAGGGAGGGGCAGAAGTTGTTCTGGCCGTCAGCCAGCTGTTAAGGGAAAACATGATAAGCATGAACGACGTGCGCGTAAATATGGTGGGGGATCCTGGCAGGACGCATAACGTGGCCCACCAGCAATTCCAGGACGATGCCGCTTTTCGGGCAAGTATAGAGAACACGCTACGTGAATGCCCGATATTCCGGCACCATACATCGCTCAGCAACGACGCGGTGCTGGAGCTGATTAAGACCTCTGACGTTGGGCTACTTCCCACCTGGCAGGAGACCTACGGTTTTTCCGTTCTGGAAATGCAGGCCTGCGGCTGCCCGGTGATTACAACTAACGTCAGAGCCCTGCCGGAAATCAATCCGGAAAATGCCGGCTGGCTTATCCGCTGCCCCCTGAACAGTATGTCGGAGCTGACGGTAGGAGCGCTCAGCGACAAAACGGTACTGAGAAGCGCCATCGTTAGTCAGCTGAAAGCCCACATTTTGCAGATCATCAGCGACAGAAAAGCCGTCAAAGATCGTTCTAAAGAGTCTGTCGCGCGCATCCGTCGGGAGCACGACCCGGTGGTGTTCAGAGAGCGGCTCAGTGCGATATATAGGGATTTTGACCCAGAAAAAAAGAAGTAAAACGTCACTCTTCATTGCGCGCACGCGCAACTCTGGTTGCCATGAAAACAGGCAATACACTGCGCTGCCTGAACCAGGCCGCAAAGAAACCTGTCACCAGCAAGAGTTCAGCCAGATCACCGCCGTAGTACATCCATTGTGCCGCAGACTGCGCCTCATCGAGGCTGCCAGACATCCCCTGTGGATATCCGTATCCGTACATCAATTTGCCAAGAACAGCATGCGCCGCTGTTGCCAGAAAAACGACCACCAGTCGCAAACTTCTTGAGGGACGATGAGGTGCCGGATCGGGCCCGGCAATGGACCAGGTAAACAAATAGCCAGACAGAACAAAATGCAGATGCATTAGTACAAATAAAACCGGATGGGACATGCTCAGACCAAATAAAGGCGTGAGGTAAAGCAGATACATTCCGCCGATATCCAGAATGGCTGCGGTGACGGGATGAATAAGCAGTCTGATCGGTGGCAACCGCATAATATTCATGAACCGGTGTGCACCCGATTTCGTCAGACTTAGGATTAGCAGCGTGCCGGGTGCACCGAACACTAATCCGAGTGGACCAAACATCCCCAGCAACAGGTGCTGAAACATATGACCGCGCAGATCATGATGTGCCCAGGGCGCGATTGGCGGCAACACGGCTATCACAATTAGCATGATACCCGCAGTGAAACTCGCCATGCGCCATCCGCTCCATCCTGATGCCTCACGCCTGCGAAAGGCGGCTATGGCATAGAGGCATAGCAGACACAGTAGGAAGAGGGTAAGCAACAAGACCAGCACAGAGGAACCCGGGGGTGGGCCATGATGGATCATCTCCTCCAAGGGGCACCCTCCGTTCTTCGTGCACGTCGGTACAGAAGCCAGCCAACTAACAGCATCAGCAGTCCCGCGCCATTCCACACCAAATCGTAGGTCAACAAATCATCCACATACCGTATCTGATGAAGTCTGAGTAGCTTGTGGTCGACAATGCCGTCGAAAATCTGAAAACCTCCCAGACCCGTAAAGAAACCGGACCATGCAGACAGTCTGCACAGGCTCTGGTGACGGATAAGGTTAAGCATCATGAAGGCGCCCGCTACAAAGGCGATGAGTTCGGCAGAATGTAGTAACCCATCGGAAAATAGACCATAAGCGGGAGTGCCCCAGTCAAAGAAGTGATGCCAGGCCAGCAGCTGATGAAATATGATCTCATCCACTGATGCCATCACACCAATACCCAGCGGAACGGCAGAGAGGAAAGAACGTTTAAGGTCGCGATATTGAGTCCGGTTGGTTAATGACAAATCAGTCTCCATGAAGGGGGGCTTTACAGGTGAACTCAGACTGGGTTGTACCAGCCGGGCATGGAACCGAGGGCCTGCTCAGGATTTCTTTTTATGCCATTTATCGTCGTTGCCTTTTTCGTACGTATGCTTGACCGCAGCCCAGGCCACTTTATGTGACACTTCTTCCCGCGAGCTGTCATCCTTACGGTCTTTTTTATCTTTATACTCATCCCACGCGCTGTTAAAAGCCGCAAGGTAAATATCCTGCGCATGTGCAGGAAGAACATGTCTGACGCTATCTGGCAGGGAGTTTCGGGATTTATAGGGCATCTATGGCTTCCTCTGATTAGAGACTTAAGCCTGGTTCACTTGTGAAAATTTTCAAAGTCCATGTATGCGATTGAGGTCAATGTTGTGGGGCCTGGTTTCCAGAGCTGAGGGAGTTTGATCATCCGGCACGTAACAATCATAGCTGTTCAAAGAGTAATGCTGATGATGTACCGATATGAGCAATAACTAAAAATTCACTGCGTTTTAGTCTGCTGACCCTATGGTTTGCTTCCAGTCAATAATGAGCGACATGTGCATATAATTAGTTCTGCTCATTCTTATTAATAAATATCTGCAGATTGAAAAAATCTGCCATTATCGGGCTCAACGTCCGCTGTGAACGAGAAGCGGACGTTGGCTATTATTCATTTTCACAGACACAGAAAAATGGCGACCTTAGCGATTGTAATATATTCAGATTATTTCATTTACATATAAATGAATTCGTATTTAACGATGTAGGTTCCAATTTTATTAACACGAGCTGATACCCATACTCCTGTCATTCCTTGCTTACGGTGGCTGCGTAGAAATTCTTTATTTGTACAAAGCTGTATCCATCTGGCGGTGTTCTGATCTTTTAACCAGATCCCTGCTTCACAATGCCCATGCTTGCCCCTCGATGGTCCTGGGAAGACAACCTCATATTCAGATTTATAGCCAATTATTTTGTCTGGGAAGAGATAAACATAGACATCGTAACAGTTTAAGCTCAATACAAATCCCAGGCAAAAACCGCCAAAGAATGCATTGCAAAGATACTTTATTGTTTTGTTAAAAGTGCGAAGATAAAAAGCGTGAATAAAAGAGAAGCTTCCAATCAATACACCAAAAGAAATATACGTTGTCCATTCAGGCACCGATTTTATTAAAATGGTATTATGGGAGATGCTTGATGCCCACAACATATACCAGAACCATCCACCCATAATGATGCATACCACGGCTGTAATGGACCATTTTTTATATTTACTTTCGAAATAATAACTTTTATTCATGATTATATTTTTGTATCTACCAAAAGATGATAACAGCATTACCGTGCACGGCTATTTTAACTTGTAAATTAACTGTATCTACATAATTTTTAACGTCCGCTTTTGGCAAAGAACAGTCGAGTCAGTTGGCTGGAAAGTCTGCTTTGTGCGGAATGCCGAAGCTCATCACACCTTAAAGACTCTGCAGTAGCCGGAAATATGAACTAGCTCGTCTGGAATCGGGTTGGTTCATCTAATTTATATAAAAGTAAGTAATTCTTTTATTCATCATGATGGCTGGCAATCCCGCCATAAAATAAGGTCCTCTGCGGACACCTTTCTTTCATTAGAAGGTTCCCGTTTGGACGCTACAGAGACGTTCCATGCATAGCTTTGGGACGGGTTGTATTTGAAATTGCCGCTCGTCACATTATTGACGAGAGCACGCTCCGCTAAATAAATCATTGAAAATGATAGAATAAAAACCCTAGGTAAGCTGTTCGCTGCCTGATTCCATTCACAGAAATTAAAGGGATATGGCAGGCACAAAGCGTTAATCAGCTTGCCTGCCTGCTAATTAACGGATCACACTGACATTTTCCAGTTTCACCGGGGTTTCAGGCTTATCACCGACCTGCATAGCGATTGGAACGAAGATATTAAGCTCCTGGATCCAGGCGAGTTTGTCACTGCTGGACACTTGTCCCTCATTGGTTGCACTGCACTCAACTAACAGATATTTCCCGCCGAACACTGGCGAAAGGGTATTTGCATCGCCCTCGTTTGTCACTTCACATCGTAATGTGGAAGCCGTGACTTTCTTATCGGCGTCAATACTTTCCCACTGCGCCTGATAACGTTGCCCTGTGACTAGCGGGAAGCGCAGATCCGTCTGTAATTTATTGAGCAACGATGCCCCAGAGCTAATGGACATGGTGTATTTAAGTTGTAGCAGATTGGCCAGCGTTACCCGTTGCACCGTCCAGATACCGTAATCTTCCAGCTTGCGTACGTAACCATCGGGTTGCGCATCCAACTGCACGGCGACCTTAGCGAGCGCGCTGACTTCGGTATAACCAACCTGTTTGAAGCGTGGAAGCGCCCAGGGTTTAATCAATGACTGAGCCTGATGCTCAATGGCAGCAGTAAGAGGATATTTTTTCAGCCACTGCGGATTATTATTGCTCAGGTCGGGCATTGATGGCCCCATCACCGTTGACGCCCGCTTATTCGCGGCAGGCACAAAATGCCCTTCGGCAGTAAATTGTTTCCCGGAGGGTAAATCGCAGAACTCCCCGAAGCGCTGCGTCATCTGAGAGGTGATTTCAAAGCTACTTTGGCGGCGAACAATGTCAGCTGTTATGAGTGAGTCCGTCACGCGCCCCTCGCTGTCAAAGTTCATCGCTGTAACAGCCTTACCCTGATGGGTCTTGCAGTTGTATATGTAGTGTTCAATCTTTAATACCAGCGGCGCGTCGTAAGGCGGCTCCCAGACGATATCTGCCATGTCATACCCCATGCGCACGGATAAGTTGTCCCCATTGCGCTGAATGCTATTCACATCGACCAGATTGGTGATGCCAAACTCTGACGTGGCGGATAACTTCTCCCACCTGACCTCTTTTATGGGGAGCTGACAAACCGTACGGATATCCTCCGGTGTCATTTGCTTATCATCCTGTGCCGGTGCATATCGCAGATAGCTGTTGCCGTATGAGCGCGTGGAGGTATAGCCCTGGTCATTCAATAAATCCATGTACAGAAGCTGTGCCTTCCCCTGTTTACAGTCAACAGAACGCCATTGCTGAGCTGTCTTTCCGTTGCTGAAGTTCAGAGACACCATATAATTCACACGATCGTGAATTCTGACTATGGATAAGGGATTCGTACCGCCGCCTGTCAATGTGGGCTTTTCAGCAGCCTGAGAGAAAGCAAGAGGGAAGAGCGACAGAAAAATAAGCGGGCGAACTGCAGGTCGAACGAAGTACATACATGTTCCTTCATATATTGACTGAGGACTAATGGTATCGGCAACAGGGGGGAAATTATTAGTCTGACTTGATATGACTAAAAATATCATTGGTATGAGAGGTTACTTTCAGCCGATTTAGGCGGATGGCTGCCAATAAGCAGTAGAGCGACTCCCAGCCCATTAAATCTCATATCCACATCTACCGTGGAGTTCATGACTTGGTTGAACTAACCATCTGACTATTTATATGGATGTAAAATACTTAATATGTGTGGGCGTTGCTTGACCTGCTCCCCGATGATTGACACCGACTGTTGTAAGCTACTTGCGCTTTTGGCACGAAGCGGACATGTCAGCCTAAGGTCCGCTATGAGCGAGGAACGGACATTAGAGAAGAAGAGAATGGGAAAATGGTATCACTCAGCAGTCTCGTTTAAGACTTCATAGAAAAGCCACTTACGTGGCTGGACGATACTGAACTCCTGTCCTGCTTCCATCAGCGCCTTGTAAACCTGTTCAGCATCTTCTGCACGACCATGAACCTCATAAGCAAGCGTGCCGGCCACACCTAGGCGAAAAATCCTCACTTCGGTGCCCTCGACGGGAAGATCACTACCGAAGATGCGGGCAGTGCGATGCCAGATGAACCGGATATCTCTTAATGATTCACTGGTAGCTTTCTCAAGGACGCTTAGCGAAAGAGGACCACCGAGTTGAAACAGAAAAACCTTTCCCGTCAGGTCTTCTGTCCGGACGTCGTATATTCCATTGCCTGCCAGGTACTCCAGATATGGAGAGAGAAAATAGGAAACAAATTCGTCATTATCATTATGCTCGCCGAGCAGGAGTTGTTCCAACATCATGAGATTGCCTGGTTGGAAACCGATAAGAATAGTCGCGCGGCGAAATTTTATATGCAGCTTGGTTGGGTTAATGAAACAGATCTCAATGGCACTGACATCAAATTAGAAAAATCTCGTGGCGCTTAATTAACAGCAATTCCCATCGATGTCCGCTTCTGCCACACAACTGTCATTCCTTCTAAAACTGTTTCCCTCTCATGCTCTTCGGCAAGCTTCGCCGCACAGCATAAGTATGCGTTTCGGGAAAATTGGCGTAGGTCCGATGGCAATAGAAAAGGTCAGGCAGTGAGCGGTGCTAAATTTAGGTATCTGCTGAACTCCGTATTTTCACCATTACTTCTTTGTTTTGATTATGTGAACTTCCTACCTTGCTGTTCGTCGGGGGGCAATTTGAATCGCAATCAGGTAAATCGCCCACATATTAGCTTCCATCTCGTCTTCAAAGATTGCGGCTGTGGGTGATGGAATTAAGGGGCAAGAATGGGGAAGGGGGGGCTAAAAATTTGACATGGAGTTGATAATTATTATCATTTATGCAGATTGTGCAAGGAGAACACATGAAAATCTACTGGACCCTAAAAAGCATTCCCGAACTGGCCGGCCTAAACCTGTGGGAGCGCGGAAGACGGTGGCGTAGCGCATATAAAGCAGCATTCCGCCATTGGCAGACCTGGGCGGGCCTCGCCGTCTGCGGGGCCTTTGGCTACGC
Organism: Pantoea sp. USHLN256; assembly: GCF_037149875.1. Classification (NCBI taxonomy): domain Bacteria; kingdom Pseudomonadati; phylum Pseudomonadota; class Gammaproteobacteria; order Enterobacterales; family Erwiniaceae; genus Pantoea; species Pantoea sp. USHLN256. The sequence goes on along the minus strand of NZ_JBBCQO010000002.1, from coordinate 579,898 downwards.
AGGATCGTATTTTTTCGGTATTGTCGGCACAGTGCTTCTGGCCGGGCTGGGCGGCTTTGTGTACGGTCAGATTGTGACACACGTAGTCCTTAAACATTATCGTTACCGGCTGCGCGGCGAAGCAGGCTGATCTTTCTGGGCTGTACGGCCTTCGCGCGTAGCAGACCCGCACGCGACAGGTCTTAGTTCAACGCATCCCAGTGAATGTAGCGCTGCGTCAGCTCAAAGTCAGCCAGTAGTAGTACTGGCTCCAGGAGCCGGGGAAAAGAAGACAGCGACGCACCAGAAACGTAGCGGCGCTCAGCTTCAGTCACGTTTTCTGTCGTTCAAGCGCGCTATGGTGGTGAAACCAGCCCAAGCTAAGTCCTTTTGCTGGCTGCGGAATAAGCATTTAACTGACGTAAACAAACATTGTTCATCATCTGTTCATCCAGCAATTAAAGCATGGTTGATAGAACATCTGATTCTGGCTCGCGGCATTTCTAATGCAAGCTTAAGGACGGCTATGAGCGATAAGCGGACGTCAAAATGATAGCTACAGGGATGTGTTCCACATTAAACATATTAACCCAGTGCCGAACCGATCATCGAGTACACCTATTGCCGCAATAGTTAGCGCGATCACAATACCAGCACTTATTGTTAATTATGCAATAGTAACTATGGTTATCATTATCCCATCGAAAGCAAACGCGCTTTCAACCATACAAACCAAGGATAAAGACCATGAAAACCATTAAAGCTATGTCTATCGCCGCCGTTGCCGCTCTTTCACTGATGTCAGCAGCCAGCTTCGCGCAGAGCGTTACCGCAACGTCCCTTACTATGGACGGTGCCGAGGCTAAAATCGCCGCGCAGGCCCAGCAGCAGGGCGCACAATACAAAATCATTGAGGCCAGCAATGGCAACGTCGTTCACATGACCGCTGAGCTGTACAAATAACGGATGGTCGCAAAAGGAAGTGCCAGGAAAGGTCGCCCACGGGCGGCCTTTTTTGTATCTGAACCGTTATACAGGCAAATTGAACAGAACATCTCAGCAGCGAACCTAAGCAGTGCCTTCAGCTGGCGTTCCCTGGTGAAAAACCAGAGTCCAATGCCCTTTATCCGAATACAGCCAGCAGGAAGAACGCAATGCATGACGCCTGCCGTCAGCATTAGACGTCCGGTAGTGAAGCATGGCGCAGCATCCCCCCATTTCGGTGAGTCGGAAATTAATGCTGATAATCGGCGATGCAGTTTTCTCGTTTAATAGCGACGTGATTGTCTTTGAACGGTCAACCATCACACCTGAGCGTGTTATTTGCAGGAATTCAGGGTGGGGAAGCCACTCCCGGTCGTTTCGCCTGTCATCGTGAAGGCTGCATTCCAGCAACCTGAGCTTTTCCAGAAGCATTCTGCTTATCATCAAGTGATCTTACCGAATGCTCTCTTCTAACATTAAAGTGCTTCACTGAACCGCTGTAGGCTCTCATCGTGATTGGAACTTAGAAGCAGTTTTGAGCGGGAAACGGTCTTTATCCCATGTAAGTAATACCCTGTACGTCATATGTTTCATTACGCAACGATGTCATTAATGTTTTATTTCCACTCGTGGCACGATGTGAGCGAAGAAGTAGGTCCGATTAGAGCAAAAAACGCGATTTTTATCTAAATCTTCACAACATGACTGACACCGCTGTGGAATAATTAATGGGAAGTGGATGAACGTTAAGCTTCTTTGTTAATTCCCGTATTCAACATCTTTCAAATTAGAACAGCGAGGCATTGCGCTCCATACCAACCTCGGCTCCTTGGATGTGGTAAACGTGACAAGCGCACTTGTAGGCCCAATTTGAACTTCGTCTATTCGAACGTTTACGTCATCAGTTGTAAGATTTTGAGATGCAAAAACCCGATTATCCGGCCTTGTCACATCCTCAACTACTGCATCGGCCACCTGTTGTACATTTAAAGCTGGGCAGGCCTCAGTATCCGCCTTAATGCCAAGTTTAATATCAGCATAAACAGCCATAAAGCCTAAGGCTGAAAGTGAGGCTATCCCAGCGATTATTTTAATAAAAAAATTCATCACACATTCCATTTCATTGGCTTCATTCCATACGGGTTAAGATGATAACTTCTCAGCTTATATATCCCAAGAACAACTTTTTATATTGGCAACTTGCTTAAAGTTTAATATATAAGGCTAAATTAATTAGAGTTTACCCCCTCCCACCGGTATGGTGAGCCTTACCGGAAAAAACCAGTGAGGTAAAAATGGACTTCGATACAGTGGCAACTTCAGTAAAACCTACCCTGCATCTTTTATGCGGAAAAATTGCATCAGGTAAATCCACTTTATCAGCACAATTAGGTGCTTTACCTGGCTCTGTAATTATTAGTGAGGACGACTGGCTAGCTACGCTCTATGCAAATGAAATGCAATCAGTGGCGGATTATATTCAGTGTTCCTCAAAGCTCAAAAGCGCTATGAAGCCCCACCTGGTGGCACTACTCAACGCGGGTTTATCCGTTGTTCTGGACTTCCCGGCAAACACACGGACACAGCGTGAATGGATGAAGAGTATCATTAGGGAGTCAGGTGCTGATAATCGTCTGCATTATTTGAACGTACCTGATGAAGTCTGTAGAGCCCGGCTACACGCCCGTAACGCGGAGGGTGCGCACGACTTTGCAGCTACAGATCAACAGTTCGATACCATAACGAGTTATTTCTCTGAACCCAAGGTTGACGAAGGGTTTAATATTATCGAATACCTTTAAATACATCGTCCGCGATTAAGCCACCATCGAGCCGCTTTTTTTTCGGAAATTGACGGCACTTATGATGCCATAACACATGCAGCGTCCGCTTCTGGCACTAGGCGGTCTGCAAAAGGTTCAAATTTCGAGTGCACGCTTATAGTCGAGCCTTAATAAAGCCCCTGAATACGGCATCTTCTCTAAAAGCGTTTCCGATATTCCTCGTCGCGCTGAGGTGATATACAGATAACGATCATTATCTGCAAAGGCACAGCTTGTCGGTCGCTGCACGGGGAGATTAATCCATCGCTCGATTTCTCCTTCCGGAGATATCCGCGCAATGGCAGCGCCATCAAAGAGTACACTCAGGAGAAATCCGTACTGATCAACGATCAGTCCGTCAGGCTTACCTTTTTTGGGATTAATGCTGGCAACTTCCCTTCGATGACTGACTTCGCCTGAGTCAGGATCGTTATCATATCCGTAAATTACGCCACGTCGGGAATCAGTGACGTAGAGTGTTTTGCAGTCGAGACTCCAGCTGATGCCATTGATAAGCGTGAAACCAGCATCGACGGTGTGCCACTTACCGTCTGGATCGAAGCGATACAAATAGCCTGAACCGTCTTTCAATTCTTCATCTATCAGCCCAACCCATAGGCGGCCTGAGGAGTCCAGGCTCGCATCGTTGAGGCGAAAGCCCTCCTGTGCGTGTGGCGCAGTGGCGATCCTTCGTCTCTTACCGGCTCTGTCAATTAGCTCAACATGGCAGCCTATGCCAATGATTAACTCTCCCGTATTCTTCTCCACGACAAAGCCCAGCGGTCCGGGCATGGCATGTTCCACATTCCGGCCCGTTGCGGGATCAAAATAATTGAGAGAAGCCCCAAGTGTATCAACCCATAAAAGCCTGGCTCTTGACCAGCTCCAGATGGGTGACTCTCCCAGTACAGCCTTGCCTGGAAATACCACCGAAATACCATTCACTGTCGCGGTTCCACATCAGGAATAGCGATCGACTGCCAGTTCTCTGCAACCTCCTGAGCAGTTGATGCCTTAACGGCGCGAAGATTTCGCGGATAGTCCACATTTGCGGCCTCCCTCATTTTGGTTGCGTGAAATTGCCCGTTCGCGGCACGAAGTATCCATCCCCCATCGGTGCATTCTGCTGAGGCAAGATAGGCCACTCCCGGTGCCACTTCCGAAGGGTGGAGCTCAGCAGGTTCCCCCTCTATCCCCCACATACGTGTCTGGGCAACGGGAGAAATTGCATTGACGATAATTCCATCTTTTTTGCCCTCACTGGCAAGGACATTGGTGAGTCCTATTACGGCCATCTTGGCTGCGGCGTAGGAGGCAAGACCATTATGAACATACTGCGGATAGAGCGCCCGGCAAGAAGTCGTCATAATGATGCGGCCAAAGCCAGCGGCTTTCATTGCAGGCCAGGCCGCCTGTGCCAACCAAAGAGGTGCCTTGGCAGCAATGGCCATCATATGATCAAAAGAACTTTCATCTATCGACTCGATATTCTCGTAAGCCACCCAACCCGCATTATGGATTAATGCATCCAGCCGACCCGCGACTTGAAGGGCGTCTCTGCACAAATTGTGGCAGCTCTCGCGTGTGGTCAGTTCCCCCTGGATCGCATGCACATTCAGCCCTTCGAATCGAAGTGTCTCTGCCGCCAGTTCTGCAATATTAGGGTCGACGCCCTCGCCATCAGAATTGGCACCGATATCCTGAATCAAAACCATCGCGCCAAGCTGACCCATACAACGGGCATACGCGAATCCCAATCCGCGACCCGCACCGGTGATAAGCACGACCCGACTTTTAAAATCAACCATGTCACCCTCGCCGTTTTCACTAAGTGATTGAGAAAACAACATAGAGTGATAACTTTGATATATAAAATACTATTTATATGACCTGGTAATACTTTAATTGTATCGTGGCAAGCTTGATTCAAAAACAAGAGGTATGGCGGGATATGGCGACAGAGAGTCGGGGACGGATCACTTTACGAAGAATGGAGCAATTCATTGCTGTCGCGGAGGAGTTACATTTTCACCGGGCCGCTGAACGGCTGAATATGTCGCAGCCTCCGCTGACCAGTGCCATACAGAAACTGGAGGAAGATCTCGGAGTCACTCTTATCGAGCGTGGTAATCGCGTTCTTGGCCTGACCCCTGCGGGAGAAAATTTTGTCATTGAGGCACGCGAAACCCTGCGACAGGCTGAAAAAACCATTGTTTCTACGGTAGATGTGGCTGAAGGACGAACTGGTTTTTTACGTGTGGGTTATGTAGGAAGCGCACTTTATGGCCGATTGCCCGATATTATTCGTGAATTCAGGGCAAGCCATCCGAAGGTACGACTTGAATTGCGAGAAGCAACAACCGCCGCACAGATTGCTGCTCTACGCGACGGGACGTTAGACATCGCTGTACTGATCCCCCCTTTTGAAAAGGCTGATGACATCAAACAGATCAATTTCGACAGTGATCGTCTATGTATGGCTATCCCAAAAGATCATCTTTTCAGTAAGCGGTCAGACCTGACGCTTGCCGATCTTGCAGGTGAACCCTTTATTTTGTGGCCAATGCCTGAGGGACGGAGCTTCCATCTGCAGGTTATCCGACTTTGTGCTAATGCCGGCTTTGTGCCGATGATTACTCAGGAAGCACATGGAATGCATGCAGTCTTATCATTGGTGTCTGTGGGAGGAGGTGTATCGGTCGTTCCTCAAAGTATGAGTGGCTTTCGAGGAGACCAGATTAGTTATCATCCCTTATCAGGTGCTGAGATTGAATTTGATCTCGTCATCGGCTATCGCCATTTATCTCCATCAGCGCATGCCTTCGTTCTTTCTGCCTCAGACTAGCAGCAGGGTTTATCAAATTCACTATGAAAATTTTTCCAGCCGTCGGTGATGGAGGTGTCAGCTATGCTTTCAGCGAACCCTTTTCCAAACAATTCTACTGGCGTAATGAACCCTGAGCGTGCGAGTCCAGACAACACTCTCCTTGCAGCCTCAGTTGCAGCCAGTGCAGTAAAGCTGTAACCGTTGACAGTGTCTAGCAGCATTCTCACTCTCTTTCCTTCAGCATCGACGACTTCGGCAGCAGCCTGATAGCGATTGCTTGCACGCTCCTCGGCTGATGGACCATCTGGTATCGCGGATAAATCCCCCTGAGGGAACCCATTCCCACTAACGTGTACAAACGTAGCGATGTCAGGGATACCCGTTGCTCTCCAGACAGTGATCAGATCTGGCAGGGTTACAGGAAAACATTCTCGTGCGCCTTTGCCAAAATCGAATGATCTCAGTTCTTTAGGATCCGTCGGTACGAGCTGCCCATTGAGTCTGGCCAAACATTCCGGCGAAAGATTCTCCAACGCGCTTACTGCTGAACCTCGTGACATCGATCCTGTCACATTTAGGGCCAGTGAAATGCTTCTGGGTGACTTAACCCGATCTGCGGCATGTCTGGCGAGGCAACCCAGCATCGCAACACTTCCACCGCATCCTGGAAGCAACATAACGCCCTCAGCGCTGGCTTCGCTATCATAGGCTTCAGCCAATCTATAGCTGTCATGTTCGGCGGCAATATCAAGGTAATGCACCTGATTGCGTACTGCTGCTTTTATCAGAACGTCAGCCGTGTGGAAAAATGGGCCCGCGCAGTTAAGCAGTACCGTTACACCTGCAAGCGCCTGATCGACAACAGACGGGTCTTCCAGAGTGAAAACGTTAAAAGGTAAGTTCAGGTCATTGGCCATAGCGGCCAATTTCTCTTTATTACGCCCCGCAATAATGACCGAAATGCCGGACGCTAATACGTGTTGAACAATCATGCTGCCGGTATAACCGGTTGCGCCATAAATCATCAACGTCTTCATATTCGACCAGCTTGTTGCCAATTTTTGTATACAAATTCAAGGGTATATCCATCGGGATCCCGGACCTGTGACGCGTAATAACGAGGGTCATAATGCCGTTGCGTGCCGGGAGGGTGAATTTCGGTTGCCCCCGCAGCGAGTGCTTCAGCATGGGCGTCGTTGACCATGTTTTCCGATTCTGCATTGAAACCTACGTGAACAGCATCCGGGCAAACGACTCCCTGCCTGAGCCAAAAAAATATCCGGCCATTTGCACCAAAGCCTTTCAGGTCTGGATGCCCAGAAGGCCCCTGTTTACCGTCATAATCATGACGGTTTACGATGCCGAGAATAGGCAGAACGCGCTCATAAAATGCGATGGAACGTTCAGGATCGCTGACTGAAATAAAGATATGGTCGAGCATAGTGTGTTCCTTTTTCAGACGTGAAAGCCGCCCGCAACTTCAATTGACTGTGCACTGATCCAGCCACCATCGGACGTTAATAGTGAGGCAATCACGCGCGCGACTTCATGAGGTTCACCTACGCGTCCTAACGCCGTTTGTGCAGCAAGCAGAGATTCAAGCTCATCATTAAGTCCACCGCCAAGCTCGGTGCGGATGGGGCCGGGCGATACCGCGTTCACCCTAATTCCACGACTACCAAACTCCTTAGCCATATAGCGAGTGAGGACTTCAAGGCCACCTTTGAACGCCGCATAAGGGGCTACGCCAGCGATGGCTACGCGTGTGGTGGCGCTGGTAATATTCACAATACTGGAATCTTTACGCAGTAAAGGCAGCAGCTTCTGAGTTAAAAAGAATGGCCCTTTAAGATGCACATTCATTAAGCCATCAAATTGCGCTTCAGTGACTGTATCAAGCGGATTAAACAGTCCGTAACCGGCGTTGTTAACGAGACCATCCAGACCAGATGCATTCCATTGGGTTTTCATCGCCTGCTCAAGTGAACTGCGGAATAGATCAAAACTTCCAACATCACCCACATCCAGCTGCATCGCAATGGCTTTACCGCCTTCAGCCTTGATGCGTTCAACAATAGATTGTGCAGATTCACCTTGGCTGTTCCAGGTCAGAATGACGCCAAATCCACGTCGGGCACACTCTATCGCTGTACTGGCACCTATTCCCCGGCTACCGCCGGTAATCAGAACATATTTCATCATTGCTCCTGTAAGTTAAAGAATACGCTTCACAGGTTACGCATCAGGAGGAACGCTGGCGTATGCGATCCTCTTCGATTGTTGCCCAATTCTGCTTTTATGCTGTTGCTGGATACGGAGGCGTGCTATCAATCGCGGATGGAAAATAAATTACACGAACTAAGAGAGCTGGCTTCCGGAGCTGGAAATCAGCGGACAGAGACGGGAATACCGCGGGTGGCTATGGTGCAGGGAGAAATTCCTGAGCACAGACTTTCTGCTGTTTATGAGCCGATGATTAACCTGATTCTGACGGGTTCAAAAAGTATGTCTGTCGGTGGCAGGACCTTACACTATAATCCTGCAACTTACTTTGTGATGTCGGTAGACTTACCCGCTGTAGGTAATGTATTTCCTGATGACGTTACCAATGCACCTTATTTGGCCGTCAGTTTGACGCCCAAAGCTGAAATTATTGCAGACCTATTGGATAGTATTCCCAAAACCGGCACGGCTAATCTTTATCATTCAGGATTTTCGGTAGCGCCGGTAACGCAGGAATTACTGGATGCCTGGTTAAGGATGCTTAGCCTTATCAGAAAGCCAGATGAAATAGCCGCTCTGGCACCAGCGTATGAACGGGAAATTCTTTTTCGGGTACTGCAGGGACCAATGGGTTGGATGTTACGGGATATCGCTACGCCTGATACCCATCTTGCACGTATCTACAAGGTAATTAACTGGATTAAGAGAAATTATGCGCAATCTTTGCGGGTAGAGGATCTGGCTGGAATGGCAGCACTAAGCGTATCCGCCTTTCATCGCCATTTCCGCGCTATTACCGCCCTCAGCCCAATGCAATACCAAAAACAAATTCGCCTGATGCAGGCCCGATATAAGCTTGCCACCTCCGGCGAAAATATTATGAATGTCGCGCTTTCGGTAGGCTATCAAAGCCACACTCAATTTAGCCGAGAATACGCAAGATATTTTGGATTGCCACCTTCAGCGGATATGAAAAAAAATCTCACTTCAAAGGGCTAACACTTTTAATTAACGAGGGACAAATAGGACATTGATTTTCATCGCTGCATTCATTGCACTGCCAGTGGCATAAGGAAAAGAGAATGGTTAAGAATCGACTCGTGCATAAGTTGAGGATCCCGGAACGTGATGCTGAAAATAATTAGCGTTATAGGCTCCCGACAACGTACGCTTCTGGCACACAGCGGACATTTATAGTTACAAAGGCAAGGGCATTACGACTCTCACGCTAAACCCTTCAGTTAATCATTTCCAGAATATGAAGACTGAAATCATTGGAATGACTGATGGATATCCAATTCGCTCATCCCACCCCGGGCGACCCGGGGTTTGTTGAGCTAAGAACGCAGAGCATGGCTGAAGGATTTAATATACTACGCAGGCTGGAAGAAAATTGGCTTAGCGGAAATAGTTTTAAATTACTTAGTCTGTTATTTAATATTCTGATATTTCCTGCCTGGCTCTCGCCAGCGAATCACTTTTGGACATCCGATAATTTGACGCTATCTCATCTGCATAATCAGAAATAAAATATTCAAGATAAGCAGGATACTCTTCTTGCGTCATTAAGCGAAACGAGACCATCATTTAATCCTTATTAGTAAGCTTATAGATAGAAAAGAGCAGATTAATAGCATTAACAACGATATAACGGTAATGATATTAATTTAAAGAATTATAAAGTTACCGTGCGATTACTTGAGTTGACATCTCATTTTCCTCTACTGGCACAAAGCAGACAGCTGCTAGACAGGGTCCCATATGCGCGAAAAGCAGGCATTATCTTATGTAGTTTTAGTTCGTTTCCAGACCCTTGCCATGCCTTCACTCACAGGGCTGACTCGCATGAAGCCAAATTTTTCGTACAACTCCGGGACATCAGCCATGAGAGTTACATAAGCACCATCACATGCATTTTTATCGAGCCAGTTTGCCAAACTTTCCATTAACTTGCGGCCCAGCCCTCTTCCCTGATGCTCTGGATCAACAGCTACATCGACAATTTCCATATTAATGGCGCCGTCACCCACTATACGTCCCATGCCGACGACAGTATTCTGCCAGCATATATGTACACCATAACAGCTGTTAGGCAGCCCCAGACGGACACCCTCTGCGGTACGAGGCGTCAACCCTGAGATAATGCGTAAGCGGCAAAAATCCTCTACGGACGGAACAGTTTCAACAAGCTGATAGTAATCAGACAAAAGGGTATCCTCTGGTTTAAGTCCACTTTTGAGCACAGAGCGGACTGACTTGGGCACAAGGTCCGATATGAGCGAAAAGCGGACCTTAATCATATGTATTTTGGAGTAGTAAGCCCGCTAATTAGCGGGCTTAAGGCCATTATTTTTTTAACATGTATATGCAGGAATTGACGGTATCCCCATCATCCGTAGTAACTGTGACGGGCACGCGCTCGTATTGACTACCTTCAAATTCGTCAAGTACATCCCAGTGACGCTGCAAATTCTCTGACGTAAAAAGAAATCCTTGCACGCGATTGCCTGAATTATCCAAAATAATACCGGGATAGCCCATTTCGGCTCCCCATCCCTCATTGATAAGAGAGCCTGCGACATGCCCTTCGCGCCATGCACCACCTATCTTTTCGAGAATATGAGCGTTAGGACGGCCTGGTCCCAACGTTCCGTAAACAAACAGACTTTCCATGCATCCTCCTGTTAAAAGTAATAATCAGAATATCTTACTATCAACTTTTTCTTCCAGAGTAGATGCGTAGCAAATCCATCAACGTCCGCTCCTGGCACAAAGCGGACGGTTCAAATAACAGTAACCGTTAGACTTCAAGTGCGGCGAGGATTACGGTTTCCATTTTTTCCGGGGTGGTGAAGGGTGCAAAGCGCTTGAGCGGTTTGCCGTCGCGTCCGATCAGGAACTTAGTGAAGTTCCACTTGATCCGTCCACCCAGCACGCCGGGCAATTCCTCTTTCAGATAACGAAACACTGGGTGCGTTGCGGTGCCGTTGACTGCCACTTTCTCGAACATGGGAAAGCTCACACCGTAGTTGATGTGACAGGTCTGCGCGATGTCGTCGGCACCGCCGGGTTCCTGCTTACCAAACTGGTTGCAGGGAAACCCAAGCACCACCAACCCCTGAGCGGCGTACTTTTTATAGAGCGTTTCAAGGCCAGCGTATTGTGGCGTAAATCCACAATGGCTGGCGGTATTAACCACCAGAACCAGTTTGCCAGCGTACTCGGCCATCGAGATGGGCTGGCCTCGCAGACTGGTGGCAGTAAGTTGATGAAAGGGGGCCATGTCGCAATCCTCAGAGCAAAATCCGCACTACCTCGCCATTGCCAGTCGACTCGTTGCCGAGGGGCACGGAGTGGGCAGCAGCATTAAGCTACCCAATATGACATACGGACGGTCTTAATTCTCCGCATTCATACATTCAAATCAATCACCACTTGCCCTGCCGGAATAGACGGCGATTGGCGAAAACGGCGTCTGGTTGATGAAGCCTTCTGGCCAGTTACAGTCAGCGAAGATCAGTGCGTTAACGGAGTTGCTGATTGCATGGTTTGCTGTTCCACGTTGGTAGCCGGTGTAAATGAGGTCTTGAAGCGACCGGCAAATGTGACCAAAATAGCCAATGGTCACAAATCGTCACTCTTCGCTCAATGAGCAGGTTTAAAAAAATGACAGAGCAAAAAAATCCCGCCGCCACGCGGGGTCCTTCCGATCACACCATTCGCGACCAGATTGTCGCTGCCGCAATGGAATACTTTAGCCACTACGGTTTTGAAAAAACCACCGTGTCCGATCTCGCGCGATCCATCGGATTCTCTAAAGCCTATATCTATAAATTTTTCGGCTCTAAACAGGAAATTGGCGAAGTCATCTGTGTCAATTGCCTCACAGAGATTACTGCACGCCTAAATGGCGCGCTGGATAGTTCACCGTCTGCCACAGAAAAAATAAGGCAACTGTTTAAAACACTTGCGGTGGCAGGCAGTGAGCTGTTCTTCCGCGAACGTAAACTGTATGACATCGCCGCGGCGTCCTCGCGCGAGCACTGGGCCGCTGCCGTCCAATATGAAGCTTCACTGCGCGCAACCGTACTTGCCATCCTGCGTGAAGGACGCGCTGCGGGAGAGTTTGAGCGTAAAACGGCGCTGGATGAAACGGCTGCCGCGGTTTATCTGGTGCTCAAACCGCTGGCCGATCCTCTTCAGCTCCAGACCTCCCTTGATACTGCCGAGGAAGATGCAATCCAATTGGCGGCATTAGTGCTAAGAAGTCTGGCACCGTAATTAGTGACCATTGACATAATTGGTCACTAGTCAGAGAATGGGTACTCACACTTTCCTTGAGTAAGGTAACCCATGCTCCGGCATCTCCTGTTTTTCTCTGTCGCCTGCCTTGTGACCGGCTGCGGCGAACCGGCATCGTCCGCTGACGATCCGCGTACCCAACCGCCTCTGATCAGGACGGCTGCGGTGCAGCCTGCCGCAGAAAATGCGCGGGTTTTTACCGGCACGGTTGCGGCGCGCGTCCAGAGCGATCTTGGATTTCGCGTATCAGGCAAAGTCCTCGAACGTCTGGTTGATAAGGGCCAAAGCGTCAGGCGCGGTCAACTCCTGATGAAACTCGACCCGGCCGATCTGGCTTTGCAGGTACGCGCAGCGGAAGGAGTGGTAAACGCCGCGCAGGCACGGGCGCGACAGGCCGGCGATGATGAGAATCGCTATCGCGGACTGGTCGGCACCGGTGCGGTTTCTGCCTCCTATTTCAGTCAGATCCGCGCAGCAGCAGAGGCAGCGCGCGCCGATCTGAGCGCTGCGCAGGCGCAGGCACGCGTGGCGCTCAACGCTTCGCAATATGCCGTACTGAGCGCTGACGCAGATGGCGTGGTAGTCGATACCTTGGCCGATCCCGGTCAGGTGGTCAGCGCCGGTCAAACCGTTGTGCGCCTTGCGCGAGCCGGGCAGCGTGAGGCGATGGTCAGTCTGCCTGAGACGCTACGGCCGCAGGTCGGATCGACAGCGACGGCCGTGATCTATGGCAGCCAGATCGTCAACGAGGCCAGGTTGCGCGAGCTGTCGGACGCGGCTGATGCTGCAACCCGTACCTATGAAGCACGCTACGTGCTGAGCGGTGTCGCTGCCAGTGCGCCGCTGGGTTCAACGGTCACGTTACGTATTCCTGAATCTGCCGGTGCCGGAGAGTCCTGGTCGATTCCGCTCGGTGCATTATGGGATGCCGGGAGCGGTCCAGGCGTCTGGGTGGTGACAGGTAAACCCGCAAAAGTGACCTGGCGCGCAGTCACGCTACTCGGCATCAGCGATGACAGCGCACGCGTGTCGGGTCCGCTTCATGGCGGGGAGCAGGTGGCAGCGCTAGGCGCGCATCTGCTTCATGAGGGTGAAGCGGTCCGCAGCGGAGCGCCAGAGCCAGAAGGCGTCACGCCATGAGCCAGCATCGCTTTAATCTTTCGGCCTTAGCGGTGCGTGAACGGTCAGTCACGTTGTTCCTCATCCTCCTTGTTACGGTAGCAGGTGTGATCGCTTTTCTCGGACTGGGGCGAGCTGAAGATCCGCCGTTCACCGTCAAGCAGCTCACGGTGATCACCGCCTGGCCGGGTGCCACTGCGCAGGAGATGCAGGATCAGGTTGCCGAACCGCTGGAGAAACGCCTGCAGGAGCTGAAGTGGTACGATCGCAGCGAGACGTACACCCGCCCCGGTATGGCTTACACCATGGTCTCGCTGCAGGACAGCACGCCGCCCGCGGAGGTGCAGGAGCAGTTTTACCAGGCGCGGAAAAAGCTCAGCGATGAGGCGCGCAACCTGCCGCCTGGTGTAATCGGGCCGATGGTTAACGATGAATTCTCGGACGTAGTTTTTGCCCTCTATGCCCTGAAAGCCAAAGGTGAACCGCAGCGCTTTCTGACTCGCGATGCCGAAAAACTCCGCCAGCAGTTGCTGCACGTGCCGGGCGTAAAAAAAGTGACCATCACCGGGGAGCAGGCCGAGCGCATTTATGTCTCCTTCTCCAGCGATCGCCTCGCCACGCTGGGCATAGCGCCAGAGCAGATTTTCAACGCGCTGAACGGGCAGAATGCCCTGTCGCCCGCCGGTTCTGTTCAGACGCGCGGCCCCGAGGTGTTTATTCGCCTTGATGGCGCGCTGGATACGCTGGAAAAAATTCGTAATACGCCGGTCGTTGCGGCTAACCATACGCTGCGGCTTGCGGATGTCGCGAAGATCGAGCGCGGTTATGTTGACCCGCCAGATTTCCTTATCCGTAATGATGGCGAGCCGGCGTTGATGTTGAGCGTCGTAATGAGGGAAGGGTGGAACGGCCTTGAGCTGGGTAAGGCACTGGAAAAAGAGGTTGGTAACATCAATGACGGCATGCCGCTGGGCATGACTCTGAGCCGGGTTTCCGATCAGGCGGTAAACATCAGTTCGGCTGTCGATGAGTTCATGATTAAGTTCTTCGTGGCTTTGCTGGTGGTGATGGTGGTGTGCTTTATCAGCATGGGCTGGCGTGTGGGTATTGTGGTCGCTGCCGCAGTGCCGCTGACGCTTGCCGTGGTGTTCGTGGTCATGGCCACCACCGGGAAAAACTTTGACCGCATCACGCTGGGTTCACTTATTCTCGCGCTGGGTTTACTGGTTGATGACGCCATCATCGCGATTGAGATGATGGTGGTAAAAATGGAAGAGGGCTACGACCGCGTTAAGGCGTCGGCCTATGCCTGGAGCCATACGGCGGCACCCATGCTGGCAGGTACGCTGGTCACGGCGATTGGCTTCATGCCCAACGGCTTTGCGCAGTCAACGGCGGGAGAATATACCAGCAACATGTTCTGGATCGTGGGGATTGCCCTGATTGCCTCATGGGTGGTGGCGGTGGTATTTACCCCTTATCTCGGCGTAAAGATGTTGCCTGATATCAAGCCGGTAGCCGGTGGCCACGCGGCAATCTACAACACCCGTCACTACAATCGCTTCAGACGCTTACTGGCAACGGTCATCACGCATAAGTGGTGGGTGGCTGGCGCGGTGGTGGGCTGTTTTGCCGTCGCTATCCTCAGCATGGGAGTGGTGAAAAAGCAGTTTTTCCCCACCTCCGATCGTCCTGAGGTGCTGGTTGAAGTGCAGATGCCCTACGGCACCGCTATTCAGCAGACCAGCCTGACCACCGCGCGGATTGAGCAGTGGCTGCGCAAGCAACCTGAAACCAGTACGGTAACCGCGTATATCGGGCAAGGTGCGCCGCGCTTCTACCTGGCGATGGCCCCGGAGCTACCGGATCCCTCTTTTGCGAAAATAGTGGTGCTGACCAATGGGGAGCAGGAACGCGAAGCGCTGAAGCTGCGGCTGCGTAAAGCGGCGGCAGATGGGCTGGCGCCGGAGGCGCAGGTGCGCGTGACCCAGCTGGTTTTCGGCCCTTACTCGCCTTATCCGGTGGCTTACCGGGTGATGGGCCCGGATCCTGACAAGCTGCGTCAGCTGGCGGCGCAGGTAAAAGCGTTGATGCAGGCCAGCCCAATGATGCGCACCGTCAACACCGATTGGGGCTCACGCGTACCGGTGATGCACTTCAGGTTGGATCAGGATCGGTTGCAGGCGATGGGGCTGACGCCTGCCACGGCAGCTCGGCAGCTGCAATTCCTGCTGAGCGGTGCGCCTATCACGGCAATCCGCGAGGATATCCGCTCTGTGGAAGTGACGGGGCGCGCAGCAGGAGACGTGCGCCTCGATCCTGCACGCATCGATGCACTGACGCTCGCTGGCGCCGATGGTCAGCGCATTCCCCTCTCGCAGCTTGGTGAAACCGAGATACGCATGGAAGAGCCGCTGCTGCGCCGGCGTGACAGAACGCCGACGATCACGGTGCGTGGAGATATCGCCGACGGACTGCAGCCCCCGGATGTGTCATCGGCACTCCTTCAGGAGCTTCAGCCACTAATGGCATCGCTGCCACCGGGATATCGCATCGAGCAGGCTGGCTCGATTGAGGAATCGGCTAAGGCGACAAAAGCGATGCTTCCACTGTTCCCGATTATGATCGCCCTGACGCTGCTGATCATCATTCTGCAGGTCCGTTCAATTTCGGCAATGATTATGGTGTTTTTGACGGCGCCGCTAGGGCTGATCGGCGTGGTTCCGATTCTGCTGCTGTTCCAGCAGCCATTCGGCATTAATGCGCTGGTCGGACTGATCGCGCTGTCAGGTATTCTGATGCGCAATACGCTGATTTTGATAGGTCAAATCCACCAGAATGAGCGGGAAGGTTTCGATCCGTTTAATGCGATTGTCGAGGCGACAGTGCAGCGTGCCAGGCCGGTATTATTGACCGCACTGGCGGCCATTCTGGCGTTTATTCCGCTAACGCATTCGGTTTTCTGGGGCACGTTGGCATACACGCTGATCGGCGGTACGTTTGGCGGCACTATCATGACGTTGGTGTTTTTACCGGCGATGTACGCCATCTGGTTCCGCATCAGGAAACCCGCTGCGCCGTCATCTGCAGTTTCTTCGATTGCCCAATGAAAATCCGATAATCACCCGGAAAATGGCGGTTCCGGACACCTGGCGGGTCTGGTGTCCGGTTCGGCTATTTTCGCAGTGAGTTTGACAGCCATTGCCAACCTGGGAAAAGCAGTCCACAGCGGGCGCGTTCACTCCTGCACCCGCTCAAAGGTCGCAATCACCCGGTCGATATGCTTCTTCATCGCGGCTCGGGCTGCCTTCGCATCACGTTTTTCAAGCGCCGAGAGAATGTCCATATGTTCGGTTTCCGAAACCAGCGGCATATCGCTGGGCGTATAGTGCGCCTGCAACATACGGAACATGCTGCCATAGCGATGGCCGAGCAGGTGGCCAATGATAAAACCATACGCCGGATTGCCGCTCGCCTGAGCGATGCGAATATGGAATAAACGGTCGCCGGGATGGGTGCGCGATTGCGCGCGATTATCTTCGCAGTTTTGCAGATAGGCCGCGCGGATCAGCGCCAATTCCTGATCGCTGGCATGCACAGCGGCCAGGGCAGCGGCCTCCGGCTCAATCAGGCGTCGCGCTTGCAGCAGCGAGAACGGCGGCAGCTCGGTGGAGAAATCCAGATTGATCCCCAGCTCATCGTCCGGCTCAATCCACTGGTTGCGCCCGGCCTGCATCATCACCGGCTCCTGCGTACTCGACCGCGCTTTCACAATCACGCCATTGCCGACTTTGACATCCACCAACCCAATCACTTCCAGCGCAATCAGCGCTTCACGTACCGATGCGCGACTCACCTGCAGCTGCTCGGCCAACTCGCGTTCCGCTGGCAGGCGACTGCCGGGAGGAAATTCGTTGTTGTCGATAAGCTTGATCAACTGGTCGGCTATCTGTCTGTAAAGCCTGGGGTTTTCCATCTTTTTTATCGGCATCGCACTGCTACCTGTCTAAATAAATTAAGTGATCGGATGCACAAATAATCATCAGCACACTTGTCAATGTTACGCAATTGTCAATAAAACGTAATGCGTCAGCGAAAAAGTTGCCAGCGTTATTTGCCCTCTCACAAGGGTAAAACTCACTTTTAATGGCCTGACCATTAGATCTTTGGACCAGAGGAAATGCAATGAATTTATCCGGAAAACGCGTGTTAATCACCGCCGCCGGGCAAGGCATCGGCTTGGCCAGCGCGCGTTACTTTGCGCAGCAGGGCGCAGAGGTTATTGCCAGCGATATCAACCTTGCCGCGCTACACGATCTGCAAGGTATCCGCGCTTATCAGCTGGATGTCACCGATCGTCAGGCAATTAGCGCGGCGGCGCAGGAGCTCGGCACGCTCGATGTGCTGTTTAACTGTGCCGGTGTGGTCCACAGCGGCAGCCTGCTGGCGTGCAGCGAAAAGGAGTGGCAGTTCGCGCTCGACCTCAACGTCACGGCGATGTTTCACATGATTCAGGCATTTCTGCCGGGGATGCTGCAACAGCAGCAGGGCTCGATCATTAACATGTCATCGGTGGCATCCAGCGTGAAAGGCGTGGTCAATCGCTTTGCCTACAGTGCGACCAAAGCGGCGGTGATTGGTCTGACGCGCTCGGTGGCGGCGGATTACATCGGTGAAGGCATCCGCTGCAACGCCATCTGCCCCGGCACGGTCGATTCGCCTTCGCTACGCCAGCGCATCGCCGCGCAGGCCGAGGCGGAAGGCCGCACGGAGGCGGAAGTGTATGACGCCTTTGTCGCGCGTCAGCCCATTGGCCGTATCGGTACCACAGAGGAGATCGCTTATCTGGCGGCCTATCTGGCTTCTGATGCCAGCGCTTACATCACCGGCACCGCACAGATTATTGATGGCGGCTGGAGCAACTAACAGGAGTGCAGTCATGAAATTATTACGAGTGGGCGAGCCGGGAAAAGAGCGTCCGGCAATGCTGGATCAACAAGGTGAACTGCGCGATTTGTCGCACTTTATCGATGACATCGCCGGCGATGCGCTACTGCCTGCAGAACTGGAAAGGCTGCGTCAGCTGCCGCTCAGTGAACTGCCCAAAATCAGCGGCCAACCGCGCATTGGTGCCTGCGTTGGGCATATCGGCAAATTTATCTGTATCGGCCTGAACTATGCCGATCACGCCGCCGAAACCGGTGCCGACATCCCGCAAGAGCCGGTGGTGTTTAGCAAATGGACCAGCGCCGTGGTGGGGCCAAACGATGCGGTGCGCATTCCTCGCGGTTCGGTGAAAACCGACTGGGAAGTAGAGCTGGGCGTGGTGATTGGCAAAGGCGGCAGCTACATCGCAGAAGCGGATGCGCTGTCACATGTGGCGGGTTACTGCGTGGTCAACGACGTCTCGGAACGTGAATATCAGATAGAACGCGGCGGCACCTGGGACAAAGGCAAAGGCTGCGACACCTTTGGTCCGATTGGTCCGTGGCTGGTGACCGCCGATGAAATCGCCGATCCGCAGCAGCTCGATCTGTGGCTGGAAGTGGACGGCAAGCGCTATCAGAACGGCAACACCCGCACCATGATCTTCACGGTCGCACACATCATCAGCTATCTCAGTCGGTTTATGAGCCTGCAGCCGGGCGACATCATCTCAACCGGCACACCGCCGGGCGTCGGCATGGGACAAAAACCGCCGGTCTATCTGCGTGCGGGGCAAGTCATCAGGTTAGGTATCGCCGGGTTGGGCGAGCAGCGTCAAATCACCGAGGGCAGCGAACAATGACCAGACTTACCGCACTGCGGGTGGAGGATATCCGTTTTCCCACCTCCGAACAGCTTGACGGTTCGGATGCGATGAATCCGGATCCGGATTACTCGGCTGCTTACGTCATCATCGAGACGGATAACGCGGCGATGAGTGGTCACGGACTCACCTTTACCATTGGGCGCGGCAATGAGATTTGCTGTGCGGCGATACGCGCCCTGGAACACCTGATTGTCGGCCGTCAGCTGGAGTCAATCACCGCCGATATGGGGCAGTTCTGGCGCGACATCACCAGCGACAGCCAGCTGCGCTGGATCGGCCCGGATAAAGGCGCGATTCACCTGGCGACCGGCGCGGTGGTCAACGCAGTATGGGATCTGTGGGCGAAATCGGAAGAGAAGCCGCTGTGGCGGCTGGTGGCCGATATGTCGCCGCAGGAGCTGGTGCGCTGCATCGATTTCCGCTACCTCACTGACTGCATCACGCCGGATGAAGCGCTGGCACTGTTGACGGCGCAGCAGGCTGGCAAAGCGCAGCGCATCCGTGAGCTGGAGCAGCACGGTTATCCCTGCTACACCACCTCGGCGGGCTGGCTCGGTTACGACGACGATAAACTGCGTCGCCTGTGCCAGCAGGCGGTCGATGCCGGGTTCTCACACATCAAGCTGAAAGTCGGACGTGACCTCGCAGATGATATTCGCCGTGTGCGCATTGCGCGTGAAGTGCTGGGACCGGATCGCCAGTTAATGATCGATGCCAACCAAGTGTGGGAAGTGAATGACGCGATTGATTGGGTACAGCAGCTGGCCTTCGCGCGACCGTGGTTTATTGAGGAACCCACCAGCCCGGATGATATTGAAGGGCATCGCAAAATTCGCCAGGGCGTCGCGCCGGTGAAGGTGGCAACCGGTGAAATGTGCCAGAACCGCATCATCTTCAAGCAACTGATTATGCGCGAAGCGATTGACGTAGTGCAGATCGACGCTTGTCGCCTCGGCGGCGTAAATGAAGTACTGGCGGTGATGCTAATGGCAGCGAAATATCAGTTGCCGGTGTGTCCGCATGCCGGCGGCGTTGGATTGTGCGAATACGTCCAGCACCTGTCGATGATCGACTTCGTTTGCATTACCGGTAGCCATGAAGGCCGGGTCATTGAGTATGTCGATCATCTGCATGAACACTTTTTACATCCGTGCGAAGTGCGCGGCGCCGCCTATATGCCGCCCACCGCGCCCGGCTTCTCGATCGAGATGTATCCCGCTTCGCGCGAGCATTACCGCTATCGCGCGCAGGGAGGCTGAGGTGCGAATCGACGCTCATCAGCATTTCTGGCGCTACGACGCGGAGGATTATGCGTGGATCGCGGAATCCATGACGCGCCTGCAACAGGATTATTTACCGGACGATCTCGCACCGCTGCTGGCGCAACGTCAGTTGCAGGGCTCAATTGCGGTTCAGGCGCGGCAGTGTGTAGCGGAGACGCAACAGCTGTTGCAGTGGGCGCAGCAGCAAGCGGCAACACAGGTGGTTGGCTGGATTGACGTCAGCGCGATGGACCTGACGCCGCAGCTGGAAGCGTTGCAGCATCCGCTGCTGCGGGGATTCCGCCATCAGGTGCAGGATGAGCGCGATCCCGCCGCATGGCTACGACAACCGCGCGTGGCGAGCGGCATCCGTCAGCTGCAGCAGCGTGATTACGTATGGGAAATGCTGGTGACCTGGCGGCATCTGGCAGACGCCACTCAATTTGCCGCGCAGCACGATCGCCACTGGCTGGTGCTTGATCACCTTGGCAAACCGGATATTGCGCGCGGCGCGCAGGCGTGGGGCGAACAGGTGGCGGAACTGGCCGCAATGCCGCACGTGGTCTGCAAATTATCGGGTCTGGTGACCGAGGCGCCGCAGGGTCAATGGCACAGTGCGCAGCTGCGGCCTTTTATCGATGAGGCGCTGGCGCGTTTCGGTCCGCAGCGCCTGATGTTTGGCTCAGACTGGCCCGTCTGCCTGCTGGCAGCGGAGTACCACGCAGTGGCGCAGCTGATTGAGGACGCGACGGCTGAGCTTGCAGCTGACGAACAGGCCGCCATTTGGGGCAACACGGCGGCGCAGGTATATAGCCTGACAGGAGAGAAGCATGAATCTGTTTTTGCAGGATAAAGTGATTATCGTCACCGGCGGCGGATCGGGCATCGGTGCCGCCATCTCACGTTTGCTGGCGGAAGAGGGCGCCATTCCGGTGATCGTCAGCAACGCGCAGCCCGATGAGATGTGGCTGGCCAGCCTGCGCGAGCTGCAACCGCAAACGGAAGTGCTGCTGGCCGATCTGTGCGATGAGCAGAACTGCCAGCGTGCGGTTGAAGCCGTGCAGCAACAGTTTGGCCGCATCGACGGACTGGTGAACAATGCGGGCGTCAACGATGGCGTTGGGCTGGAAGCGGGGCGCAGTGCTTTTGTCAGCTCGCTGGAAAAGAACCTTATCCACTATTACCAGATGACGCATTTCTGCCAGCGCGCGCTGGAAAACAGCAGAGGAGCCATCGTTAATATTGCCTCAAAAACCGCGTTGAGCGGGCAGGGCGGCACCAGCGGCTACTGCGCGGCGAAAGGGGCAATTCTGGCACTGACGCGGGAGTGGGCGGTGTCACTGCGTAGCAGCGGTGTGCGGGTTAACGCCGTGGTGCCCGCCGAAGTGATGACGCCGCTGTATGAGCGCTGGATCGGCACCTTTGCCGATCCGCAGGGCGAACTGGCGAAAATCACCCAGCGTATTCCACTCGGCCAACGCATGACCACACCAGAAGAGATCGCTAACACCGTCGTGTTTTTGCTGTCGTCGCGCGCTTCCCACACCACGGGCGAGTGGCTGAGCGTTGATGGCGGCTATCTGCATCTCGATCGGGCGCTGTTATGAGTGGCGTAACCGAACGCTATTGTCTGGCGCTGGATCTGGTGGATGAGGCCGACAAGATCGCTGAATACCAGCGCCTGCATCAACGCATCTGGCCGGAAGTGGCGCAGCATCTGCGCCAGCATGGCCTCGTCAATATGGAGATCTACCGGCTTGGCACCCGACTTTTTATGGTGATGGAGGTGAACGATCGGTTTAACGCGCAGGATTTTGCTCAGGCCGCTGAACAGAATCCGCATATTCAGCGCTGGGAAGCGCTGATGTGGCAGTTTCAGCA
Source organism: Pantoea sp. USHLN256 (assembly GCF_037149875.1). Classification (NCBI taxonomy): domain Bacteria; kingdom Pseudomonadati; phylum Pseudomonadota; class Gammaproteobacteria; order Enterobacterales; family Erwiniaceae; genus Pantoea; species Pantoea sp. USHLN256. The sequence continues at coordinate 557,686 of NZ_JBBCQO010000002.1, read as the reverse complement.
GCCAACGCCGTGGACGCCCGCAGGGGAAAAATGGGTGGCGATGGCGCGAATATTCTCTTTGCAGGACCAATAACAACACTTACCGACTGTACCCTACGAGGATATAACCATGTCTACACAACGCGTCGAGACGCCAGAAAATATGGGCGTCGGGGGAACTATTAGCCTGCGCTGGGCGTTCATGCTAATTACCACCCTGTTTTTCATGTGGGGCGTGTCATACGGCCTGCTGGATGTGCTGAATAAACACTTTCAGGAAACGTTAAACGTCACGAAAGCGCAATCGGGACTATTACAGGCGGCCTATTTCGGTGCCTATTTTATTGTCGCGCTGCCGGCCGGCTATTTTATGCGTCGTCACGGCTACAAGGCCGGCATTTTGGCGGGATTATCGCTGTACGCCATTGGTGCGCTGCTGTTTGTACCCGCGGCGATGGTCAATGATTTCTCGGTATTTCTGTTGGCGCTGTTCGTGCTGGCTTGCGGGCTTGGCTGCCTGGAAACCGCGGCTAACCCGTATGCCACGGTGCTGGGCGATGCCAACGGCGCGGAGCGTCGTCTTAATCTGGCGCAATCCTTTAATGGCTTGGGGCAGTTTGTTGGGCCAATGATTGGTGGCTCGCTGTTCTTTACTCATGCCAGTCAGGAAGCCGCGCAGGACAGCGTCAAAATGACCTATGTCGTGATTGCGTGTGTGGTGCTCGCTATTGCGCTGTTATTTAAACGTACCGCCTTGCCGGACATTCGTGAGTCCGCGAGCGAACATGTGCAGCAGCCCGGCGCCACGTTATGGCAGCAAAAACACTTTGTCGGCGGGGTGATTGCGCAGTTCTTCTATGTCGCCGCCCAGGTTGGGGTTGGCGCCTTCTTTATTAACTACGCCACCGAGCACTGGCACGGCGTCACTAACCAAAGCGCGGCTTATATGCTTTCGGTTGCGATGATCTGTTTTATGGTGGGACGCTTCTTTTCCACCTGGCTGATGGGCCGAGTGAAACCGGCAGCGATGCTGGCGGCCTATGCGCTGATCAACATCGTGCTGTGTGGCATTGTGATGCTGGGCGCTGGTGATGTCTCCGTCATCGCGCTTATCGCCATCTTCTTCTTTATGTCCACCATGTTCCCGACCATCTTTGCCATGGGAGTGAAAAATCTCGGTCAGTCTACCAAACAGGCCAGCTCGTTTATGATCATGGCAATTGTCGGCGGTGCGATAATGCCCTATTTCATGGGGCTGATCTCTGACAAAGTCAGTACGGCCGTGGCTTACGGTTTGCCGCTGCTGTGCTTTGTCGTTGTGCTGGTCTATGCGCTTAGGCAGCGGAGATATGCATGATGGCGTCTTTGATTATGCACGGTTTCCCAAGCCGCCCGCGTGCGGATCAGCAGGTCATGAGGTCGACGTTGAGCTTCAGTCACTTAGGCCACTTGCAGTATCGGGCAGGGGGCAGAAACTAATGCTTAAACGGAACCAAACGTAAGTTCAGAGCACAAGGGCCATGTTATGGCCCGTTTCATTTTCTAATAGAAGCCGTAGTTTAAAATTTAAATCTGCTTATTGATGCGATGTGAACACTGTCAGGATGCGGTGGTATTCAATACCCGCCTTTGGCACAAAGATCCTAAGCTATGGCATTTTATTAAAAAATGATGCGGAGCAGCCGGATTAAATAATCTGGTTCTCTGCTCCATTAGTGAGTAAAAAGATCACGTATAAATTACAACTTTAGTTGGTTTCCTAAAATAGCATCGGCTTCGCGCAATGTAACATCGAGTCCCGCAGAAGGGGTAAATGTTAACTCGCCAAAAATAACGTAACCATTGAGAAGATAAAAATCAGCACGGACAAATTTAAAATCTGATGCTAGTTTAATCGCATAATCTTTCATTTTATGAAAGCCATCTGGCATTTCTGGGTAATCATTTTTATTTATCAACTCAACTGTATCCTCAAAAGGAAGTGGATTCCAGTTCATATCAAAATAATATAATTTGGGATTTCCATTTTTTCGTTCTTTGCAAACCATTACTGCGTAGGGTTTTCCATTAAAGCAGTAGAATTTATAATCATCAGGGAAATCACCTCGTTCATTTTCAATGTATTTTTCACATAATATTTTCCTTTCTATCTTCTTGTACTGCGGCTCAATAAAATTGGCTGAGAAATCCTCTTTTAACCATTTACTGAGCTGTTTGTTGGTCTTTTCAAAGTCAAGTGATGATTTGTTATTGCAGATTATGTTATAGCCCGCGCCATGGTTGCACTTAAGGGCAAACTTATTGGGTAGTGCATTGTAGTCTATATCTTGCGGATCATCATACACACCGTATAGGACATTAAGAATCTCATCGCATCCTTTGGAAGAGATATACTCCCTGACCTTGTATTTATCAGCGCATATAGTATAAATGTCACCGTTGTACTCATTAAATTTTAACCACTGAATTTTTTCATTGAAATTTGTCGGGTTGGTTAAGTTTAGTTTTTTCTTGAACTTAATAAAATAGTGGGTTTTAGCACAAAACTCAGGGTACATATAAGCGCTTATTTTTAATGCAGATCTCACTGTGTTTTTTATCATTTTCATTAAGGTTATCTCGGTTTGAAAATGTTAAGGTGCATTTTGAAGATTGTTTTATTTCTGAAAAAATAATTAAGTAACGTGCAAGATAAAATTTCGACAATCAAGAAACAGTATGCAGCACCATTTATCCCGAAAGCATTAATCATTAGCCAGGACAATGGTATAGTTAAGATGCAGCATAAAACCATTTTTTTAGCCAGGTAAGTGTATCCAGACTCTTTAATCATATAGCGATAGCAAATTGTTCCTAGTGAAGAGAACATTGTGCCAATAATGATAATGGGAATAATATTGACTGAACCCATATATTTATCGCCATAGAGTAAATGTATGAAGAGATCGCCGAAAATATAGAAGCCACCCAAAGCAATAAGCGAAAACAGGATGACAAGCCGATTGATTTTCATGAGTAGCATATCAATGGTTATTTGGTTCTTTTCACTGTATATTTTTGAGAAGAAACTTGTTATCAAGGCCAGAACTACAAATGACCATGCACCTCCTATGGTCAGCGCTACGCTATACACGCCTAAGTTAGAGTACGAAAGGATATTAGCCAAAAATATGCTCGATATCTGAGTGTAAATATCTGCTGATAAACCTGATAAAATTAAAGCTCCCCCAGTGTACAACATATGCCGGTTATACATTCCGGCACCCTTGCTCTTTTCTTTTAAGCTGGTGGTTTGCTTAAAATAGATGATACGCATGATGTAAGGGATGATTGGGATAACGATAATAGGTATTGTGAAGTAGTAAATGGGCAGCTTAAAATATGAAATGTAGAACCTGATTAATAACGCGACAGACAAACCCACTACATTTGTTATCGTGTTTATTTTAGATTTCAATTGAGTGTTGTTGTAGATGGAAAAGAAGTCCATCACAATATAATATGTAGCGATGCAGTTGGCAATGCCGAATAAGAATACAATCAAATCAGTGAATAAATAGAGATAGATTAAAACTGCGGCAGAGGATAGGAGGAAGAATATACGCCGCTGATTTTGGGTATGCATCGCCAATGCAATTCCGGAATCTGTTTTTTCACTCATCCGTTTAAATATAATATTTTGACCACCAAACCAGGATAGCGTTTGCACGAATATAAAAAGAGAGGTTGAGATGTTTATCTTTCCATAATATTCAGGGCCAATGTATTTTGCCATAAGGGCATTGATATATATCAAGCCAATAATGTTGACTGACTTTTCTAACATGATCCATATTGAGTTAGAGTACATTTCACGTCTCACATATATGTGGTTTTGATAATTTCTTTATTTGTGATGTATCTCTCATAATAATTCTTTCTTCCGTTAGCATGGGCGCTATATGTCGTTAAGGGGCAGGCACGTAATCGAAAAGCCGCTTAACTGCTACCATTATTTTGTTCTCAGATTTTATTTGCTCGATAGTTTGGCTGCTGATATAAAATTAGTGAAGGGTTTTTTAAATTAATCAGATAAATGACAATTTTTTCCAGATATTGCGTCCATTATTTAGTAGGGTGTTGCAGCCAGGTTGGGAAATAGAGATCGGGATTATTATTGGTCCTATTAATACGTGAAGGCTGTATTTAAAAATATATCCTGAAGCAAGCGGCGCAGGACACGTCGTTGGGGAGAGTCAGACACAGCTTTGGCTTATGCAAAAGAGATTCTTTATTGTTGGATATTTTAACCTTACAGAGCATCTCAACCAGCATGAACATCCGCTCTTGTAATGCTATGGTTATCGTCGCTAAATAAAAGAGGAAAAGCGAATGATTGTAAGGACATGGCACGGTTGCGTTCCGCTAAGACATGCGGAGAGCTTCGCTAAACACCTGGACGAAACAGGCGTGGAGCACTCAGCCAGTGTGCAAGGAAACAAGGGCGCATTTGTGCTGAGGCAAACGCAGGGTGATTGGGAGCATTTCTTCCTGGCGACGTACTGGCAGGATTTGGCTGCAGTACGCGCATTTGCCGGAGAACACTATCATGTGGCTGTGACGTATCCGGGTGATGAAGTCTTTGAATTGATCTCTGATCCCTATGTTTTTCAGCATGAGGTTGCGTCTCTTTCACCTCTATAGCTTATTTCCGGGGCAATCTGCGGGTTTCCCCGAAGATGACTTATTTTTGGTTCTGCCAATCGACATCAGCCAGAGCGAACATGACGCGATATCAGCTTTCTTCGCCGTTACCTTCACAACCCGTCACCTGCGGATAAGGTCGGCAAACCAGCATCATTTTGTTCTTCGGTTCAAAGCCATGGTCGATCATACAGCGTTGCGCTTTGGCTGTGCGTCCAATGCTGGCGACCTGCAGATTCGAGCCGAGAGGTTTCGGATAACCGCAGGCGTACATCATCGGCAGCGCTTGCTGATTGTTGGCAACCTCAACTGAATAGTGTTGTGATGCTCCCACTTTACGCCAGCTAACCTGCATATCTTCAGATCGGCCCGAATCCGGCTTTATCGGGTAGAAGCCCTCATCAGCGTCAAAAGGCAACGCTTCAAGTTGGGACACGCTAAGGGGATGCCCCTGTTTTGCCTCAACGCAGGCCGGAAGCGTTTTCCTGACTTCACAGAAATCGAATCCACTTTTCCGGGTAAAACCAAGCCGCTGCATACACTGGAACTGCAACGCCTGTTCGTTAGCGGGCAAGCGGCTTAATGAACCTGCCGTAGGTTCGCCACACTCTGCCATCGCTGCCCTAACGTCATCTTCGGTGGTTGAAGGGCGCTGCCATTGGGTGAAATCGGCAGGCGGCGGGCAGCCGGTGAGTAGAAATAGCGATGTGATTAAAATGGGTAAGCCGACCAGCTGAGGTTTGCGCAACATAAAAATCCTTATTTATAAGGCAGTCATTTTACATAACTGATTGACGTCGCAAAAGTTGGATACAGCAATCATTCCAGCATCGCATCATCAAATTTAAGGTAATAAAAAACCCTGAGCTTCAGGGTTTAATGGTATCACCAGCAATCATTATTCTGAGGAGATAATTGCATGGTCGTGTTGAGGTGACCGTTCAATCATCTTCCTGATTTTATTGTCATCCACGACGATCTAAGCCAACTCTTTAGTCGCGGCTTCAGTCAGTGTTGCCCTCACGTGAGGCAGGCTCTGCGGATAATTTTGCTGAATAAACTCAATCATTTTTTCCCGCACGTAGCAGCGCAAATCCCAGGCTGTAGGGGAGTTCTGTGCCGTCATTAATAATCTGATCGTCATGGTTTTATCATTAGTATCGGTAACCTGGAGCACCTGAGTTTGTTGATCCCAGAGTTTGGTTTCACTCAATACTTTTTCAAAATGTTTACGCAGAGGATCTAAGGGCATAGAGTAATCAAGGTAAAGAAAAACCGAGCCTAATATTTGCGCATTATTCCGCGTCCAGTTCTGGAAGGCATTTTCGGTGAAGTAGGTAATTGGCAGCACCAACCGGCGTAAGTCCCAGATGCGCACCACCACGTAGGTTAGATTTATCTCCTCAATCCAGCCCCATTCATTTTCAACCACCACCGCATCATCAATCTTTATCGGTTGCGTAAAGGCGATTTGAATACCGGCGAACAGGTTCACCAACGATTTCTGCAGGGCAAAACCAATGATTATCCCGGCAACCCCGGCACCGGCGAGGATTGTCGTGCCGAATTTTCGCACTCCCGGGAAGCTCAACAGAATCAGAGAGAGGCAGAATGACACGAGCAGTACGATCGCGACCTTTTTAACGTAGATTATCTGAGTGCGTATTTTTCGGGCGCGTAAATTATTTGAAAGATTAATGTCATAACGGATAAACAACATATCCTGAGCGACATTCGTCAAGCGAATTAAAATCGAGCAAAGTGATAAGATAATAAATACGTTGGTGGTGGTGGTTATAAAGGCAAGTGAATCCGGATGAATGCTTATATAGTTAACCCCCACATTTATCAGCAGCAAGGGAATAAAAAGAAACATCGACCCACTAAGATGCTTTTCAAGCGATTTGAAGAGCTTTCTGTCACGGCTCTGCCAGTAGCGAATGAATCTGAGAAGTATAAATCGAGCCAGGAAACCCAGTATGAGTGAAAGCGTGACGAGCAATACAGCAGGCACCCATACCGGAGCACCAGATAACTCACCAAATAGTAATGGCATTGTTTTCCCTTATATCCAGCCAACAACCTTTGGTTGTCAGGTAAGTCACAAAAATTCAGTAACCGTTGTCTTCCCGGTTATCTGCGGATTACATGGTTAACGCACCTTAAGTTTATGAAAAATTTAGCCAACTGACGTCCCTGGCCGTTAAAAAAAGGAATTGAGAGAGTGACTTGATGGTGGGGGATAGCGCAGGTTATTGAAAATTAGCGTAAAAACTCATTTTTGCTGTTAGCTAACAGGATGCCCGCAAAGCCAGGCCTGCACGTCGATGGCCGCAATGACCTGCCATAATGTGTTACGCAAATTTTAGACAATAAAAAACCCGCACGAAGCGGGTTTATTTATTATCAGCAGAACTTATCTGCTCAGGCTGTTGCCTTCATCGCTATTGTAAGCGTCACTGATAATGGGCGGGGCTTACAGCGGCGTTACGTTGCCAGCTGCAGGGCCTTTAGCGCCGTTTTCAATGGTGAAGGACACTTGCTGACCTTCATCAAGAGTTTTGTAGTTGTCGCTCTGGATAGCAGAGAAATGGACGAATACATCCTTGCTGCCATCGTTAGGCGTGATAAAGCCAAAACCTTTATCAGAGTTAAACCATTTTACTAAACCAGTCATTTTGTTAGACATAGATACTTCCTTAATTGATGAGCCACTCAACGCGGCGATAATGGCCTGAAGTGAAAGATTTACTTATTGGGCACTTAGGAGGAGGCTCTCGAAGAAGGATATCTAGGGATAACACTTGAACTGAGGACTGCTTTACTAAAACTGCTTTCATAAGGTCTGTGTTCCAAACCGATGACGCATTAAGACATAGCGATAATAATTTAGCAACGTATATGTTTATTTATTTTAACCGTTTAAATACCTGGATGGCTGAACGGCCGCTAATTTTTAAGCGGCCAAAGAGTGTTTAATCCCTAATGAGAACGCGCTAAATACTATCAATCATCCGCCACATACCAGCAAACACGCCACTCAGACTCTTGTTTCCCACCTCTGAAAGGTGGTTATCATCGCGGTACAGCGGCACGTCGTCTTTTGCACCGTAGCAGAAGTTGCTATCACAAAGTGCCTGAGTGGCATCGAGCAGTGCGACATTGGGGGATTGTGCGGCGATGGTATTTAACATCGCCAGCGTCTCCTGATTATGTGATTGATATTCTGCTCGCGTTTGCTGAATGGCCAATGCGTTGCCGCGCATGGCATCGCGCGACATGCGGTAAATAACGTCGTAACCAAACTCGGGCACGGGCGTCATGATAAATACCCGGCGATGAGAGGCGAGCTGTTTTACTACTGCGCCAAAATGCTGTTGATAGGCAGTAATCGAGCTCTTCTCATTCAGGAAGCTATAGTCGGGCGTCGTGCTTCCGCTGCCAAAACTGCCATGCAGGTAGAAGGATAAACGGTTGATAATGAGCACCGAAGCGTGGGGATATTTCCGTTCGATATCGATTAGCGCATTCTTCACAAAACCGCCGCAGTCGGGGCTGGCGCTGCGATGAATATCCGGCATTGACGGGCATCCCGACTGCGCAATAAACACTACTGCATCATTGGGTCTGGCACTTTCCACAATTGAAGACAACATTGCCGCCGCATGGCTGTCACCCAATACCACCAGGTTTACCTGGCGAGCCCGACCAAATACGCATTGCGGCGAGGTTGTACCACTAAAGACAAAACACTTTTCGCCGTTGACAAAACGCTCCTGTGAATAGTGTTTGATGCTGGCGATCACCTGCGGAGCGCGTGAAGGAAGCCCGGCGTTTGCCACAATGAACACGCCCACTAACAGTACCAGCGCAGTTTGTCCCAGTGTGACGTAGGTTTTGCCACTCAGCCAACCCTGCTTGTTTTCTATTAGCAACCACGAAGCCCAACCCGCAGCCAGTGATAGCAGGATCAGCAGCGCCTGGCTAACCAGCGTGATAGGCCAATTGACCAGATGCCAGAATACCCACAGCGGCCAGTGCCATAAATAAACCGAATAAGAGGTTTTACCGATGTGCTGCACAATGCGGTTGTTCAGCCACCGGCTGTTTTGCACGCCGGCATGGATGATCAGTGCCGTCAGCAACACAGGAATGAGCGTCATGATGCCGGGCCAGGCCATGCTTTCATCAAAACACAACGCACAGATTATGAGCCCTGAAATAGCGACGGGTGGGATCCAGCGTTGGCCGCTCAAGGCCGTTTTCGGTGTCAGATACAGCAGTCCGCCTGCCAGCATCTCCCATGCGCGCGTTGGTAACAGATAATAAGTTGCCGTGAGATGAAAATGGGTAGCCACCATCACCAGCACCAGGCCGAATGAAAGTAGTGCGGCGATTGCCATTGCCCAGGCAAACTGCTGGTGCAGGAAACGCGCCGTGAACATCAGTGCCAGAGGTAATAGCAAATAGAATTGCCACTCGACGCTTAATGACCAGGTGTGCAGTAACCATTTATATACCGAACCGCTATCAAAATAGCCACCCTGTTTGAAATAGACCACATTGGAGATAAAACTGAGGCTGGATACAGCGTGCTCCGCCATTTTATTATATTCATCCGGCGGCATCAGAAAATAACCCATCAGCATCAATATCACGCACAGCACCATCAGGGGCGGTATAATTCTCCGGCAGCGCGCGGCATAAAATGCCAGTAAAGAGAAACGGTTATTTCTAAGGCGAGACAGGATAATACTCGTCATCAGATAGCCTGAGATGACAAAGAACACGTCAACTCCGAGAAACCCACCGCTCACCCGTGTAAAACCGAAGTGAAAGAGAATAACTAACATTACGGCATAGGCGCGCAGCCCATTAATGTCGGTGCGAAAATTCATTCGGCGTTATCCACGTAAGGAATATACCTGACAATGTAAATAGTAGAGTAATGCTAATCAACAGCGCTAAACTTCATCAAGATAAATTAATTACGCGCTGAATGGAACTGACTGTAGGGTAATTTATCTTATTCTACATTTATCCCAGTTTATCTTTCATCGGGTTATCTATTAATGAATTTTAAATGACCAGATACATGCCGATATTAAAAAGTAGAATTACGCCTGGATATTCAGAATATCCCTGATACCTCCTCCTCTAATGAAGCAGTAAAAAACTGGCTCAGCAGCTGCCACAGATAGTGCGCGGCGGGCGTCAAACGGTGATCGGCGCTGCGCAGCAGATGACACTGACTTTCACGTGCGATGCGATGATCGATCGGAATCGCCACCAGTTCGCCGCGTTGCAGCGTGGCTTTCACCGATTGCGCGGTCATAAATGAGATGCCTAAACCCGCCTGCGTCAGGGCAATGGCGCTGGAAAACAGGTTGCAGCAGTAAGACGGGGTAAAGATAAGGCCTTCACTTTTGAAGATCGCGTTGATGTAGCGCTGCAAGCCAAAATTCTCATTCATGGCGATTAAGCGATGCTGGGTTAATGCGCTGGCGCTGACGGCGGAAAGGCCAGCCAGCGGATGATCCGGCGGCACAATGGCGCAGATCGGCCCGCGCTGAAAACTCAGGCACTTCACGCCCGGTGGTCCAGCCGGTCCGAAGCTAACCGCCATATCCACTTCGCCTTTAGCAATCAGCATTACCGTGGTTTGCATATCGCCCGACATGATGTTCACAAATACGCCCGGATAGGCACGGGAAAACGCCTGCACCACATGCCTGACCACATCGTCCACCATGCCTTGCCCGATGCGAATGTTGATCGAGCCGCCACGCATATGACGCAAATCCTGCAGCTGGCGCTCCAGCATCTTGCGGCGCTGGCTGGTCTGCGCGAAATCCTCCGCCAGCATCCTGCCCGCTTCGGTCAGCACCACGTTACGGCCCCGTCGTTCCAGCAGCGGCAGTTGCAGGCTGCGTTCCAGTGACGACAGCTGCCGACTGATCACTGAGGGATTGATGCCGAGCGCATCCGCCGCGCGTCGAATGCCGCCATGTACGCCAACTTCATACAAATAACTTATGGCTTTCTCGGGATAAGTGGACAGCGTCATATTTTTTGCCAATCTGTTGCTCTCAGGGCAACAATATTAACATTTACTCCTCATTTTTTAACGGCAATGTTTCTGCGCATACTGGCTCGGACACTAAGACAGATGGGTAATAACATGAAAAATATAAAAGATTATTTGCAACAACATGCCGCTGAGATTCTGGGAGACATCAAACGTCTGGTGGCGGCGGAATCGCCTTCGCTCGACAAAGCAGCGGTTGATCGCTGTGGAGACGTGTTGCAAAGCCTGTTCCAGCAGCGTTTAGGCATCAGCGCCAGCGTGTCGCCAGAGCCTGAGTACGGTAATCACCTCAAGTTCACGCTCGGCGAAAACGGGCCACAAACCACCATCATTGGCCATTTCGATACCGTCTGGGATCACGGCGAACTGGCGCTGCGCGAAGAGGATGGCAAGTTGTTCGGGCCAGGCGTGCTGGATATGAAAGCCGGTTTGGTGCAGGCGATGTGGGCGGTGCGAGCGCTACAGGCGCTGGACCAGCTGGCGGGTAAGCGCATCGTTTTCCTGTGCAACAGCGATGAAGAGCTGGGCAGCCCAAGCTCCAGCGACTGGCTGGCGCAACATGCGCCAGGCGCCGATCAGGTTTTAGTGGTTGAACCGGCGGTGGCGGGCAGCGGTGCGCTGAAGGTCGCGCGTAAAGGCACCGGGCGTTATGACATCACTATCACCGGTCAGGCGGCGCACGCCGGTAACAATCCGGAAGAGGGCGTGAGCGCGATCCATGAGATGGCGCAACAAATTCTGCGGCTACATGCGTTGAATGCGCCAGAGCGCGGCACCACGGTCAATGTCGGTATCGCCAACGGCGGCGGTCGCATCAATGTGGTCGCGGATAAAGCGGAGTTGGGCATTGATACGCGCGTTACCTGCGAAGAGGAAGCTGAGCGCATCGATGCAGCCATCAGCCAGCTAACCCCCTCTAGCGCAGGTATTGGTATAAACGTCAGCGGCGGACAGAAACGACCGCCGATGCGCCAGACGCCGGCTTCATTGCTGCTGTTTAAACACGCACAGCAGGTGGCGCAGTCATTAGGCTTTGCGCTGGAGGGCAAATCGGTCGGCGGCGGTAGCGACGGCAACTTCACCGCAGCGCTGGGTTTACCGACGCTGGATGGCCTGGGCGCGACCGGCGCAGGCATTCACGCGCGCCACGAACACATCATTATCGCTGATATCGTCCCACGCGCGGCGCTGGTGGCGGGCCTGATCCTCGCAAACGATGGGGAGGAAGCGCCATGTCGCAGCTAAATATTCAGCAGGCCAGCAGCGCGGCACCGGTGCAGGAGAGCGGGCAAAGCCCGTATATGCTGCTGTTCATTATTCTGGTGCTGGCGACGGTTGCCACCTGGCTTATTCCAGCCGGCGTATTCGATTTTGTAACGCGCGACGGCATCAAGTTTGCGGTGAAAGATAGCCTGCATGCGGTGCCGCAAAGCGGGGTTTATCCGCTGGAAATTTTTACCGCCATTGCCAAAGGGATGGTGAAATCTGCGCCGATTATCTTTCTGATCCTGTTCACCGGCGGCGTACTGGCGGTGGTGGAGGAGACGGGGGCGATTGCTACGGCATTAAATTCGCTCTCGCGCAGCACGCGCCTGAGTGATACGCGCATGGTGTTAATTTTCGGCACTATCTTCGCCCTGCTCGGCACCACCGGCGTGGTGGTGAATGCGGTGGTGGCGTTTGTGCCGATTGGTCTGCTGGTGGCGCGATCGATGGGATTGCCGCCGATTCTCGGTGCCTCGCTGGTTTATCTTACCTGTGCAGCGGGCTTTAACGTAGCAATCCTCAACCCGGCGACCACCGGCCTGACGCAGCATCTGGCGCAGCTGCCGCTGTTCTCCGGCATGCTGTTGCGCGGCATCACCTGTTTGCTGTTTGTGGTCAGCGCCGTGGCTTATCTGATCTGGTCAATTCGTCGCGCACGTCAGGATGGACATCTGCGTCCACAACAGGCGCAAGGTGCCGGGCAAACGGCGCTGGTTACCGGTCGTCACAAGCTGATTTTGAGTACCGTCGCGCTGTCGCTTATCCTGTTCATCAGCGGCGCGGTGAAGTTTCACTGGGGCACCAGTGAGATGTCGGCGATGTTTATTCTGCTCTCCATCGCGGTGGGATTGATGGGACGCATGAGCGGTTCGGACATCGCCAATACGTTCCTCGGCGGCTGTTCCAAGCTGGTGAAGGGCGCGTTTATCGTCGGCATGGCGGCCTCTATTTCGCTGGTGCTGCAACAGGGCAACGTGCTGGATCCCATTGTCGGTTTCCTGTCCGATCTGCTGGCACCGATTCCGCCCACGGCGGCCGCGATTGGTATGTTTATCAGCGCGGCGTTGATGCATTTCGGTATCTCATCCGGTTCCGGCGAATCGGCGTTGTTGATTCCGATTTTCTCCCCGCTCGGCGATAACCTCGGTTTGACGCGTCAGGTTATGGTGCAGACGGTGCTACTCGGTGAAGGCATCGTCAACTGCATGAGCCCAACCTCAGGCGTGCTGATGGCGGTGCTGGCCACGGCCAACGTGTCGTTTGGTAAATGGCTGCGCTTTGTCGCGCCGGTCATTGCCGTGTGGTTTGTTATCTGCGTGGTGATGCTGCTGATTGGTGTGGCGATCAACTGGGGACCGTTCTGATATAAAACCAGGAAGCTCGAAGGAGCTTCCTGGTCACTTCGCATACTCAATATTAAACCCAGCTAATTGATTTGATTTACTGGTTCAACTCCTGTAACAAGCGCGTGTTCATATATAACCTCTCGCGGCCGTAACTGAGTTCCTCAAGCACGCCGATCTCAACCAATTGCTTAAGATAGATTGATGCCGTCTGACGTTTTGCTACTCCTCGCTCTACCAAGTTTTCAATTCGACAGTAAGGTTGCGCAAATAGCACCTGTAGTAATTCGTGGGTATACACTTTGGGCAACTTTTCACGTACATACTCGGTAATTTCAGCCATAAGTGCGCGAATCTGAGCTATTTTTTTCGTTGTCCAACGGGCAGTATTCTCGACAGCTTCAAGCATAAATAATATCCAGGATTCCCAATCTTTTTCGACTGTTACTCCACGAAGAAGGGAGTAATAATCATCACGCCTTTCCAGAATGAAACGGGAAAGATAGAGAATAGGCAGTGACAGTAACTCCGTCTGGATAAGATAAAGAATATTCAGGATACGGCCAGTACGGCCGTTACCATCTGGAAATGGATGAATGCATTCAAATTGATAATGTGAAATCGCCATTTTAACCAGCGGATCAATATCATCGTCACCATGTATAAAACGTTCCCAGTTTGCCATTAAGTCGCGAATCGCAGTTTCACCAACAGGTGGCGTGTAGACTACATCGTTGTTCTGGTCGCGCAGTACTGTTCCAGGAGTTTTCCGAATATCTGTCTGCACGGCGCGCAACTTCGTGCAAATCGCTATAGCTGTGTTAGTGCATAAGGGATGTGTTTCCAGATGGGTATAACCATTGTAAAGCGCAGTGCGATAGCGGAGTGCTTCCTTAGTGGCAGGATTGGCGTTTTCTTCGCGATCGGCATACTGGAAAAGTTGATCACTGGTTGTCACGATGTTTTCAATGCGTGAAGAGTCTTTTGCTTCCATTAGCGGAAGTATGTTTATCAGTAAACCTTGATCCGGGATCAACTCGCCGGCAGTTTTCAGCTCTGCTATCGCTGCACGTGCAGTAATGCACGCCTTAAGTACCTTTCGCGTTTCAATGCGCTCGAGATTAGGCGGAAGTAAGGGAAGATCGTTGAAAGGCGTTTCCGGTTTCCAGTTCATATGTTTAAAAAAGCCAATTTTATCGACATATCGCCATAATATGTCGATGGCATCGACATGTCACGATGTCATGTTTATAAAAACGTATTTTATCGACATATAGGCTTAACGTGTCGATGGCGTAAACAAGTTGACGCCATATGTTTATAAAAGTGGATTTTGTCAACATATAGCCACAGCATGTTTCGGTCTGTCAGAGATTTCCTATAGCAATAACAAGCAACTATAATCTAACCGGTTAAGTGGCTTGATCTGCTTCCTGAGCACGTCAGCTTTTCCACACCCTTTTTCTGGCGGTGCATTTCAGAGGCATAAGACTATGCGAACTCTTCAGACGACCTGGTTTCTCATCCTGATTCTGTTTGTCTTCCCCGCCACGGCGGCCAACTCGCTCAGTGATGGTTGGGACTGGCTTAAGCAGGATGTTTCTCAAACCTGGCAGGAGCCGCAGTATTACGATCTCTATTTGCCCTTCATCAGCTGGCATGCGCGCTTCGCCTACGATAAAGACAAGACGGATAACTACAATGAAACGCCGTGGGGCGGTGGGTTAG
The DNA here is from genome assembly GCF_037149875.1 of Pantoea sp. USHLN256. NCBI lineage: Bacteria > Pseudomonadati > Pseudomonadota > Gammaproteobacteria > Enterobacterales > Erwiniaceae > Pantoea > Pantoea sp. USHLN256. The sequence continues at coordinate 542,599 of NZ_JBBCQO010000002.1, read as the reverse complement.
GCGTGTCGCGTATTAATGAAGACGGTAACTGGAGCGCACTCTATGCCATGGCGTTTAAAGATTCGCATAATGAATGGCAGCCGATCATCGGTTATGGCTGGGAGAAGGGCTGGTATCTGGATCAACAGCGCGATTTTCGTCTCGGTCTCGGGCTAACCGCCGGTATTACCGCGCGCGACGATTTCGCCAACTATGTGCCGCTGCCGATTGTGCTGCCGCTGTTCTCTGCCGGTTACAAGCGTCTGAATGTGCAGTTCACCTATATTCCAGGCACACATAATAACGGCAACGTGCTGTTCGCCTGGGTGCGCTATGCCTTCTGATTTAGCCAACGCGTTGCACAACACTAAAATCAGCAAGTTTCTGAAGCGAATTGCGCTGGCTTTGCTGGCGCTACTGGTCATGTTCCTGCTGATTCGTGGCTATCAATCTGAGCAGGGGCCGCCGTTGCATCGCTGGCATACCTGGTCGGCACATGAAATGTCGACGGATGAGATTGATGGTGCCAGCTTCGCCGATTATCTGGCACGCGAAGATGACATCTTCCACGATATGCAAGCCAACGTGACCGATCAACTCAGCGACGAGGATAAAACAGCACTCAACCGCTTTAACCCACAAAGCCCGGTATATCCGGCGCGATTTGACACCAACTGGAATCGCTCGTTTATCCTCGAACCACAGGGCGAGGTGAAAGGGGCCGTGGTGCTGCTGCATGGCTTAACCGATTCGCCCTACAGCGTACGTTATCTGGCGCAGGCGTATCAGCAAAAGGGTTTTGTCGCGGTGGTGCCGCGTCTGCCGGGGCACGGCACGGCGCCAGGTTCGCTGACCAAAGTCGACTGGCAAATGTGGATGGCGGTCACGCGCTTAGCGGTACGGGAAGCCACGCGTCTGGCAGGAAACAACGTGCCTTTGCATCTGGTCGGCTACTCCAACGGCGGCGCGTTAGCCGTAAAGTACAGCCTCGATAGCCTGCAAAATAACGCGCTGCGCCAACCGCAACAGCTGGTGTTGCTGTCGCCGATGATTGGCGTCACCGCCTATGCGCGCTTTGCCGGATTAGCGGGCTGGCCAGCGATTATTCCAGGCTTCGCTAAGGCGGCCTGGCTGAATATCGTTCCGGAATATAATCCGTTTAAATACAACTCCTTTCCAGTACGCGCGGCGCGCCAATCGTGGCTGTTAACCCAGGCGATGCAGGATCAGATGCTGCACGTCATCCGCAGTGGAACCCTGCAGGCGTTCCCGCCGGTACTAACCTTCCAGTCGGTGCTGGACTCCACCGTCAGCACCCGCGCGGTGGTGAACTCTTTTTATCGCTATTTACCGGATAACGGCAGCGAGCTGGTGATATTTGACGTTAACCAGGCGGCAAACTTACGCGCACTCTTCAGGCCCGCACTCTATTCGGCAGTCAGCAATTTGTTACCACCGGCACCGCGCCGCTATGCCTCAACGGTGATCACCAACGCGTCAGCCAGCACTTATGAAACCGTGGCGCGCATAACGCCAGCCGACGAAACTCAGGAGAGGGTGCGTTCGCTGCACGCCGCGTGGCCACAGGATACCTATTCTTTATCGCATATCGCCGTGCCGTTTCCGCTTAGCGACTCGCTGTATGGCCGCCAGCCGACAGAAAAGAATCGTTATGGCATCAGCTTTGGCACCATTTCGCTGCGTGGAGAAACCGCGAGCCTGATCGTCGGTCTGGATACCTTAATGCGCAATACATCCAATCCGTTTTACGATTTTATGATGCTGCAAATAAAGGGTCGTATCGACTGCAGCAGTCAGGCGGATGTTGCGCCATGCCTTAAAGGGTTATGACTTTTTTCAGCCAGCCGCTGGCAAGAATCAGCCGCGACAACAGCACCGAGGCGGCAAAAGTGACCACAATTAGCGTCAGTTTGGTGGCCAAAGAGGTGATGGGAATCAGTGCCGTGACGAGGTGGAAAACCGAGTAGTGCAGAATATAGACTCCGGTCATGGTTTTGCTGATGGTCGCCAGGATGGCTTCTTTCACTTTCGCATTATGGCGAAAACGTACCCGGCTGGCGGCGATCACCAGCACTACCACCAGCAGATAGATTTGCGATCCGGTCAGGATAAAGGCATTGCGATCGGCTTTGAATAACGCAAAGAAGAAATGCTGCTCATAAAACCAGGTAAACAGGTAGATAAAGGGCAGGGCGATCGCCGCGCCGCGCGCCACCTTTTTGCGCTCCATCCAGTCGGCAATCAGCGGATCGCACAGCAGCTGGCCGGTTAAGTAAAACAGCAGCCAGGTCCAAAGCCGATATTGCGGCTCCAGCCGGAACAGCGCCTCGTCCGGGTGCAGCACCGCCAGCAAATCGTAACCGTACGAGAATACCAGCAGCACGAAAACCATTGCGCAGAATGCTCGCCGATGCTGACTGAGCCATGTCATTAACGGATGAAAGCTGTAGATGATAATGAACGAGAAGACGAACCACGGTTGAATCAGATAGCCGCGCTGATAGGGTTCCCACAGGTAGTAGACCGTCATCCAGAAAAGAAACACGATCACCACATTGCGAATCTTACTCATCTGCCAGCTGAGATCCTGCTCGGAACGGGCATCCATAATCCCGGCGACGACAAAAAACAGCGGTGTAGCGATAGTGGAGATAAAGGTCAGAAACGCCAGAATCCAGTGATAGTCATAATCGTAGCGATCCCAGGTGTTGTAGACGGTGAAAAACGTCACCGCCGCCATACATCCCAGCGTTTTGATAACATTGAGGCCGGTGACATTCATGGCGCGGTCGCGTCCGGTTGACGATGGAAGCAGGCATAAATCACCGGCAGCACCAGCAGCGTCAGCACCGTGGCAAAGCCCAGACCAAACATAATCACCACCGCCATGCTCTGGAAGAACACATCGCGCAGCAGCGGCGCCAGCCCCAGCACGGTGGTGAACGCCGTCAGCAGAATGGGACGCAGACGGGAAGTTGCGGCGTAGAGAATGGCATCGCTCTGCGGCATCAGCTGTTTCTGCTGCTCAATCTCCTCGACCAGCACAATCCCATTACGGATCAACATGCCGCTCAGGCTCAGCAGGCCGATAAGCGCCATAAAGCCAAACGGAATGCCGGTAATCAAAAAGCCCGGCGTCACGCCGATCAGCGCCAGCGGTACCGTTAGCCAGATGGCGACGGCATTCTTCAGCGAGCTGAACATCAGCACGGTAATCACGAACATCACCAGATAGCCGAGCGGCAGCGACGTAAACACCCCTTGCTGCGCTTCGCTGGAGCTTTCAGCATCGCCGCCCCACTCAATGCTATAGCCGTGCGGCAGTGGGATTTGTTCAATTTGCGGCCTCACGCGCGCCAGAATATCGCCTGAGGTGTCGCTGCTCAGCGGATTGGGATCGGTTTGAACCGTCAGCACCCGGCTGCGATCGCGACGCAGAATCAGCGGATCTTCCCATTGCAGAGAGAAACCATTCACCACGTTGCTGAGCGGAATATATTGCTGCTGGCTCTGACTCCACACCAGCACATTATTAAGATGATTGGCGTCCTGCCGCTCGCTGACCGGTGGCCGCACCATCACCGGCAGCAGATCGGCGCCTTCACGGTAAAGCCCCACGCGACTGCCCGAGAAATTCATCTCCAGCGCGTTATCAACATCCTGTTTATCGACGCCTAACTCCCGTCCCAGCGCCAGATTATATTGTGGGCGAATCACTTTGCTGCGGTTTTGCCAATCATTGCGCACGCTGTCGGTGGCCGGGTCGCGGGTGAGAATCTCGCCCACTTCGCTGGCAATCAGGCGCATTCGATCGGGATCGGGACCTTTAATGCGCACTTCAATCGCGCTGCCGCCGGAAGGGCCAAACATCACGCGTTTAGTGCTGGCGTTTACCTGCGGATATTGGCGCGCAATGTCGCTATCAATCCGCCGGGTAAGCGCTGCGATATTGCGCTGATCGTCCATGCGCACCATGATTTGCGCATAGTTGCTGTACTGACGCTGTCCGTTATAGGTGAGGATAAAGCGCATGCTGCCCTGACCAATGGTGGTCACGGTAGAGAGCACGCCTTGCTGGCCGGTGATCGATTTTTCAATGTCACTGGCCATCTGCTCGGTGGACTTAATATCGGTGCCATACGGCAGCCACAGATCGACGAAGAAAATCGGCGTATTTGCCGAAGGGAAGAAGTTTTGACGAACCGAACCGAAGCCCCAGATAGCCAGCGCCAGCAGGACCGCCATCAGCGAAAGCGTCAGGGTTTTCTGCCTGAGCAACACCTGTAATACCCGCTGATAGCTGCGATAAAAGCCGCCATCATAAGGTGAGGCGGCGGCCTTAGCAGGGGCTGCCGCCTGCGCTTTAAACAGCCACCATTTAATCAGTACCGGCGTAATAGTGAGCGCCGAGAACCAGCTCAGCAGCAGTGAAATCAACAACACCTGGAACAGCGATTTACAGTATTCGCCGGTGGAATCCTGCGACAAGCCGATGGGGGCAAAAGCCAGAATGGCGATGATGGTCGCGCCGAGCAGCGGAAAGGCGGTACGGCGAATAACGAAATTGATGGTGGTGACGAGCGGCGAGTTTTGCTGACGCGCAATCAGCACCCCTTCAACAATCACAATGGCATTATCCACCAGCATACTGAGCGCGATAATCAGCGCGCCCAGCGAAATACGCTGCAGTTCAATGCCGCACAGATACATGATCAACAGTGTGCCCAGCACATTCAGCGCCAGCGACAGCGCAATGATAATGCCGCTGCGCACGCCCATAAAGATCAGCAGCACGCCGACCACAATCGCCAACGCCATCAGGAAATTAGCGATAAAGCCATTGACGGAGTGCGCCACTTCCGCCGCCTGATCGTAGAACACATTGATCTGAATACCAGCCGGTTTTTCCGCTGACATCTGCTGCAGTTTCGCTTCCAGCGCGCGTCCCACGTCAATCACGTTCACCCCAGGAATGAAGGAGATTCCCATGGTGACCGCCGGGCGTCCGCTGGCATGGTAAATGCTGGAGGGCGATTCGCTCAGCCCGCGCGACAGCGTAGCGATGTCGCGCAGGCGGGTAGTGGCGTGATCGCCCGGCGGGCTGACCAGCAAATCACTCAACTCCTCGATGTTTTGAAATTCACCGGTCGGATGCAGGCGGATGGATTCCGTTCCGGCTTTGATCTCTCCGGCGCTTGAAACCACGTTAAGACGGCTCAGCACGCTGGAGAGTTGCGGCAGAGTAATGCCGCGTGCCGCCATCATCGTCAGCGACACATCAACATTAATTTGCTGGGGGATAACCCCGCCGAGCGCGACTTTTCCCACCCCCGGTACCAGCACCAGTTCACGGCGCAGTTGCTCGGCGTACTGCACCAACTCCGGGTTACTGAAGTTGTCGCCGGAGATGGCGAAGAAAAAACCAAACACATCGCCGAAATCGTCATTCACAAACGGCGCAGCGACACCGGGCGGAAAGGACCGTGCGGCATCACCGACTCTGCGCCGCAGTTCATCCCAGATTTGCGGCAGTTGGTTGGAGTGGTAGCGCGAGGCAATATTGACGGTAATCTGTGACAAACCGTTGGACGAGATCGAACTGACGTTGTCCAGATACGGCAACTGCTGCAGCGCATTCTCCAGCGGCAACGTCACTTCTTCTTCTACCTGCTGAGCGGAGGCGCCGGGATAGTGCGTCACCACCACGGCGGTTTTGATGGTGAAGGCGGGATCTTCGAGACGACCAATATTGAGCAGGGCAAAAATGCCGCCGACGCCCAGTAACAGAATGGCCAGCCAGACGCGAACCGGATTATCGATAAACTGCCGGGAGATATCCATTACAGCCCCCGCTCACGCGTCCAGATGCGCACTGGCTGTTGGGCATGCAACTCATTGACGCCAGCAGCGACCACGCGTTCACCTGGTTGTAGGCCGGAGGTAATCACTACGCCGCGATCGGTCACATCCCCGACGCTGACTTTACGATCCTCAAGGTGCAGTTGATCGCCGCTGCCTTGTACCACCCAGACGTGCGGCTGATTACGCTGGCTGTTATCGGGATTGAATACCGCTTCCACCGGTACCACCAGCGATTCGCGATGCACATTGGCGGGCAGATTCGCCAGATTAATCGTCACCGTGCCACTGACGCCGCCCACGGCCGGGAAATCCACCGGGCGGGGCATGGTTAAAATCACTTGCCAGGTCAAGGTGTTGCTACTGCTGCTGCCGGTATGTTCTTTGTACTCGGCCTGGAACTCCCGATCGGGCAGGGTGTTGATGCGCACCACCGGACGGTAGGTCATGTTGCGCATATCCAGCGCGGTAAATAAATTTTCCGGCACGCTAAACACCACGTCGAGCAGATCGGTGCGGGTTAGCGTCGCAATGGTTTGGCCGGCGGCAACCACCTGATGGTTGCGCACATTGACGTTAGCGGCAGTGCCGCTAAACGGCGCGGTGAGCGTCATTTGGCTTAGCTCTTCACGTGCGATTTGCAGGGCAGCATTCGCCGCATCGCGATTGGCGCGCTGCACATCCATATCCGCCTGCGAAATAGCCTGCCTCCCGGAGAGCGTTTGGAAGCGAGCAAATTGCCGTTGTGCCAGCGTGGCTGCGGTTTGGCGTTCGTTGACGCGCTGCTGCGCTTCACGCGCCGTCAGCCGGGCAATCTGCTGTCCCTGCTCGACGCGCGTGCCCTGACGAATATCCAGCGATTCAATTTGTCCGCCGCGCTTGAATGACAAATCGGTAGAGTCGCCGGATTCAATACGTGCCGGGAAAATGCGTTGTTGAGATTCGCCGGAAGCCACGACGTCAATCACTTTAACCATGCGTGGCGGTGCGGCGACGTCCTGTTTTTTTTGATCGCAAGCGGTTGTTATAAATATAACAATCGCCATCAGCGTAAAATAACGAGTCACTGTTTTATCCTCAGCAACAACGAGTGAATTGTTGACGTTTTATTCGTGGCTTATTTATCTGCCAAGCATAGAAACCACCGCATAGGTGAATAGTCCGACAGCAGAGCAAGTGACAATTGCAAAGACAACATAAAGACTTAAACGCAGCAGGCTATAACCATGCATCGATGCCTCCATTAACCATGACCGTAAGGAAACTGTGCCATCGCTATAAAAGGTGAGAGGTGTTAACAGCGTGATTTTGTTAAAGATGAGCATAGACGCATAAGTCAAAAAAAGTAAAGGCAGATAGATTGTAATATTTTTGTTGATATTGATGGCATTTAACTCCATGAAAATGGATTGTATTGGGTTTGTGTTCCACTTGGTTAGAATAAAATTCTGTCATCAAATAATCATTATTTTGGGGTTGATTCAGGCATCCTTATGAATTTTATCTTTATTTATAAATTAATCATTTAAACAGCGAGTCGGCGCTAACAGTTGGATGCGCAAGCCCAAAACTTTTATTGCGAAATGAATGCGTTGAATTTCCCTGTGCTACGTTTATAGCGTTCATTTTTCAAAATCTTAAAGTTTTCCGTATAGATAATTCGGCTGCCCGGCTCCAGCTAAGTAGCCATAGATGACATAGAATTCAATCCTAAGCGGACCTCTTCTCAGTCCGAGGAAGTCAGGTCTCATTTTTTTCGTTCAATGGCGATTTGTTAATCATGGGATATCACCGCCTTGATTTCCGAAACAGGATTTGAGGAGAAAGCGATGAATACTGCTAAACCGGAAAGTACTTATTATCAACTTTCTGTTGATGAAACGCTGGCCAGTACCCAAAGTTCGACCGAGGGAATAAGCAGTGCTGAAGCGGCGACACGCTTAAAACAGTACGGGGAAAATGCCCTGCCGCAGAAACCCGGTAAACCGGCCTGGCTGCGTTTTCTTGCCCACTTCAATGATGTTTTAATCTACGTTTTGCTGGCCGCCGCGGTGCTGACCGCCGTAATGGGACATTGGGTCGATACGCTGGTGATCCTCGGCGTGGCGGTGGTGAATGCATTAATTGGCCATATTCAGGAGAGCAACGCGGAAAAATCCCTGCAGAGTATTCGTAATATGCTCTCCAGTGAAACCGTGGTGATTCGCGGCGGGAACCATGAAACGCTGCCCACTACGGCATTGGTGCCAGGCGATGTGGTCGTAATTCGCGCAGGCGACCGTATTCCGGCGGATCTGCGCGTGATCGAAGCGCACAACCTGCGGGTTGAAGAAGCGATTCTCACTGGGGAATCGACCGTCGTCGAGAAGGGCACCGATGCGCTGTCCGGCGATTTGCCGCTGGGCGACCGCACCAATCTGCTGTTCTCCGGCACTACCGTCAGTTCCGGCGGCGGTAAAGGGCTGGTAGTGGCCACCGGTGGCGCGACCGAGTTGGGGCACATCAACCAGATGATGTCCGACATAGAAAAGCACCGTACGCCGTTACTGGTACAAATGGATAAACTCGGTAAAGCCATTTTCCTGATCATTCTGGCGATGATGGCTGCGCTGTTTGTCTTTAGCCTGCTGTTCCGCGATATGCCGGTTTCAGAGCTGATGCTGTCTCTGATCAGCCTCGCCGTGGCATCGGTTCCCGAAGGATTACCGGCGATCATCTCGATCATTCTTTCGCTTGGCGTGCAAACCATGGCGAAGCAGCAGGCGATAATCCGCAAGCTGCCGACCGTGGAAACGCTGGGGGCGATGACGGTGATCTGTTCGGATAAAACCGGCACTCTGACCATGAACGAAATGACGGTGAAAGCCATTATCACCGCCGATCAAATTTATCGCGTTGATGGCGTCAGCTATGAGCCGGTCGGCGCGATTCATAAAGCCGATGATGCGTCGCCGATAACTGTCGCGGCCGGTTCGATACTGGAGCGCTATCTGCGCACCATCGATCTCTGTAATGACAGCCAGTTGATTAAAGATGAGAACGGCCTGTGGAAAATCACCGGTGGCCCGACCGAAGGGGCGCTGAAGGTACTGGCGGCCAAAGGGCATTTACCGACGGTAACCACCGAACTGCGCAGTAAAATTCCGTTTGATTCGCAATATAAGTACATGTCGACGCACTATCGCATTGGCGAAGAGGAGTGCGTGCTGCTCACCGGTGCGCCGGACGTACTGTTCCGGCATTGCCAACAGCAGCAAACGGAAAGCGGATTGCAGCCCATCGACCTCGCCTGGTGGGAAGCCAAAATTGAAGAGTATGCGCGTGAGGGATTACGCATGGTGGCAGCGGCGTGGAAACCCGCTACGCCGGGCCAGACTGAATTAACCCATCAGGATTTGAGCCACGGCATGATTCTGCTCGGTATCGCCGGCATGATGGATCCGCCACGACCCGAAGCGATCACCGCGATTGGTGACTGCCTGCAGGCCGGCATTCGCGTCAAAATGATTACCGGCGACCATCCGCAAACCGCCATGAGCATCGGTCAGATGTTGGGTATCGGCAATGCCGGTAGCGCCATTACCGGGCGCGAACTGGAAGTGATGGATGACCAGCAGCTGAGTGAAGCCGCGCAGGCTTACGACATCTTTGCCCGTACCAGCCCGGAAGATAAGTTCCGCCTGGTGCAGGCGCTGCAGAGCAAAAAAGAGGTAGTGGGGATGACGGGCGACGGCGTTAACGATGCGCCCGCGCTGAAGCAGGCGGATGTCGGTATCGCCATGGGGATAAAAGGCACCGAAGTTACCAAAGAAGCGGCGGACATGGTGTTAACGGACGATAACTTCGCCACCATTGCCAGCGCGGTCAGGGAAGGGCGTCGGGTTTATGACAACCTGAAAAAGACCATTCTGTTTATCATGCCGACCAACCTGGCGCAGGGTTTACTGATCATCATTGCGCTGCTGGCGGGGAACCTCATTCCGCTGACGCCGGTGTTAATTCTGTGGATGAATATGGCGACGTCTGCCACGCTCTCCTTCGGTTTGGCGTTTGAGGCGGGTGAGCAAAATATTATGCGTCGTCCACCGCGCGATCCCAAACTGCACGTGATGGATGGTTTTGCCATCTGGCGCGTCATCTTTGTCGGCTCGATGATCGCCATTAGCGCCTTCGTTCTGGAAGCCTGGTTACAACCGCGCGGCTATTCACCGGAATTTATTCGTACCGTATTGTTGCAAACGTTGGTGACGGCGCAGTGGTTCTATATGCTGAACTGCCGTGTTTCAGACGGTTTCTCATTAAGCAAAGGGTTGCTGCTTAATAAAGGTATCTGGATTGTCAGCGCAGTTTTGCTGGTGCTGCAATTACTGATTATCTATGCGCCCTTTATGCAACTGCTGTTTGGTACCACAGCGCTGCCGTTACGCTACTGGATTATCACCCTGATTATTGGCTTCGTGATGTTCTTAATTGTCGAGATCGAAAAGCCATTAACCCGAAGATTCAGAACCAAATAATCGCGCGTGACATTCAGGCCGGTTTACTACCGGCCTGAATTTATCGGGCAATAATCGGCGGTTTGACCTCAAACAAGTCCCAGCGGATAGGTTTTTCTCTATAATACATTTTGTATAGGATGAAGGATCTTTATGATGGGACTGAATGGGTTTCCTTTATGGTCAAGGCTGCTGCGCGTATTGTTAATTCTCGCCACCTTGACCATAATTCTTACCGGCATTTATCTGGCATCGCCGTTAATTAATCAGGTGATGCTCTCTCTGTTCCTGGCAATTATGCTCGATCCGCTGATCGTGCGGCTGGAAAGGAAACGCATTCCACGTCTGCTGTCGTCACTGTTGGTGATCGTGATGTTGTTATTAGTGATTGTCTTCACCATCATCAAACTCACTGTTTTAACCCCCGATTTAATCCAGCTCAGCCGCCAGGCGCCGCAGTTACTGGCCGAACGCTTTGAGCCGGTGACGCAAACTTTTGCGCATTTGGGGATTGTTTTAACGCCGAATGACATGCTGACCTTTATTGATGCTGGCGCAGTCGTGCGGTTTGTTACCGGATTTCTCACGCAAATACCCAGCATTCTTTCCTGGTGGCTAATGGTATTTCTGATGCTATTTTTCATGTTGTATGAAATGCGCAACCTGAAAGTACTCTTGCGTAAACAGGCTGAGGGAAAATACCAGGTCTATTATGTGGCGCTTGAAGAAGGTATTCAAAGTGTGATCGTTTATGCTCAGGTAAAAACTCTAACCAGTATTCTCGGTGGCATTATTGTCTGGGGCGGTGCGCATCTGCTTGGGCTTAAATTCGCCTTTTTCTGGGGCGTATTGATGTTTGTATTCAACTATATTCCGGTGCTGGGATCGTTTATGGCGGCCATCCCGCCGGTTCTTCAGAGTTATATGTTATTTGATATGCAAACAGCATTAGTGGTTGCGCTGTTCTTTGTGGCGTTGAATTTGATTCTAAGCTCAGTGATTGAACCGTTGTTATTAGGCAAGCGGCTGAATATGGCGCTGACCACACAACTGCTGGCATTTCTAATCTGGCAGGCGCTGCTCGGTATTATTGGCGCGATCCTGGCCATTCCACTGACCTTTATGTTGAAAAAGATACTGTTGGCCAGTGCTCAACATCAGGATGTTGAGTAGCAGCAGAGCCAGAGGTCGCCATAAATGGCGTAATGCCGATCAGTTAAGCGCTGAGCGACTTTCGTTCGCCATCGGCTGAGGCAGTTTCAGCTATGCCGTGCGGCGACCGAGCAGAGGACGCCTGGCCGCGTCCTCTGCACTCCCGGGCCCTGCGCCAGCCCATCCCGCCGCTTCGCGGTGCCTTCGCTCCCTCAGGATTCCTGACGGACCGGCGGCGATTCGCTCCTGCTCAGCGCCGCCTCTCGCCGCATCCCTGCGGCTCGCCCTGGAATCCCTCACTCGCTCAGCGGGCTGGGATGTCGCCTCAACCCCCTCGCTGCAGCATCAATGCGTCTTACTGACTCGTCATCGCTATAACGCCTGTAAGGTCGCCATTTATGGCGACCTCCAGACATGGCAGCATCAAATCTTTTTCGCTGGGTGAAAACTCTGATACAGCACCGGTAACACCAGCAGCGTCAGGATGGTGGCGAATCCCAGACCGAAAATGATCACCACCGCCATGCTCTGGAAAAACACATCACGCAGCAGCGGTAGCAGGCCGAGCACGGTGGTGAATGCGGTGAGCAAAATCGGGCGCAGACGCGAGGTGGCGGCGTCGAGGATGGCTTGCTGCAACGGCTGACGCTGCGCCAGCTGGCGGGTCTCCTCAACCAGCACGATGCCATTGCGAATCAGCATGCCAGATAAACTCAGCAAACCAATCAGCGCCATAAAACCAAACGGAATGCCAGTTAGCAGGAAACCGCAGGTGACACCAATCAACGCCAGCGGCACGGTGATCCAGATCGCCAGCGCATCGCGCAGCGAGTTGAACATCAGCACCGTAATCACAAACATCACGAGGAAGCCCAGCGGCAGCGCACCCAGCAGCCCGCTTTGGGCATCGCGTGAACTCTCCAGCTCACCGCCCCATTCCAGATGATAGCCCGCCGGCAGCTTAAGCTGCTCAATAGCGGGCTGTACGCGTGCCACAATCTCTGCAGCGGTACGTCCACTGGTTGGATCGGGATCGGTCTGCACCGTCAACACCCGCATACGGTCGCGGCGCATAATCAGCGGGTCTTCCCACTCGAGGCGGAAATCACTCACCAGGTTAGCCAGCGGCACATAACGCTGCTGGGTGTGACTCCATACCTGAATATTGCCGAGATGATCGATATTCTGCCGCTCTTGCGCTGCCGTTTGCAGCATGATCGGCATCAGCCGCGATCCTTCGCGCAGCAGGCCAACGCTATCGCCGCTGAAGTTGATGCGCAGCGCCTGATCAATATCGCGCTTATCCACGCCCAACTCCTGACCACGCAGTGGCGAATACTGTGGACGAATCACTTTGCTGCGCGCCTGCCAGTCGTTACGCGGCGCAAAGGCGCTGCCTTCAGCAAGGAAAATATCATCAATCTGGCTGGCAATCTGGCGCAGAGTAATCGGATCGGGGCCGGTTACGCGCAGCGCAATCGCGCTATCGCTGGCGCTACCAAAATTAATGCGTTTGATGCGCTCGGTTACCTGCGGGAAGTGCTGCCTGATGTGCTGTTCAGTGTGCTGCGCCAGCACTGCCAACTGCTTAGCATCCCGTACGCGCACCATAATCTGCCCGTAATTGCTGTACTGACGTGTGGCGTCGTAGGTCAGGGTAAAACGCATCGCGCCCTGGCCGATGGTGGTCACGGTGCTGACAACGCCCGGCTGCAGATTGATCCAACCTTCGATTTCACGCGCCGTCTGCGCCGTGTAGTTGATGTCAGTGCCATACGGCAGCCATAGGTCGGTAAAGAAAATCGGCGTATTGGAGGCGGGGAAAAAGTTCTGCTTTACGTAGCCAAAACCATAAACCGACATCGCCAGGCAAGCGGCCATCAGCACCAACGTGGTGAGGCGAAAACGCAGCAGCGTGGTGAGCACGCGGCGATACAGGCGGAACAGCATGCCCTGATAGGGCTGTGCGGTTTCTTTGCCGATCGCCTGATGACCGTCGATCCACTGCACGAATATCGGCGTCAGCGTTAGCGCAGTGAGCCAGCTCAGCAGCAGTGAAATCAGCAACACCTGGAACAGTGATTTACAGTACTCGCCGGTGGAATCCTGCGATAAACCAATGGGCGCAAAGGCGATGATGGCAATCACCGTGGCGCCAAGCAGCGGCAGCGCGCTGCGTTTCACCATCTGCATCATCGCTTGTTGCAACGGCTTGCCGCGCTGGCGATCGACCTTGATGCCTTCCACCACCACGATGGCGTTATCCACCAGCATGCTGAGCGAGATGATCAGCGCACCCAGCGATACCCGCTGCAACTCCAGCTTAAACAGATACATGATCAACAGCGTGCCAAGCACGTTGAGCGCCAGCGAGGCGGCGATCACCATGCCGCTGCGCACGCCCATAAACAGCAGCAGCGTTCCCACCACAATCGCCAGCGCCATCAGGAAGTTATTGATGAAGCCATCAACCGACTGCTTCACTTCCTGCGCCTGGTTATAAAACACCTGCAGAGAGAGGCCAAGCGGTTTGGCCTGCTGGTGCTGCTGGATTTTGGCGCTCAGCGCATCGCCGACGTCAATCACGTTGACGCCGGGCGCGAAGGAGACGCCCATCGCCAGCGCGGCGTGTCCATTGGCGTGATAGAGATTACCCGGCTGCTCGGTAACGCCATAGCTGACGGTGGCGATATCACGCAACAACACCTGCTGGCGGCTGCCGGGCACCGAGATGGGCAGCGCGCTGATTTCATCCAACGATTGGAATTCACCGGTGGGATGGAAGCGGATCGCTTCATTACCGATACGAATCTGCCCGGCATCAGAAACGGCATTGACGCTGCTGAGCAGGGCGGCCACGCGCTGTGGCGTAATACTCAGCGCCGCCATTTTCTGGCTGGAGAGCGTGATGTTGACTTGCTCCTGCTCGATGCCGGCAATCGCCACTTTCGCCACGCCGGGCACCAGATTCAGCTCGCGCCGCAGCTGATCGGCGTAGGTACGCAGTTCGCTATTGGTGAAGTTTTCGCCGGAAATCGTGAAGAAGTAACCGTAAACATCGCCAAAATCGTCATTCACCAGCGGGGCGCTGACGCCAGGCGGGAACTGGCGCGTGGCATCGCCGACGCGCCGACGCAGCTCATCCCACACCTGGGGCAATTCGGCGGCCCGATAGTGGCTGTGAATCGAGACGGTAATCTGCGACAAGCCGTTGCTGGAGATTGAGCTAACGCTGTCGAGCGCGGGCAGTCGCTGCAAGGCATTTTCCAGCGGTAGCGTCACTTCCTCTTCCACCTGTTGCGCCGAGGCACCGGGATAATGCGTGACGATCACCGCGGATTTGATGGTGAACAGCGGGTCTTCCAGGCGGCCAATATTAAGCAGTGCAACAATGCCGCCCACGCCCAGCAGCAGGATCACCAGCCAGCTGCGAATCGGATATCTAATAAATTGTTCCAGCAGGCGCATTACAGACCTCGCTCACGGGTCCACAGGCGCACCGCCTGACCATCACGCAGATCGCTCACCCCCGCGACCACAATGCGATCGCCCACTTTCAGTCCGGAGACGATTTCGATGCCCTGCGCACTCAGATTGCCCAACACCACGGGTTGCAGCTGGACGTTAAGCACATCGCCTTCACCGCTAATCAACCACACATAAGGCTGATTCGGCAGGCTACGATCGGGATTGAACACCGCGTTAGCCGGCACGCGCAGCAGCGGCGTTGCGCTGGCGGTTGGCAGGTTGTGCATCTGCACTTTCACCGTACCGCTGAGTCCGCTCACCTGCGGTAAATCCGCCGGGCGCGGCATAGTCAGCACCACTTGCCAGGTTAGCGTGGCGGCATCAGCTTCTGCGCGATGCTCTTTATATGCTGCGCGAAAGGAGCGTCCTGGCAGCGCGTTCAGGCTGATCTCTGGCTGGTAGCTGGCGTTCTCCACCTCAAGAGAGGTGAACAGGTTTTCTGGCACGCTGAAAATGACATCCAGCAGATCGTTACGGCTGATCACCGCCACCGTTTGTCCGGCGGCAACCACCTGATGATTTTGTGACACGACGCGGGAGACGATGCCGTCAAAAGGCGCGCGCAAGGTATGGTAATCCAGCTCCTCTTTGGCGATGTTGAGCGCCACGGCGGCAGTATCACGATTCGCTTTTTGCAGATCCATATCCGCTTGAGACACAGCACTGCGCGTTGATAAGGCACGGAAGCGCTGATACTGGCGTTCTGCCAGCTGGAGTTTGTTCTGCTGATCGTTGACCCGCAGCTGCGCATCAGTATCAATCAACATGCCAATAACATCGCCCGCTTTGACATGGCTACCTTCACGCACCTGCAGATGCGCCAGCCGACCGGCACGTTTGAACGCCAGTTCGGTATAATCACCGGCAGTGATGCGCGCTGGAAATACCCTTAATTGCTCAGTGGTATTTTCACTCAGCGTAAGTGCTTTAATTACCCGAGGTGTGACCGTTTCTTCACCGCTTTTATTGTCACAGCCAATTAAAATCAAACAAATTAGAAGTGCGCCCAGCACTGGCCAATTATTCATGCCCCTGCCTCAATAAGTAAGAAGGGGCAGGAATATGCCATGATGTCGACGATGAAATAATGACCCTCCGCAAGGTAAGGGTCATTAATTGAATCAAATTAACGGCGTTTAACGTCTGTTTAATTATGGTGTGATGGTTGGTTTAATTATCCTGCCATGCGTGAAGCAATAATGTAAGTAAAAAAACCGATAATAGTGGCTGATGCTAGAGTAATGAAAATAAAGGAGATAATAATTGGAATTGTCAGTTTATCTTTTTTATTCAAAATAATTCTCCATCTTGATAATAGACTATTTTCTTGGTTGCCTGAGATTAAAATTTCGATAAGTTTTTATTGAAATTCCAAATAATAACACCATGTAACCAGTGCTATCGCTATTAGCATTGCACTTCAAAATAGATAAAAACATGACCCCGGTCATTACGCTGCTGAAAATTATAATTAAAGTATGCGTTTTATTTTTGCACGCTTTTTTATATTCAACTCAATCGCACGGGGTTAATTATGACCGTTATTCCTATTCAGCCAAAACGTCCGGAGGCATCCGCGCGTCCCTATTATCAGCAGGATAACGCCGCCGTATTTAAAGCAATAAATAGCTCTCCCGCGGGGTTGAGCAGCAGTGATGCGCAGCACAGGTTAGCGACCAACGGGCCTAACGTGCTGCCGCAAAAAGCCGAAAAGTCGCTGTTTATGCGTTTTGTCGCGCATTTCAAAGATGTATTGATCTACATCCTGCTGGCGGCGGCGGTGGTCACCGCCGTGATGGGCCACTGGGTCGATACCTTTGTCATTCTTGGCGTTGCCGTTATCAATGCCATGATCGGTTTCATCCAGGAAAATAATGCTGAGAAGTCGTTAAAAAGCATCCAGAACATGATGTCGAGCGATGCCATGGTGTTGCGTGACGGCCAGCAGATGACGCTCGCCACGCAGGATCTGGTGGTGGGCGATGTAGTGATGCTGCGTCCTGGAGACAAAATCCCGGCCGATTTACGCCTGTTTGAGGTGCACAATCTGCGCGTCGAAGAAGCGATTCTGACCGGCGAGTCAACGGTGGTGTCGAAGAACACGCTGGCACTTGAAGGCGAAAAGGGGCTTGGCGATCGCCTGAACCTGGCCTATTCCGGTACCACGGTCAGCTCGGGAACCGCGCTGGGTGTGGTTATCGCCACCGGCGGCGATACCGAGCTGGGCCACATCAATGCGATGATCTCCTCCATCGAAGAGGCGAAAACACCGCTGCTGGTGCAGATTGATAAGCTCGGTAAAGCCATCTTCGCCATCATCATGTTGATGATGGTGGCGCTGTTCGTGTTTGGTTATCTGCTGCGCGACATCGCCATCGCCGAGTTGCTGCTGTCGGTGATTAGCCTGGCGGTTGCGGCAGTTCCGGAAGGTTTACCGGCGATCATTTCGATTATTCTGTCGCTTGGCGTGCAATCCATGGCGCGTAATCACGCCATCATTCGTAAGCTGCCAACCGTAGAAACCCTCGGGGCGATGACGGTGATTTGCTCGGATAAAACCGGCACGCTGACCATGAACGAGATGACGGTAAAAGCGGTGGTGCTGGCGAATAGCCAGTGGCGCATCAGCGGTAACAGCTATGAACCCACAGGCGAGTTTACGCTTGAAGCCGGCGAGCACAATGATGCATTAATGCAGGGCTTTTTGCAGGTGGTGGATATCTGTAATGAAAGTCAGCTGCGGCAGGATGCCAATGGCAACTGGGGCATTGTCGGCGGGCCAACCGAAGGGGCGCTGAAAGTGCTGGCCGCCAAGGCGGGCATCCACAGTGACAAGGTACAGATCCTCAGCAAGCTGCCGTTTGACTCAGCCTATAAATACATGGCGGTGAGCTGCCTGATTGACGGCAAACCTTGCCTGCTGATGACCGGCGCGCCCGATGTGTTGCTGTCGCTGTGTCAGCAGCAGCAGGGCGCTGAAGAAGCGGAAGTCATTGATCGCCGCTATTGGGAAGCGGCAATTACCACCTACGCCAGCGAAGGATTGCGCACCGTCGCCGCCGCATGGCGCTGGCTACCGGAAGCGCAGCATCATATCGATCACGATGATTTACGTAACGGCATGAAGATGCTTGGCCTGGCGTGCATGATGGATCCGCCACGTCCGGAAGCGATTAGCGCCGTGCGTGATTGCCAGCAGGCGGGCATCCGCGTGAAGATGATCACCGGCGATCACCCGGAAACGGCGATGGCGATTGGGCAGATGCTGGGCATTGGCAACAGCGATGCCGCCATCACCGGTTATCAGCTGGAGCACATGGACGATGCCGCACTGGGCGTGGCGGCGCGTGAATATGACATCTTTGCGCGTACCAGTCCCGAGCATAAGTTGCGCCTGGTGAAAGCGCTGGCGAGCAGCGGTGAGATCGTCGGCATGACCGGTGATGGCGTCAATGATGCGCCTGCGCTGAAGCAGGCCAACGTCGGTATCGCCATGGGCATCAAAGGCACCGAAGTGACTAAAGAGGCGGCGGATATGATCCTCGCCGATGACAACTTCGCTACCATCGCCGCAGCGGTGAAAGAGGGGCGTCGCGTCTACGATAACCTGAAGAAAACCATTCTGTTTATCATGCCGACCAACCTCGCTCAGGGGTTGTTGATCATCATAGCGATTTTGATGGGTAACCTGCTGCCGCTGACGCCGGTACAGATTTTGTGGATGAATATGGCGACCTCGGCAACGCTGTCGTTTGGTCTGGCATTCGAACCGGCAGAGCGCAACATCATGCGTCGACCACCGCGCAATGCCCGCAGCCACGTGATGGATGGGTATGCGATCTGGCGCGTGATTTTCGTCGGCCTGCTGATCTCGATTAGCGCCTTTGTGCTCGAAGCCTGGCTCCAGCCGCGCGGCTACTCACCGGAATTCATCCGCACCGTGCTGCTGCAGATGCTGGTGACCGCGCAGTGGGCTTACATGTTGAACTGCCGCAACAGCGATGGATTCTCACTCGATGCCGGGCTACTGAAAAATCGCGGCATCTGGCTGGTAACCGTGGTGCTGATAGCGCTGCAGGCGATGATTATCTATGTTCCGCTGATGAACACCCTGTTCGGTACAGCACCGCTGCCGCTGAAGTACTGGCTGATTTCGCTGGCGGTCAGTGCTGGGATCTTCGTGCTGGTGGAGATAGAAAAACAGCTAACGCGCGGCTGGCGCGTAGCGCGTTGATAGATGTTGGCTGGCGGCATGCCAGCCAACACTTTTTTTTATCTCGCGCAAGCGGGTTCTTCACGCTGCATCACCAGACTGAGTGCAGCGGGTAGGACCGTCAGCGTCATCAGCGTTCCTGCCAGCAAACCTCCTATGATGGCGTAGGCCATCGGCCCCCAAAACACCTGTTGAGAAATCGGAATCATGCCGAGTATCGCGGCGCATGCGGTCAGGAGAATGGGGCGGGAACGATGCTCTGCCGCTTTGCTTACCGCTTCGTCATGCGTCATGCCCGCTCGTAGATTGCTATCGGCTTCCATGATCAGGATGACCGCGTTGCGGATAATCATGCCGGCTAGCGCAATCATACCCAGAAGGGCGACAAATCCCATTGGCGTGCCGCTGGGCAGCATTGCCAGAACAATACCCGGAAGTCCGAATGGTGCCATCGCTAGCGCCAGTAACATGCGCGAAACGCGTTGCAGTTGCACCATCAGCAGAATCAGCATGGTAAACAAGGTTACCGGCAAGACGGCCAACACCGAGCCGTTACCTTTATCCGATTCGGTCACCGTGCCCTCTTCATCAATAGAATATCCTGCCGCTAAACCCGCACGCAGCGGCTGGATACCTGCACTGAGTTGCGCGGAGGTGGCCTCCGCCGGCATGCCTGCAGCCACATCTGTTTGCACAACAATGTAAGGAAAACCCTGACGACGCCACATCACCGGGTCCTGCAATCCCCACTGCAGTGTCGCAACCTGACCGATGGCGATTTTTGCGCCCGCAGTTGTGGTCAATTTGAGCGTTGCGAGACTGCTGAGATCCAGCCGATCGGCATCGTCAGCGCGCAACACAACATCAATCAGTCGATTATGATCTCTGACGGTAGTGGCGATTTTGCCCGACCAAAGCGTATGTAACGTCTGTGCGATATCTTCGGAAGAGACGCCCGCTGCTCTGGCTGCCGTCTGGTTCACCGCGAAGGTGATCACGCGTTCAGGCTCGCCTGCCGTCTGGTTTACGCTGCGGGTCGCGCGAGATCGCCCAAGGATGCTGGCCAATTTCTCCGCATACTGTTTGACCTGATCGTAACTAGGACCGCTAACGCGATAGCGTATCGGCCAGCCAACCGGCGGACCCAGTTCCAGCGGTGATACACGCGTCACAACCTCGCCGAAATCGCGTGCCAGCAGGCGGTCAAGCTCGGCTTTCAAGCGATCTCTTGCCGCCAGGTTTTTAGCCACCACCACCAGTTGGGCGATGTTTTCATCGTCGTTCAGCACGTCCATCGGCAGATAAAAACGCACGGCGCCGCCTCCGCTGTAGGAGGAGAAATGGTCAATGTTCTGGTTGCCGCTGAGTTTCGCTTCGAGCTGTTCCACCACCCGTAACGTGCGCGCCTGGGATGCATTCGCGGGCAGCGTGAGGCTCACGAGCAGCTCTGGGCGATCGGAGGCGGGGAAAAATTCGCCCTGCATGTGGCCCATGCCCCAAATGGCAACGACCAGCGATGTGCCGGCCAGTCCGAGGGTAAATCCTCGATGGCGCAAAACCTGTGCAATCAGACGGCGATAGAGGCGCAGCGAGATACCGGGTTCGGCATGCGTCTTGCCACGACGAGACGACAGAATCCAGCTGCCGGTCAGCGGAGAGAACAGCACCGCGACGACCCAAGAGCTAAGCAGCGAGATTAGCACCACCACGAATAGCGAATAGCAATATTCCCCCGCGCCGGAAGCCGCGAAGCCGACGGGAATAAAGCCAGCAATCATCACCAGCGTACCGGTAAGCATCGGAAATGCGGTGGTTTCGAAGGCCACCGTGGCTGCGCGCCAGCGTGAATCACCGGCCTCGATTCGAGCGACCATGGTCTCCACTGCGATCATGGCGTCATCAACCAGTAAGCCCAGCGCGATGATCAGTGCGCCAAGGGAGATGCGTTGCAGTCCAATGCCCGCCAGCAACATGCCGCTAAAGGTCATTGCCAGCACCAGAGGAATTGCCGCTGCCACCACTAAACCGGCGCGCAGGCCGAGCGACACGAAAGAGACCGCCAGCACGATAATGATGGCCTCGCCAAGAACATGCACAAATCCACTGACGGCCTCGCTGACAACCCGCGACTGATCGGCTACTTTCGTCACCTCAATGCCGTGGGGCAGTTGGCTGGCTATCAGCGACATCTTTGCAGTGAGTGCATTGCCAAAATCCAGCATATTGCCGGTCGGCGCCATCGAGATCGCCAGTCCAATCGCCGGCTTGCCGTTGACGCGATAAAGCGGCGTGGGCGGTTCGGCCGGAAGACGTGAAAGCGTGACGATATCGGACAGTGGAATATAGCGATCGTTGATATGCAGCGTCACGGCACGCAGGCTCTGCTCGGAGCTGAACGCGCCGCTGACACGCAGCGAGATGTTATCGCCGTCGGTGCGGATGATGCCAGCGGGTGACAAGGCATTCTGCGCCTGCAGGGCGTCGGTGACCTGTTGCAGGCTCAGACCCATGCCCGCGAGCGAGCGGGGAGCAAAGCTCGCCACAATCTGCTCCTCCTGCACACCGAGCAGCGCAATTTTGCCGACGTCCGGCACGCTCATCAGCCGGTCGCGGATCGACTCAACCCGATCGCGCAGCTCACGCGCACTAAAACCTTCAGCGGTAAAACCGTAAATTGTGCCAAAGGTATCGTCAAAGTCGTCATTAACGGCGGGGGCCGTAACGCCTGCAGGCAGCGTGCGGGTGACATCCTGCATCTTCTTTCGCACCTGATACCAGATCTCCTGCACCCTGGCAGGTGGCGTGCTATCGCGCAGATTGACAAAAATTTCAGTTTTACCGGGATGCGTTTCACTCTGCACATAATCCAGATACGGCACTTCCTGCAGCTTTTTTTCCAGCGGTTCAGTCAGCAACTGAACCGTATCGTTGAGATCGGCGCCGGGCCACTGCGCGGAGACCACTGCGGTTTTGATGGTAAAGGCGGGATCTTCATTACGCGGCAGCGCCTGATAGCTGAGCACGCCAGCGCCAAGGATCATTAGCATCAAAAAGGCCATCAGCTGTTGGTGGGCCAGCGCCCAGGCGGAGAGATTGAATGGATGGCGGCCTGAATGTTCACTCATGGCTGCTCATCTCCGACCGCTACAGCTTCGCCATCACGTAATGTGCTGACGCCTGCCGTAACCACGTTTTCACCCGCAGTGAGCCCACTGGCGATATAAACGTCGTTCGCGGTAAAGCGGGAAATCACCACCGTACGGCGCTGTACCTTGCCGCGCTTAGCATCCAGCACAAACACCGCCGGCTTGCCAGCCAGACGGGTCAGCACGGATGCTGGCAGGATTAAGCTTCCTTCATCGCTCTCCGGCAGCGCAACGCTGACGCTGGCGCCCAACAGCATCGCTGCAGGAGGATCGTCTAGCGTTAATCGAATTCGCCAGGTACGCGTTAGCGCATCGGCCTGCGGGCTGATATCGCGCAGATGCGCCTGCGCGGTGATCGCAGGTGAAGAGAGAAGGGAAATGCAGAACTTGCCGCCGGAGAGCGACGAGAACTCTGCCGGAGAGGGCACGTCCAGCACCACATCCCGTCGCGCACCGCTTGCCAGGGAAATCACCGTTTGACCGGCGCTGACCACTTGTCCGGCCGACGCGCTGACGGCGGTAATCACGCCGCTAAAAGGGGCCGTGAGCTGCGTCCAGCTGAGATTTTCTTTTGCACTATTAAGTGCGGCTTCGCTACTTTGCAGGCGCGCTGCGGCGGTTTCCCAGTCGGATTGCGCGCTGTCCAGCTGCGCCCGCGCAATCGCACCGGAAGGCATCAACTGCTTCATGCGATGCAGATTCAACGCCGCTACACGTTGAGACGCCCGCGCACTCTCCATGTCGGCCATTGCGCTGCGTAATGCGTTGGCGGTGGTAGTGCTCTCCAGCGTTGCCAGAACCTTACCCGCCTCCACGCGGTCACCCACGTCGGCCGGTCGCGTTAACATTCGGCCATCAAGCCTGAAACTCAGCGATGTTTCGTCATGGGCGTGAATATCGCCGGTCATCTGCACCTGCCGATCCTGCGTGGCGGGCTTAACGGTGATGAATTTTACCGGACGGGGAGGCGCGGGGGATGAGGGTTCGCGTGGCCCGCAGGCCGTCAGTGATAAGGCGATAGCCATCATGCAGGGCAACAATGGCAGCAACGCGATCAGGCGTTGCGCATCAATAATATGTTCGGCGGCCTGTTTGACCAGGCCGGTGAAAGAGTCTGTCATGGCGCCACTCCGGGAAAGGATGTCGCGCCATTAAACCGGCTGACTGTCGAGATTCTTTGTACGGCGAGTCAAGATAGTGTCAAGAGCGGTCAAAAGGTTCCAGACTGACGTGCGGCAGAAAAATCACCAGGGTGAGACCGCCCTCTTCGGGCAGTGTGGCGCTGATGCTGCCGCCGTGCGCCACACAGATGGCGCGGGCGATCGACAGGCCCAGTCCGCTGCCGCCCAGGTGGCGTGCGCGTGAGGATTCGCCGCGCGTGAACCGCTCAAACATCTCCGGCAGAAACTCAGGCGCCACGCCGGGGCCATCATCTGTGAATTCAATACTGCATCCACCCGGCACCGAGCGGGCGGTAATCTGTAACTGGCCCGCCGGTTTGCCATAGCGCAGCGCGTTTTCAATCAACACGCTAAAAACCTGGCCCAACCTGAACGGATCGGCGCGGCAGGTGAGCGTACTTTCTGCTGCAACGCTGATGAGGGCGCCACTTGCCTCGGCTTGCGGGCGCGCCCAGGTTACACGCTCCCGCGCCAATTCAGCGGGATTAATGACGTGAAGATCCAGCTTGAGTTGCCCGGCATCGGCCAGCGACAGCAGGTGAAGCTCATCGATAAGTTGGCTCATATGGCGCAGCTGTTTCATGATCATCTCCAGCTGCTGCGGTTCGGGCTGAAATACGCCATCCAGCAGACCTTGTAATCGCCCAATGGCGGCCGTCAGCGGCGATCGTAACTCGTGTGCCAACGCCACATGCGAGGCGCGGAGTTCGCGATCGTACAGCGCCAGTTGCTGGCTCATGCGATTGAAGTCGTGCGCAAAGTGCAGCAGCTCCGCCGGGGCGCTTTTTACCAGGGTGGCGGATGAGCCAAATTGCCCTTCGGATACCCGATCAGCGGTTTTCTTCAGTTGGCTGAACTGCAGCGCCAGTGGACGCGCATAGCGCAGAACCATAAAGGCGACAAACGGCGTAATGATAAACATCAGGATGATCACCATCAGCCAGTCTGCGGCACCGACCGAAGGATCGGAGTAGCGCACGCCCCAGCGTTCATCAACAATCTGGTGGAAGCGCGGCAGATTGCTTTGCGGATGCGCACGCAGCGTCAGAAATTCCTGGCGCATTTCCGGCGGCATATGGTGGATGATCCACAGATTTTGCAGTGCGAAGCGCAGGAACATAATCCCGGCGACGGCAATCACCGTGACGATCGCCAGCGTCAAAATCCGCACGCAAATCCAACGCCAAAGCGTTTGAGGAGGTGACTTTTTCATGGTTGTCTGAACCGGTAACCCACGCCGCGCACGTTGAGCAATATCGCGGACAAACCCGCGTTTTCGAGCTTCTTGCGCAGATTATAAACGTGGGTATCAATCACCCTTTCCAGCGCTTCACTATCGGGCATGCAGGTTTCAATCAGATACTGACGGCTAAGCGCACGCACCGGTGCCCGCATCAGGGTAACCAGCAGGGAAAATTCTGTCGGAGTCAGCTCAACGTGGGTGGGCCGCTTGCCTGGGTGCGTGACCATTGCGGTCATTGCCGCCGTATTGACCTCAAGTGCCTGCCAGCGCAGCACCTCATCCTCAGCCATTGGCGCGCGGCTGCGGCGCAGCACGGCCTGCACGCGCGCAACCACTTCACCCGGATGATAAGGTTTAACCACATAGTCATCCGCGCCGTGGCGCAGTGCGCCGATTCTATCGGGCGTGTCCGCCATCGCGGTAATCATGATTACCGGTGTATCGCTGCGGCGTCTGACCGCTGACAGCACCTCTGTGCCGTTCATGCCGGGTAACATGATGTCGAGCAGAATAAGATCGGGCTTCCACATCTCAACGCGCTCAAGCCCGTGAAGGCCATTGCCAGCAATCTCAACGGTATAGCCTTCACGCAGCAGATAGGCTTCCAGCACGTCTGCCGCGTCTGCATCATCCTCAATAACCAATACTCGTCTGTTGTTCATGGCTCACCTTGACAGTTTCTTCATAAATCCCTGGCACTTTATTGACAATGCTTCGGGATACTCCGATCCGTGACGCAACGCCCGGGCAAGGGGCTAAAAACAGATGGGTAACTGAGGTGACACGATGATAACGAGAAAAAAGGCGCTGTACAGTGGCTGTTTGCTACTGGCCAGTTTCAGTGCCAGCACGCGCGCCGATGACAACGCATCGCAGGATGGTGTGATGATAGGAGTGGGCGCGCAGACCACGCCGCAATACAGCGGCGCGGATAAACAGCGCTGGCAAGCGGTGCCGATGTTGCAGGCCAGAAAGGGCGCACTCTTCTTCGATTCGCAAAAGGGCATTGGTTACGATCTGCAGAGCGACAGCGGCCTGTATCTGGAGCATACGTTGGGATATGGATTGGGCAGGGCGGACAAAGATTCAGGCTGGCGCGATGGCTCTGACAAACTACGTGGCATGGGCACTATCGATGCCACGCTGAATACCGGCATTGCGGTGGGTTGGGCGATCTCCCCGTGGCTGATTCTCGAAGCGAAAGCCGTGCTGCCGCTGACAGACAGTCAGGGCGTAAGTTATCGCACCTCATTCACCTTGATTCCGGTTCAAACCCGCGCGGATAGCCTGTCATTGCAAACCTCCGCTCTGTTTGGCGAC
The DNA here is from genome assembly GCF_037149875.1 of Pantoea sp. USHLN256. Lineage (NCBI taxonomy): Bacteria > Pseudomonadati > Pseudomonadota > Gammaproteobacteria > Enterobacterales > Erwiniaceae > Pantoea > Pantoea sp. USHLN256. The sequence goes on along the minus strand of NZ_JBBCQO010000002.1, from coordinate 516,461 downwards.
GCGCGCTATCTGCAAACCTGGTATGGCGTCAATACGCGTCAAAGCGCAAACAGTGGTTACGCCACTTATGCACCATCAGTGGGATTTTATGGGGTAGAAACCGATCTGACATGGAGTCATCAGTTTACTCAGCACTGGGGCGGCGCGCTTAGCGCAGGCTATACGTGGCTAGACCATCGCGCGGCAGACAGCCCAATCGTGTTCAGCCATAACCAGCTAATCGGCACCGTTGCGGTGACGTACGCTTTTTAGGAACTCTGCGCGATGAATCCTGACAAAGGCGTACTGACATTGCTAATGGTCATTAGCCTATGCGCCGTGGTGCATCTGGTTATCTATCTTATCTACATCGCTTAAGACAGCGTAAAGAAGAAAACCGACACGCAGGGTAGCGGTGCCATTAATTGCATGATAAATCGCGTCGCTTTCCTGCGTGCCCCAGCCAATAAATCAGCTTAGTTAATTAATCTCTCTGAACGCTTTCAACCTGCCATGAGTTCCTATTGCTGCGCATATGTACGCCACAGGAACAGATCTCAATCCGTATCCAATGAGCTTTTGTTTATGCCTTAGTGATTGATTGTGCATATGTTCATCATCCACAACCCATGCTGAGAGCACGATCACACCTTGAGCGACGAAAACTACTTAGCAGGCTTATTGTGATGACGCTCACAATGAGCAGGCGAAAAATAAGCGATAAAATATAACAAATGAACAACACGCGTTCATTTGAGCAAGGCCAACATAACCTCTGACCTCACGCTAAAAGGTTCCTTAATGAAAAACCGATACAGCACAAAAGTGCTGGCGCTTTTCTGCGCCTTGTCATTTCTGATGTACGTCGATCGCGTCAACCTTTCGACGGCGGCAGGGCTGATCAAACAGGATCTGGGCCTCAACAACACCGACCTGGGACTGATTTTCTCCGCCTTTGCTTACACCTATTTAGTGTTCCAGATTATCGGCGGCTGGTTTGTGGACCGCTTCGGCGCCCGCAAAACCATCATCATTTGCGGCAGCATCTGGGTGGTGGCGACCATTTGTACCGGTTTTGCCGGCGGTTTCGCCTCACTGTTCCTGTCACGTATGCTGCTCGGCGTAGGCGAAGGAGCGGCCTTACCTTCGCAGGCGCGCGCGATGACCTTCTGGTTCTCCAGTGAAAAACGCGGCTTCGTGCAGGGCATCACCCACTCATTCTCCCGCTTCGGTAATGCCGTCACGCCATCGCTGGTCGCGCTGTTGGTGCTGATGCACTCCTGGCGCTTCTCCTTCATTGCATTAGGTGTCATCACCGCAGTTTGGCTGGGTTTCTGGATCGCCGGCTTCCGCGACAACCCGCACCACATCGCGGAGATGAGTGATGAGGAGCGCAAAATCCTGCCTAAACTCGACGCCTATATGACGGACAAAGTGAAAACGCCAACGCCGTGGAAAGCGCTGCTCAAGCGAATTGGGCCGACCATGGGCGTCTATTTCTGCTACGGCTGGACGGGCTGGCTGTTCTTCACCTGGCTGCCGACGTTCTTCATGAATGGTCGCGGCATGGATCTGAAATCGTCTGCACTGTTCACCTCGGCGGTGTTTCTCTCCGGCGTAGTGGGCAACACGGTAGGTGGGATTGTGAGTGACAAAATCCTGAAACGTACCGGCAATGTGGTCGCCGCGCGCCGTAACGTCATCATCTTTAGCTTCCTGAGCGCCGGTTTACTGCTGATTCCGGTGATCAGTTCTACCAACATGACGCTGATCACCGCCTGCCTTGGCCTGGCTTTCTTTTGCCTCGAACTGACCATCGGGCCCATCTGGGCGGTGCCGATGGAGATCACGCCTAAGTACGTCGGCGTGGCCAGCGGTTTGGTTAACGCCGGTTCAGCGGTAGCGGGCATCATTTCACCGATTCTGTTTGGCATCATCATTGATAGAACCGGCAACTGGAGCCTGCCGTTTTATGGCTCGGTGGTGCTGCTGATGGTCGGCATCGTGCTCACCTTCTTTATGCGTCCGGACATTCCGTTGTCCGAAGATGCACCTGCTCGCGGTGAAGTTCAGCCCGCAAACAATGCTTATCACTGAGGAAATCCTGATGAAAAAACCTTCTGTTGCACTGGTGCTGGGCGATCCAGCAGGTATTGGTCCGGAGTTGGTCGCCAAAGTGCTGGCGCAACCGGCAATGCGTGAGCTGGCTAACGTCATCATCATTGCCGATCGTCACGAGCTGGAAAAAGGCATGACCATAGCCGGACAACGTTTTGACTATGAGGAGATCACCGCTAGCGCAGACATTCACTTCACGCCGGGCAAACCGTTACTGCTCAATCATGACTGGTCAAAGCGCACGCCTTTTGCCTACGGCAATGCCAGCGAACAGAGCGGCGTGTATATTCTGGAAACGCTGGCGCGCGCGGTGGAATTAACCCAGCAGGGCATCACCCAGGGCGTCTGTTTTGCACCGCTCAATAAGCAAGCGATGCACATGGGTGGACTGCAGCATCGTGACGAGTTGCACTGGTTCGCTGAACTGCTGAAATGGGACCATTTCTGCTGTGAGGTGAACGTAGTGGATAACCTCTGGGCCGGTCGCGCAACCTCGCACATTCCGTTCCGCGACATTGTGCCGAACCTCAGCGTTGAGGGCATCGTCGATACCATTGCGCTGATGGATCGCACGCTGCGCCAGGCGGGAATCGCTCAGCCAAAAATCGCGGTACAGGCGCTTAATCCCCACGGTGGGGAGAACGGCCTGTTTGGTGATGAAGAGCAAACCATTATTAAACCGGCGATGGCTAAAGCTAAACAGCAAGGCATTGATGTTTATGGCCCTTATCCGGCAGATACCACCTACAAAGCGGTGGAGACACAGCAGCTGGATGCAGTGGTCTCGATGTACCACGACCAGTTTGCCACGGCGCTAAAAATGCTGGGCTTCGAGCGCGGCATTACCGTACAGGGCGGACTGCCGATCCCCATTGCTACCGCCAACCACGGCACCGCCTACAACCTTTATGGGCAAAATCTGGCCACGCCATCGGCGTTTGAGAACGCTTTCCGCCTGCTGGTGCGTATGGCATCCAGCGCCGCTTAAGGCGGCTGTTCTGCGACAAAGCGCTGCGCGATTCTCGCCCGGCGCTGTCGAGGATCGCAACCCCACTCAAGGAGAACCTTCGCTATGTCCCATCCGCTTAAACTTGGCGTTAACACCTCAATATTCGATGGGCACGATATGGACCTCGCTTTCGGCATCATCCGTGAGCTTGGTTATGACTACGTTGAGTTGGCCTATAACCAGGGATATGTCGGCGATCTGGATGACAGCCTTTTTAGCCAGCAGAATGCGCAACGCATACGCTCGCTGCTGGACAAACATCAGCTGAAAACGTTGGCGCTAGGCTGCACCTTTAACCTCGCACGACCGGAGGCGGTCGGCTACCTGCAAACGCGCATTGGCTTCGCCGAAGAAATCGGCGTCAAACTGCTTAACGCCTGTACGGCAAAGCGCGAGGATTACGCTGCGCTGGTGAATAATCTGCGTCAGATTGCGCCGCAGCTGGAACAGGCTGGCTGCTGTTTACTGATCGAAAATGGCGGTGATAACAATTACGATGCGTTTGCCCTGGCGGCAGAGGGAGAACAGCTGTTACACGAGGTAGGCAGTACGGCGCTGGCGTTTAACGGTGACGCCGGCAATATGGTGTCGCTGCGACCGCAGGCGGATGCGATACAGCAGATGATGAAGCTGTTACCACAGATGCGTCATTGTCATATCAAGGATGTGGTGAAGCAGGGCAGTGAGTTTCATTTCCCGGCCATTGGTCAAGGGCTGCTGGATTACAAACCGCTGCTAAAGGAGCTGGTTAAGCGTGACATTCCCTGCACGCTGGAAATCCCGCTTCGTATGCATCGGCTGGCGGACAGCACGCCGCAACGCAGCGCCGCGCCGGTCGCGCTGGAACGCATTGTTCAGGTACTAAGTGAGAGTAAAAAATTTATCGAGGATGTGGCGGGTTAAGCCAAAAAAAATCCGCCCGCCAGGCAAGATAACTTGTACTAGCGGGCGGAATTGAGCGAGCGACTTATTTCTTAGGAATCTCAGAGATTTCTTTCACATCACTCTTATTCATTTGCTGCTTCACACCATTGGCGTCGACGTAACCCAGCAGGCCAGTTTCAGCATCCTGCGGTTTGCCATCGGTCACAATGGTTCGGCCATCATTGGTATGAATCGCGTAGGATGTACGTGTACAGCCGGTCAGGGCGGACAGGGCAATCACTGCAGAAATAGAAAGCAAAATTGTTTTTTTCATTAGTAGTCTCTCCAGGCTAGTAAAAGGATATTAATTATCCAGTTCGCTCATGTTGGTAATCTTGTCGCGATTGATCTGCTCAGTTTTACCGGTTTGCGCATCTTTGTAAGAAACAAGGCCGGTGTCACTGTCGATTTGTGGCTTGCCCGACGTCACGATGGTGCGTCCGTCGGTAGTCTTAATCGCCTGGTTTGATGAGCAGGCAGTTAACGTCATTGCCATAAAGGTGCCAAGAAATGCGGTTGCCAATACTGTTTTTTTCATCGTGATGAGTTCCTTTCAGTGGAATAAGTTTTAACTACCTAAATAGCTTAGAACATTTTCCCAAAACAGCCAGAAACCAGGGGCAGATGAGCTGATTATTCCTGCTCAAGTAGCAAGATCTGAATGATGTAGTTCTCCACCTTGCTAAGCCAATGAGACTTGATGCTCACCAATAGTCGGGTTTAACCGCAGGTTTTTTATGCGTCGCTACCCGAACAGGAAACTGACATGCATCCAGCTCTTCATTGGTGATTGTTCTGCGTATCCAGTGGCTATGATTCTGCAGTGAACCTGGTACACCACGTACATTACCCTGGCGGTGCGGCAAAATTATCCCGATACGAACTGCAGGAAAATCTTCGCGAATAGCCTTGAGCGCTGGTGTCATGTCGGTACCAGCCGAAACTAACACCAGCTGGGCAATCCTCTCTTCGGGTGGCAGCCTCTGCTGTTTTGCAACCAAACGATACATGCTGATGGCAATATTCACGTCGGTTTCTTTTTCTTCAAGTTCCCAGATATCCACCTTATCCAGACGTGTTGCCGGCACGCTTTTACTGATGAAACGCGGAGCCCGAGCGTGCTCAAGTCGATGACGTCCGGTAAATATATTTATTCCGGTCGTTTTCAGCGCGCGAATATAAGTATCCTGAGCGTGTCGTGATTCAATGCCGCGTGTGGCGAGATGGGGAATAACCGAGGAGGTATAATAGTTTACTCGTTCAATTATTACGGACGGATCTTGTACCCGACATATATATGAAAGCAGTAATGACAAGTTGAGCCATTTATAGGGCGTGCCTGCAAGCAGTCCATAAAATACATTGTATCCGTCGATAAATACTGCTGTACGCACTCTTATCCATCCTTTAGATACGAAAAAACCGGCTTGAGCCGGTTTTTTCACCCTAACGGCCAGTGAACTGAATCGCTGCGTACAGGGTTGAGTTGTGGGGCTAAGTTATCAGCATTACTGGCTAAACTCAAGTTGCGCAAAGTAAAAGTTAACCCATCAAGATTATTAGTTCAGGCGTTACTTTCGCTTCCAGTAATATTGCAGCAGTATTTATTGTTGAAATGCCTGGTTATATGCTAATGGTCTTACTTCAGATTAACGGTTTTTCTAATAAAAGGTAATGAATGTAGATGATATTTAAAAATAGCCGTTAACCTGAATGATTAATTTAAATAACTACCTCAGCTGACTATCCTTACTTCCGCGGCGGTTATAACCGCTAATTGCTGCCTGTTTTTTATCGATCTTGCTCTGACAATTCACGCAGTAACGCACGCCCGCTAACGCAGCGCGACGCGCTTCTGGAATAGGCTCGCCGCACTCATCACAAAACTCGGCGCTTTCACCGTGACCAATATTCTTGCGTGCACGGGCCACCGCATCATCCACCGTGGCATCAATTTGTTTGTGCACCGCACCATCTTCAGACCAGCCGCCCGCCATACGTCACCTCCGGTAAAAATACTTAACAAAAGTATAAGGCAAGCCAGGATTTATGCCGGGCCGGCAGGCGTGACTGCTTAAATCAGCCGCACTTTTAACACAGTTGACACATCATCCGCCGCCATCCTAGACTGCGGTCTGTTCCAAGGGGTGCCCGGTTAGCGGGCTGAGATTCTACCGGCTGGCGTTGATGCGCTGGAACGTAGTGACCCTCCGAACCTGATCCGGCTAATACCGGCGTAGGGATGCGGAACCACAGGGCTTGCACGCCCTGATTCCATCTTTGTGCTTTGTAGCGGACAGTTCGCACTCTTCAGGCCTAGCCTGGGAGATTTTGCACAATCGCAAAGGTGGCTACGAACATGACCGAATCGGCAATTATCCAGGCGCTGCTCACATTCCTACAGCGTGAGGATGCTTCAGACGATGATTTCAACCAGCTGGCGCTTGAAATCTTCGCTTATCAATTCCAGCATAATCAGCCTTATCGCCGCTTCGCGACTCAGCGCGGACGTACACCGTTCACCGTAAAGCACTGGCGCAACATTCCCGCTATTCCCATCTCCGCCTTTAAAGATCTGACGCTCAGCTGTCGTCCAACGGACGATATCGAAGCGATCTTTATGACCAGCGGCACCACCGGCACGGTAAAAGGACGCAGTTATCATCCAACGCTCGACGTGTGGAAGAGCTCGATGCGGCTGAACTTCCGCCGCCGCTTCATGGCGGGCATGGATCGTGTTCGCATGGGTATTTTGTTCCCGAATAACGTGGTGATGCCGAACTCATCGCTGGCGACCTATCTTGACTTGGCGCTGCAGGAGTTTGGCACGCCCGGCAGTGAAGTGATGGTGGATGAGCACGGGCTCGACGTAGCGCGCATTTTCACCGCCCTGCAGCAGGCTGAAGCCAGCGGCGAGCCTTATGCGCTGCTGGGCGCCAGCTACAGTTTTGTCCACCTGCTGGATGAGATGCAGCGCCAGCAGCGCTGTTTCTCGCTGCCTGCAGGCAGCCGCATTCTCGATACCGGCGGCTTTAAAGGTCAGTCGCGCGAAATGGAACCCGCAGAATTTTACGCTGCGATCTCCGCCGCCTTCGGTATCCCGCGCTCGCACTGCATCAACATGTACGGCATGACGGAAATCAGCACGCAGTTCTATGACGAGGGCAATGAAAACTGTCCGCCGGTCAAATCCGGGCCGCACTGGGTGCGCACCCGCGTGGTCAATCCGCTGACCGGCGAGGATCTGCCTGCAGGTGAAATTGGCGTGCTAGTGCATCACGATCTGGCACATTTCAACTCGGTTTCTGCCCTGTTGACGGAAGATGCCGGCAGGATGGTACCGGGCGGATTCCATTTGTTAGGGCGTGTGACCGGCGCCGATGCAAAAGGCTGTTCGCTGACCATGGAAGCGTTTCTGGCCGCCGCGCAGGTGCAGGCGTGAGAGAGTTTGCCGGACATCTGCCTGGTCTTTCCGCTGATGAGGTGCAGTGGCGTACGCTGAGTTTTAGCCAGCACGGCGAAAGTCTTGAGGTGTGTGTTCCGCAGCTCAACGATCAACAGATCACGGCGCTGTCAGCTCGAATTCGTGCTAATGCTCGCGCCTATCTCAGCCAGCTCAGCGTCGCGCAAATCATCGCGATTATTGATGAAGCGGTGGCGCGGCTGCTGGATCGCACCCATCCGCTGCGCATCAAAGCCGAAAAGCTGCTGCCGATGGTCACCGGTTACGATGCCGAGATGGTGCGCCTCGGCTTAACCGGCTATCTCAAAACCTTCCGCGAACCGCAGCTCAAACGCTTTCTGGCTGAGGATTTTGCCGATGCGCAGATGCTGGATGCGTTTCAGCCACGGCCTAATGGCGGCTTTGCGCGCGCATTTGGTCCGCAGCTGCTGCTGCATATCTGGGCTGGCAATGTGCCGGGCTTACCGCTGTGGAGTTTGATCTGCGGTTTGCTGGTGAAGGCCGGCACTATCGGCAAACTGCCCGGGAATGAGCCGCTGATGGCGAGCTGGTTCGCCCAACTACTGGCAGAAATCGACCCTAAACTGGGCGCATGCCTGGCGGTGGTGTGGTGGAAAGGGGGCGATGCTGAAACTGAGCCGACCTGGCTACGTCAGCCCGACGTAGTGGTTGCCTATGGCGGCAATCAAACGCTCGCCGCGATTCAGCAGCGTCTGCCGGTCACCACGCGGTTTCTGCCGCACGGGCACAAAATCAGTTTTGGTTTGGTGGCACGTTCGGCGCTCAATGCCCGCCAGGGCGCGGATCTGGCACGTCGCGTGGCGTATGACGTGATGCGTTACGACCAGGCCGGATGTTACTCGCCGCAGATGCTGTTTGTGGAGCGCGGCGGCAAGATTTCACCCGATGAGTTTGCGGCTTACGTCGCGCATGAGCTGGCCGCGTTGGAACATAAACATCCGCGTCGTGCGCTGGCGATCGAAGAGATCAACAGCATCGCGGCGTGGCGCAATGGTGAAGAACTGCGCGCGCTGGCGGGCGATCGCACCTTATACGGCGCGCCTGCCGACAGCTGGGCGGTGGTGTGCGTCGCCCAGGCTGCAGCGCTGGCTCCCTCCGCGCTGGGAAGAACGTTGAAAGTGGTGCCGGTTGATGTGCTGGATGATGCGATTGGTTTGATAGCGCCGCAGCGCGACTTTCTGCAGACGACAGGCGTTGCCGCCACGCCGCAGGAGTTGTTCCGCCTTGCCGCGCTATTAGGGCAGGTTGGCGTGACCCGCATTACCGCGTTCGGCCAGATGACGTCGCCGCAGGCGGGCTGGCACCACGATGGGCGTTTTAGCTTGCTTGATCTGGTGCGCATTACGGAAATCGAGCAGGGTGCCGAAGCCGCTGCCGATGGGTTCGCGCCTTACGCGGAATGATGTGGTCGCCATGAATGGCGGCCCTACGACGGGATGGTGCGATTCTGTAGGGTGCACATACATGCGCAACAGGCAAAATCACTCAAGATATTTTATAGGAGCCAGGATGAAATTCTCCAACCGTACGGTTTTGGTCACCGGCGCCAGCCGCGGTATCGGTGCCGCGATTGCCAAAGCCTTCGCCGCTGAAGGGGCATTGGTGGTGGTCAACTATCTGCGCAATGCAGCGGCGGCGGAAGGCGTGGTCGAGGCGTGCCGCGCGCTCGGCGGTGACGCGCTAGCGATCGCTGCGGATGTCACCTCAGAGCAGCAGGTCAATGCGATGATGGAGCAGATCGTTAACGCCACCGGCCGACTCGATGCGGTGATCAACAATGCTTTCGCTCCTTACGTTTTCGACACGGACAACCGCCAGCGTTTCTGGGAAACGCCATGGTCAGCTTACCAGACGCAGTTCGACGGCGCGGTGCAAGCCGCCTACAACGTGTGCCAGGCGGCGTTGCCCTTAATGCGCACGCAGGTGCGTGGCAGCATCGTCAATATCGTCACCGATCTGGTGGCGCGTCCCTCCGTGCCTTATCACGACTACATTACGGCGAAAGCGGGGCTGATCGGTTTTAGCCGCGCGCTCGCGACAGAGCTGGGTCCGCTGGGCATTCGCGTCAACTGTGTGGCACCGGGACTGGTTTATCCCACCGATGCCAGCCAGGCAACACGCGAAGAGGTGCGCGAATTCCTGACGACACAAACGCCGCTGCGCCGCATCGCGCGCCCGGAAGATATCACCGGGCCGGTGCTGTTTCTGGCATCAGACTGGAGCGAGTTTGTCACCGGGCAGACGCTGCATGTTGATGGTGGTTTGGTGATGAGCTGACTTTTGTAGGGGCGATATTCATGGCGACCGGTTTTCCTGGTGCGCATAAATGCGCACCTTACGGAATCAGAGCCGCCATTGGTGATGACCAGGAGGGTTATTACTGCGTAATCAAATAACTATCCAACCTAATCAACGCAATAACATACTTCGGCAACGCCTCCAGCAACGACGGCAGATGAATGGTCTCATCCGCGCCATGCGGCAAACCGTGGCCTGCCGGTAAAAAATCAGGCGTGTTTGCGGCGGTTTTACGGTAGCCGGGTCCAAAGGTAATCGCATTCGGCAGCTTCTTCGAATGGGTCACGCCGCCCATGGCATAAGGGCTATCGTTTCTGCCGGTGGTGTCATTCCACACCTGCTGCAACAGCGATATCACCGGATGCGATGCGGGCAGGAAGAAAGGTGCCACATCGCGCCAGTTTGGCTGCAAGGTAATCGCTGTGGCGGCAAGTTGCTGCTGCAGAATCTCCACTATCTGTTCGCCGCGCCATGAAACCGGATAGCGAATATCACCATCAATACTCAAGGTATCGGCTTGATGGCTGTACCACACGCCCGCGTTCAGCGTCAGTTTGCCGGACTCCGCATCTTCCAGCCCCAATCCGGCGCCGACACCATAAGGCGAAGCGAACAGCTGCACTAACGTTTCGGCCAGCTGACGTTGATGATCGTCCAACAGCTCCAGCTCGATCAGCGCGGCGAGCAGCACCTGGGTAGCATTCAGCGTGCCATCGGGGAAGGCAGCATGGCCGCCGTTGCCGCGCGCCTCCAGCGTGAAACACCCATTCTGTTGCGGCTTGATCGCAACATAGCTCGCGGCAAGACCCTGCAGCCGCGCCAGCTTTTCGCCCACCGTATCAAGATCGGCATTTGCAATGTCCACGCTGGCAAAATCCGGCACGCTGTTACTGGCGGAACCGGCGACGATGCCTGCCAGCAGGCCAGCATTCGGCACCGCGAGGGTAAACGACAACTGTCCTTTTTGCGCATTGTTCACCGGAAACATGCCATCGGTGACAATCGAATAATCCGGAACCGGACCGTGCTGCGCGAACCACGCCATATCGGCCATATTGGTCTCTTCCGCCAGGCCATAAACGATGCGCAGATTGTGGTGCAGCGGGATGTTGAGATCGCGTATCAGCTTTAACAGATAGAAGTTCAGCACGCCGGGACCTTTGTTATCGGCCACCCCGCGCCCAATGACAAAATCGCCGTGTTGTGTCAGCGCGAAGGGCGGATAGGTCCAGTTATCGCCCGCTGGCACCACATCAAGATGGTTAATCAGCCCGATATCACGCGCGTGCTCACCATGAATCACCGAACCGGCAAACCCCTGGTGACGCTCAGTTTGAAAACCGGCCTGCTCGGCCTGAGTCAAAACTTTCTGCAAAATTTCTGCACACTCGGCACCAAAAGGCGCGCCAGGCGCAGCGCGATCGGCGCGGCTAATGCTGGGGATGGCAATCCATTCCGCTAAATCAGCGGTTAATGCGGCACGATTGGCGGCGATCCATTGCTGCATTTGCGGCAACAGCGCGCTTTCCTGAGGTGATAACGACGCGGACATGAGGGTTCTCCTTAAATTTATGCACAACATAAAACATTCCACCGCGCGGGCTTAGACGCATTTGCGCGAAACATTGCCAGCGCGCAGCTAAGCGCCGCTTCATGCGCATTCCAGCAAAGCTTAGTCATTTTTGTTGCTCGTATTGCACGGCAAAGCAACGGAGATTAACGCCTTACAACGCTAAGTCACCAGTAATGCAGGAGAATTAAGGTGGATAACAGCCCCGCAGCCGGAGCGACAGTCGGCGTGGATGTCGGTGGAACCTTTACCGATTTTGTTTTATTTGATCCGCAACGCCAGCAACGTTTTTTCCATAAACAGCCCAGTACGCCTGCCGATCCCGCTCTGGCAGTAAGTGACGGGCTGCGCGCCGTGCTGCTAAAGAGCGGCCTGTCCGCCAGCGCATTGTCGCTGGTGTTGCACGGCACCACACTTGGCCTTAACGCCATCATCCAGCGGCGCGGCGCTGACATCGCGCTGGTGATCAGCAGCGGGTTTCGCGATGTGCTGGAGATCGCCCGTGCGCGGATGCCGTCCTCTTTTGATTTTCATGCCGATCGTGAACCGCCTTTTTTACCGCGTCAGCGCGTGCTGGAGATCCCGGCGCGCTTTAGTCCCGCCGGTGAGGTAACGCAGTGGCCAACGGAGGATGAGCTGGCCCGCGTCGCTGCCGATGTGTTGCCGCTCAAGGTCAGCGCGGTGGCGTTGGTCACCATCAACGGCTACGCCAACCCAACGCGTGAAGCGGAACTGGCTGCCGCGCTGGCCGCCAAGCTGGGTGAGGTGCCGGTGCTCTCCTCGGCGCAGCTGTGGCCGGAAATTCGTGAATATGAACGCACGCTGGTAGCCGGGCTTAATGCCTATATTCAGCCGCTGATGCAGCGCTACTTTAACCGGCTGAGTGATTTACTGGCGCAGCAGGCGATAGAGGTTCCATTACTGATCACCGCCTCCAACGGCGGCGTGCTGCCGCTGGAGGCTGCCCATCAGCGCCCGGTCGATACGCTGCTTTCGGGACCGGCTTCCGGGGTGATCGCTGCTGCGCATCTGGCTGCAGGTACTGGGTTTGTCTCCTTTGATATGGGCGGTACCAGTAGCGACATCTCGCTTTCCGAACACGGCGAGATCGAACGCGTTAACCGCACCGAAATTGGCGGGCTGCCGCTGATTTTGCCGGTGGTGGGGGTTTCGGCGATTGGTGCGGGCGGCGGTTCTATCGTGCATGTCGATGATTTCGGCATTCTCAAAGTCGGGCCAGCAAGCGCGGGCGCCGATCCGGGGCCGGTTGCCTATCAGCGCGGCGGAAGCCAGCCCACACTGACCGATTGCTATCTGATAAGCGGCATCTTATCCGCTGACGCGGCGCTGGCGGGCACCATTACGCTGGATCATGCCGCCGCCCATCGCGCACTGAGTGCGTTGGGCAAACCCTTAGGTTTGGATGCCGAACAGGTGGCGAGCGGCGCAATGGCGGTGGCGACGGCGCAGATGGCAACCGAATTGAATAAAGCGCTGGCGCAGCGCGGATTAACCGCAGACGAATTAACCCTGATTCCCTTTGGCGGAGCGGGTCCAACGCACGCCAACTTTTTCGCCGAAGAGGCGGGCATCCATCGCATTCTGGTGCCGCTGCGTCCTGGTACTTTCTGCGCCGAGGGGGCGATCAGTGCCGATATTCGCCGTGACTTTGTGCGCAGCCTGCGTATTAACGTCACGACGGAAAGCTACGGCAAAATCGCGCAGACCGTTGAGGAGCTGCACCAGCTGGCGCAAACGTGGTTTGCCCAACAGGCCAGCCGCCTCAGCAAACACGTCCAGTATCGGGTGGAAGCGGATATGCGCTATGCCGGCCAGGCTTATGAGCTAAGCGTTAATCTCGATAGCCCGCAAGCGATCAGCCATCAACAGCTGCTGACGCGTTTTCAGCAGCTGCATCAGCAGCGCTATGGGTTTAACACGCCGGATGCGGCCATCGAACTGACTACGCTGCGCCTGTCATTGAATGCTGCGCTGCCGCGTCCGACGGACAAACCGTTTAGCGCCGATGTACCAAATCAGCAACCCGGTTTGCGTCCGGTTTATCTGCGCGCAGGTTGGGTGAACGCGCATATCTGGCAGCGCGTAAACATCGGCCAGGCGAGCCACATCGACGGTCCGGCGGTGATTGAGCAAGACGATACCACCACACTGATCTTGCCTGGCTGGACGGCTCGCACCGATGACAGCGGCAATCTGCTGATCACGCGTGTAACGGAGGATGCGGCATGAAACTGGATGCCATTACCCTTGAAATCCTTAATCAAAAACTCACCGCGCTGACTGAAGAGATGTGCCACATCCTGCAGCGCACCGGTCGCACGCTGTACGTAAAAGAGACCGCAGATTTTTGCTGCGCGATAGCCGATTTACAGGGCCGCTTCTTTGCCTATCCGAAAGGCATCGGCGTTTCCGGTTTTGTCGGGTTGAATGCGCTCACCGCGATTCAGGCGGTGGGCGATGTCGCGCCCGGTGATGTGATTCTAACCAACGATCCCTGGCGCTCGCGCGGGCTGGCCACCCACCTGCCGGATTTGCAGGTGCTGGCGCCGTGGTTCATCGACGGGGAATTGGTTGCATGGGGCTGGGCCTTCTTGCACGCCTCGGACGTGGGCGGCCGCGTGCCGAGCAGCATCTCACCGACTAATAGCGATATTTATCAGGAAGGGCTGCAAATTCCGCCGGTTAAGTTGCTACGCGCCGGCGAACTCAATCGCGATGTGATGAATATCCTCACCGCCAACAGCCGCACGCCTGATGCAATTGCCGGTGATATTCAGGCGATGCTGGCCGCGCTCAATGCCGGACGCGATCGCCTCAATCGTATCGTGGCGCAGCATGGCGTAAACAACGTGGTGCAGGCGCAGCAGGATCTGCAGGCTTACTCCGCGATCCGCGCGCGTCAGGTGCTACGCCGCATTCCCGACGGCGTTTACCCGTTTGAAGATTACCTTGATGATGCGGCGGGCAGCGGTTTGCCGGTGCGGCTCGCCATCACCGCCACCTTCAACGATGGCAACGTGCATCTCGACTTCACCGGCAGCGACGCGCAGGTAGCCGCGGCGATCAACATTCCCAGCCACGGCGATCCGCATGCATGGCTGACGCTGCGTATTCTGGCGCTGGTGTGCACGCTGGATAAAGGCGTACCGCTGAATGCCGGTTTGCTGGCACCGGTGACGCTGTTTGCGCCCGCCGGTTCGCTGGTCAACCCGCATTATCCGGCAGCGGTGGGCGTGCGCCACGCGGCGGCGGTGCGGGTCAACGATCTGCTTAACGGCTTGCTGGGCCAGCCTTTGCCCGAGGTGATGCCTGCCGCCAGCGGTGGCACCATTATTCCGCTGGTGATTGCCGAAGTGGCGCGTAATGGCCGCGAGCAGAATGTGCAGGTGATTGAACCGATGGTCGGCGGCGGCGGGGCGCGCTTTGGTCGCGACGGCATCGACGGGCGCGACAACAGCATCTCCAACCTGGCGAATAATCCGGTGGAGATGGTGGAAGCGGAAACTCAGATCGAAATCCGCCAATACGCGTTGCGACCAGGTTCTGCTGGCGCAGGCCAGTGGCGCGGCGGCATGGGCCAGCAGATTCGCGTGCGCATTCTGCAGAATGACAGCACGCTGCTGGCGCGCGGCATGGAGCGTATGCTGTTCCAGCCGTGGGGCGTGCAGGGCGGCCAGCCCGGTCAATCGACCACGCTGACGCTCAATCCTGAGGCAAACGGCGGCGCGTCGCTCGGTAAGATCGATCTGTTGAGCGTCAATGCCGGTGACGAAGTGCTGCTGCAAACGCCCGGCGGCGGCGGTTGGGGCGATCCCTTTAAGCGCGATCCACTGGCGGTACAAAACGACGTTACTAACCAGTTGCTGAGCCATGCCGATGCGGCGCAGCATTATGGCGTGGTACTGACCGAGCGTGGCCTGGATGTAGCGGCCACCGCTGCCTTACGCAACTCACCACGCGAAACCTCCTCCTCCTTCGGCGTAGCGCGCGATAACTGGCAGACGCTCGTCGACGGCGATGCACTGACGCGCCTTAATCAGCTGCTTTATCCACTCAGTCCGGCCGAGCGCCAGCGACATCGCTCAGCGGTTTTTGCCGCAGCGCTGGTGCGGTTACCGGCTAACTTTCCCCGCTCAACGTCTCCAGAGATTGCCACAGCGCGCCAGGCGTTTGCTGATGCGCTGCGTGCGCTGGAGATCGAGCTTTCAGCTTTTATTACTTCAATACCAGGAGATGGCCATGCGCCTCGTTAATAACAAAAAAATCCTGCTCACCGCGCTGGTGGGCATGTTGATCAGCGGTGCGGTGCACGCGGCTGAAACCAGTGATTCAGTGATCGTCGGGGTTTACGGCGGTGACTGGGAGAAAAATATCCGCGCTTCCGGTCTGGAGCAGTTTGCCAAAGATAATCACCTTAAGCTCACCGTGGTGCCCGGCGCTGATGCCGAATGGTTTGCCAAGCTGCGCGCCGCCAAAGGCCGTCGCTCACCGTATGACGTGGTGGTGTTCCAGCCCGATACCGTGCAGCGCGCCCAGGCGGCGGGTTTGCTGCAGCCGCTTGATGCCAAAGATATTCCCAACCTGAACAATCTGTACAAAAGCGTGCAGTCGCGCTTTGTGTATGACAATCAAACCTACGCCGCTGCCTTCAGCCTCGGCCAGCTCGGACTCGCCTATCGCAGCGATCTGGTGAAAACCCCGCCGAAAAGCTGGCTGGACCTGTGGAATCCGGAATACAAAGGCCACGTGGCGATTTCATCGCCGACTTACGCCGCCGGTTTGCAGTTCTTCGCAGGCCTGGTGCATGCGCTGGGCGGTGAGCTGAATCAGCCTGACGCAGTGGATAAAGCCTTTGCCAAACTCGCGGAACTGCGCGGCAACGCGGTGGCCTTCCCGGACAGCCCGGGCGCGATTCAAACCTTGCTGGAGCGCGGCGATGCGTGGGTGGTGCCGTACTGGGATGGCCGCGTCTTTGCGCTAAAGCAGCAGGGCATGAAAGTCGATTTCGTCTATCCGTCCGACGGTCCGGTGGTCGGCGCGGCCAACTGGGTGATTCCAAAGGGCGCGCCGAACCTCGCCAACGCCTACAAAGTGGTGAACGCCATGTCGGCGCCGGAAGTGCAGAAAGCCTTCTCCGATAAATCACTGTATGGCATGACCAACAAAGACGTGCAGTACAGCGACAACCTGAAGAAGCAGGTGAAAGTCGGTGAAGAGGCGTACAGCAAATTGATCTGGATCGATTACAGCACGGCAACGCCGCAGCTGGCGGACTGGACGCGTCGCTGGAGCCAGGCGCTGGGCGGTGCGAAATGAGTTCAGTCGTCATTGACGGCGTAGCGCGGCAGTTTGATCACCACCGCGCCCTGAATGACGTCAGCATCACCATCGAGCAGGGCGAGTTTTTTTCCCTGCTCGGGCCAAGCGGCTGCGGCAAAACCACGCTGCTGAATATCATCGCCGGATTTTTGGCGCCCAATCTTGGCCGCGTATTGATCGGTGGCAAGGATGTCACCGCGCTGCCGCCGTATCAGCGTCACATCGGCATGGTGTTTCAAAACTACGCGCTGTTTCCGCATCTGAGCGTGGGCGATAACGTCGCCTTTGGCCTCAAGGTGCGCAACGTGTCGCGCAGTGAACAGCAGCGCCGCGTCACGGAAGCGCTTAAGCAGGTGCGACTGGAAGGGCTGGCGCAGCGCATGCCGCATCAGCTTTCTGGTGGGCAGCAGCAGCGCGTGGCGATTGCGCGCGCGTTGGCCATCGAGCCACAGGTGCTGTTGCTGGATGAACCGCTATCGAACCTGGATGCGCGCTTGCGTAAGGAGATGCAGGACGAACTGCGCGCGTTACAGCAGCGCGTCGGGATTACCACGGTGCTGGTGACGCACGATCAGGAAGAGGCGCTTACGCTCTCCGATCGCATCGGCATTCTCGGGCAGGGCGAACTGCAGCAGGTTGGCGCACCTTCCGCGCTTTATCGTCAACCGGCGAATCGCTTTGTCGCGGAGTTTGTCGGACAGGCCAATCTGTTCCATGTCGCCGCGCAAAACGGACTTTACCAGGCGCGCGATCACTTTGTCGCCGCTGGCCAGGCGCTGCAACTCAGCGCCGCGCAGCCAGCAAGCGCGTCATCGTTGCTGATTGTGCGTCCGGAGCGCGTGCAGTTCTCAACCGAACCGCAGGAATTTGCCAGCAACGGCACCGTCGCCAGCGTGAAAGAGGTGAGTTTTGCCGGCGCCACCTTGCGTGTGGTGTGCCAGCTGCCGGGCGGTGGCGAGATCCGCGTGCAGCCAGCGGAAGCACATTTTTCACAGCTGCCCGCACCCGGCGATCGCTGCTATCTACACTGGCAGGCGGCGGATGTTATCGTGCTGCCCGCGCTGGAGCACGCCTGATGAAGATCGCCACGCGTAATCTATTTCCCTGGCTGCTACTGACGCCATCCTTACTGTTTCTGCTGCTGTTTTTGCTGGTGCCGCTGCTGCTGCTGTTCGACCAAAGCCTGACCAACGTCGATAGCCTGCTCAATCCGTTGCCGGGCTACAGCCTGGCGCAATATGTGACGGTGTTTGCCGATCCGCAATATCTGCACGCGCTCTGGACCACGCTGTGGGTGTCGTTGCTGACCGCCGCCATCACCGTACTTTTAGCCTGGCCTGCGGCGTGGCTGCTGGTGACCACGCAACGGCGCAGCTGGCGCACGCTGCTGTACGTTATCCTGATTTCGCCGCTGCTCACCAGCGTGGTGATCCGCACGTTTGCGTGGATTGTGCTGCTGGCGCAGAACGGATTGATCAACGGTTTCCTGCTGTTTACCGGCCTGATTCCGCAGCCGCTCAGCCTATTGTGGAACATGAATGCGGTGATCATCGCCTATGTGCAAGTCATGCTGCCGTTTGCCGTGCTGCCGTTGATTACCTCGTTAAACGAGATTGCGCCTTCGCTGCGGCTGGCGGCGATGAGCCTTGGCGCGACGCCAGCGGCAACCTTCCGTCGCGTCGTTTTACCCTTAACGCTGCCCGGCATGCTGACTGGGTTCATCATCGTCTTTTCCCTTGCGGCAGGTAGCTATATCACGCCGTTGCTGATTGGCGGGCGCTTACAGCCGCTGCTGCCGATTGCCATTTATCAGCAGGCAATGCAGATCGCTAACCTGCCGCTGGCCGCAGCGCTAGCGCTGACGTTGCTGGTGATGACGTTGATTGTCGCCGGGATTGCGGGCGTATTCCTGAAACGCTGGGAGAAGAAGAATCATGGATAACACTCAAAGCCTATCGCAGCGCCTGACCCAGTTCGGCGTGACGCTGGCTGGCATCGTGATTTACGCCTTTTTAGCGCTGCCGGTGCTGGTGATTGTGCTCTCGGCGTTTAGTCCGGAATTTTATCCGCAGTTTCCGCCGCAGGGATTTTCGCTGCGCTGGTTTAGCGCGTTATTGCAGGATGATGGGTGGATTGCATCGCTGTGGATCAGCACCTTGCTGCTGGTGGTGGTCACGCCGGTTACCGTGGTGCTCGGCACCTTTGCCGCCTGGTCGCTGGCGCGACTGGATTTCCGCTATCGCGAAGCCCTGCAGGCTTTTATTCTGTCGCCGCTAATGATTCCGCAAGTGGTGCTGGGCATTGCGCTGCTCTACGTGCTGACGGCGGCGGGAATCGCCGGAATGATCAGCGGGTTGGTGATTGGTCATGTGGTGGTAGCGCTGCCCTATGTGGTGCGCACCGTCAGCGTCAGTCTGGCGGCGATGGATAAACGCCTTGAAGCGGTATCGATGAGTTTGGGCGCGGGTCGCTGGTATACCTTTCGCCACGTCACGCTGCCGCTGATTAAGCCCGGTATTCTGGCCGGTGCGGTATTTGCGGCGGTGACCTCTTTTGGTGAAGTTTCGGTGAGCCTGTTTCTCAGCGCGCCAGACACCATCACCGTGCCGGTTCGGGTATTCAACTATGTCGATCAGACCTTCGATCCCACGGTGAATGCTATTTCAGTGATTTTTATCATCTTTGCAGTGCTAATTTTAATGGTGATTGAGAAAACGATTGGGTTAGTGAAGTTGAGTTAGCTCGTTAGCTTATCGCCGCCGTGATGGGGAAATAACGGGTTCGTTGCGCAGTAAACAATGAATATTGTATTTGCTGAACCATCTCAGAAATTTCTTTAGTTAAACGAGTAAACCGTACTGGTAAGTGCGGTTTTTTTTATGAATACGGATCACAACTGGCTAAAATTTAGCTTCATTGAATTTTATCATGCCCCTATAGTTTTCGTGGTTAACGGAATTAACGATAGGGATATATATGTACCACAGTGATGCGGTCATACGGGCAGCTTCAGGCGCAAAGGATTCTGGCAGAAAAGCTCGACAATGCGGTTGCCGGCGTTATTGATGCAGTTTCGGATCAAGTCAGCAAGATCAATAAAGGGGCGACCCGGCTTTCATTTTATGCATCGTGTTTTACTGATGAATATATGGACGTCTGTAAAAAACAGGCGATCGAAGATAAGCGTTTCATGTTGGGAATGGTACAGTTAGTAAAAGACCGGCGCATAGTTTTCGAACTTCTAAAAACCTACATCGAATATCAGCTTGAGAACCGTTCTATGCGGCAGATTGCGGTAATTAAAAGCCAGCTGATGCGGTTGAATATTCACATTGCGGCAGGCACGCTGACATCAAACGCCTTTGCGGTCGGGGCGACAATGGCAGTGATTGTGGCAATGAATATCAGGTTTCCAGTTGCCAAAAGTATTGGTGGTTATTTTGGCGACGCAGTGGGGGTGCTGACAATATACGGTATTGTCCAGAATGCGGCAGAAAGCGCCAAAAGGTTGCAGGTCATGCATCCGGCTTATTATCAGGCGCTATACATACGCAGGCTTGAAATGATGTATTTTCTCATTGAGGACGAATTTATCCGGGCAGGTGCGCTCACGAATAAAAGGCTTTCCGAATATGAACTCGCTCAGGTGCTCGCGAAACTAATGGGAAGGGCATGAAACGTTTCCTAAAGCAATGGCTGAGGTCCCAATCAAAAATGCTGCTGCGTATCTACGTGCCGGTTATTATTACCGTGCTGTACGGTATGTTCAAATTTTACCTATACCCCGACAGCGGCATGCTGAGCGTGGGGATCGTTTACCTGTGTGCGTATATTTTTGTTGTTTATAAATGTCGAAAACTTTAAAGGATTAAATATGTCAACTCCAGCACATCTCTGGTTAGAAGATGAAAGCGGTTCGCCAATTGTGGGTTCGTGCATCATGCCGACCAGACTCGGTTCGATAGAGCTCAACTCCGTCATGCACAATATTACCATTCCGGTGGATCCGCACACCGGAAGGCTGACAGCCACACGGATTCATGCACCGATATCCGTTCAGAAGGAGTTCGATAGAACAACGCCGGTGCTTTTTCGTGCATTGTGCCAGTGCAGAGCGCTGAAATCTGCGACCATCAAGATGTACCGAATTAACGAAGCGGGCATTGAGGTTGAGTATTTTAATATCCACCTGGATAACGTCAAAATCTCCAGCATTTCACCGGCTCTGCTGCCAAACGGCCAGACCAGCACGCATCTGGAAAATATGAGCTTCGTTATGAAACGATCACATGGAAATATGTGGACGGAAATATTGTGTTCAAGGATGGATGGAATGAGAGGATGATTGCTTAGCTTCTGGCTAATACAGCTGACGCTGAGGATTAGAAATATATGAAAAGAATAGTATTGCTCAAAGACGATATAACCAAAGTATCAGTAGACGTATTTTTGAACGCGACAAATACCTCCTGAGCCGTTTTTAACGGGTAGGCGAATAAGACACTGAATCGTTTCGTTTCCCTATATCAGCACCGGGGTACATATATTTTCTAAAACGTTGAAGACTGAGATTTAGCTTCACGGTATAGTATCATTGCCCTATGGTTTGCAAGGTTAATGGAATTAAAATAGGGATATATATGTACCACAGTGATGCAGTCATAAAACAGCTTCAGGCGCAAAGGATTCTGGCAGAAAAATTCGACAACACAGTTTCTGGCGTTATTGATGCAGTTTCCGGTCAGGCCAGTAAGAACAATAAAGGGGCGATCAGGCTCTCCTTATCACGCATAATATATACGTGAGCTCTAAATGATGCATTTCCTTATCGAACCTTCATTCATGCGCGCTGATGCGCTAAAAAGCCAATCGCTTTCAGATCACGAAGTCGCTGAGGGATTGATTAAGTTAGTAGGGAAATAATGAGGAAATTTTTAAAACAATGGTTAATATCAGAATCGAAATTTCTGATCTGCACTTACGTGCCGATAGTATCAACAATAATTTTTGCGCTGCTACACATCTACTTTTTTCCAGATAGCAGTATGTTAGGTGTAGGGATATTTTATCTGTGCACTCTTTCATTTGTTATCTACAAATGTCGTTAAATTTAAGAGTGAAATAGAGTATGTTTAGCGTGCTGAAACATAATGCTCTTCAGGTTTGCATACGAGTAGGTTGGAGTGAACTAGGATGGGGTATTTGAAGAGATGGTTAGTAGAACAATTAAAATTGTTGTTATGCATCTATGTTCCGGTTTTATGTGCACTCGTATTTGGTGTGCTTAAAGTTTATTTTTATCCCGAGATTGGAATAATGAGCGTGGGCCTTGTATATCTTCTCACGCTAATAATTTCTGTTTATAAATTTCGCTAAATTCAGAGGAATTAATATGTCAACTCCAGCACATCTCTGGTTAGAAGATGAAAGTGGTTCGCCGATTGTGGGCTCGTGCATGATGCCGACCAGACTCGGTTCGATAGAGCTCAATTCGGTCATGCATAATATTACCATCCCCGTGGATCCTCACACCGGAAGGCTGACAGCCACACGAATTCATGCACCGATATCCGTTCAAAAGGAGTTCGATAGAACAACGCCGGTGCTGTTTCGTGCATTGTGTCAGGCCAGAACGCTGAAATCAGCGACCATCAAGATGTACCGAATTAACGAAGCGGGCATTGAGGTTGAGTATTTTAATATCCTCCTGAATAACGTCAAAATCTCCAGCATCTCTCCGGCCCTGCTGCCAAACGGCCAGACCAGCACGCATCTGGAAAATATTGAGCTACGATATGAAACGATCACATGGAAATATGTGGACGGCAACATTGTGTTTAAGGATGGATGGAATGAGAGGATGATTGCATAGCCTTTGGCTAACCCTGAGGAGTAGAACTGACATGAACAAAATAGCATTACTTAAAGACGACATAACTAAAGTTCCGGCAGACGCTATTGTGAATGCCGCCAACACCTCTTTGCTGGGCGGAGGCGGGGTTGATGGCGCCATCCATCGGGCAGGCGGGCCAGCGATTTTGGCTGAATGTCAGAAAATCAGGAATCGGCAAGGTGGCTGTAAAGTCGGGGATGCAGTGATCACTACGGCGGGAGATTTGCCGGCAAAATATGTCATTCATACCGTTGGACCACACTGGCATGACGGGCAACATGACGAAGAAACGCTGTTAAAAAATGCCTATCAAAGCTGTTTTAAATTAGTAGAAAAATATGACATTCAAACCGTTTCGTTTCCGAATATCAGCACTGGTATATACAGATTTCCTAAGGTTTTGGCGGCTGAGATCGCATTGGGTGTGATTAATCAGTGCTTACATGACAACCCCAACATCGAACAAGTCAATTTGGTGTGCTTTGATGAGGAAAATTACGTGCTGTATTCAAAAATGCTGGACCAATAAATTTCTGAATAATGTTGGGCCGCGAGGGGAATTTTTTCGTTTGGCAAGCGCGTTACTTTGATAGCGCGGTGAATAGCATTATTTCTCTTTCATGCACCCTAAACTGAATACAGTTGAACAGAGTGTCTGGAATTTGAGAGTGCTCCTGTAGTTTACAGTGCCTGCGTTATATTTAATGGCTTCTCATTTGGTGACCTGAGAAGCAGCCTTTTATCAGGTGAAAATGCATACCATTACCTCCCTGACTAACAAGGCAATAGCATGTTGATTTTTTTCATCAGGTTATTATTTTTTTTCACGCTGTTATTTTCGAAAGTAGTAACGGCAAATATGCCAGCGTTCAGCGAGCAGGAGAGGGAGTGGATTGCTGAAAATCGTGTGGTAAGTTATCAATTTCAGGAAGGATGGCCGCTCGATTATTTAGAGAATTTGCAACATGTTGGGTTAAGTCGCGAATACCTCAATCTTATAGCCAAATATTCAGGTTTGGTTTTCAGGATGGCGAATGAAAATGAACGGCCTGAACTGACAACCAACTCTATTCCTTCACTAATGCCAGCATCAGAACGCAATAAATGGCGTTACTCTTCGCGTTGGTTTACCTCTAATACGTTGATTGTATCTACTTTTGATACCAACCCTATTCGCTCACTAGAACAAATGGAAGGCAAGCGCGTGGCGGTACGCGCTGGAACCTGGCAAGAATCCTGGTTGAATCAATATTATCCCAATATCAATTTGTTACCCCAGCCGGATGTTCGCGCGGTATTTGAAACTGTGCTAAATGGAGCGGCAGATGCAGGATTAGGTTCAGATCTCATTATGCGTCCTTTTTTGCAGCGTAATTATTCCGATAAGCTGGTGATTGCTGCGCAAGTTCCGGAAATGGTCGCCGGAATACACATAGGTGTGCAGCATGAAAGTGAGTTGTTACTGAGTATCATTAATAAATCCCTAGCGTTCATGACAACGACTGAAACCAATCAGCTATTTGATCATTGGGTCGGAGGTCTTAGGCTGGGATATCCTTCTGCCTCAGTCATTTTATCTCTCTATACTCTCGAACTCAGCCTGTTCTTATTACTCGTGGTGGTGCTGGTTTGGGCGTTGCGGCGTGCACTGCTACATAAGCGGCGGGCGATTGAAAGTGAGACGCGTAAAAGCCAGTTTTTGGCCATGATGAGTCATGAAATTCGAACACCTATGAATGCCATGATTGCTGCACTTGAACTTATGCGCCTGCCTTGCAACCAGCAACAACGCGATGAGTATGTCAATCTGGCCTGGAGTTCATCAACGTATCTGTTAAGGCTACTCAATGACATTCTTGATCACAGCAAACTCTCGCAGCGCCAAGTAACGCTGGATAACCACTGTTTTAGCTTATCTGCCATGGTGTCTACGCTCGTCGCAGTCTATCAACCCGTTGCAGCAGCGAAGCAATTATCACTGAATGCGGTCATCGAGGATGATTTGCAGTCAATATGGATCTTTACTGACGAAGATCGTTTGCTGCAGGTGATAAATAACCTTCTATCGAATGCCATTAAATTCACCGAGCAGGGCGAGATTTGGCTCAAATTAAGTTGGCAAAGTGACAAGCTACTCATTGAAGTCGTTGATACCGGCATTGGTATTTCAGAGACAGCGCAAATGACCCTGTTCGACGCATGGACCCAGGGTGACAATACCTCTACCCGACGCTTTGATGGCAGCGGGCTAGGACTCTACATCAGCCATGAGGTGGTGGAATTGCTGCAGGGGACATTGAGTTGTCGCAGCCAGCCTGGTGGGGGAGCCAGCTTCAAAATATCTTTACCGCTGACCCGCTGTGAACCGCCGGTAAAAGTAGCGTCCGATGATGCCGAGCAACTGCCTGAATTTAATTCGAAAATCAGCGTATTGGTTATTGAAGATCATCCTGCAAATCAAAAAATGTTGGCCGCACAATTAACCTCTTTGGGCTGTCATTATGATATGGCGGGAACGGGAGAAGAGGGGCTGACACTATTAATTGACGAAAATTATTACGATGTCATTTTATTGGATTGCAATTTACCCGATATTGACGGCTATGAAGTTGCACGAAGAATTCGGTGTCTCGAAGTGGAAAATGCCATGCCTGAAACGCCGATTGTAGCAATATCTGCGTTAAGTGGCGCAGAGCATCAAGCTCTTTGTGATGAGTGCGGTATCAATGTGTTGCTGACAAAACCGATTTCATTGCCCGATTTGTCCAGGGTGCTGAATAAGTGGTTTCATGCGGTGAACGGCAACAGCAGCGCCAAAGTATCAACCATGCCGACGCAAGAAGTACTGGAAGAATATCTGCATGAAGATCTTTTTCATTTCGCGCGGGCGATTGGTGGCCTTGATATTAAATCGATGATTTATCATGTGCATCGAATAAAAGGGGTGGCGCAGATGTATCAGCTTCAGCCACTGGCAGAGTTGGCTGATTATATCGAAACCAGCCTGCGCGAGGGTTATATTCCAGTAGCGGATGAGAGTGAAAAATGGATCTCTGGCCTCAAACGGCATGCGTTCAAATTAACTCATCTTTGATAATAAATAGTTCATGGTCGGCTTTCACACCGAGCTTTCTCATGGCGCTCTGTTTCTGACCACTGATAGTCTTGATACTGCGATTAAACTTTTCGGAAATATCAGTCACCGTCATGCCGGTTAAAAAGCAGCGTATTACTTCTAGTTCTTTTGGTGAAAGAGAAGAGAGCGAGGTAGCGCGTTTAACATTATCAGAACTCAAATTTCCATTAATAAGGACTTCGCCCTGATGTTGCTGTTCCGCGAGTTGCTGAACCATTCCCGGTTCGAGATAAATCTGACCCCGACTCACCTCAATGACGGCTTTCTGTAACTCTTCGAAGGGGCGATTTTTGCCGATAAATCCTTTTGCACCGGCACGCAGCGCCAGAGCAACTGTCGCCGGATTGTAATGGGCAGAAACCACCAGAATGGGCAGCGAAGAGTGGAGGCGATGTAACATCTTTATTAATGTCAGGCCATCAACATCTGCAGGGGCCAACTCATAATCAATAATAACGATATCGACAAGTTTGGTCTTGAGGCTTTTAAGCAATTGCTCGCTGTTGGTAAATGCACCCGCTACAGTGAAATTGTGTTTCTCATTCAACACATCATTTAGGCCACGCAAAATGAGAAAATGGTCGTCTAATAGAGCAATCGAGACGTTTTTCAAAGGAAATGCATTCATCACTGGTCCCCCCTTTCAGTCGCAGAAGACGGAAGTCATCCTATGACATTGAGTTCAAATTAAGTCTAAAATTAACAGATTTTTCTGATTATAGCCTAAAACTCTTAGAGGGATAAACCTGATAAAAGGCACGATGTGTCGATTTTGCAACGTGAGAGGAATAGCGCTGGTTTTGAGAGTGCTCTCGTTTTCGCTCCATCATTATATCGTTAAATTGAGCATTACAAATGGTGCTGCGGCTAAGTCAATTTCTGATACCTAAGGAAATTTTCAGCAATATCTGGATGGATTAATAAGATCAATCGTAGGACAGCTTTATTCCAGATTAGCGCGACTTTTTTCTACATGCTCATGTGAACGAGACATGTCGTTGGAAGGGATTATGCTGCATTACACGGTAATTTTACGCGTAACCAATGGAAGCAAATCATGTTCGAAAATAAAGTCATTATCCTCGATGAGCACCCCATGTATACCATGGGTTTAAAATACATCATCAATAATGAAGAGGGATTTAATGTGGTGGATTGCTGCCACAACTATTCCGATTTGCTATTGTCACTTAGCGTGATTCCTGCCGATATTGTCATCATTGATTGTGCCAGTCATAAGGGCGACGCTGGTTTAGAAAAACTTTTAGTGCACATTAAGAGTAGCTATCCCAATATCGCGATTGTCATGCTAGGCGATAGTCCCCAGCACCAAAGTTTATGCAGCGAAATGCAGGATAAAATTCGAGCTTATCTTTGTAAGTCCTTCACTGCTGAAAATATCATTAAAGGTCTTTATCGTGTGAGACACTTTTTACTGCACAGCAATAAAAAGACCGGTTATCTAGCAAAAGAAAAAGAGGCAATCGACCTGGAATCCATTTCCTGGTTAACGCAAAAAGAGAAGACGGTTATTGGCTATCTTCAGTCGGGCTATTCGGTTACCCAAACAGCAATGCGCGTTAATCGCAGTGTAAAAACGATAAGTACCCAAAAAAGAACGGCGATGCGCAAGCTCGGTATCACCAGTGAAAAAGAACTTTATCAGCTGAACCTCAATAAAATTTGATAATACGCTTTAACTGAGTCTTCACGCGTTCCTCAGAGTCGAAAAAAACACATCACCTGCGTATAGTTAAGGTGTTCAGTGGTTTTTCACCCGGGGTAACTATCAGCATGTTTCGCTTCTGTATCGGCCTATTTGCGGCTTTTTTTGGAACGTTTATGCTTGTTGCTCAGGCCGCTCCACTGCAATTATCACCCAGGGAACAGGCCTGGATTAAGTCCCATCCTCAGGTTTACTACACCGTGAATGACCGCTGGCCACAAGAATATGTAGAAAATAGCCAGCATATTGGTTTAAGCCGCACCTTGCTGGATGACATTGAGCAGCGAACCGGTTTGAAGTTTATCTATGTGCCGCCGCAGGAAGCGC
The DNA here is from genome assembly GCF_037149875.1 of Pantoea sp. USHLN256. Classification (NCBI taxonomy): domain Bacteria; kingdom Pseudomonadati; phylum Pseudomonadota; class Gammaproteobacteria; order Enterobacterales; family Erwiniaceae; genus Pantoea; species Pantoea sp. USHLN256. The sequence goes on along the minus strand of NZ_JBBCQO010000002.1, from coordinate 488,657 downwards.
TGATTAATCCACCCATGATGATCTCAGCGTTGAATGCCAACCTGCTGACGGAGGAAGAGAGAAAACGCTGGCTGTGGACCTTTCCATGGGCCAACATCATGCCAATGATTGTGGGAAAACATGACAGCATTCGGCTGCGCACGCTCAAGCAACTGGAAGGCCAAAGAGTTTCTATTGTCGAAGGTTCAGATTACGAGCAGTGGGTAAGCAAAAATTTTCCCAGCATCCATATTGTGGCTAAACAAAACGTTCTTGATGCGTTGAAAGCGGTTGATGACGGCGAAAGTGATGCCGCGATTGCTTCAGCATTAGTCGTGATCCCTATCCTGCAGCGTCACTATGTCAATCGTTTAGCTATTTCGGCCCAAATACCTGAAATGCTCACCGACTTACGCATCGCCATCAATCCTGATTATCCTGAGCTGCAATCGATTTTGAACGAATCGATGGAAAACATCTCGGCGGCGGCGGCGCAAAAGATTCTCACCCGCTGGGTATATCTGATGGATATCGGCACTCCAGGCTGGGGCGTTATTCTCAGCCATTATCGCAATGAGCTGCTGATCTCAGGTGTACTGATTGTCTTGCTGCTCTTTTCCTTACGCAGAGCAATGCTGGCCCAGCGCCAGGCGCAGCGCAGTGAACAGCATAAAACTGACTTTCTTAATATGATGAGCCATGAAATTCGGACGCCGATGAATGCCATCATCGCGGCGCTTGAACTGTTACGGCAGTCAAAACAGAGTGAAAAGCGCCAGGAGTATGTCGAACTTGCGGTCTCATCATCCCTGGATTTGCTCGAGCTGCTTAATAGCGTGCTTGACCACACCAAAATCACGCAGCAACAGCTGGAGCTGCAGTATTCTCCGTGTGAAATCGAACCCCTGGTTGAAGCACTTTGCGATAGCCAGCGTCCGGCGGCACAGCGCAAAGGCCTATCGCTAAATCTGGAATTTGCTCCACAACTATCAACGCGCTGGGTTTATCTCGATTCCCATCGTGTGCGGCAGATCATCAATAACCTGTTATCAAACGCGATTAAGTTTACCCATCAGGGGGAAGTTACACTGGTGGTTGATGCCGATGATCGGCTAGGAGAGCTGCATACGCTCCATTTCTCCGTCAGGGATAGCGGAATTGGCATCAGCGAGGAAGCGCAACGCAGGTTATTTAATGCCTGGCAGCAGGGTTCGGAGAACATGGAGTTGCAAGCTAACGGCAGCGGATTGGGCTTGTATATTTGCCGCTCGTTAACCACCTTAATGAAAGGCACCATTACGCTGCACAGTGAGCCAGGAAGCGGCACCCAGGTTGATGTCGTCATTCCCGTGGAAGAGTGTGCCGCGCCGGTAACCGAAGAGCAGGCTAACCTTGCAATCCCTCAGTTTAATCAACGCCTCTCAGTGCTTTTAGTGGAAGATCATCATGCTAATCGTCAGTTGCTGGGTGAACAGTTAGCGCTGATGTCATGCCATTATGAAATGGTCGAAGACGGTGAAACGGCCCTCGCACGGCTGGAAGATGAGAACTACTACGACATTATCCTGCTGGATTGCGGACTGCCGGGAATGGATGGTTACCAAACCGCGCAAGCGATACGTAGTCTGGAGCAGCGCACGCAGCGCGAGGCAACAGCGATTATCGCGATCTCGGCGCTCAACTCGGAAGCGCATATTGCGCGTTGCCATGAGAGTGGTATGGATGAATTGCTGACCAAACCCATTCGGCTCAACCAACTCGCCGGGTTGCTGCGCAGAAGATTCAGTGTGGAAGATGAGGTCAGATTGGCTGCGCCTCTTACGCCAAATAAACCTGATGATGAAATCATTAACTGGCTGGGTGAAGATGTGAAGGGATTCCAGCAGGCAATGTTACGCCAGGATCTTCCCGAGATGATCTACTTTATTCATCGCATAACCGGCGTTGCGCAGATGTATGCGCTGACTGACCTCGCCAGTTTTGCCGGCCAGCTTGAGCAGAGACTGCGAGAACACCCTTCTCCAGAGCAGTGGCATGACAAGGATTGGCTGCAACAGCTCCGGCAGCTCTCCCCATCATCAGAGAATAACGCGTCTTAACGGCGCGTTATTTTTTGAGAGTGCTCTTGTATAGCGTTAATTAACCATAAAGTAACATTGCTCTATAAATTACACAGCCTTTCAGGAAGTGATTTACCGATTTAATACATCGCACTATGTCATCGGTATAGTGGTTTTTTACAATTTTATTTTGAAATAATTACCGAGGTTCATCGTGAACTGCGGTTTATCTTCGGCTGTGTGTTTTTTCTGACCTTTATCGTGAGTTAATTTAACGGAGTTAAAAATGACCAAATCAGTGCTGGCTTTAAGTTTAATTTTAGGTATGACTTCTTTTGCACAAGCCGCAACAGGAACTATTACATTCGACGGTACCATCCGCGATACCGCCTGCTCAATTGATGCAGAAAATCTGGATCAGAGCGTTTCCTTTGGCTTGATTGCTAAATCATTAATTAATCAAGGTGGTCGCTCAGCACCTGAAAATTTCTCAATTAAATTGAAAAGCTGCAGCAAAGGCACTCTGGATGAAGTGCAAACTACGCTGCGCGGCGCTGCTGGCAGTGTTGCTGATACCTTCGGTGTAACCGGTGTTAACAATGCGGGCATTCAAATTGTCCACAACGGTGCCGTAGTCAAGCCGAATGCTGCTGTAAAACAGGCGCTTAATAACGGTGATAACGTAATTGATTTCCAGGCGCGTGTTATTGGTAATACCGGACCCGGTAATGATGTGACTGAAGGGACATTTGTTAGCACCGTCACCTTTGATATTGCTTACCTCTAAAAAATAAAGATCATTGCTGAGGTAGATATTGCCTTGATAACGACGGGAGGTATTGTGCTGACCGTCGATTATTTTCACTGAATCAGAAAGAAATATGATGCGACTCTCTCGGTTTTATTCGGGTTATACCTTTATTCTTGGCGCACTTTTTTTTTCGGGAGCGGCTTCAGCATTAGAAACGCAGCAAAGCGTACAGGGAAATGTCGCTTTTGATGGCAATATTATCGAATCAGCCTGTGCGATTCACCCTGATAGCCACCAGCAAAATCTGATACTGAGTGATGTTTCAGCAGATAGGTTTATTAAGCAAGGCCATAGCGAGATGCATCCTTTCGCTATCAGGTTATTTAACTGTTCTCCTGCAAGGTCGGGCGATAAAAGCTGGCTAGCCTTTCAGATTACGTTTTACGGTGAGGCAGATGGCAATAACTTTGCCTTGCTGGGTGGCAGTCAGGGTATGGCCATTGAAATTCAGGATGACCGGGGTTTTATAGCTAAACCCGGCGTCGCAATGCCACCTCATCCCGTGCCGGAAGGCGACAGAACGATGAATTATAATCTGAGGTTGGTTGGCAACTCCAAATTATTACGCGGCGGCAGTCATTTTACCTCTTTGAATTATAAACTCGATTATTACTGAGTGATGAGTTGAAAATATGAAACTCCGGAATAACTGGAGAGTAAAAGGTAATGGCTTTTTATTTCTCTGTGGCTTCGCCTGGTTTCCTGCTGCTTTTTCCGCAGATGTCGAATTTAATACTGATGTGCTTGATATCCAGGATCGAGAGAATTTTGACTTAACCCCTTTCGCCAAATCTGGCTATATCATGCCTGGCGACTATTTGCTGACGGTTAAAATTAATGGGCACAGTCTGGTAAATGAAAAAATTATTTATCGTGAAGTTAATAACAACGACCTGCCAGAAGCAAAATTAACGCCAGAACTGGTGGCGCAATTTGCACTGAAACCGGCGTATAAAAAAGCGTTAATTTGGTCAGAAGATGGTGGGTTGGTTTATTCCTCGCTGCCGGGTATGAGTGCGAATGTGGATTTAGGCAGCTCTGTGCTAAATATCAGCGTGCCGCAAATCTATCTGGAATATATCAGCGCAGATTGGGATCCGCCTGCGCGCTGGGACGAGGGCGTGGGTGGCGCGTTGCTGGATTATAATTTCAACGCCAACACCAGTAAAAGTAACGCGTCAGGTGAGCAAAATAGCCTGACCGGTAGCGGTACCCTCGGCGCCAATTTAGGGGCATGGCGTTTTCGTGCCGATTGGCAGCTATTAAACATGCTGCCCGACCATGATGCGGCGCGTAAAGGCGTGGATATCAGCCGTTACTACCTCTACCGGGCGATTCCCTCGCTGCAAGCCAAATTTTCAGCCGGTGAGAACTATCTCGCTTCGGATATTTTTGACTCTTTCCGTTTTATGGGCGCGAGCCTGGAATCAGATGTCTCGATGTTGCCTCCCTCGCTGCGTGGCTATGCACCGGAGGTCAACGGCGTAGCCGATTCGAATGCCACGGTGATTATTAGTCAGCAGGGACGCATCATATATCAGACGCAGGTGCCTGCTGGCCCGTTCAGTATCCAGGATCTGAACTCTGCCATCAGCGGTTTGCTGGATGTTGAAATTCAGGAACAAGATGGCCAGGTCAAAAAATATCAAGTGGCGACCGCGTCGTTGCCCTATCTGACGCGTCCCGGCGCAGTGCGCTACAAGCTGACGGCTGGCCGTCCTGCGGGGTGGGACCATGCCATCGAAGGGCCGATGTTTACCGCAGGTGAAGTCTCCTGGGGAATAACCAACGGTTGGTCGTTGTATGGCGGCGCCATTGGCAGTGATGGATATCAATCGTTAGCTGCCGGTATTGGTCGCGATCTCTTTATGCTAGGTGCGATCTCTACCGACCTGACGCTATCGCGCCAGCAACTACCCGGAGATGAGCAGAGCCAGGGACGATCGCTGCGTATCAACTACGCCAAGATGTTTGAAGAGTATGACAGTCAGGTCACGTTCGCGGGTTACCGCTTCTCCGAAGAGAATTTCTATTCGATGAGCGAATATCTCGGCGCATTGCGCGGAGACAGCTATTTCCGTGGTAACAGCAAAGAGCGTTATGACCTGAGTTTCAACAAACGCTTTACCGAAACGGGTATCACCACCTACCTGACGTATAGCCACCAGTCTTACTGGAACCGTCCATCGACTGAGCGCGTAGAACTGACCTTCAGTCACTATTTTGAACTGGCGGGCATTAAAAATATTAGCGGCAATGTGCGCGCTTATCGCCAGTCCTATTACGGCAGCCATGATGACGGCCTGTCATTTGGTGTGAGTATTCCGTGGGGCAAACAGGGCTGGCTGCGCTATGACAGCTACCTTAATCGCGATCGCAGCAGCCACAGTGTGGGCTACTCAGGCAGAACAGCAAGCGAAGACAACTACAACCTTCGCACTACCGTCAACCGTAACGACAGCGACTTCAGCGGATTCTGGAGCCGTCAGGGTAACCGTGGCGATATCAGCCTCAGTGCCACGCACAGTACCTCGTCGCGCAACTCCGCCAGCGTGGGGTTGAATGGCGGCGTAACCATGACGTCTGCCGGTGTGGCATTGCACGGTTCGGGCAGCAACGGCGGGACTCGTCTGTTACTGGACACGGAAGGTGTGGCGGGTGTGCCGGTGCAGGGTGCCGGTCGCGGCGGCGTGACCAACAGCCAGGGACTGGCGGTGATGAACGGCGTGAGCAGTTACAACCGCACCCAGGCAAGCGTGGCACTGGATAAGCTGGGCGAGGATGTGGAAGCCATCAACGCCGTGACGCAGCTGACGCTAACGGAAGGCGCCATTGGCTACCGCAAAATTGAAGTGGTAGCCGGACGTAAAGGCCTGGCCGTGATTCGCATGGCTGATGGTAAAGCGCCGCCGTTTGGAGCGATGGTTTACACCGCAAGCGGTAAAAATGCCGGTATCGTCGCCGACGATGGACAGGTCTGGCTGAGCGGCATGAAAACGGGCGAAACCATGCAGGTACGCTGGGACGGACAAACGCAGTGTGAGATGACACTGCCAGATCTCGATTCCGGTGCAGAAATATCGACGCTATTGCTTCTTTGTCATCGTACAGAAGCAAAGGTGACTCAACAGACAACAGATTTAGGACGCAAAAAATGAAAGCTAATTACTCCCTCTTAGTGCCGTTGGCCCTTGCTGGCTTGGGCCTCAGTGAAGTAGCACATGCTGCGGTAGGACTCGACCGCACTCGCGTGGTGGTCGAGGGTGGCAGCACCGCTACTACGCTCAATATCCGTAATGAGAGCACCAAGCTGCCGTATCTGGCACAGGGATGGATTGAAAATGAAGCGGGCGAAAAAATTCAGTCACCGCTGCTGGTGGTCCCGCCTCTGCAGCGCATGGAGCCAGACAGCCGTGGCCAGCTTAAAGTGCAGCCGTTGCCTGCCGTCTCCGCACTGCCGCAGGACCGCGAATCGCTGTTCTATTTTAACTTGCGAGAAGTGCCGCCGAAGAGCAGTGAAGCCAACACCTTACAGCTGGCGCTGCAAACGCGAGTCAAATTGTTTTACCGCCCACAGGGGCTGACCATCGACAACAATGCGCCTGCGCCACAGCTGAAGATGACGCTGAAGAAAAATGGCGATCAGTACGTTGCGGTGAATCCGACGCCTTACTACATCACGCTCTCGGCGGTAGGCAAAGACGCAAAAGACAGCTTTGCCAGCTTTGAGCCGGTGATGGTTTCCCCGAAAAGCGAAGCACCGTTAAAGGTTAGCGTGGCGCAGGTAGGCCAATCCCCGGTGCTGACGTATATCAATGATTACGGTGGCCGTCCGCAGCTGAAGTTCAACTGTAACGCGCAGCAGTGCACCGCATCAGAAGTGAAGACCAAATGATGAGTGGCTGCGCTATCAGGCGCCTGCTACTGGTTTTGGCCGCTACCGCCGTTTCGGCTGAAGCGGCGATGCACAATGGTGAAGAGGTGCAGGGTTCCGCTGGCTGGCTGCACGTGAATGGCGTGATGCAGGAACCCGCTTGCCATCTCGCCATGGCTTCGCGCTGGCAAACCGTCACCTTGCCGCCGGTGACCACGGATGACCTGAAACGCCCGGGCGACAGTGCGCAAGTCACGCCGTTCTATATTCGTCTTAATGGCTGCGTGCGCACGGCAGGGACGGTGGCTGATAGCCAAAACAACACGGTGAAGTGGAGCGACTGGCAGCCAATTGCCACGCTAACTTTCTCTGGCGTAGCCGATGCCAACGCTCCGGCGCTGTTTAAGGCTAAGGGCGTGGAAGGGATGGGCTTACGTCTGCGTGATGCCGCCGGTAACGCGTTACAGCCAGGCGTAAAAAGCCATCCGCTGTTCTTAATGCCGGGCGATGACATGCTCTATTTCAGCCTGGGGCCAGAGCGCACATCGGCGCGCTTACAGGCAGGCAGCTACAGCGCCATCCTGGATTTTCAGATTCACTACCAATAATAAAGGAGGATATCAATGCGTAAGCTCATGATGGTATTACCGTTACTGGCTTTGCCTGCCACCAGCTTTGCCGCAGATACTGTTACGCTCAACGTGTCAGGCTCGCTGCATTTGCCCACCGTCTGTAATGTAGTGCCAACGTCGACCACCATTGCCTTTGGCGATATTTTATCATCGCGGATTAATGGGACGACATATGCACAGCCGCTGGGGGTCAGTGTCAGCTGCACCAACCGCAATCCGCTCAACAGTGTCAATGTGCAAGTGACTGGAACAGGCACTACCACCAACAAGCTGCCGGTCACCGGCTCAACGGTCAAAGGTATGGTGCTGGCGTTGAAAAGAGGAACAGCCGTCCAGAACTTCGGCACTAACATTCCGATGACCACAGATGGTTCACTGAATTTATCGCTGACGCCGGAGGTAAAAGCTGGAGAGGCGTTTGTGGCAGGTCCCTTCACCGCTTCCTTGACGGTTAGGGTGACGGTGACATGAGTTTACGTACAGCGGTGGCTGTCGCATTTTCTCTGATGCTGACCGCTGTGGCTCACGCCGATGTGGATCTTGATATCTCAGGGAATTTGTTACCTCCCTTCTGTACGGTTCATGACGGTAGCCACGGCACAATCAGCGTCGATTTCGGTGATGAAATCAACATCAACCGCCTGGATGGTACGCGCTATCGCAAGACTGTGCCGTATCAGATTGATTGTGAGGACGATGGGCAGCCGTGGCAGCTTAAACTCAAATTAGTGGGCGTGACGGCCTGGAATAATCAGACGTTGCAAAGCGACAAAGCCAACCTCGGGCTACGCTTTGAGCTGGCTGGCAGCACGGTGGAGTTGGGTCGCGAGATACCGATTGCCAGCCGTGCTAGCCTGCCGGTATTAACCGTCGTGCCAGTGAAAGATGCCCGCAACGATCCCTCGGAAGGCTTGTTCAATGCCACGGCCAATCTGCAGGCGGAATATTACTGACTATGAAGATGAAAAACCTGTTGCCACTGCTGGTGAGCTTGGCGGCATGCTCCGGGACGGCATGGGCAGCGGATAATATGACATTTTCCGGCAACCTGCGCGCTCATGCCTGCACGCTGCACCCGGATGATGCTGTGGTTGAAGTGGATTTCAACGAGATCGGTACGCGCGATCTTTACCTCAGCGGCGGCACGCCAAATCAACCGTTTAACATCCGTCTGCTTGATTGTAATACCTCGGTCGCCAGCGAACTGCTGATCACCTTTGATGGCACGCGTAATGCGGAGATCCCGGGCGCATTAGCGCTGGAAAGTAGCAGTGAAGCTAGCGGTGTGGCGGTGGTGCTGAGCGATGCCAGCCAGCGGCCAATCGCCTTGGGGACCGCGTTAAGATTACCGCTCAATAGCGGAAGTAATAGCTTGCAGTTCCACCGCCGTCTGCAGGTGGAACCGGACGCGCTGCGCGGGGAGGGGATTATTTCCGGCACCTTCAGTGCCAATAGCACCTTTACTCTCTATTATCCCTAATCAAAAAGACGCCGCATCCGGCGTCTTTTTTTATTTGACAAAACCCACCTCGAATTTGATATTCTTATATTATGCTATAATGCTCGACCACCTTTACTGGAAATTTACAAAGCCCATCCTGGAAATAACCTCTTTTAAAACGCATTAGTTAGCATTGACGATGTTTATGAAGTTAACGGTAATGTAATAACGAAATGAAAGGAAAATAACTGGGAACTATAATTGAAGAATAATTCCCAGAGAGCGGAGGATGTGGTTAAAAGTTTTTTTGGCCAGTGTGAATTATGGCCATGAGATGGTGAGAACCACAGGTTGATTAAATGAGCCACCCCAGCTGCTGGCAGTCGTGCGATATAAACGCGATGATACAGGAAAAGTCGTGCTGCCATTGACGGTTTTGGTCGCGCTATTAGGTCGCCCATCAATGGAAATATCGGTCGAGAGGGTGTCATTGACTCTTAAGCTGGAAGTTAATCCGGTTGATACTGTTACATCCGTAGTCGAACTACATGTTACCTGCACTGCACCATCAGAGGTATGTGAGTCACCCACGGATGTTAGCGTAATATTGCCGTGGGATATATTGGATTGCAAGTTAATGTCACAATGTGGTCTAGGAGGAGGTGGAGGAACGATTATAGGCCCACCACCGACTGAGGTTAATTCTTCACGGTACGCCCCTGAGCATGCCGACCCAGCCCCAGAGTGGCTTAAACCAGCGACCACGTTAATTTTCTCACCCCCTACTAAACCTTGGATCCGTACTTGATGCCTCTGAGTGCTAGGGGAAACAGAAGCAAAAGCTTCTCGCATGGGGATATTGGTGCTACCCGTGGGCGAAACAGTGACCTTTGTTGAGGATAATATCGGGCTGAATACGCCGCGTGAGTATACAGAAGCATTAACATAAATATCCGGAGCGCACACAGACCGCAGTGTATTACCCTCAACAACTCGATTATCAAAATTGCGATAATCTATATTAAAATCAAGGCGGAGACTAACGCGTCCATCTGGAGCATATTCAACGAATTTAATTTCCGCATCACTTACCAAAAGTGCGTTCGATAATGGTGAAAAAAATAATAATGCTAGGGGGAGTAAGCGCATATAAATTCCTGATTGGTTTTATTCCCCTGATATACAGGAGATATAGACGTTCAAAATAGCATTTCATCAGTAAGGCGGATACGAGACCACTCTTGAAAAGATTTAGCATATTAATGGCATTAGTAATGGCATCAGAACGTGCTGTAGAATGCTTATGGATATTTTTTTAAATACAGTTGAAATAATGAAACTGGCTTTAACTAATGCTTTTTATTTCCAACCCCATTATGTGGTTTTTATAAGTTGCATTTGACGCAGGCGGCATTATTAAAATCAAATGCAATGAATGTTGTTAAGAAATAAAAAAGCGGCCCTCAGGCCGCCAAAAACCTCAATTGCAGTGAACATTGAGGAAGGAGGGCAATAATCGGGTTAGCCTTTCACGCCACCGGCCGTGAGGCCGCTGACTAGCCAGCGTTGTGCCAGTAAGAACACCAGCGTAATCGGAATCGCAGATAACACCGCCGCTGCGGCAAAGTCGCCCCACAGATAGTTCTGCGGGTTCAGATATTGCTGCATGCCGACTGCCAGCGTGTAGCTGTTCACATCGCGCAACAGCAATGACGCAACCGGCACTTCGGTGACCGCGGCGATAAATGCCAGAATAAACACCACCGCCAGAATCGGCACCGACAGTGGTAACAACACCAGGCGGAATGCCTGCCACGGCGTGGCGCCATCCAGTGCTGCGGCTTCTTCCAGCGAACCATCGATGGTTTCGAAATAGCCTTTAATGGTCCAGACGTGCAGGGCAATGCCGCCAAGGTAGGCAAAGATCACACCGCCATGGGTGTTGAGGCCGATAAACGGCAGATATTGCCCAAGGCGATCAAACAGTGCATAGAGCGCCACCAGCGACAGCACGGCGGGGAACATCTGGAAAATCAGCATGCCTTTTAACAAGGTCGCGCGACCAGCAAAGCGCATGCGCGCAAAGGCATACGCGCAGGTGGTGGAGAGCGCCACAATGCCGACGGCGCTGATGGCGGCGATCTTCACCGAGTTCCACAGCCACAGCAGCACAGGGAACGGTGGCGGCGTGACGCGTCCATCGGCGTGCTCTACGCTGAAGCCTAACGCTAACTGCCAGTGTTCCCAGGAAATCTGTTCCGGTATCAGCGAGCCGGTAGCGAAGTTACCGGCGCGCAGTGAGATGGCGAATACCATCAGCAGCGGAAACAGAATTCCCGCAATAAACATCAGCAGCAGCAGATGCGTCATCAACAGACGCAGCTTTTGCGACTTGGGTTGCACCATAGCCATATCGCCTCCTTAATCGAATTTCATCCGCACGGCTTTCAGATTGATCACCGCCAGCGCACCCACCAGCAGGAAGATCAGCGTGGCGATGGCTGCCGCCAGGCCAAAGTCCTGCCCGCCGCCGCCTTCAAACGCAATACGCCAGGTGTAATTCACCAGTAAATCGGTGTAGCCGGCTGGCGTAGTGGTGCCGATACGATCCGGTCCGCCATTGGTCAGCAACTGCACCAGTACAAAGTTATTAAAGTTAAAGGCAAAACTGGCGATCATCAGCGGCATCAGCGGCTTTAACAGCAGCGGCAGGGTAATCAGGAAGAAGTTCTGCAGTGGCCCGGCACCGTCCATCGCCGACGCCTCATAGAGATCGTCCGGAATGGCTTTCAGCAAGCCCATGCAAAGAATCAACATGTAGGGATAACCGAGCCAGGTATTGACGATCACCAGCATGGTGCGCGCCAGCGTCGGATCGCTAAACCACGCGGGCTGGAAGCCGAACAGCGCTTTCAACATCACGTTGATTTCACCGAAGCTCTGGTTGAACAAGCCTTTGAAAATCAGTATCGAGATAAACGCGGGCACGGCGTAAGGCAAAATCAGCATCACGCGATACAACGCTTTGCCTTTCAGCGCTTCCCACTGCACCAGACATGCCAGCACCATGCCGACCGCCACGGTGAGAATCACCGTCACAAACGAAAACAGTAGCGTCCAGCCAAAGATGGCCAGAAACGGCTTCTGAATCCCTTCATCGGTAAACACGCGGATGAAGTTTTTCCAGCCGCTATTCACCGTGAAACCCGGGCTGAGCGCTTCACCGCTGGCGTTCTGATAGAAGCCGGTGTCACGATTAGCCTGATACAGCGCGCCGCTTTGCTGATTTTTCAGATCGCCGTTAGGTTGCAGCACAAACAGCGGACGCGTGCCGGAGAACTGGCGCAGCGAGCTCATTACCACGCGTCGACCATCCGGCAGTTCTGCCTGAATCTGGTTCAGCGCCTGGCGATTAGTGGTGACGATGCGCAGCGTGGCACGTTCACCGGCAGGCGGCGGGGCGCTGATCAGTTTCAGCTGTTGCGCGCCGCCAAAGGCAAACGCAGGTGAGACGAAGGTTTGCCCGTTGGCGGCTTCTGTCAGTACCAGCTGCCAACGATCGCCTGCCGGAAACAGTGAGAAATTGAGCGCCGAGCCATCCTGATATTGTCGACTGAGCAACACCTGTTGCGCCCGCTCCAGCGTCAGCTGGTTGGTGCTGCTGTAATTAGTGAAGGCAATCGCCACGGTACAAGCGAGGGGAAACAGCACGAACAGCGCCATGCCCGCCAGCCCGGGATAGACATAGCGCCAGGCGTAAGCGCGACGATTAGCATAAATCCAGATGCCGACGGCGCTAATAATCAGCGTCACCAGCGCAAACAGATATTCACCTTTTGCATACATCAGCACGAGCAGATAGCCGACCAGCAGACAGCAGATACCGAGAAAAAGAGCCTTCAGCACGGCGCTGTAGCGTGCTGTTTTCGGTTTTCCTGACATGATGCGGTTTTCCTTAACAGCCAGTAACGAGCCGGAGCGATCCGGCTCTGGTAGAGAGGATTACTTGTTGAGACGCGCCTGCGCATCTTTCAGTGCCGCGTCCACGCTTTGACGCCCGCTCAGCGCATTCAGCGTTGCTGTGCGCATGGCGTACCAGAAGGCGGCCATCTGCGGAATATTTGGCATGATGTCGCCGTTACGCGCGTTATTCATGGTGGCGGCGATGCGTTCATCCTTCTCCAGCGTCTGCTGGAAAGACTTCAGCGCCACTGCGCCCAGCGGCTTGTCTTTGTTGACGGCATCAAGACCGTTATCGGTTAGCAGGTAGTTTTCCAGGAACTCTTTCGCCAGCTCTTTATTCGGGCTAGCAGCATTGATCCCGGCACTCAGCACGCCGACAAAGGTTTTGGACGGTTTGCCGTTGAGCGTCGGCAACAACGTGACACCGTAATTTATTTTGCTCTTATCGATGTTGCTCCACGCCCACGGGCCGTTAATGGTCATGGCGGTTTGCCCCTTGTTAAAGGCAGCTTCGGCGATGGAGTAATCGGTGTCGGCATTCAGCGTTTTGGCTTTCACCTGATCGACGAGGAAGCTCATGCCTGCTTTAGCACCGGCATTATCGACGCCGGTATCTTTCACATCGTAGCGGCCATCGTTAAGTTTGAACGCATAAGCGCCACCCGCTGCCAGCAGCGGCCAGGTGAAGTACGGCTCCTGCAGGTTGAACATCATGGCGCTCTTGCCTTGCGCGCGCATTTTCTTATCCAGCGCGGCGATCTCTTCCCAGCTTTTTGGCGGCTCAGGCAGCAGATCTTTGTTGTAAATCAGCGATAAAGACTCAACTGAAATCGGATAACCGATCAGCTTGCCGTTGAAGCGCACCGCGTCCCAGGTGAAGGGGAGAATCTTCTGCTGGAAATTGGCATCCGGTGAGATCTCCGCCAACAGGCCGGACTGCGCGTAACCGCCAAAACGGTCGTGCGCCCAGAAGATGATGTCCGGTCCGTCGCCGGTGGCGGCAACCTGCGGATACTTCTCTTCCATTTTGTCCGGATGCTCCACCGTCACCTTAATGCCGGTCTCCTGCTCAAACTTTTTACCCACTTCAGCCAGGCCGTTATAGCCCTTATCGCCGTTGATCCAGATGACCAGCTTTCCTTCTTCAATTTTGGCAACGGCGGAAGCTGAAAACAGCACGGCCGTCAGGGCGGAAAGGGCAAGCGTGCGTGCACCGGTTTTCATTGTCATAACTCCATCCTGTTAGCGGAAACGGAAATCGTTTTACCCGCCACATTGTGAGCCTCTGCTGCGGCTTCTCATCCTCCCCGGCTCTACGCCTGCGGTACATCTGATGTGATCTGTGTTGCAAAACAAGCGGGTTATCACGGACTGGCGCACAGAATCGCCGCTCATCTCTGCGTTATCGATCACAAAAACCCGCGGCGGCGGCGTTGCGCCGTGCTTGCCCTGGCGTTCTCCTCCTCCCGTCTCCTCCCCCACACAGATGCGCTGCGGTGGAGGATGTCGGCCCCAATAACCTTGCCCATAGTTGTCGCCGGGGTCTGTCCGCCGACTTGCGGACAAGGATGAGTGAGCTGAGAGGAAAACATCATGTCGAGCGTTACGTTGCGCAGTGTCTCTAAGGTCTGGGGCGAAACCGAGGTGTCGAAAAACATCAGCCTGGAGATCGCGGAAGGCGAGTTTGTGGTGTTTGTCGGGCCGTCGGGCTGCGGAAAATCGACGCTGCTGCGCATGATTGCCGGTCTGGAAACCATCACCAGCGGCGATCTATTTATCGGTGACCAACGCATGAATGAGGTGCCGCCGGCTGAGCGCGGTATCGGCATGGTGTTTCAGTCCTACGCGCTGTATCCCCATCTTTCGGTGGCAGAGAACATGTCATTTGGCCTGAAGCTGGCCGGTACGCGTAAAGCGGAGATCCAGCAGCGGGTCAACCAGGTGGCGGAAGTGCTGCAGCTGGCGCATCTGCTGGAGCGGCGTCCTAAAGCGCTTTCCGGTGGCCAGCGCCAGCGCGTGGCGATTGGCCGTACGCTGGTGGCGGAACCGCGCGTGTTTTTATTGGATGAGCCGCTCTCCAACCTCGATGCGGCACTGCGGGTGCAGATGCGGATTGAGATCTCGCGCCTGCATAAGCGCCTGAAGCGCACCATGATTTACGTCACCCACGATCAAACCGAAGCGATGACGCTGGCCGATAAAATCGTGGTGCTGGATGGCGGACAGGTTGCGCAGGTCGGCAAGCCGCTCGAGCTTTATCACTATCCCGCCAATCGTTTCGTCGCCGGTTTTATCGGCTCGCCACGCATGAATTTCTTACCCGTAAAAGTCACCGCCACCGCCATCGATCAGGTTCAGGTGCGCTTACCCAACACCCAGCTGGTGTGGCTGCCGGTCGACAGCGCTGGCGTGCAGGTGGGCAGCAACATGTCGTTAGGTATCCGGCCCGAGCATCTGCTCTCCAGCGATATTGCCGATGTCACCCTTGAAGGTGAGGTGACGGTGGTCGAGCAGTTGGGTCACGAAACGCAAATTCACATCCAGATTCCCGCTATTCGTCAAAGCCTGGTGTACCGCCAGGAGGACGTCGTGCTGGTAGAAGAGGGCGCCCTGATGGGTATCGGCCTGCCGCCAGAGCGTTGCCATCTTTTCCGTGAAGATGGCAGCGCCTGTCGCAGGCTGCATCAGGAGCCCGGTGTTTAGCCCTGCAAAACAATAAAAGCAATGACCTCAGGAGATAGAAAATGTTAACTCTGCGCAAACTCCCTCTCGCGGTTGCTATCGCGGCGGGTACGCTCTCTGCCCCGTCGATGGCAGTCGATTTTACCGGCTATGCCCGTTCCGGCATCGGCTGGACCGGCAGCGGCGGGGAACAGCAATGTTTTCAAGCCACCGGTGCTCAAAGTAAATACCGTCTGGGCAACGAGTGTGAAACCTACGCTGAACTGAAACTGGGCCAGGAAGTGTGGAAAGAGGGCGATAAAAGCTTCTATTTCGATACCAACGTCGCCTATTCGGTTTCTCAACAAAATGACTGGGAAGCGACTTCTCCGGCATTTCGTGAAGCCAACGTGAAAGGTAAAAACCTGATTGAAGCCCTGCCCGGCTCCACCATCTGGGCCGGTAAGCGTTTCTATCAGCGTCATGACGTGCACATGATCGACTTCTACTACTGGGATATCTCCGGTCCAGGTGCCGGTCTTGAAGATGTTGATCTCGGCTTCGGTAAGCTCTCATTCGCCGCCACGCGCTCCTCTGAAGCGGGTGGTTCTTACACTTTCTCCAGCGATCAGATCCGCGACTACGCCACCAGCACGGCGAACGACGTGTTTGACGTGCGCCTGGCCGGGCTTGAAACCAACCCGAACGGCGTGCTGGAACTGGGCGTAGATTATGGCCGTGCCAATGCGCGTGACGGCTATCGCCTTGAGGACAATGCCTCCAAAGATGGCTGGATGTTCACCGCAGAACATACTCAAAGCATGATGAAGGGCTACAACAAATTCGTGCTGCAATACGCCACCGATGCGTTGACCTCGCAAGGCAAAGGGTTGCCGCAGGGCACCAATATCAATAACAGCGGCAGCATGTACCGCGTGCTCGATCACGGTGCGATCAATCTCGCCGATCGCTGGGATCTGATGTATGTCGCCATGTACCAGAATACCGATCTCGACAACAACCGCGGGACCGAGTGGTACACCGTGGGCGTGCGCCCAATGTACAAATGGACGCCGATCATGAGCACCCTGCTGGAAGTGGGCTACGACAACGTGAAGTCACAGCAGGTTAGCGAGCGCAATGGCCAATACAAAGTGACGCTGGCGCAGCAGTGGCAGGCCGGCGACAGCATCTGGTCGCGCCCGGCACTGCGTTTGTTCGCCACTTACGCCAAGTGGGATGAGAAGTGGGGCTATAGCAAAGACAGCGCCGGTGATTTGACCTCATTTGCGTCTAACGACAGCAGCGGCAACGGCATCTTAACCAACAGCCGTGGCAACAACGATGAGTGGACGTTCGGTGCGCAGATGGAGATTTGGTGGTAAAGCTCCCGCTGATGACCTGACTGAGACCATCTCTTTTCGGCGCGGCGCGCCATTGCCTGGTTCGCGCCGCTGCCTGACAGCTTTTTGAGGTAGCACAATGAAAATGAAAAAAACGGTTTTTGCGCTGTGCCTGAGTGCGGCGCTGCTGGCTGGCCAGAGTTTACCGGCCTTCGCCGAGGTGAATCTGGTGCCACAGGATCTCTCCGCTGCACCCACCATTCCGCCCGCCAGCCTGCAGACGTTAAGCTGGTTGCCGGTCGATACGTCGCGCACCCAGGTTAGCACGTTGGCGGAAAATGGCGCCAACCTCAACGCCACGGGCGTAACGGGTTCGGTCGCGGCCTACAGCCTGCCGGCAAACATCGGTGAACTCACCATTACGCTGAGCAGCGAAGTGCATCAGAATCAGGTGTTTGCGCCGAATGTGCTGGTACTGGATGAGAACATGCGCCCGGCGGCCTGGTTTCCGGCGCGCTTTTTTACCTATCAACAACCGGGCGTGATGGCTGCCGATCGTCTTGAAGGCGTAATGAAGCTGACGCCTGCACTTGGACAGCAAAAGATCTATCTGCTGGTATTCACCACCGAGAAAGATCTGATTGAAACCACCACCTTGATGGATCCGGCGAAGGCGTACGCCAAAGGCACCGGCCATGCGGTGCCGGATATTCCCGATCCCATTGCCCATCACAGCCGCGCAGGCACGCTTAAGCTCAAAGTGAAAACCAGCGCAGGTTCGTCGATTTTAGTCGGGCCGCTGTTTGGTTCATCGGGCCCCGCGCCGGTGACGGTCGGCAATACCCAGCCGGTGGCGCCTGCGGTGTACCATGCAGCCGCTGCACCTGAAGCCAAACGTGAGCCGATCATGACCGATACCGAAGGCTATTTTAATCAGAACATCCGCCAGGCCGTCGATCAGGGCAACATTGATAAAGCGTTGAAACTGCTGGATGAGGCCGAGCGTTTAGGCTCCACCTCCGCGAGGAAAGTTTTTGTCAGCAGTGTTAAAGGCAAGGGGTAAAGCACCCCGACAGTGCTGATTTGTTCCATCTGGTGCGCTGCGGCGCACCTTTTTTTTGCCTGGTGTGTGCTGGCTGTCCCCCATCCCGGCCTTCCCCCGCTTGCGGGGGAAGGAGACGCTGCCACATGCAGCTTCAGAACTCACATATAGCAGCATCTTCCTCCTCCATTTATGGGGGAGGACCGAGGAGGGGGACAGCCAGCACGGTCTGCCAGCACCGACAGCCAGCACGGACCGAGGCTCGAATCAATACAAAAATCAAACCTGCTTTCGCCGCCGATCGATATCTGCCAGCAACGCGTTAATCTGCGGGTCAGCAAACATCTCCTCCAGCGAGGCGCTGAGCTTGCGCCGCCAGTTGGGGTAGTGCGTGGTGGTGCCGGGAATATTCACCGGGGCGGCCATATCCAGCCAATCCTCGGGCTGCAGGCCCAACAGCGCGCTGTGGCTGTCAGCCAGATAGCGCTGCATCGCTTCACTTAACGCCCGATTCATCACCTGTGGCTCGCGCTGTGCTGCCAGACATCCGCTGCGTTGCAGGCTGCTGAACAGCGCGCGACGTGCGGCTAGACGCGCCTTGTTGAGGCCGGCCAGAATCTGTTTATCGGGATACAGCCCAAGCTCGCTGCCCAGGCGTAGATCGTCACTTTGCCACCAGCCGCGCAGCGTCGGCATATCGTGCGTGGTGGCCACCGCCATGGCCTGACGTGGCCAGTGCGATGGCGAGCGAAATGCCGTTTTAGACGTCTGTTCAAAGTAGAGCACTTTGTAGGAGTAGACGCCCGCCTGCTGCAGTTTGCCGACGATCGCCTGTGGCACCGTTCCCAAGTCTTCACCAATCACCATGCACTGGTGACGCTGGCTCTCCAGCGCCAAAATGGCGAGCAGATCGTCGATGGGATAATGCACGTAGGCGCCTTCTGCGGCACTTTCGCCCTGCGGAATCCACCACAGGCGCAGCAGCGCCATCACGTGATCGATACGCAATGCGCCACAGTCGTGCATGTTGGCACGCAGCAGCGCTATCCACGGCTCGTAGGCGCGCGCCTGCATCACCTGCGGATCCATTGGCGGCAATCCCCAGTTCTGGCCCAGCGGCCCGAGAATATCCGGCGGTGCGCCCACGCTGGCTTGCAAGCAGTACAGCTGGCGATCGCTCCAGGTTTCCGCGCCGCCCTGCGCCACGCCAACCGCCAGATCGCGATATAAGCCAATCGGCATCGCATAATGCTGGCAAACCGCCCAGCACGCGGCGAATTGTTCGGCGGCCAGCCACTGTAACCACAGATAGAAACGCACTTCATAGGTGTGCTCGATACGAAATGCTCGCACCGCCGCGCTGTCTGGCGACTGTAATTCCGCAGGCCATGTCGTCCAGTCGTAGCGCTGCGCATCCTCGGCGATCTGCGCGGCGTGCAGCGCGTCGAAAACGCCCTGATGCAGCAAACTTTCCCCGCCTTGCGCCATAAAGGTGTCAAAAGCGACCACCTGTTGGTCGTCCGCCGCGCGCTTTCTGAAGTGCTGCCATGCGAGGCGCAGTGCCGCCAGCTTCAGCGCGGTAACGGCAGAGTAATCAACCCACTCAGCGTCACGCGCCGCCTGTAACGCCTGCTGCGTAGTCGGCGAGTGCCACCAGCGCTGCGCTTCCTCACTGTGTTGAAAATCTTGCACGGCGGCGACATCGATATACAGCATATTGAGCCAGCGACGTGAAGAGGGGCTATAGGGGCTGGCGCTTTCCGGTGTAGCCGGGAACAGCGCGTGCAGCGGGTTGAGGCCAATACAGGCGCCGCCGCGCTGCGCGACCTCTGCCAGCATCTGCTGTAAATCGCTGAAGTCGCCGATCCCCCAGTTAGTCGCTGAGCGCAGGGTATAGAGCTGAATGCAGGCGCCCCACAGCGAGTTGCCCTGAACGATGGCGGGCGGCTCGTAACAACGAGCAGGCGCGACAATAATCCGGCAGTGCAACGGCTGCGGATGCGCGTTAACGCTGAGCTGGTGATAACCATACGGCAGCGAGGGCAAACGGATCGGCTGACTGGCGGTGCAGCTGCCATTCCAGCTCTCGCCCTGTTCACTGACCAGTTGCCATTCGGCGGTGACGCCAGGCGCGGGCAGCACTATTTCAGCCTGCTCGCCCTGGACGATCAGCACCGGCGGCAAGGGCGATACTGCTGGGAGGGCGGGGTGCATCGCCGCCAGCAGACGCTGGCGGGTGACTGGAGAGACAGACTGCAAACGGCCATGCGCATCGATGTAATCGGTGGCAATTTCCGGTGCGAGATTGAATGTTGGTGTCATGGTGCTACTCATCGCGCGGCCTGCCAGATACGTTGCTGATAGTCGCGAATTGCGCGATCGGCGCTGAACATCCCGCAGCGCGCAGTATTAAGAATCGCGGCGCGCGTCCAGCCATCCTGGTCGGCCCATAAGGTTTCTGCCTGCGCCTGGGCATTCAGGTAGTGACGGAAATCGGCCAGCACCAGATAAGGATCGCCGCCTGCCGAGCTGAGGCTGTGCAGCAGGGGCGCGAAGGCGCTGACATCACCGTCGCTGAAGGTGCCATCTTCTAACGCTGTGAGCGCGCGATCGAGCTGCGCATCTTTTTTGCGCCACCCATCGGGTGAGTATCCCGCGACTTTTAACGCGCTGACCTCGTCCACGGTATGGCCAAAGATAAAGATATTTTCGCTGCCTACCTGCTCGGCAATCTCTACGTTGGCGCCATCCAGCGTGCCAATGGTCAGGGCGCCGTTGAGCGCCAGCTTCATGTTGCCGGTGCCTGATGCCTCTTTACCCGCCGTGGAAATTTGCTCGGATAAGTCCGCTGCCGGAATCAGTCGCTCGGCAACCGATACGTTGTAATCTGGAATAAACACCACTTTAAAGCGATCGCCTATGCGCGGATCGTTGTTGATGGTGGCTGCGACTTTGTTTATCGCGTAGATAATATTTTTCGCCAGCACATAACCCGGCGCGGCTTTCGCACCAAACAGCACCACGCGCGGCGCCAGATTAGCCTGCGGATCGCTCACCAGCGTTTGCCATAGCGCAATGGTATGCAGCAGCGCCAGATGTTGACGCTTGTACTCATGCAGACGCTTGATTTGTACATCAAACAGCGCCTCGGGATTGACCGTAATGCCGGTGCGTTCGGCGATCCAGCGCGTCAGCGACAGCTTGTTTTGCTGTTTAATCGCGCGGTATTGTGCCTGGAATGCCGCGTGGTCGGCGTAAATTTCTAGTCCTTTGAGCTGATCAAGATCGGTCAGCCACGGGCGATCGAGCGTTTTAGTGATCAATGCCGCCAGCGCCGGGTTGCACTGATTTATCCAGCGGCGCGGCGTAATGCCGTTGGTGACGTTATGAAACTTTGCTGGCCACAGCGCGTGATATTCCGGGAACAGATCTTTCACCACCAGCTGCGAGTGCAGCGCCGCCACACCGTTGACCGCAAAGCCGCTGGTGACGCAGAGATTAGCCATGCGCAGCTGGTTGTTGTGTACCAGCGCCAGCTTCGCCCAGGTGGCGTCATCACCCGGCCAGCGCGCCTCAACCTGCTTTTTCAGCTGGGCGTTCAGGGTGTTGATGATCATCAGATGGCGCGGCAGCAGGGCGCGCACCATGCGCACATCCCAGCATTCCAGCGCCTCAGGCATCAAGGTGTGGTTGGTGTAGGCAAAAGTGCGCTGCGTAATCTGCCACGCGTTTTCCCAGCTGATTTGATGCTCATCCAGCAGCAGACGCATCAGCTCCGGGATCGCCAGGGTTGGATGCGTGTCGTTGAGCTGAATCACCTCATAATCGGGCAGGGATTCAATGCTGCGCCCGGCGCGATGATGACGACGCAGGATGTCCGCCAGCGAACAGGCACACTGAAAATATTGCTGCATCAGGCGCAGCTTTTTGCCGTTGTCATGATTGTCGTTGGGATACAGCACTTTGGTGAGTTTCTCTGCGTCGATACCTTGCTGTTCAGCACGCAAAAAATCGCCGTTATTAAAACGCTGCAGATCAAAAGGCTGAGCATGTTTCGCTTGCCACAGGCGCAGCGGTTGTGTCACCCCATTTTGGTAACCCACCACCGGCAGATCCCAGGCCTCACCGCGGATTTGCACCGCCGGTTGCCAGTGATGCACACCGTTTTGCGTCATGACTTTGCCGCCCAGGTTAACCTCGACCGTGAGCGCCGCGTTGTGGTTGAACCACGGATAGCAGTCGCGCTGCCAGTCATCAGGCAGCTCTTGCTGTGCACCATCGACAAAATGCTGGCGAAACAGGCCGTACTGATAGTTGAGTCCGTAACCGGTAGCGGGTTGTCCCACTGTAGCCATCGAATCGAGGAAGCAGGCCGCGAGGCGACCCAGCCCGCCATTACCCAGCGCCGGATCGATCTCACGCTCTTCAATCTCACTCAGCGAAATATCCCATGCGGCCAGCGCCTCGTTTACCGCGTCATACCAGCCAAGGTTGAGCAGATTGTTGCCGGTCAGCCTGCCAATCAAAAACTCCATCGAGATGTAGTTAACGTGACGCTGTGTGGTCGCCGCAGGCGGCGCGGGCTTATCTGCCAGCATATCGGCCAGCGCGCCACTCAGCGCTTGCCACCACTGGTCAGGCGTCATCTCTTTAGCGTCATGCAGACCAAAACGCTGCCACTGTCGGGTCAGCGCTTGTGTAAAACGAGAGCGATCAAATTTCATAGCCGGGTTGTCCTGTAAGGGCGGAGGTGCGTAGCGGTCATTCTGCGCGACGGGCATGGGGCGCTCCTCCTCCTGCACAAAATTCAGGGGGGAGGATGATCGGGGTGGAGAGGCTGAGGGAAATCTGAAAGCGCTACAAGAATGTGATAACCCTCGCTTTTGTTAAGTTTGCTTAATGGGTTCGCTTGCATTAGGTAAACGAATGTCTGAACGTATGTGACTATTAATTACGAAGCGTAAAATAATGATGCGCCACGTTAAGGGAGAAGCGTTCGCCGATGTTAATACCTGCAAAACTCAGCCGTCCTGTCCGCCTTGAAAGCACGGTCACGCGTGAGCGTTTGATCCAGAAACTGAGTGCCGCAGGGAATTATCGTCTGGTGCTGGTGACCAGTCCGGCGGGTTATGGCAAAACCACCCTGATCTCCCAATGGGCGGCGGAAAAACCGCATCTGGGTTGGTATTCACTGGATGAGGGCGACAATCAGCCGGAACGCTTCGTTGATTACCTGATTGCGGCGCTGCAGCAGGCAACGCTTGGCGGCTGCGCGCGCAGCGAAGCGCTGGCGCAGAAGCGGCAATATATCAACCTCAATGCGCTGTTTGCCCAGCTGTTCAGTGAGCTGGCGGCGTGGCAGCAGCCGATCTGGTTAATCATCGATGATTACCATCACATCACCAATCCCGCTATTCATGACGCCATGCGCTTCTTTTTGCGCAATCAGCCGGAAAACGTCACGCTGATTTTGCTGTCGCGTAACTTGCCACAACTCGGCATTGCTAACCTGCGCGTGCGTGAACAGCTGATTGAACTCGGCAGCCAGCAGCTGGCGTTTACCCACCAAGAGGCGAAACAATTTTTCGATTGTCGCCTGACTACGCCGCTGGAATCGGAAGAGAGCGGCCGTTTGTGTGACGATGTGGCGGGCTGGGCAACGGCATTGCAGCTGATCGCGCTCTCCACCCGCCAGGGCGCCAGTTCAGCGCAGGACTCCGCGCGCCGCCTGTCCGGCATCAACGCCAGTCATCTGGCAGATTATCTGGTTGAAGAAGTGCTGAACAACGTGGATAGCGCTACGCGCCAGTTTTTGCTGAAAAGCGCGCTGCTGCGATCCATGAACGATACGCTGATCGCCTGCGTGACCGGCGAAGAGCAAGGCCAGATGCGGCTGGAAGAGATTGAACGTCAGGGGCTGTTTTTACAGCGCATGGATAACTCCGGCGAGTGGTTTAGCTATCATCCGCTGTTCGGCAACTTTTTGCGCCAGCGCTGCCAGTGGGAACTCGCCGCTGAACTGCCGGATCTGCATCGCGCTGCGGCTGAGAGCTGGATGAAGCTGGGTTTTCCCGGAGAAGCGATTCACCATGCGCTGGCCGCCGGCGATGCGCTGATGCTTCGCGATGTACTGCTGCAGTACGCCTGGACGCTGTTTAATCAGAGCGAACTCACGCTGTTAGAAAATTCGCTAACAGCCCTGCCGTGGAAGATCCTGCGGGAAAACCCCAAGCTGCTGCTGCTGCAGGCGTGGCTGATGCAAAGTCAGCATCGCTTTTCCGAAGTGAATACGCTGCTGACGCGCTTTGAGCAGTCATGCCCCAACGAGATTGATGAGGTGCTGCGTGGCGAATTCAATGCGCTGCTGGCGCAGGTGTCGATGAACGATGGCAACGCCGAGGAAGCGGAACGGCTGGCTTTGCTGGCGCTTGATGTGCTGCCCAAAAGTCGCCCTTACAGCTGCATTGTTGCCACGTCGGTCTTAGGTGAAGTGATGCATTGCAAAGGTGAACTGAGCAGTTCGCTCAAGCTGATGCGGCAGACGGAACAGATGGCGCGTCGCGAAGAGGCCTGGAACTACGCGCTGTGGAGCCTGATTCAGCAAAGTGAAATTCTGTTTGCGCAGGGTTTTTTGCAGTCCGCCTATGAAATGCAGGAGCGGGCGTTTGTGCTGGTTAATGAGCAGCATCTGGCGCAGTTCCCGATGCATGAATTTCTGCTGCGCATCCGTGCGCAGCTGTTGTGGGCGTGGGGCCGGCTGGATGAAGCCGAACAGGCCGCGCGCGACGGGATTAAAGTACTGAAAGGGTATCAACCACAGCAGCAGATTCAGTGTCTGGGGTTGCTGGTGCAGTGCTCGCTGGCGCGCGGCAATCTTGATAACGCCCGCAGCCATCTCAGTCGCCTTGAGAACCTGCTGAATAACGGCAGCTTGCACAGTGACTGGATCGCTAATGCCGATAAAGTCAGAGTAATTTTTTGGCAGATGACCGGCGATAGCCAAAGTGCCAGCAGCTGGATGCGTCAGACGGCGAAACCTGAATTTGCCAATAATCATTTCTTGCAAGGTCAGTGGCGCAACGTGGCGCGGGCGCAAATATTGCTGGGCAATATGAGTCAGGCGGAAGTGGTGCTGGATGAGCTGAACGACAATGCCCGTGCGCTACATCTGATGAGCGATATGAACCGCAATCTGCTGTTATTAAATCAGATCTATTGGCAAACCGATCGTAAAGCCGAAGCGCAGCAGGCTCTGATTGAAGCGCTGAAACTGGCGCGCAGCACCGGCTTCGTCAGCCATTTCGTGATTGAAGGCGAAGCCATGGCGCAGCAGCTGCGCCAGCTTATCCAGTTGAATACCCTGGATGAACTGGATAATCATCGCGCCCGCAGGATCCTTAGCGAGATCAATAAATATCATCGCCATAAGTTTGCCCATTTCGACGAAGGCTTTGTCAGTCGCCTGCTCAATCATCCTGACGTGCCCGAGCTGATCCGCACCAGCCCGCTCACCCAGCGCGAATGGCAGGTTTTGGGGTTGATCTACTCTGGCTACAGTAATGACCAAATTGCCGGCGAGCTGGACGTCGCCGCGACCACCATCAAAACTCATATCCGTAATTTGTATCAGAAACTGGGCGTGACGCACCGCGCAGAGGCGATGAATCAGGCGCAGTCAATGCTGCGGATGATGGGATATGTGTAGAAGAACATCTGCTAGCGCCTGAATAAGGGAATTTTACGGGTGCATTAGCCCATCACATCTTGATGGTTTTCAACCATAACATCTGCTGGGCCTCATCATTCACTATCCTTGGGTATGTTTTCATCATTGAATCAGGAAATCATATTGTCGTCATGAAGATTGCCATCACACAAGCCGATCCGTTTTCGTCTGAATCCCAGGCGCTGGTGGAGAAGTTGTCTGCAGAACTTGCGGTGATTACCGGTGATAACGGGAAAAGTCACTTCAACGCTGAGGAGATAACCCGTGAGCGATCGCTGTGGCTGCTGGCCAGAGATGACGCGGGCAACGCCGTCGGTTGCGCAGCGCTAAGGCCGCTATCCACAAACGTGGCCGAAGTTAAACGCATGTACTCCGACCGAAGCGTACCCGGTGTGGGCGCAGCGTTGCTGGCCTATCTGGAAAGCCGCGCTAAAAGTATGGGATACAGTGAAATCCGCCTTTCGACGCGTGTCGTTAATCAACGGGCGGTTGCGTTCTATCGGCGCTATGATTACGCGCAGACCGAAAATTATGGGCCTTATTGCGGCAGAAAAGAATCCATCTGTTTTAGTAAGAAGCTGTAGACGGTTAACGCTGAGAGAAGACGAAACTGACCTGGTACGAAACAGATAATTTAATGGGAAACGCTGATGTCACTGCTTCCAGAAGAGCTTGATCGGGATTGCTGGAATAAACTGGCAAGCGGGGCGCATGCGGCCGATGCGGGTTTTCACTTTTTAACCCTCGCCTCTGTCGATGCGCTGGGCCAGCCACAGGCCAGAACGCTGGTGCTGCGCCGGGTTGATTGCCTCACGCGTACGCTGGAGTTTCACACCGATATGCGCAGCCCCAAATGGCAGGCGCTGGCACTTAATCCGCAGGTAACGGTTTTAGGGTATTGCAACAAAACTCAGCTGCGCTTGCAGGGGACGATTACGCTGCATGGCGCGGAGAGTGAACGGGCTGAGGCGGTATGGCAGCGTTTATCTCCCTGGACGCAGCAAACCTATGCCGGCCCCACGCCGGGCAGCGATGTTGATAACGAACGCAACGCTGCTGGCGGCGGCAAGGGCAATTTCGGTGTATTGCTGTTTCAGGCTAGCCTGCTGGATTGGTGCAGGCTTGCCAGGGAAAACAATCAAAGAGCTTTGTTGCGTTATAGCGCCTCGGGGAGCCTTGCCAGCGCTCAGTGGATCAATCCTTAACTAAGGCGCGCACTGTTTCTTGTTCATCTCATCCGTGCGCGCAATCGCACGCTTAGACTTGATGTTGAACAGCAGATAACTCGCCAGCGCCAATCCCCACACGCCTACGGCGCCGTATAACAGCACGCCGGAAAATCCGTCTGCCAGCACCCGCGCAGCAACATTGCCGGTCAGCGCAACCTCGCCACCACCCGCAATGCGCTCGGCCACAACCTGGGCATCATTGATGGCGGGCATGATGCGTTGCAGACTCGCCGCTACGCCTGCCACCAGCAGGCTGCCCATCAGCGCGATGTTGATTGACAGGGTGATCAGTCGCGCGCTGATATCGATTCCCGACGCCATGCCCACGCGATTGCCCGGCACTGAAGCGGTGGTGGTGTTGGTCACCGGCGTATTGGTCAGCCCGAGCGCAATGCCTGAAAGTAGCGCGCCCGGCAATAAACTCATTTGCTGTGATACAGCAAATTTCATCAGCATAAAACCCGCACCAAGAGTAAATAAACCCAGCGGGATCATGCGTGCCGCACCAAAGCGAACCACTAGCTTCTCTCCCAGCGGCGGCATCAATAAGGTTGGCAACGTGTAGGCCAGCAGCGCCAGGCCAGTGGCCATGCTGCTGTAGCCTAAGCCGCTCTGATAATAGACCGGCAGATAGATCATTAGCGGCCAGAAGCTGAAGTTCATACCTATCGAGCCCATCAGCGCACCGGAAAAGGCGCGAATGCGGAACACCGAGAAATCAAACATCGGATGAGGATGATGTCGTTCAATCCAGACAAATAACAGCGCGCTGAGCAGGGTGATCAGCAAAATAAGCTGTGCGCTCAGACTGCGCCAGCCGAGGCTGCCGCCCTGAGTGATGAGATACGTTGCCCCAACCACGGTGAGCGATAAGGTGATCAGTCCGCTAAGATCGAGTTTTTTTGCTTCGCTATCACGCGATTCCACCACGTTTTTCATTGCCAGCAATAGCGTGAGCAACGCGATAAAACCGTGTACCAGAAATACCCACTGCCAGCTAAACCACGCCACCAGCATACCGCCGATGATCGGCCCGAAGCCCAGGCCAAAACCAAAGGTGATTCCCCACGCGGCGAAAGCACGGCTGCGCGCTTTTCCCTGTGGGAACTGGAACGACAGAATGGCAATCAGGCAGGTTAACATCGCGCCACCGCTTAGCCCTTGTAGTAAGCGCGCGACAATCAGCCACAGCGGGCTTTGCGCCAGCCCGCACATCACCGAAGTTAGCCCGAAAGCGATAATGCTGATAATGAAGATGCGCTTACGTCCATAAGTATCCGCCAGCGTGCCGGTGGCCATTAACACCGCGGTGCAGGCCAGCGTGTAGGCGTTCATGATCCACTGCAGCTCGCGGAAACTGGCGTGCATCTGCTTTTCCAGCACGGGCAAAATCACCGGTACGCTGGAGATCTCCAGCCCTGACATCAACGCGGCCAAACAAACCGCCATCAGCGCCAACATGTTCTTCATAGTCAATCCCTGTGAAACGTTAAGAGAGTGCCAGCATGAAAGATTGCGGCGGCAGTGGAAATCTGTGCGCATGCCATATATCGTCAAGATCGTGCCAAATTACAGGTAATCCCGTTATGCATATCACCGCTCCGCTTGATGTCAGACATGCTGCACCGAAAAATCGTCGCCTGGTGCTGCTGGCCTATGAATGCCTGTGTACGTTTGAGTTCGGCATTGCTGTTGAAGCGTTTGGTCGCACAGATGAAGTGTTCGGCGCACCGCTGTATGAATTGTCTGTGGCATCGGTTGAAGAGGGGATTTTTGCCGCGCAGGGTGGCGTGCGTTTAGTGGTTGATGGCGGGCTAGAACTGCTGGAGGATGCCGGCACCATCGTGATTCCCGGCTGGCGCAGCGTACATGAACCGGCCTCGGAAGCACTTATCGCGGCGCTGCAAAAAGCGCACCGCAACGGCACGCGAATTGTCTCGATCTGCGCGGGAAGTTTTGTGCTCGGTGCGGCGGGATTACTCAACGGAAAACGCGCGACCGCACACTGGCCAGCACCGACATTCTGGCGCAACGCTTTCCAGACGTGCAGGTTGAGCATGGCATGATTTATGTTGATGAAGGCAGCGTGATCACCTCGGCGGGTGGCGCGGCGGGCGTTGATTTGTGTCTACATTTGATCCGTCGGGATTACGGTATTGACGTTGCCAACCGAACCGCGCGCCGCATGGTAACGCCGCCGCTGCGCGAAGGTAATCAGGCGCAGCTGATTCAGCAGCCGGTGCCACAACGACGAGCCATAAGTCTCGCTCCGCTGCTCGACGATCTGCGCAATCATCTCAATACGCCGCTGGTGATTGACCAGCTTGCCAGCCAAGCCGGCATGAGCCGTCGCACCTTTATGCGCCGTTTTCATGACGCGACCGGCACCACGCCCGGCGAATGGATGCTGAGCGTGCGGCTGGAGAAAGCCTGCGGCTTGCTGGAAAACGGCAAGCTGAGCATCGATCAGGTCGCCGAGTTGGCCGGTTTTGGCTCACCGGAGACCTTAAGACATCACTTCAGACAACGGCTGAATACCACGCCGACCCGCTGGCGCAAGGCATTCAGCCAACGTGCGTTATTGGGTTAGCGTGGTGGCATCAAACAGGAATAGTCGCGCGGCACCGGAGAATTTCACTACGCAGCTCTCCAGCATTTTCTGCGTTTCTTCGGTGACTTTGGCGTAGCTATTGGCCTGCCATTGCTGCAGCGTATACTCCTGTACATTCACATCATCCCCACAATTAACGTCCTGCGAGAGAGAGGAATTCGCGACGCCCTTGCCCGAACGATGAATAATAGTGCTAAACAGCAGCTGATAATTATCATCGCCACCCGCCAGATTTTTATAAACCAGTTTCCAGGTGATGGGCGTAATGGTTACCGCACTGTCATATTTCTTGCTGGGATGTTTATCCAGCTCGGTTTTAAGTATCTCTGTGATGCGCGGCATTAAATAGGGCAGTGAAGGGTTCATAAAGCCGGCAACTTCAGTGCCTTTAAGTTCATCCTTGGTGAAACCCGGCACGTTGCCGCCACCGGCAAACATCATCGAAACAAATTGCAGGGTTTTAAGCGCCGCGACTTTTGACGTATCGCCTTGCGTGACGTAACGCAACTGGGTGTCCGATGGGCGACTAAAGTCCGTTTCGAGCATCTGCACGCCCTCAACATCTATCTGTGATTGGTTAGCGGAGATAACCTTCTGAGTCTGCACCACTTTTGAGGTGGGCGGCAGGGGCTTATCGTTGGCACAACCGGACAGCAGTGAAATCAGGGTAAGCAGAGGGAGGGTGAGCTGGCGTGGCATTTTTTAATCCATAAAGTGGTTAATCCTAGATATGTGGCAGCATCGGCATGGGTGAGAGAAACTTTAGTGTTGATAGGTGCGGGGGACGAGATACGGCGGATAGACAGCTAAAATAATGCGCAACAGATTGCGCATTATTTAGCGATGAATTTAGTTACCGCGATAGGTTGAATAGCCAAACGGACTCAGCAGCAGAGGAATATGGTAGTGTTCGCCGTTGTTTTCCATATTGAACTCAACCGGGATTTCCGGGAAAAACGTTTTCTGATTGCTCATTTTGTAATAGTCACCGGTTTTAAACACTACGCGATAGCTGCCAGCGCTAGCCGTTTTATCTTCAGGGAACAGCGCACTAATACGGCCGTTGCTGTCCGTTTTGCCGGTTGCTAATTTCACCCAGTTATTATTTTGCTTTTGATCGAGTTCCACTTCAATACCGGAAGTGGGTGAGCCGGTTTGCAAATTTAATACGTGCACGCTAAGCGGATTTTTTGTGGTCGCAGCCTGAGCAGTAACGGCTGAAAGGCTAGGGGTTAACAGCAGTGCGCTAAGCGTGAAGAGGTGAGTTTTCATAAAAAATATCCGTTTTCTACAGGTAAATGAGCGCTAAGAGTAGAATCAGAATCGACAAAATAATAATTGATGAGACTAAATGTGAAATTTCCGATCTAGAGAAGCGGTACCAGGACAATGCGCCTGGAATATGAACAGTAATGTTTATTATTGCTCCACATTTCCCGAAGTCACACGTTTCAGCCGCGCGCAAGACCTAACCGATGATGATCTTAAAGCTAATGCTATGGGTCTTAACCAGGTAGTATCCGCTGGTTTCCCATTGCGGCTGAAGTTGCCAAAGCGCGTGCGCCGTTAAAACTGCCACCACAAATGGCGGCGCATTAAGTTAATGAGGAGCTTCGGCTCCCTTTTTTATCTTTTTGCTAACCTGAGTGATTAATCCAAAAGGTAATTAAGAATATGCTGGGCGTGAACAGAAAGTTCATAATTCGCACTAAATAATATAGCGTTAAGCCCATGCCTTATTATTAGGCTGCAAATGTTATTTGATCATGAATAAGCGAAGCGGCAAATAAGATTAGATTGATCAATAATTAATCAACCTAATGGTTTCTTGCGTGAAATAACTCTCCTGACATGATGGAAGCTGTATTTAAGCGAAGCGTAAATACAGAGTCAGGAGAGTGTTGTGCAGAAGTAAAACGCGGTTAAAAATGTATTGTTGTTAGACTAATGTTATTTGCGTCGGCTAATTTTTCCTCCTTTCCTTCCCGCTTCAATGGCGCGGTCTGGATCGTTTTTGAAATTGCCGCCACTAGCCTGACCGCCCTTGCGCCCAGCCTCGGCTGCGCGTTCCTTATTCTCTGCGAAGTTGCCCGCGCCACCACGACGTTGCGGCTTTTTTTCTTCCTCATCGGGTAGCTTCTTAGCGTCCGTCATTGGTTCTCCTCTCTGTTCAATACCAACATGATGCAAAATAAATGTAGTGCCATTTTTACCAGATTCAAGCCAGGATTAATCTTAAGGCTTAATTTAAGAATCTTGATTGTCTGACTATCGGTCAGTTTTTCATTCCTGTCGTCATGCAAATTGCATGAATGCTGATTATTATTTTTTTAACGTAAAGAGGGAAGCTTTCATTGCAAGAATAATAAGCGAAGCGGTGGGATTGTTACATTTAACCGCTCTCGCATTTCTTCGATTCATTACTTGCGTAGCGGCACTTGCTTGCTACGTTTAATTAATCTGCTCGTTTGGTTTTAATTAACGCTTCGCTTATTTCCAGTTTATTAACGTAATGAGCCGATGTAATCCCCACGGGTCGCTATCGACGGTGTTCCACCAGCAAACCGTTCTGTAACCCTGCTTTCCACTTTCGGAGCGAATTGATGACCAAAGAAATTGTTTACCTGGATTGGTTGCGCGATGCGCATGCCATGGAAAAACATGCCGAGTCTTTGCTGCAGGCCGCAGCGCTGCGTCTGGACGCCTTCCCGCTACTGCAGGCGCGTATCAAACAGTACATGCAACAAACCTGTGAACAGCAGAAGCAGGTGAAAGAGGCACTGAAGCGATACGACAGCAGCTGGTCGGCATTGAAAGAGGCGCTTGGCCGTATGTCGGCAGTGGGACAAGCGGCCAGCGATATGCTGCGCGATGAAGAGGGCGTGCGCATCGCGGTGAGCAGCTATGTGTTCTGCAACTATAAAGTGGCGACTTACACCGCACTGCTGGCCGCCGCGCAGCAGGCGGAAGACACTAAGGGCGTGAAAACCTTCCAGCGTATTTTGCAACATGAAACACAGATGGCCGACTGGTTGCTGTTACAGCTGCCGGAGGTGGCAAATGAGGCGATTCTGCGGCGCACGGAAGTGGATATGCCTGGGCTGGTTTAATCGCAGAGAAATCGGTCAGCCGTTTGATGTTGCTGACCGCGTTGGTTTTACACGCAGAAAATGACTAATCAATATATTCATAACCGCAATCTATTCGTGTTGAGTCAAATTAGCGTATGTGCGTTCAAAAAGAACATTCTTTAAAAGAAATGGCGATCAATTTCGTACTTATCTATAAATTAAGCAAAGAAATCGGTGTTGGTTCGAGTATTAATTTTTGATAAAGAAGTAATACTGATCAATGAAATCGATTTCAAATTAATTACTTTCCTGCCTCTAATGTTAAACAACTGGCTGACGATAACAGCAGAGATGCCGCAATTTAAGTTGCGGAATATCTTCTATTGATAAAATCACATTGTTCTCTTCACTACTTTTCAATCAAAATCATTGAGGTTTCTAAATGGACGTAGTTCAAAGATTTTCGCGTAATGTAAAGTTGCGGACTAAATTAACAATATCCTCTGTGCTAAATATCGCCATGCTGCTATTAGTGGCGACGCTCGGCTTAAATTCGTTATTTTTAGCGGAAACCGGCGTTAATGGCATGATGAAAGATGACTATCCAACCATCGCGCTCGGCAACCAACTGATTGATGAAATAAACGTGACGATACAGCAGCAGGCGCTGCTGCTGAGCCCTATCGATGCGCAGCGTCGGGCCGCGATTCAATCCACTCTCCAGGATGCCTCGAATAACATCACGGAAACCTACAAGCAATTGGCGCTACTGGCGACGGATGAGGAGTCAAAAACGTTTCTTGCCCGGGTTCAGGGCAAGCGGGCAGATTTTCTTAAAGAGAGAACGGCCTTCTTCGAATTGATAAATAGTGATGTGACGAAAGCGGTAGATTTTTATTTTACCGCGCTGACTTTAGCGCAAAAGAGTTATATTGCGGAAGTGGAGGGGTTTATTACGCTGCAAGAGCAGCAGATGAATGGCTCTTACGACAGCTTTATGGCGTCCTACAGCAATACTAAAATCTCCATGATAATTATTTTTATTGTAGCTATTTTGCTGTCGGCGTTTATTGGCTGGATTATTATCCGTTCGATTACTGTGCCATTAAGAAAAGTCATTGCGTTTCTTGGTCGGGTGGCTGATGGCGATCTCAGCTCTGATTTTCATGAGCAGCGTAAAGATGAAATGGGGCAGCTAATTAATGCCATTCAGCAAATGCAGGAGAAAATGTCGGAGATTGTTAGCCATATTCGTATTAGCGCAGAACAGATATCCGGTGGCGCCAGCGAAATAATGTCGGGCACCCACGATCTCGCTGCCCGCACGGAAGAGCAGGCCAGTTCGGTGGAACAAACCGCGGCTTCGGTTGAGGAGTTCAGCGCCACTATCAGTAACACCCGCAACAATACCCACGTAGCGGCGGATCTTTCAACCAAAGCGGAAAGCGCCGTGGGGCAGAATGCCAGCATGATGGACAATGTCGCGACCAAAATGGCCGAGATTCATGATTCTGCTAGCCGCATGGCTGACATTATTAACCTGATCGATTCTATCGCTTTCCAGACCAATATTCTGGCGCTCAATGCCGCTGTCGAGGCCGCACGCGCCGGCGAACATGGCCGTGGTTTTGCCGTGGTGGCGCAGGAGGTGCGAGCTCTGGCTCAGAAAACCGCTACCTCTTCGCATGAGATTCGTCACTTAATTGAGGAGTCTTCGACGCGCATCGCAGATGGTCGCGATATGGTCACTGACGCCAATACCTTGATGTCCGACATGATGTCCAACGTTGCCAGCATGAAAGAATTACTGGTGCAGATAAACCAGGCCAGCAGCGAGCAGGCGGATGGCATCAGCCAGATCAATACCGCCATCAGCCAGATTGATATCACCACGCAGCAAAATGCATCGCTGGTAGAACAGTCGCTGGCGGCCTCGGCAATGCTGAACGAGCAGGCAAACAATATGGTGAACAGCGTTAGCGTGTTTACGCTGCGCAGAACGGCATAAGTTGCGGATACAGAATCCCCTGCGGATTCTGTATTCCCCTATTTTGCGTCTAAAGAGAATGCGTTAGCGGCCGATAATCGAACCCGCAAAGGCTGCACCAGCAGCAACATTTAAGGAAAAATAGTGAAAAAGGCATTGATAGCATTGGCAGTTTTGACACTGGCAGGATGCGCCAGACCTTACGGACCCGCCACCACCATCATCAATCAGCAGATGGTGACTCCTGACGCCAGCAAGCAGCAAACCAAAGTCACGGTGACGCGTAAGAAGCAATTTATCGGTAGTGCCAGCGGCAATCACTGCAAGTTTGTGGTGAATATTGATGGGCAGGACGTCGCGATGCTGCGCCAGAACCAGTTTGTCAGCACCTATCTGGAAAATGGGCTGCATAAACTGCGCGTCAGCAATGACTGTTCAGTGCTAAGCCTGGGCATGCGTAAAACGCTGGATGTTGTTGCCGATGGCACGCCACAAGAGTATGCCGCAGAAGTCGGTTTCTGGGGGCAATACCGCCTGTGGCGCACCAACTAATTCGGTTGCTCAGCGCATAGCGCGAGTGTGTTCCATGCTTGCGCTAAATCGGCGCATAGTCGCCAGTGCCTTCTGGCCACGGCGTCAGCAAATCAAAACCGGTTTCCGTCACGGCGATGGTGTGTTCCCACTGCGCTGACAGCGAGCGGTCTTTGGTCACCACCGTCCAGCCATCTGACAACACGCTGGTGCCCGCTTTGCCGGCGTTGATCATCGGCTCGATAGTGAAGATCATCCCGGCCTGCAGCGCTAATCCCGCACCCGGCGTGCCGTAATGCAGGATTTGCGGATCGCCGTGATACACCTCGCCAACGCCGTGACCACAATATTCCCGCACCACCGAGAAGCCAGCTTTTTCTGCGACCTGCTGAATGGCTGCGCCAATATCGCCCAGCGTCGCGCCCGGCTTCACCACGTTAATGCCCGCCACCATCGAGTCGTAGGTGATCTCCACCAGTCTTTTCGCCCGCACCGACGGTTGGCCGACGTAATACATGCGGCTGGTATCGCCGTACCAGCCATCTTTAATGATGGCGACGTCGATATTAACGATGTCGCCATCCTTGAGCTTTTTCTCACCTGGAATGCCGTGACACACCACGTGATTGACTGAAGTACAAGTGGTGCGCATATAACCCTGATAGCCGATATTGGCGGGCACCACTTTGAGCTCGTTGACGATATAGTCGTGGCAAATCGCGTCCAGTTCATCAGTGGTGACGCCAGGTTTGACGTACGGCGTGATGATCTCCAGCACTTTGGCGGCGGCGTGTCCGGCGGCGCGCGCCAGTTCGATCTCTTCAGCGGTGTGCAGTTTGATGCTCATGACGCGATTCCCTGCGATGTGAATAAAGGATGGTCGAGCAGCTGCGCTAAATCAGCGCCGCTGTCGCGTTCGACGCGCATCAGTAAGCGCGTCAATTCCTGATGATTGAGGGTGGGATAAATCTCGGCCAGCATGCCGATCTTCATCCAGTGTTCTGCCTGTGCGTTGATGGAACGGCTCATGGCCGTGCTGGCAATGCGCAAGTTCTCATGCATTAAGTCGGAGATTTTTACGATACCCATAATGTGGCCTATATATAAAACGTATGCGTTATGTATATAGGTTATCACATGTGTGGCGATTGAAAAACGCATTGGGTTTGTTAGCGGAAAACCGTTTACGGTTAATAGGGGATGCCAATCCATGGCGAACAACATCCTAAGGCGCCTTACTCAGACTTCGTTGGAGGACGACGGCTTATTTTGCCTCCTTTCCGGCCCGCTTCAACGGCTCTTTCAGGGTCGTTTCTGAAGTTGCCACCGCTGGCTTTGCCTCCCGCACTGCCAGCTTCTTTTGCACGTTCCGGATTGTTAGCAAAATTCCCTGCGCCGCCTCTGTAGCTCTGTTTGTTCATAGGAAGACCTCTTATCAATGTTCCATTAGATTTAAGGACTAGCTAGTCACGCTGAAATTCTAGTCGGTGGTTTTGGTAAAGCCAGGGCGAAAAGCATGATCATTTGAAACAGATCAAAAGAAGTTTTATTGGCTATCGCGTTGTTCCAGTAAGCAATGACGTCGATCACACCCTTCACAGTGCGTTTTCTAACCGATTAACAGTGACCTTCGTCACATTTTAAAAATCCTGTCTATACTTTTGCCTTTTGGGATTACGCCTTTGCGCCCGCCCGGCGCGTTCAATATGCAGGGAACAGGAATGGAAACATCGCAGCAAAACAATGAAGACGACTCAGCACTAAGCAACCTTACCGTGAAACAGCGCCTGTTTTTTGTGGTGCTGGTGGCCACCATGGGAGCGCTGGCGTTTGGTTATGACACCGGGATTATTTCCGGCGCGTTGCCGTATATGACCTTACCGCCCGATCAGGGCGGCCTCGATCTCACCCCCTTCACCGAAGGTTTAGTGACGTCATCACTGATCTTCGGCGCCGCACTTGGCGCTTTTCTTAGCGGTTACTTCTCCGACCGCTTCGGTCGCCGCATTACGCTGCGCAGTCTGGCGCTGATCTTCGTCGCCGGCGCCATTGGTACCGCATTGGCGCCTAATCTGCATGTGATGGTGGCGATGCGTTTCCTGTTGGGTATCGCGGTGGGTGGCGGATCGTCAACCGTGCCGGTATTTATTGCAGAAATTGCCGGGCCTAAACGTCGCGCACCGTTGGTGAGTCGCAACGAGCTGATGATCGTTTCCGGCCAGCTGCTGGCGTATGTGGTCAGTGCGCTAATGAGCTATTTGCTCAATGATTCGCATATGTGGCGTTACATGTTAGCGCTGGCGATGATTCCGGGTGCGTTACTGTTTATCGGTACCTTCTTTGTACCGGCTTCGCCGCACTGGATGGTGGCAGAAGGGCGCATCAAAGAAGCGAGCCGTATTCTGCACAAGCTGCGTGAAACACCGCGCGAAGTGCGAAAAGAGATGGCGGAGATGCGTCAGCATGCCAAAGCTTCGCGTCAAGGACCGTCCGCTCGTGAACTGTTGCAGCAGAAGTGGGTGATGCGGCTGCTATTGGTGGGGGCCGGGTTGGGTATTGTTATCCAGTTCACCGGCGTGAATGCCTTTATGTATTACACGCCGGTGATTTTGAAAACCACCGGCATGGGCACCAACGCCTCGATTGCCGCGACCATCGGAAATGGCGTGGTTTCGGTGATTGCGACCATGGTCGGTATCAAAGCGGTGGGACGTTTTGGACGTCGTACCATGCTGATGACCGGGCTGACGGTGGTGATTGCCATGCAGCTGGCGCTGGGTTGTGTGCTGCTGTTGATGCCACAAAGCATGACGCAAAGTATGTTCGCGCTGGCGGCCATTCTGGTGTTCCTGTTCTTTATGCAGATGTGTATTTCACCGGTTTACTGGCTGCTGATGTCGGAGCTGTTCCCGATGAAACTGCGCGGCGTGCTAACCGGTGCGGCGGTGTCGTTCCAGTGGATTTGCAACGCGGCGGTGGCCTTTGCTTTCCCACCGTTGCTGGCCGCTACCGGCAACGCTGCCTTCTTTATCTTTGCCGCCATTAACGTCGCATCATTGATCTTCGTTATTACCATGTTGCCGGAAACCAAAGGCAAATCGCTTGAGCAGATCGAAAATGAGATGCGCGATCGTTTTAGCGAGCAGGATCAGGAAGCAGCAGACGGCGTCGCTTAACCGCGCTTGAGAATTCCTGGCTGCGGGGGGAAGATACGCATCTTTCACCGGGCCAGGAATTGCCATGCTGATCACCGCCGAGAACACCCGCACCTTTAATACCGACATTCGCCTGGCCTGCACGCTGGCTGCGGTAGCTGGCGCGCTCAACACCGCCGCGTTCGAGACCGTCGGTTTCTTTTCGGCAAACATGACCGGCAACGTCTCCTCGCTTTCCGATCATTTGGCGAAAGCCAATCTGCACGTCGGCCTGTTTTTTCTCCTCATCGTCTTGCTGTTTATCGCCGGTTCATCGGTCTCAACCTTGATCATCAACTCCGGCAGAAGGCGCCAAATCCGCGGCATCTACGCGATCAATATCCTGATTGAAGGCATTGCGCTGCTGGCGCTGGGCGTGATGGAAAGCGCGTTTCGATTCAGCGGCTCTGGCGTGCTGTTAGTGCTTAGTCTGAGTTTTCTAATGGGCTTGCAGAACGCGGTAGTGACGCGCATCTCCAACGCGCGCGTCCGCACCACGCATGTTTCGGGCACTGCCACCGACATCGGCATTGAGTTAGCGATGCTGTTTGATGTGCTGCGCCGCAAAGAATCCCCCAAAGATGCGCCACTGTATATCGAGCGGTTAAAACTACATTGCTACACCGTACTGGCCTTTCTTGGCGGCGGCGTTTTGGGGATTTGGCTGCTGCAGGTGATGAGCTATCTACTGTTAATCGTGATTGGTGCGCTGCTGAGCGCGCTCGCGTTAACCGCGCTTAAACGGAGCGCATCGTCGCAGTAAACAGTGATGTGCTTCACGCTTTGTCATGCCGCTGCGGAAAATTGCTTGCCACTTTCCCCACGCTGTAAGCAAGATAGCCCGCGTTAAGGATTGTTACTGTTCGGCAGGCAAAACCTGAGGCGCGCCCTTTTTCATTTCGAAGAGGGCGCGCCTCAGGTTTTTTTTTGCGCGAAATTCGGGGCATAAATGCAGGGCATTGTTCAGGAGAAAGAGTGATGCAATATCAGGAACTTGCGGATGAGATCGTTGCCGGCGTCGGCGGCAAAGCGAACATTATCAGCGTGATGCACTGCGCCACGCGTTTGCGCTTCAAGCTCAAAAACAGTCAACAGGCGCAAACGGCGGCGTTGAAAAACAATCCTGCCGTGATCATGGTAGTGGAGAGCGGCGGCCAATATCAGGTGGTGATTGGTAATCAGGTTGCTGAGGTCTATCGCGAACTGACCGCACGTCATGCGTTGGACGATCGGAGCGACGCCACCGATAACGAAGCACCACAAGGCCTGTTTGCCCGCTTTATCGATCTGGTTTCCGGCATTTTCACCCCGTTTATTGGCGTGATGATCGCCTCCGGCATTATTAAAGGATTGCTGGCGCTGGCATTGGTGATCGGCGTGATGGATGCCAGCAGCGGCAGCTACAAGGTGCTGTTTGTCGCCAGCGACGGTTTGTTCTATTTCCTGCCAATTTTGCTCGGCTACAGCGCCGGGAAAAAATTTGGCGGCAATCCGTTTGTCAGCATGGCGATTGCCGCTGCGCTGGTGCATCCGATGATTCTTGAGGTGCTACAACAGCAGCAGCAGGGCAACGCGCTGACGTTCATTGGCATTCCACTGGAAGTGCTGAACTACAGCTCTTCGGTGATCCCAATTATCTTTGCCGCCTGGGTTTCCAGCCTGATTGAGCGCTGGGTGCATCCGCGTTCGCCCAGCGCGGTGCGTAACTTCACTACGCCGTTATGCTGCCTGCTGATTACCGTGCCGCTGACTTTTCTCGCCATTGGCCCGGCGGCCACCTGGCTAAGCCGCATGCTGGCCGAAGGCTATTTGTGGATTTATAGCCTGAGCCCAATGATTGCCGGTGCGGTGATGGGCGCAATCTGGCAAGTGTGCGTCATTTTTGGTCTGCACTGGGGATTGGTGCCGATTATGCTGAATAACCTCGCCAACTTTGGTCACGACACCTTGCTGCCGCTGCTGATGCCTGCGGTGCTGGGGCAGGCGGGCGCGACGCTGGGCATCTTCCTCCGTACCCGAGAGGCTAAGCTGAAAGCGATGGCGGGATCGGCCTTCACCGCCAGCATCTTTGGCATCACCGAGCCGGCAGTCTATGGCGTCACGCTGCCGCGCCGTCGTCCGTTTATCTTCGGTTGCATTGGCGGAGCGCTGGGCGCGGCGATTCTCGGTTTCTGGCACACCACCATTTACTCCTTTGGCTTCCCGAGCGTTTTCACCTTTATTCAGGTGGTACCGAACAGTGGCATTGATGCCAGCGTGCTGGCGGCATTCGCCGGTGCAGCGGTAGCGCTGCTGTTTGCCTGCGTCACCACCTATCTATTTGGCCTTAGCGAAGTAGCCGCCACGCCGGCAGCGGCAGTAACACCGGCGCCCGCCGCAGTTGCGCCGCCTGCCAGCCTGACGCGACGCGAAAGCGTGGTGAGCCCGATGGCGGGAGCAGTGATTCCGCTGGAGCAGGTCAAGGATGAAACCTTTGCCAGCGGATTGTTAGGCAAAGGCGCGGCGATTATCCCGCAGCAGGGGCGCGTGGTTTCCCCGATAAACGGCGTGGTGTCGTCGATATTCCGCACCGGTCATGCCATTGGCCTGACCTCAGAACAGGGTGCGGAAGTGCTGATCCACGTTGGCCTCGACACCGTGAAGCTGGACGGACAATTTTTCCACCCCAGGGTCGCGAACGATCAGCCGGTTAAGGTGGGGGATGTGCTGCTGGAATTCGATCTCGATGCAATCAAAGCCGCAGGATTCGATCTCACTACGCCAGTGCTGGTGAGTAACAGTGATGATTTTGTGGATGTATTAACCCTGAGCCACACGGCGGTGAGCGAAGGCGCTCCGCTGTTGGCCGTGCTGAAATAACCAAGGAGTAAGCAAATGACTAAACGTTTCCCGGATGAATTTTTATGGGGTGGCGCGGTTGCCGCCAATCAGGTTGAAGGGGCTTATCAGGAAGGCGGTAAGGGCTTATCCACGTCGGATTTACAACCGAAAGGCATTTTTGGCGCGCGCGTTGAACGCAGCGGTGATGACTTTGGTATCAAAGATACCGCCATCGATTTCTATCACCGCTTCCCGCAGGACATCAAACTATTCGCTGAAATGGGCTTTACCGTGCTGCGTACCTCAATTGCCTGGACGCGCATTTTCCCGCAGGGCGACGAAGCCGAGCCGAATGAAGCGGGGCTGGCCTATTACGATCGTCTGTTTGATGAGATGGCGAAATACAACATCACGCCGCTAGTGACACTGTCACATTATGAAATGCCGTATGGCTTGATTAAAAAGTACGGCGGCTGGGGCAATCGCATCACCATTGATTGTTTCGAGCGTTATGTGCGCGCAGTGTTCACCCGTTTTCAGCATAAGGTGAAGCTATGGCTGACCTTCAATGAAATCAATATGTCGCTGCATGCGCCTTTCACCGGCGTGGGTCTGGCGGAAGAGAGCGACCAGCAGGCGATTTATCAGGCGATTCACCACCAGCTAGTGGCGAGTGGTCGCGCGGTAAAAGCCTGCCATGAAATCGTGCAGGACGGCAAAATTGGCAATATGCTGCTGGGCGCGCTGCTTTATCCATTGAGCTGCCGACCGGCGGACGTGCTGGAAACCCTGCAGCAAAACCGCGAATGGCTGTTCTTTGGCGATGTGCAGGTACGCGGCGCTTATCCGGCGTATATGAAGCGGTTCTTTGCCGATCGCGGCATCACTATTGCGATGACCGACGAAGATAAACGCGACTTGCAAAACACCGTCGATTACATCTCCTTCAGCTACTACATGACCGGCTGCGTCACTACCAATGAAGAGGATAATCAGAAAGCGCGCGGCAACATTCTCTCAATGGTGCCGAATCCACATTTACCGAGTTCTGATTGGGGCTGGCAGATTGATCCAGAAGGGCTGCGCATTCTGCTCAATATTCTTTATGACCGTTATCAGAAGCCGCTGTTTATCGTGGAAAACGGGCTGGGCGCCAAAGATGTGGTAGAAGCCGATGGCACTATTAATGATGATTATCGCATTCAGTATCTCAACGATCATCTGGTGCAGGTGCGCGAAGCGATTGAGGATGGCGTCGAGGTGATGGGCTATACCTGCTGGGGCCCGATTGATTTAGTCAGCGCATCCAAAGCCGAGTTTTCCAAGCGCTACGGTTTTATCTATGTTGATCGTGATGATGCCGGCAACGGCACGCTGGAACGTTCGCGCAAGAAGAGTTTCTTCTGGTATCAGGACGTGATCCGCAGTCATGGTGAAGCGTTGAAATAACGTAGGTGGCGAGGTTTTCGTAGGATGCGCATTGATGCGCACCCTGTTTAAGCCTCGTCGGCATCTTCCTGCAACGCCAGCGTCTCTTTGCGCACGCGTTCAATATGAATCGTCAGAAACATGCGTTCTTCGCTGGAAAGTTCATACAGATATTTCTGCTGAATATGTTGGTCGATTTTCATCGCACATTGATAGGCAAGGGGATATTTGTCGCGCACCACATCATGCAGTGATTCATCCTCGCTCCACACGCCGCGTTTACCCAACATGCGCTGGGCGAAAAACTTCAGGTGGTTGACGAAGCGGTTGTAACTCAGGCTATCGGTGCGGTAATCGAGCTGCAGCCGATACTTCACGATATGCAGAATCTCCTGCATAAACTGCGTGATGTGCGAGACATCAGCGAAGTCGCTGCCGAGCTGCGCATTCACCAGATGTAACGCAATAAAGCCGGCCTCATCTTCCGGCAGCATGACACCCAGTCGCTTACTGATCATTTCCAGCGCTTCAAGGCCAAGTGAGAACTCCTTCGGATACAGC
Organism: Pantoea sp. USHLN256; assembly: GCF_037149875.1. Classification (NCBI taxonomy): domain Bacteria; kingdom Pseudomonadati; phylum Pseudomonadota; class Gammaproteobacteria; order Enterobacterales; family Erwiniaceae; genus Pantoea; species Pantoea sp. USHLN256. The sequence continues at coordinate 445,693 of NZ_JBBCQO010000002.1, read as the reverse complement.
GTTTTAATCTCCCACTTCAACACGTTGCGAATCGGAATGCCCTGCTGATGACGCTCAATGGCAAAGTGACAGTGATCGCACAGCGCGATGGAGAGACTTTCATGTAGCGGTTGGCCAAGCTGCTGACGTGCGTTGGCGATAATCAGTTCGCTGGTGGTAATCACCTCCAGCGGAATATCCGACAGCAGTTCGCTGAGCCGTCCGGTTAAAGCATCGCTTTGTAGCGCAAACACTTTCTCGATCTCCTGCGCATCCAGTGTGTCGCCGACGCGCTTCTGAAACGCTAAACCGCGTCCCATCACCACCTGCTCTTTGCCGTTGTCGCCCAGCACCACCGCGACATTATTGTTGAGGATCTTCGCGATTTTCATTTTTCTCAGCCCTGAAAATAAAAAACCTGACCCACCGGGAGGACGGCGTGTCAGGTTTTGCCTGCGCTGAACGCAGTAACAATCTCGCGAGATCATAATCGGCTGAGGATTTCCGACAAGCAGAGCGACAGTTAAATGTGAAATGCATCATGTTTCCTCGGCGATTAATCAGGCGCGTTTGAGCCTGCCTAAACCTTGATAGGTTAAAGCGTAAAGATAGTGTAAGGATTTGATCAGAATTTCTTAAAGTTTGCGTTAGGGGTGCCGATAGTACCGTAACGTTAAATTAACAGGAGTTGCGTACATGACTGGGATTTCAACTTTAGGCGTCGGTTCAGGACTGGGTTTGAGCACCATTCTCGACAAGCTGACCGCGGCCGAAAAACAATCGTTATCGCCAATTTCAAAACAGCAGTCGGCCGCTACCGCCAAGCTTTCCGCTTACGGCACGCTGAAAACTGCGATTCAGACTTTCCAGACGGCAAACAATAAATTAAACGATGCCGCGCTTTATACGTCGACTACCACAGCATCCAGTTCCAGTGCGTTTAGCGCAGATTCCAACGGCAATGCGTTGGCCGGCAAATACACCATCAGCGTGCAGAAGCTGGCACAGTCGCAGACGCTGACGAGTGCGACTCAAACCGATACCAAAGCGGCGATTGGCAGCGACGCAGCCACACGCACCATGAAGTTTGTCACCGCAGAAGGTAAAGAGAAGAGCATTACGCTGACCAAAGATCAGACTTCACTTGCTGCTATTCGTGACACCATTAACAAATCGGATGTCGGCGTCACCGCGAGCCTGATTAAGGTATCGGCAACCGAATATCGTCTGTCGCTAAGCTCAAGCGCATCGGGCACCGCCAATGCAGTGAAATCACTCAGCGTAACCGGTGATGACACCTTGCACGACTTTATTGGCTTTGATGCTGCGGATACCGCAGGCAGCGGCATGACGCAGAGTGTCGAAGCGCAGAACGCTAAATTAACCGTTAATAACGTGGCGATTGAGAGCAGCAGCAATGTCATTGCCGACGCGGTAGAAGGCATCACGCTGAAACTGAATGATGAGACATCCGGCAACCAAACGCTGACCGTCAGCAGCGATACCAACAAGGCCAAGACCGCCATTACGGATTGGGTGAACGCCTACAACTCGCTGCAGGATACGATGGCGAGTTTGACCAAATATACGCCTGTCGATGCGGGTAAAGATCCGGATGGAAAAAATGGTGCGCTGATCGGCGATGGCACGCTGCGCAATATTCAGGTGCAGCTGAAAAGTATTCTGGCGAACAGTTCGGGCTCCAACGTTTACAAGACCTTATCGCAGGCGGGTATTACCACCGATCCAACCAGCGGTAAGCTTAATCTTGATGCAGCCAAACTGACCAGCAGCCTGCAGGTTAAACCGGAAGCGATTCGTGACATGTTCGTCGGCGATAGCAAAAAAACCGGTGTATCGACGGTGATGAATAATACCTTTACGGCTTTCCTTAGCAGCAAAGGCGTACTGCAGGGCGCGACAGATACCATCAGTAAGAAGCTGAATACGCTGACCGATCAGTACAATATCGCCAGCAAACGCATTGATGACACCATCGCGCGTTATAAAAAGCAGTTCACTAATTTAGATAAGATGGTCAGCGTACTGAATAACACCAGTAACTATCTGACAGAGCAGTTTAGTAGTACTACTAAGACGAATAAATAGCGTTTCTTCGGGTCGCCACTGATGGCGACCTGGTGGCAATAAGGTTATTTTTTCTTATTAAGCATCGCTTTTAAATCCGCAAAAGGATTATAGGTGGCTTCACCGACATCCTTTTGCGCATCTTCCCCCGCTACCACGCTGGTGCCGTATTGATCGGCTTCCGTGTATTTAGAGTGCTCGTGGTCATGGCAATAGAGACACAATAACTCCCAGTTGCTGCCGTCTTCCGGGTTATTGGTGTGGTCGTGATCGATATGGTGCACCGTCAATTCACGTAGGTTGGAGTAAACAAATTCTCGCGAGCAGCGTCCACACACCCACGGATAAATTTTTAATGCTTTCTCACGGTAGCCGCTTTCCAGCCGGGTGTAGTTTTTGGGAATCAGAGCCATTGCCGAGGTACCTGTTAAAAGAGAGTGATTTATTTTGATTGCTGCAAACTATTCCAGACAGCAGGGTACTGCAAGTGGCGAGCGGAGTCAGCTATTGGCTCTTAAAACGGGAAGGGGAAATCGTGGCGATTACAGCGTGGCTAGCACTCAGTCCGGTTGCGGGTTCAGGAGCGGGAAACCTCACCGCGCAATCCAGACTGAGTTAACTTCAATTACTCAACTCTTCGGCGAGATTATTTCGCCTGCAGTTCTTTGCGCACGATCTCTGCGCCGGCACTTAACGCATCCAGCTTGCCGCGCGCGACGCCACGCGGTAACGGGATCATGCCACAGTTGGTGCACGGATAGAGCTTGTCGGCATCGACATACTGCAGTGCTTTTCGTAGCGTAGCGGCAACTTCCTCAGGCGTCTCTATGGTGTTGGTCGCCACATCAATCGCACCAACCATCACCTTTTTACCGCGAACCAACTCCATCAACTCCATTGGCACGTGCGAGTTTTGGCACTCCAGTGAGATGATATCGATATTGGATTTCTGCAGTTTAGGGAAGATCTCTTCATACTGGCGCCACTCTGTACCCAGCGTCTTTTTCCAGTCGGTATTGGCTTTGATGCCATAACCGTAGCAAATGTGCACAGCGGTTTCACACTTAAGCCCTTCGATGGCTCTTTCCAGCGTGGCAATGCCCCACTCATTCACTTCATCAAAGAAAACGTTAAATGCGGGTTCATCGAACTGAATAATATCGACACCCACCGCTTCTAATTCTTTGGCCTCTTCATTGAGGATTTTAGCGAATTCCCACGCCAGCTTTTCACGGCTTTTATAGTGGTTATCATACAACGTATCAATCATGGTCATAGGACCAGGCAGCGCCCATTTAATCGGTTGGTCAGTTTGGGAGCGTAAGAATTTAGCATCCTCAACAAACACCGATTTTTGGCGGCTTACCGGACCAACCACGGTTGGAACACTCGCTTCATAGCGATTACGGATTTTAACAATTTCACGCTTCTCAAAATCAACGCCGTTGAGGTGTTCAATAAAGGTAGTGACAAAGTGTTGGCGCGTTTGCTCACCATCACTAACAATATCGATACCCGCCTGTTGTTGATCTTCCAGACATAAACGAAGCGCATCTTGTTTGCCGTCGATTAATTCCTGATCTTGCAATTTCCACGGTGACCACAGCGTCTCCGGCTGAGCAAGCCAGGAAGGTTTAGGCAAACTGCCCGCAGTGGACGTCGGTAATAATTTTTTCATCGCAGGTGACCTTATTTTTTTATCAATCAAAGAACGGAATTGGCAAACCATTGCTCAAGAATAGTTTGATATGGTTTGATGAAGTTCTCTTCAGTGAACTTTCCTTGTTCAATAGCCAACTGGCTACGTTCTTCTCGATCATAAACAATCTGAGTTAACGAAAAATCGAGGTGGTTCAGGCTTGGCTGATAGTATTTTCCGGCTGCAGAGTTAGCGTTGTAGATCTCAGGACGATAGATCTTTTGGAAAGTCTCCATCGTGCTGATGGTACTGATCAGCTCAAGATTGGTGTAACCACTGAGTAAATCGCCATGGAAATAAAATGCTAAAGGCGCAACGCTGTTAGCAGGCATGAAATAACGCGCACGTAATCCCATTTTGCCGAAATATTCATCCGTCAGGGAGAGTTCATCCTGCTGATACTCTACGCCGAGTACCGGATGTTCATTGCCGGTACGATAATAGGTGTTTTTGCTTGAAACGCTGAGGCAGATAACCGGCGCTTTTTTGAAGTTATTTTTATACGCCTCCGAGTTAACAAAATATTTGAAGACGTTGCCATGCAGTTCACCAAAGTTATCCGGGGTGCGGAACTCTGGATGATTTTTATTATGCTCGGACAGCAATACGCTGAAGTCATAGTCGCGCACGTAAGACGAGAAGTTATTGCCAACAATGCCTTCAATACGTTCATTGGTTTTTTTATCAACGATATTGGTTTTCAATATCTCAATCACCGGGAAGGTATTGTCATTGCCTGCTGTAGCGATCTTTAACTCAACGGAGACGATTTCGAGTTCAACAGCGTAACGATCCGCTTTGGGGTTATCCCAATGCGCCAGAGAATTGAAGCGGTTATCAATCATCACTAAAGCGTTGCGTAAATTATCCTGGCGTTTTTCGCCCCGCGCTAAATTCGCAAAGTTGGTGGTGATACGCGTGTTCTCGGAAGGATTATAATTTTCGTCGAAACGCAGCGTCTTCACAGCAAAGTCAAAATGGTTAGTCATCGCAATCTGGCACCTTAGTGTCGAATATCAAGCCTGATTGACTTGCAGGATTTCCCAGCTTTTCTTCGCTGGTACTCTCAGGGAGTAGGCTTGATATTATTTTAAGTTATTAACAATGCATCTTTTATGCCTCAGTCTCTGGGTGAAAAAAAGTGATTTAATTTCAACGAACATGAACGAATTTCATGATGGCGTGCAGGATGAGGTATGGAGCAGATGCAGTAGGAGCCAAAATCCCAGTTTATGGCTAGCGATACTGCGAAATAGCAAAGGTGTTTGCCCAGCGCTGGCAGAGGTTGATGACTTAGGAAGCTTTGGCGCCATACACCATCTACAACATATTGTTACATTATAACATGCTCATTCTTCTCGCTAGATTGAACCCATTCTCAACCTCGTCGTCTCAGCAATGGCACGTTTTTTACAGGGAACGAATTAATCTAGTTACACTAATAATGAGGCAAAGATGTTTAAACGGGGTTGGCTTGAGCAATTTTACGTACCGGGATGGGTATCGTTGTATGTCGGCATTTTACTTAATATTCCTATTTTCATTCGTCGCTATCATCAACTGCAATTTGACAATGTTCTGTCGGTCATCATTGAAGTCGTCGCCGCATTTTGTTTGGTGATGTTTTTAACCCTATTAATGTCATTAACCGGCAAGATGATTTCTCGGCTATTGATGACGCTGCTGGTGATATTTTCTAGCGCCGCCAGCTACTACATGATCTTTTTCAATATTGATATTGGCTATGGGATTATTGCTGCGGTGCTGGCAACGGATTCGATTGATCTCTCAAAGGAATCCATTGGCTGGCATTTCATCTTGTGGCTGGTGGCGGTCAATATTATTCCGTTATGGCTGATTTGGCGTGGATTACGCACCAGCTCAGCTGCCACGATTAATAAAAAACGTTACTGGTCTTATAAAACCGTTGCCATTCTGGTTGCTGCAATGGGTTGTTGGTTACCGCTCAACCTGATGGGTAAAATGCAAGATGAGCAAGACAAACACAACAATCGCATGATGGCCAGCTACGGCGGTATCGTGGCCGGGACCTATTCTCCTTCGAATTGGTTATCAGGCGTGGGATTACTGGCTTACAGTTCCTACAGCCAGGCGGAAGATAATCAAAATCTTTACGACCCAACGGATCATTATCGCTATAACCCGCCCAAGGATGCTGACAACCTTTATATCGTGTTTGTGATTGGCGAGAGCGCACGCCGCGATCATATGGGACTTTACGGTTATGACCGTGACAACACGCCTTATCTCGACCATGAAAAAAATCTGGTTCACCTCCAAGGTTATTCCTGTGATACCTCAACTAAACTCTCGCTGCGCTGCATGTTTGTGCGCGAAGGCGGGGCGTCAGAAGCACCGCAGCGAACGCTGAAAGAGATGAACGTATTCACGGTAATGAAGAAACAGGGCTTTTCTGAAGAACTCTATTCTATGCAGAGTGAAGCCTGGTTCTATAACAAAGTTATGGCAGACAGCTATGCATTACGGGAATCTATTCAGGCGGAAAAACGCCATGTAGGGCAACCGGTGGATGATATGGCTTTAGTCACGGAACTCCAGGATTCTATTCAGCGCCATCCTCAGGGCAAGCATATCGTTATTCTGCATACTAAAGGTTCGCACTATCTTTATACGGAACGTTATCCTCGTGCATTTGCGCGTTATCAACCGGAGTGCCAGGGCATTGATGATGCATGCAGTACGCAGGAGATGATTAATTCGTATGACAATAGTATTTTGTATACCGATTACTTTCTTAAGCAGACGTTTGATAGCCTGAAAGATAAAAATGCCATTGTCTTTTATGCCTCCGATCATGGTGAATCGATTTCCGATAACCTGCATTTCCACGGCACGCCGCGTGACCATGCACCTATGGCGCAGCGCACTATTCCAATTATGGTTTGGGCCTCGGATAAATTCCTGAGTAATAAGGATCACAAAGCCTCGTTCGCACAATTAGAGCAGCTGCAAAATAATAAAACGCCGGTGTTTCACGAGAAGCTATTCGACACTATTTTAGGCTGTTCTGGCTTTACTTCTCCTGATGGTGGTATTAATCCGGCGAGAAACTGGTGCGCCCATACGGAATAGGGGTTATTGCTGCATAGCGTGACTGAGGGGAAAGTGGCTATCATCGCTTCCCCTCTTACGGTCACCAGGCTGGCACAGCCGCGGACATTCCAGCTATAATCCCCCAAATTCTTCAACCGGTTCAGACCTAACAATGACAAAACTCACCTTACAAGAGCAGATGCTTAAAGCTGGATTAGTCACCAGCAAAAAGATGGATAAAGTGCAAAGAACGGCCAAAAAATCACGCGTTCAGGCGCGTGAAGCAAGAGAGGCCGTTGAAGAGAATAAAAAAGCGCAGCTTGAGCGCGATAAGCAGCTGAGCGAACAACAAAAGCAAGCGGCCTTATCCAAAGAGTATAAGGCTCAGGTGAAGCAACTGATTGAAATGAACCGCATCGACATTTCGAAAGGCAATATTGGTTTCAACTTCACCGACGGTAATTTAATTAAAAAAATAATGGTGGATAAAACCACCCAGGCTCAGCTGATTAGTGGTCGTCTGGCCATTGCGCGTTTGGTGGTTGATAACAATGGTGAGAGTCAATACGCCATCATTCCCGCCAGCGTAGCCGATAAAATTGCGCAACGAGATGCGAACAGCATTGTCTTAAACAGCGCCCTGAGTCAGGAAGAGCAGGATGAAGAAGATCCGTACGCTGATTTCAAAGTGCCTGATGATTTGATGTGGTAATCCCGTTAATTGTGCTTCAGAACGGGCTGTTGCTGCGTGCAGTTATCCACTCTGCCGTGATGGGATGAACAAAATGCAGCGCGCTGGCGTGCAGCATCAGCCGTGAGGTTAGTTCGGTCCCCGGCAACAGGCGGCCGCCATACAGGTCACAGCCCCAAATCGGGTGGCCCAGCTGCTGGCAATGAATACGCAGCTGGTGAGTGCGCCCGGTTTCCGGGCTTAACGCAACCCGCGTTAACGGCAGTAACGTCCCATCATCACACTCGTGATAAAAACGCTCAATCACCTGATAGCGCGAACGGGCGGGCTTACCGCGGATGGCGCAAATCGACATCCTGGGGAACAACGCCGGATCTTTCGCTATCGCCGCGTCTATCACGCCCTGATCATGTTCCAGATGCCCACACAGCAGTGCGCTGTACTCCTTGGTCACGCTGCGCTGACTGAATTGCTGGCACAGCGCGGCATTCATCGTTTTATTGCGGGCAATCACCATCAAACCTGAAGTCCCAAAATCAAGGCGGTGAACCAGCGTGCAGCCGGGAAACATTTTTACCAGCCGGTGATGGACTGAATCGAGATTTTGCGGATTTTTCCCGGACAAGCTGAGCAAGCCAGCAGGCTTGTTGATCAGCAGCAGATGTTCGTCCTGATAAACAATCTCTATCTCTTCAGGACAGGGCGGGGCAATAAAGGTATCGATAATGGAAGACATCAGGCTGCCCGGCTGGAAGGTGGGGGCGGATAATAACCAATTTTCCGCTGACTGGCGAATCTGACCCGCCGCAGATTCGCCGCGTGGAAATTTATCGTCCACACTTACCCGGTAGACGTAGTCTGCGCAGGCATTGTGCATTACACTGCGCGCTGAAAAAACTGAGTAGATAACGATTAGGTAGGCGGTAATGGCGATGAACGGAACGATCACAACCTGGTTTCAGGATAAAGGTTTTGGATTTATCAAAGATGAGAATGGCGATAACCGCTATTTTCATGTGATTAAGGTCGCTAATCCTGAGCTGATTAAAAAAGATGCCGCGGTCACGTTTGAACCGACCACCAATAACAAAGGCTTGTCAGCCTACGCGGTGAAAGTGTCACCCGAAAGCAAATACATCTATATTGCTGGCGAACGCCTGAAACTCACCTCGATCAAAAATTACGTGGTATATAGCGAAGAAGTACCGGTCGAAACACGCATTGATAAAGAGAATCCGGTGTTGTCGGTGGGTATATTGATGAACAGCATTAAGCCGAAGAAAGATGTTAAGCCTGATGAAATGCGCACGCTGAAAAAGCTGGCGATCACCACCTTCCAGGGAAGCACGCTCATTTTCTCGGCAGATGAGATAGACGTGGATGCCACGGTGAAAATGCTTAAACTTTAAACCACTATTGTCTATTCCTGCTGATTATTAAGGTGCGCACTCTGCGCACCTTTAAAACCTCGCCATACACTTCCATTCCCTACCGCCGCAACCCCTGAAGCAAAAAGCGCACCTAAGAAAGACCCGGCTTGTAGCCTGAGACGACGCATTATTGGTAATTTCTGAACGTTATAAATGTAGTCAGAAAATATATAATTCGTTTATCAAGGAGTTACAAATATGATACCAGGAAATGTATCACACTCAGCAAATTCCCTTTCCCGTCCCGCTATTATTTCCATTACATCCGATGCTCAGGATTCCGGTTTAATCTTACCCGGCGCAACCACGCTGGATCGCACGCCAACGCTGGCGGGCAGTGCTGCTCCGTTCAGCATGCTACGCATCATGGACGGCGATAATGTGATTAAGGTGGTTGCAGCCGATGCAAAAGGGAACTGGAGTTTTACTCCCGTTCTGGCCAACGGCGAACATCGTCTGAGTGTCATGACGGCAGAAGGCATGCGCAGTGACGAGTACAGCGTTAATGTCGCCGCCATTCATCCACGCGAACCGCAAATCAGCCATATCTATGACAACATCGGCAGCGAAGGGTATCTGCGCCCGGGACAGTCTACTGACGACCAGTCACCGAAAATCTACGGTACCGCGCAGCCAAACCAAATCGTAACGCTGTACGCCAATAATGAGGCAGTTGGCAGCGTGCGCGCAGGTGAAGATGGCAGCTGGATGCTGGCAGAGAAATTGTCGCCGGGCGCGCAGCAGTTACATATCAGTGCTGGCGGTGAATCCAGCCAGCCTTTCAGCATTGATGTGCATGATTCATATGTCGATTTTGTTGGCCAAACGCAGATTGATAACGTTGAGGTATTACTGGCGAACGGCGAATGGGCGCCCGTCAACCACGATGAAACCGTGGGTTCCGCAACGCTGCAGTTAGGCGGCAAAGTGACCTCGCAATACACCACGGTAGAGATTTACCTCAATGGTGAACGCGTTTATCGCGACTATTCAGACTATAAAGGTGAGTGGCACTTCGAAGCCCAGCTTCAGGAAGGCCGCAATGAAATCAGACTGGTGACTGAAGAGGGCGGTAGCAGCGATATTTTCGTGGTTAATTACTCACCGGTGGTGGTTGAGGAAGAGGTCGCGCAGGAGTTCAGTTCACCATTACTAATTGACTTCGCCATTCAGGGCAGCTTTGTAACAGCTGCATCGGTGTTGCTGGTGGGGGTTGCCGAACCGAATACGCTGGTGCGCATTTTTGTTGATGGCAAAGAGATTGGCAGCACGATGAGTAACGCCGGCGGCGACTGGAATGAAAGAGTCGAGGTTAACAGCGGCGGGAATTATAACTTCCATGTCGTGGCGGGCGATCAGCGCAGCGCTGATTTTAGCTTCAACGTCAATGCGAGCAAATTCCCGCGCCCAACCCTCAACAGCATGCTGGATGATGTGGGCGAAGGCGGCATCATCCGCAATAACGGCACCACCGACGACGCACAGCCAAAAATGTCCGGTACCAGCACGCGTAACGCGATAGTTGATATCTACGCCAACAACCTATTTATTGGCAGCGCGAAAGCCAATGAGCAAGGCGTATGGAGTTTTGAACCAACTTCGCCTCTGGCCACCGGTCCGCACCAAATCGAAGTGAAAGCCAACGGTATCACCAGCCAGAGTTTCTTCCTGAACGTCATCCCCGTTGAAGTTGAGCCAACGCCAGAACCGACTCTGTTTATCGACGGGGCCATTCAGGGCAGCGCCGTCACTGCTGCATCCGTATTGCTGATGGGCTTTGCTGAACCGAATACGCTGGTGCGTATTTATGTTGATGGCAAAGAAATCGGTAGCACCATGAGCCAGGCCAGCGGTCACTGGGATGAAAGAGTCATTGTGAGCAGCGGCGGTAATCATGGCTTCTATGTGGTTTCCGGCGATCAGCAAAGCGCTGAATATCAGGTCAACGTCGATGCCAGCCGATTCCCGCGCCCAACGCTCACCAGCATGCTGGATGATGTGGGCGAAGGCGGCATCATCCGCAACAACGGCACCACCGACGACGCACAGCCAAAAATGTCCGGCACCAGCACGCGTAATGCGATAGTTGATATCTACGCCAACAACCTATTTATTGGCAGCGCAAAAGCCAATGAGCAAGGCGTATGGAGTTTTGAACCGACTTTGCCTCTGGCGACCGGCCCGCACCAAATCGAAGTGAAAGCCAACGGCATCACTAGCCAGAGTTTCTTCCTGAGCGTTATCGCGGTTGAAGAAGTTGAGCCAACGCCAGAGCCAACTCTGTTTATCGATGCGGCCATTCAGGGCAGCGCGGTGAATGCGGCATCTGTACTGCTGATGGGCTTTGCCGAACCCAATACGCTGGTGCGTATTTATGTTGATGGCAAAGAGATCGGTAGCACCATGAGCCAGGCCAGCGGTCACTGGGATGAGAGAGTGATTGTGAGCCGCGGTGGTAATCATGGCTTCTATGTGGTTTCCGGCGATCAGCAAAGCGCTGAATATCAGATCAACGTCGATGCCAGCCGCTTCCCAAGCCCAACGGTCACCAACATGCTGGATGATGTGGGTGAAGGCGGCATTATCCGCCATAACGGCACCACCGATGATGCACAGCCTAAAATGTTCGGCACCAGCACGCGTAACGCGGTGGTTGAAATCTACGCCAATAATCAGTTTATCGGCAGCACCAAAGCGGATGCGCTGGGCGCATGGAGTTTTGAACCTGAATCTGCTTTGGCAACCGGCGCTAACCAGATTGTGGTGAAAGCCAACGGTATCGCGAGTCAGAGCTTTAACCTGAACGTCATTGCCGTTGAAGAGGTTGAGCCAACGCCGGAACCTATTCCTGAGCCAGCTCCAGAACCTATTCCAGAACCGAAACCGGAACCGACGCCAGAGCCAACGCCAGAGCCAACTCCGGAACCAACGCCGGAACCGACGCCAGAGCCAACGCCAGAGCCAACGCCAGAGCCAACGCCGGAACCAACTCCAGAACCCACCCCGGAACCCACTCCACTGTGGATCACCGGTGTCTGGGAAGATGAGGCGCAGTCTCAGATCATCGATTCAGGCGCAAAAACGCAGTCAAACGACCTGTTTGTCACCGGTACGGCACCTGCAGGCGAACTGGTGCTCATCTATTCAGGCAAAAATGTTGTTGGCAGCGCAAGGGCTGATGCTGAAGGTAAATGGGTTGCCCAGACCACGCTCACCGCAGGTCAGCATCAACTGGAAATCGCCATCAATGGTCAACGACTGGATTTCCAGTGGGGAGTCCATGTAGAAGCCTTGGTGACCGAACCGGCACCGCAGCCAGAACCTGAGCCGCTGCCAAAACTGGCCATCACGTCAGTGATCTCCTCGGAAGGCAACATTGATGCGCTGAAACAGAGCAACGGCCTGACCGATAAAGAGCCGCTGATCGCTGGTTACGCACCGCCGCATTCCACGGTTGAGATCTGGGTGAATGGACGCCTCTCGCTCACTGAACGTGCCGATGCGAACGGCAAGTGGAGCGCGAGTCGCTGGTTTATTGATGCGGAACATACCCTGCAAATCAAGGTCGGTTCTCTCACCAGCGAAGCGGTGAAAATTACCGTTTCAGCCTACAACCTGCGTAAATTCATTGCCGCACAAGAGGCGAACGAGCAGGAAAATCTGACCCCAATCGTAACTGAACCTGCGCCAGAGCCAGCACCTGCGCCAAAACTGGCCATTTCCTCCGTTATCTCCTCGGCAGGCAACGTGGATGCGGTGCAACAGAGTAACGGCCTGACCGATAACGAGCCGCGCATTACCGGATTCGCGCCACCGCACGCAAAAGTAGAGTTGTGGGTGAATGGACGTTTGTCGCTGACGGAATATGCTGATGCTGACGGTAACTGGAGCGCCAGCCGTTACTTCATCAGCACCGAGCATACTCTGCAGGTCAAAGTGGGTTCGCTGAGCAGCGAGCCGGTGCAGATTAAGGTGAACGCCCACAGCCTGCGCCAATACATCGCAGAGCAAGCCGCAGAGCAGGAAGCGCAGTCGATGGCAGAGACGTTTAGCTACAACGCGTTACTGGCAGATGAAGCGCCTCAACTGTTCCAGGCGTTTAGCACCACCGCTGCCCTGCCAGAGATGGAGTTGGTCATCAGTGACGCGGATATGCAAGTTGAAACCGGCTTAGAAGGGGTTAACACCTTGATGAGCAGTGACACGCTGTCAGCTGAACAGATGCAGGATCTGCTGCAAGCGTAATCAGTTACCCGTCGTGGGCGTCGCTTGAAATCCCTATCGCCCACGATCTTGACCAAGCCGCTATCGCCGAAGATAGCGGCTTTTTTTATTGAAATGTTGGCGTTATGCAAACGCCTTTCATTGCAATCTGCATTGCGAAAACAACGATAAATCAATACCTAAAACCTGAATCTCACCAATCCAGGCCGCATCTCGTATTACCTCAGCGCTTCATTTGAGAAAATTCCCATATAACCCCACCCGTCTTCCTACCGGGCTGGTTCAGTAAACACTCTGGCGGATTGAGACATGACATTAAATCTTACGTTGTTAAACGATGGCGTTGCTTCGCAGCGGGTCACGCTGCCGCAAGGCAAAGCATTCAGGCTTCAGGCCGTGGCGGGCAACCGCTATGTGATCACTCAGGGCGCGGAGAAAACGGCGGCGGGTCCTGAACATCTGTTGCTTAAACGTAAGGGTAAAAACCTTGAGATCCGCCAGCCCGGCGAGGATGAACCGCAGCTGATCATTGTGGATTACTACGATCTGCCCGGCGATGTGATGGGGCTGGATGCCAGCGGCGCGCTGCACGAGTACATTCATGCCGCCGATGCCAGCATTGACGCTGATGCGTTCACCGACGATCAAAGCGCGGTGATGATCATGAGCCGCAGCTCGCAGGGGCCGGTCTCCGCCTATTCACCGCTGGGCGACAACGGCTTTTTAAAAGCCATGGCGGCCTTTGCCGGTCTGCTGGCGCTGGGCGGCGGCGTGCTGGCGCTGCAGAACCAGCACAGCGGTAAAGAGAGCCCGATTCCGGCACCAACCATCGTGCAGGGGCATGATGAGCGCGGCGGCGAATCCGCCAGCCTGCAGCATGGCGCGGTCACCGGCAATGCGCAGCCGGATATCAGCGGCCAGGGCAGCGCGCCGGGCAACCTGATTCATATCTACAGCAACGGCGAATGTCTGGGCTCCGGGGTGGTGGCGGAAGATGGCAGCTGGAAAATTAAGCCGCTGGCTATGGCGGAAGGGCGACATCAGCTGACGGCGGTAGAGAGCACGCCGCAGGGCAAAATCAGTGCGGCGTCGGTTCACTTTGAGCTGCACATTGACCTCACGCCGCCGGCGGTATCGCTGGATAATCTGGCGGATAACGTCGGCAGCCTGACCGGCGATATTCCGTCAGGTGGGCTGACCAACGACACGCAGCCGTGGCTGAGCGGACGCTCAGAGCCCGGTGCAAAAATTGAAATCACCATCAACGGCACGGTGGTCGGCACGGCGATAACCGACGCCGACGGCAACTGGCGTTTCCGCACGCCGGTGATGGAAGAGGGCGCGCAGCGTATCAGCGTTACCGCCACGGACGCGGTGGGCAACACCAGCAAGCCGACTGCGGATTACCGGGTTGAAGTGGATACGCAGATTGCGAAACCGACCATCAGCAGTATTACAGATGCGGTTGATGGCGGCGTGACCGGCGCGATTGCTAACGACGGCACCGGGCTGACCAACGATGCTCGCCCGGTACTGAGCGGCAAGGTCGAGGCGGGCAGCCTAATCACCATTTATGACGGCAGCACGGCAATACACAGTTTTGTATCCACCACCTCAACGTGGACGTGGCAATTCCCGGCAGATTCCGGCTTCAGTGACGGTGAGCACGTGCTGCGCGTGAAGGCGGTGGATAAAGCGGGCAACACATCGGTGCTGTCCGACCCGTTTACCATTAACGTCGACACGCAAATCGCGCAGCCTACTATTTCCAGCATCGTTGATGGCGTGGCGGGCGGCGTCACCGGCGCAATTACTAACGACGGCACCGGCCTGACCAACGACAACCGGCCGGTGCTTCGCGGCACAACAGAAGCGGGCAGCCTGATCACCATCTTCGACGGCACGACGGCGATCCACAGCTTTGTCTCTACCACCTCAGACTGGACGTGGCAGTACCCGACCACCGGGCGCTTCAGCGACGGCGAGCACGTTTTGCGCGTGCAGGCGGTGGACAAAGCCGGCAACACCTCGGTGCTGTCGGACTCGTTCACCATCAACGTCGATACCCAGGTTGCACAGCCAACGATTTCCAGCATCGTTGATGGCGTGGCGGGCGGCGTCACCGGCGCGATTACTAACGACGGCACCGGGCTGACCAATGATGCTCGCCCGGTACTGAGCGGCAAGGTCGAAGCGGGCAGCCTGATCACCATCTACGACGGCAGCACGGCAATACACAGTTTTGTATCCACCACCTCAACGTGGACGTGGCAATTCCCGACGAACGGGCAGTTCAGCGACGGCGAGCACGTTTTGCGCGTGAAGGCGGTGGATAAAGCGGGCAACACATCGGTGCTGTCCGACCCGTTTACCATTAACGTCGACACGCAAATCGCGCAGCCTACTATTTCCAGCATCGTTGATGGCGTGGCGGGCGGCGTCACCGGCGCAATTACTAACGACGGCACCGGCCTGACCAACGACAACCGGCCGGTGCTTCGCGGCACAACAGAAGCGGGCAGCCTGATCACCATCTTCGACGGCACGACGGCGATCCACAGCTTTGTCTCTACCACCTCAGACTGGACGTGGCAGTACCCGACCACCGGGCGCTTCAGCGACGGCGAGCACGTTTTGCGCGTGCAGGCGGTGGACAAAGCCGGCAACACCTCGGTGCTGTCGGACTCGTTCACCATCAACGTCGATACCCAGGTTGCACAGCCAACGATTTCCAGCATCGTTGATGGCGTGGCGGGCGGCGTCACCGGCGCGATTACTAACGACGGCACCGGCCTCACCAACGACAACCGCCCGGTGCTTCGCGGCACAACAGAAGCGGGCAGCCTTATCACCATCTACGACGGCAGCACCGCGATCCACAGTTTCGTGTCGACCACCTCAGACTGGACGTGGCAGTACCCGACCACCGGGCGCTTCATTGACGGCGAGCACGTGTTACGCGTGCAGGCGGTGGATAAAGCCGGCAACACTTCGGTGCTGTCGGATCCGTTCACCATCAACGTCGACACGCAAATCGCACAGCCAACCATTGCCAGCGTGACCGACGCGGTTGCGGGCGGCGTGACCGGTGCGATCGCCAACGACGGCACCGGGCTGACCAACGACAACCGCCCGAGACTGAGCGGCACGGTTGAGCCAGGCAGCCTGATCACCATTTACGACGGCACGACGGCGATCCACAGCTTTGTCTCCACCACCTCAGACTGGACGTGGCAGTATCCAACCACCGCACGCTTCATTGACGGCGAGCACGTGTTACGCGTGCAGGCGGTGGACAAAGCCGGCAACACCTCGGTGCTGTCCGATCCGTTCACCATCAACGTTGATACGCAAATCGCACAGCCATCGATTTCCAGCATCGTTGATACGGTGGCGGGCGGCGTGACCGGCGCGATTACCAACGACGGCACCGGCCTGACCAACGACAACCGTCCGGTACTCAATGGCACGGTTGAGCCGGGCAGCACTATCACTATTTACGACGGTAATACGCTGATTCACAGTTTTGTTGTGTCCGGATCGACCTGGACGTGGCAGTACCCGACGACCGGGCGCTTCAGCGACGGCGAGCACGTGCTGCGCGTGCAGGCGGTGGACAAAGCCGGCAACACCTCGGTGCTGTCGGATCCGTTCACCATCAACGTCGATACCCAGGTTGCACAGCCAACGATCTCCAGCATCGTTGATGCGGTAGCGGGCGGCGTCACCGGCGCAATTACTAACGACGGCACCGGCCTGACCAACGATAACCGCCCGGTACTGAGCGGTACGGTCGAGCCGGGCAGCCTGATCACCATCTACGACGGCAGCACCGCGATCCACAGTTTCGTTTCAACAACATCTGACTGGACATGGCAGTATCCAACCACCACGCGCTTCGGCGACGGCGAGCACGTGCTGCGCGTGCAGGCAATAGACAAAGCGGGCAACACCTCGACACTGTCGGATCCGTTCACCATCAACGTTGACACGCAAATCGCTCAGCCCACCATCACCAGCGTGACCGACACGGTAGCGGGCGGCGTGACCGGCGCGCTGCCGAACGATGGCACCGGACTCACCAACGATGCGCGCCCGGTGCTTCGCGGCACGACAGAAGCGGGCAGCCTGATCACCATTTACGACGGCGCGACGGCAATCCACAGCTTTGTCTCCACCACCTCAGACTGGACGTGGCAGTACCCGACAACCAAGCGCTTCAGCGACAGCGAGCACGTGCTGCGGGTACAAGCTGTTGACAAGGCCGGTAATATCTCGGCGCTGTCCGATCCGTTCACCATCAACGTGGACACCTCGGAGCCGGTCGCACCGGTCATTACCATCGGCAGTGACAATGTCGGAGCACTCACCGAAGCGATCTTTAAAGGCCGCATTACCGATGACACCACGCCGACCTTCAGCGGTACGGCCGAGCCGAACTCGGTGGTGTATTTGTATGATAACGATAACTTCCTCGGTTCGTTCCAGGCCGACGGCACAGGCGCGTGGAGCTGGACGCTGCCCGAACTGATGCCTGGCCTGCACAATCTCACCGCCTATAGCCGTGATGCGGCGGGGAACAAATCCGCGATCTCCGAGCCGTATGATTTCA
This sequence comes from Pantoea sp. USHLN256, assembly GCF_037149875.1. Classification (NCBI taxonomy): domain Bacteria; kingdom Pseudomonadati; phylum Pseudomonadota; class Gammaproteobacteria; order Enterobacterales; family Erwiniaceae; genus Pantoea; species Pantoea sp. USHLN256. Next base: position 427,895 of record NZ_JBBCQO010000002.1, on the reverse strand, counting down.
AACTCGGCACGGTGTGGGATTTCAATGACGGCACCTTTAACGGCTGGACTATCCTTGGCAATTACACGCGCCCTAATGACACATTCGTTAGAGCCACTGCAGGTGGGGGTTATCAGCTGGAGTTCATCACGGCCAGTTCAACAGTTGACTACGGCGGTGACGTCATGAATCTGCAAATCAATGTTCAGGCAGGTGAAACCTATGACTTCAACTTTATTCTGAGTCGAATTACGTCGTATGCGTTGATAAACCCTGCACAATTGGCATTGACGGTGGATGGGGTACCGGTAAGCAGCTACTACACGGTTTCAAGTACGCCACAAAAAGTGGAGGGTTCCTGGGTGGCAACCACCACCGGCACCGTTACGCTGGCGATCAACAACCGCGTCAGTACGGGAAACGGGAATGACTTCTGGATCGATGATATCGCCATTGCGCTGCACAAAGAGGCCGAACCCTCGCCAGCGGTTTCAAGCCTGGCAGATGCACCAGCCATCGCGTCCAGCGAGGCTGCACATCAAATCGATATGAACGAGCAAAACCTCTCCACGCTGAGCCTGAATCTGCAGGATGTGCTCAGTGGCGGCGAAAGTGACCTGTTTATCAATGACGGCAAAATTCAGTTAAAAGTTATCGGAGAAGCGGGGCGTGAGTTGACGCTAAGTGACTTGATGCCGGATGGCTCGGACAGCGGTGAATGGAATAGCGTCGGTAACGTAAAAGTAGCGGGCGTGGAGTATCAGGTGTTCCAGCACAGTAACCAATCGGCGGAACTGCTGGTGCAGATGGGGATCCATACCACGTTAGATAATCACTAACTTTATTTCAGTCTGTAAATTAAACCGCTGCCCTGAAAGCAGCGGTTTTGTTATTTAATCGCTGTAACGCACCCATAAACTCACTGGCTTGTATCAATCGTATTTGCTTGAAATAACGTAGAAAAACCCTCTTTCCTACAGCTAAATCCTCCTCATTCCTACATTCCAAGACCCGGCTTGATTCAGACGATTCTTATAGTTGGTAGGATCCTAACATCTGGGGAAATCTCTCAACTGTTGAAGACTCTCTCAGGCTCACTCTGCGTCGCCCGGAAGGTTGACGTCAAAATCAATTCACACTTAAGGGATCATCCATGAGTGCAGTTCAGGTAAATGCGGCAGTCGTTGAGAACAACACGATTGTCAGAGCGGAAGTGTTAACCAGCGCCAAGGCGGTGAAGGTTAAAGCGATTCCGGGCGGCAAATACATTCTTTCTGAAGGCGAGAAAGGTTTTGCCCCGGAAAACATCACATTAAAGCGCGTAGGCAAAGACCTGCACGTGGTACTGGAAGGCGCGGATCTTGAGCATCCGGCGCTGATTATCACTGACTACTACGACAACGCCGGTGAGCTGGTAGGTAAAGGCGAAGACGGCCAGTGGCATGAATACACCGCAACCAGCGGTGAAGAGGGCGATGAAGCCGCCTTCCTGATGGACGGTGAAAGCAGCGCCGTGGCGCTGGGCGCCGTAGAGTTCCCGGGCGCAGCGGGCCTGAACAACCTGAGTATGGCCGGCTTTATGCTGTCGCCGGCACTGATTGCGCTGGGCGCACTGGCGGCGCTGGGCGCGGCCACCGGCCTCGGCATGCTGGTTGGCAAGCACATGGCGGAGAAAGACAACAACAACGGCAATGGCAACGGCGGCGATAACGGCAACGACTACGACGACGGCAGCAACGGCGGCCCGAACATCCCGACCTCCATCGTGGTTGGCAGCGTGCGCGACCAGCAGGGCAACGTGATTAACCCGGGCGACCACAGCGCAGAGAAATCCCCGATCTTCACCGGTACCGGCAAGCCGGGCAACAAAATTGAAGTGACCGACGGCGGTAAAATCATCGATGAGCTGGTGATCGGCGATGACGGAAAATGGACCTGGACGCCAAAACCACCGCTGGACGACGGTGAGTACGATATCGTACTGGTTGAGCGCGACCCCATCACCGGCAAGCCAAGCCTGCCGCTGCCGGGCTTTGAGATGGTCGTGGATACCGTGGCACCGGGCCGCGCTGAAATCGAAGATCTGCACGACGAAGACGGCGTGTCGATCATCAACCCCCCTTCCTTTGAAATTGCCGGCACCTTCAACGCGGGCGAAATCTACACCAACAAAAACAAGCCAACATTGATCGGTAACGCCGAGGCTAATACCTTCGTCGACGTCTATCTGAACAACGTCAAGGTCGGCGAAGCCGAGGTCGGCGCCGACGGCCGCTGGCGCTATACCTTCACCAACGAGCTGGCGGACAATCGCTACAGCTTCCACGTGGTGAACCGCGACAAGGCCGGCAACACCGGCTTACCATCCCCCACTCTGAGCATCATCATTGACACCCAGGCCCCGGCCGAGCCGGTGATTACCGCCATCGAAGATTCGGCGGGTCAGCCGATCACCGGCGGCAGCACCCCGGACGGCGAGCCGGTGTTTAAAGGCACCGCCGATCCGTCAGAAGCCGGCGCGAAAATCGAGCTGCGCGACCAGAACGACAACCTGCTGGGCACCGCCATCGTCGGCACCGACGGCAGCTGGGAGGTGCGCGTCTCCCCGGCGCTGGCCGAGGCGGAGTACGACATCATTGCCGTTATCATCGATAAAGCCGGCAACAAAACCGAAATGACCACCCCGGTGCGTCTGGAAGTCGATCAGACCGCGCCTGAACTGCCGGGCGAGGGCGGCGTGGGCCTGCCGGGCGACGTGCTGGAAGGCGCGTGGGATAACGTTGAGCCGCGCACCGGCTGGATCGACCCGACCGTGCCGACCAACGACCCGCGCCCTGAGTTCCGCGGCGCCGGCCTGGAGTCGGGCGACACCGTCTACATCTATGACCGTTCCGAGACGCCACCGCTGCTGATCGGCACCCAAGTGGTCGGCACCGACGGCACCTGGAGCTTTGAGCCAACCACCGACATGGGCGAAGGCGAAAAGCGCATCGTGATCGTGGTGCGCGACGCCGCCAACAACGAAAGCGAGCCGAGCGACGAGTTCGTGTTTGAAATCGACCTCACGGCACCGGCCGACCCGAGCCCGGGCATCGGCCTAGGTCAGCCGTTTGAAGGTGCCTGGGATGACCAGGGCGACCAGACCGGCTGGATTGCCGACGGTACCGTCACCGACGACGCCCGTCCGGAATTTAAGGGCGCAGGCCTGAACCCGGGCGACATCGTGGTGATTTACAACGGCGCGGTCGCGATGCACAGCGTGGTGGTAGAGGACGACGGCAGCTGGACGTGGACGCCGGAGCTGCCGCTGATGAACGCGGACTACAGCATCTCGATCGCCATCCGCGACGCAGCGGGCAACGAATCGGCGAAAACCGACTCGCTGGACTTTACTCTCGGCGCGGGCGGCCGTCCGGCGGTGCCGGGCATCGACGGCATCTTTAACGATGACGGCGACAGCCTGATCCCGATCAACAACGGCTACCACACCAACGACAACACCCCGCTGATGAAGGGCACCGGCGTAGACGGCACCGTCATCATCATCCGTAACGGCCCGGGCCCGGACAACATCGTCGGCTCTGCCACCGTCACCGGCGGCGCGTGGGAATGGAATCCGGATCCGGCGCTGGACGACGGCACGTACAACCTGAACGCGACGGCGCGTACCCCGGCGGGCAACGAAAGCGGCACCACCGGCGATCGTCAGATCATCATCGACACCGAAGCACCGGCGGCGCCGGGCGGCATCGTGCTGTGGGATAACGTCGGCACCACCGGTCCGGTTGCGGCAGGCGGCACCACCGACGACAGCACCCCGCAGCTGCGCGGCACCTCGCCGGAGATCGGCGCGAAGGTCATCATTAAAAACGCCGCGGGCACCACCATCGGCACCACCTACGTGCGGGATGACGGCAGCTGGCAGTTTGACGTACCGGAACTGCGCGACGGCACGCACAGCCTGACGGCACAGGTGGAAGACCTGGCCGGCAACCTCGGCCCGGCGTCACCGGCGTTTGAATTTGTTACGGATACCAGCGGCGTGGGCGTCAGCATCACCGGCATGGTGGGCAACGCCAACGACGACCCGCTGGACGTGACCAATAACGGCGTGGTCAACGACACTACCCCGACCCTGAAGGGCACCGCGACGCCGGACTCGGTGGTCAGCATCTACATTGACGGCGAGTTCTACACTACCACCACCTCTGACCGCAACGGGCGCTGGGAGCTGCAGATTGAACTGGCCGACGGCGAGCGCGGCTACGTGATCCACGCCACCGTGACGGGCAGTACCGACCCGAGCAACAACTTCAACGTTGAGCTGGACACCACGGCGCCGGACGGCACCTTCGACAGCATCACCGACAACGTCGGCAACCCGTCGGCGACCCCGTCGATGCCGGTGGCCAGCGGTGAGTACACCAACGACCGCTCGCCGGTGATGGCGGGTACCGCCCCGACCAACACCATCGTCTACATCTATGACGACGCGCGCGGCCTGATTGGCACCGAAGTGGCGGTTAACGGCACCTGGAGCCTCAGCCCGGGTACCCCGCTGAACGACGGCGAGTACAACCTGCGCGTGGTGTTTGAAGACGCGGTGGGCAACAAGTCCGACGCGAGCGACCCGGCGTGGGTAATTATCGTCGACGCCACCGCCCCGGCCGAGCCGGTGCTGGAAGGCATCGAGGACAGCAGCGGGCAACCGATCACCGGCGGCCTGACCAACGAGCCAAGCCCGGTGTTCAAAGGCACCGCCGATCCGTCCGAAGAAGGCTCACTGATTGAGCTGCGCGACCAGAACGACCGCCTGATTGGCAGCGGCGTGGTGCAGGCAGACGGCAGCTGGGAAGCGGTGGTTTCACCGGCGCTGACCGACGGCGACTACGCCATCACGGTCGGCATCAAGGATCCGGCGGGCAACACCGTGACCATCCCGGCACCGATCAACCTGGAAATCGACCAGAGCGAGCCAACCCTGCCGGGCGACGGCGGCGTGGGCCAGCCGGGCGACGTGCTGGAAGGCGCGTGGGACAACGTTGAGCCGCGCACCGGCTGGATCGACCCGACCGTGCCAACCAACGACCCGCGCCCGGAGTTCCGCGGCGCCGGCCTGGAGCCGGGCGACACCGTCTACATCTATGATCTGTCTGAAACGCCGCGCCTGCTGATCGGCACCAAAGTGGTGGGCACCGACGGTACCTGGAGCTTTGAGCCGACCACCGACATGGGCGAAGGCGAAAAGCGCATCGTGATCGTGGTGCGCGACGCCGCCAACAACGAAAGCGAGCCGAGCGACGAGTTCGTGTTTGAAATCGACCTCACGGCACCGGCCGACCCGAGCCCGGGCATCGGCCTTGGTCAGCCGTTTGAAGGCGCCTGGGACGACCAGGGCGACCAGACCGGCTGGATTGCCGACGGCACCGTCACCGACGACGCCCGTCCGGAGTTTAAGGGCGCAGGCCTGAACGAAGGCGACATCGTGGTGATCTACAACGGTGACGTGGCGATGCACAGCGTTATCGTGCGCGCCGACGGCACCTGGACGTGGACGCCGGACCTGCCGCTGATGAACGCGGACTACAGCATCTCGATTGCCATCCGCGACGCAGCGGGCAACGAATCGGCGAAAACCGACGCGCTGGACTTTACTCTCGGCGCGGGCGGCCGTCCGGCGGTGCCGGGCATCGACGGCATCTTCAACGATGACGGCGACACCCTGATCCCGATCAACAACGGCTACCACACCAACGACAACACCCCGCTGATGAGGGGCACCGGCGTAGACGGCACCGTCATCATCATCCGTAACGGCCCGGGCCCGGACAACATCGTCGGCTCAGCCACCGTCACCGGCGGCGCGTGGGAATGGAATCCGGATCCGGCGCTGGACGACGGCACGTACAACCTGAACGCGACGGCGCGTACCCCGGCGGGCAACGAAAGCGGCACCACCGGCGATCGTCAGATCATCATCGACACCGAAGCACCGGCGGCGCCGGGCGGCATCGTGCTGTGGGATAACGTCGGCACCACCGGTCCGGTTGCGGCAGGCGGCACCACCGACGACAGCACCCCGCAGCTGCGCGGCACCTCGCCGGAGATCGGCGCGAAGGTCATCATCAAAAACGCCGCGGGCCAGACCCTCGGCACCACCTACGTGCGGGATGACGGCACCTGGCAGTATGACGTACCGGAACTGCGCGACGGCACGCACAGCCTGACGGCGCAGGTGGAAGACCAGGCCGGCAATCTCGGCCCGGCGTCACCGGCGTTTGAATTTGTTACGGATACCAGCGGCGTGGGCGTCAGCGTCACCCAACTGGTAGGACATGCCAACGCGGAAGACCTGATCGTCAGCAACAACGGCGTGGTCAACGACGACACCCCGACGCTGAAGGGCACCGCGACGCCGGAGTCGGTGGTCAGCATCTACATTGACGGCGAGTTCTACACTACCACCACCTCGGACCGCAACGGGCGCTGGGAGCTGCAGATCGAACTGGCCGACGGCGAGCGCGGCTACGTGATCCACGCCACCGTGGCCGGCAGCGCCGACCCGAGCAACAACTTCAACGTTGAGCTGGACACCACGGCGCCGGACGGCACCTTCGACAGCATCACCGACAACGTCGGCAACCCGTCGGCGACCCCGTCGATGCCGGTGGCCAGCGGTGAGTACACCAACGACCGCTCGCCGGTGATGGCGGGTACCGCCCCGACCGGCACCATCGTCTACATCTACGACGACGTGCGCGGCCTGATCGGCAGCGAAGTCGCGGTGGGCGGTACCTGGAGCCTCAGCCCGGGTACCCCGCTGAACGACGGTGAGTACAACCTGCGCGTGGTGTTTGAGGACGCGGTGGGCAACAAGTCCCGTCCGAGCACCCCGGCGTGGGTGATTATCGTCGACGCCACCGCCCCGGCCGAGCCGGTGCTGGAAGGCATCGAGGACAGCAGCGGGCAGCCGATCACCGGCGGCCTGACCAACGAGCCAAGCCCGGTGTTCAAAGGCACCGCCGATGCGTCCGAAGAGGGCTCGATCATTGAGCTGCGCGACGCGGGCGGCCGCCTGATTGGCAGCGGCGTGGTGCAGGCAGACGGCAGCTGGGAAGCGGTGGTTTCACCGGCGCTGACCGAGGGCGACTACGCGATTACCGTCGGCATCAAGGATAAGGCGGGCAACACCGTGATCATCCCGGCGCCGGTCAACCTGGAAATTGACCTGAGCGAGCCTGAACTGCCGGGCGGCGGCGAAGTGGGCATGCCGGGCAACGCGCTGGAAGGCGCGTGGGATAACGTTGACCCGCGTACCGGCCCGATTAGCGCCGGCGACGTCACCAACGACCCGCGTCCGGAATTCCACGGCGCCGGTCTGGAAGCGGGCCATACGGTCTACATCTACGACCTGTCGCAGGATCCGCGTCAGCTGATCGGCACCAAAGTGGTGGGCACCGACGGCACCTGGCGCTTTGAGCCAACCGCCGATATGGGCCCGGGCGAGCACCGCATTGCGATTATCGTGCGTGACCCGGCGAACAACGAGAGCGCGCTGAGCGACGAGTTCGTGTTCGAAATTGATACCGACGCACCGGACGCACCGGAAGTGATCGGCATCGAGGACAGCAGCGGTAACCCGGTGACGGGCGGCGCGACCAACGACAAAAAACCGGTGATTATCGGTACCGGCAACCCGGACGATGCGGGTTCCATCGTTGAAATCCGTGACGAAGACGGCAACGTGGTCGGCACCGGCGTGGTCGGCGGCGACGGCGGCTGGCGCGCGGAAGTCGACCCGGAGCTGGACGACGGCGACTACAACCTGGTGGTGGTGATTGTTGACCCGGCCGGCAACGAAACCGAAATGGAAGGCGCGCCGATTGAGCTGGAGATCGATACCGAAGTACCGGGCGTACCGGAAGTCATCGGCATCGAAGACACTGACGGCAACCCGCTGGGCAACGTGACCAACGTCACCAACCCGGTGATCGTCGGCACCGCGCCGCCGGAAGACGCCGGCCTGGTGGTCGAAATCCGTAAACCGGACGGCAGCGTGGTCGGCAGCGGCGTGGTGGGCCCTGACGGCGGCTGGGAAGCCCCAATTTCTCCGGCGCTGACGGAAGGGGATTACGAGCTGATCGCGGTCATCAAAGACCCGGCCGGCAACGAAACCGAAATGACCGGCGCACCGATCGATCTGGAAATCGACCTCACGCCGCCGGGCGAGCCGGAAGTGATCGGCATTGAGGACGCGGACGGCAACACCCTCGGCGACGTGATTAACGTCACTAAGCCGGTGATTGTGGGCACCGCGGATCCGGCCGACGAAGGCATGCTGGTGGAAATCCGCGACGTGGACGGCACGGTACTGGGTACCGGCCGCGTAGAGGAAGACGGCAGCTGGCGTGCACCGATCGATCCGGAGCTGGAAGAGCGCGAGTACGAGCTGGTGGCGGTCATCGTTGACCCGGCCGGTAACGAAGCGCCGATGACCGGCGCGCCGATTGAGCTGGAAGTGGACATCACGGTACCGGAAGCGCCGGAAGTGATCGGCATTGAAAGCGTCGGCGCCGAAGGTGGCGTCACGCCGCTGGCGGTACTGGAGCTGATCACCAACAAACCCGATCCGGTGATTATCGGTACCGCAGCGCGCAGCGAAGCCGGGTCGAGAGTTGAACTTCGCGACACGGAAGGCAACGTGCTCGGTTCGGGCATTGTGACGGGTGAGGGCACCTGGCGTGCGCCGATCGACCCGGCGCTGCGCGACGGCACCTATGAGCTGGTTGCGGTGCTGATTGACCGCGCCAACAACGAAACGCCGATGCGTGACACCATCAACCTGACCATCGACACCGTAGCACCGGTGCTGCCGGACGGTGAGATTGGCCCGGGCAACGCGTTTGAAGGCGCCTGGGATGACCAGGGAGATCGTACCGGCTGGATTGCGGAAAGCGCGGTAACTGACGATGCGCGTCCGGAGTTCAGGGGCGCAGGCCTCGACGCGTTCGTGGGTGACTTCGTGGTCATCTACAACGGCGACACCGTGCTGACGACCGTCGTCATTCAGAGCGGCGGCACCTGGACGTGGACGCCACCGGCGGATCTGCCAAACGCCAGCTACGACATCAGCATCGCAATTCGCGACAAGGCGAAGAACGAGAGCGAGCGCAGCGATACGCTGAGCTTTGAGATTAACAACGGCGTCGCGCTGCCTGCAGCACCGGTGGTGACCGGGATGTTCAACAACGAGGGTGGCAGCGACGTCGCGATCACTAACGGCTTCACCAACGACACCACGCCAGCGATCCGCGGCACCGGCGTGAACGGCACCATCGTGACCGTTTACAACGGCACCACGGCAATCGGTTCGGCACGCGTTGTCGGCGGGGTGTGGGAAGTGATCCCGGACCCGGCGCTGACCGAAGCGGTCTACACGCTGACGGCGAAAGCCGCCAACGCGGCCGGTAACGAAGGCGCGGCGAGCCCGGCGATCAGCCTGACGGTTGACACCACGGTCCCGACCGCACCGGTCATCACCCGCATCGAGAACGACAGCGGCGCGGAGATTATCGGCAGCACCACCGACCGCGACCCGCTGTTCAAAGGGACGGCGGATGCGTCGGAAGTGGGCGCGAAGATCGAACTGCGTGACGCCAGCGATAACCTGCTGGGTACTGGCTACGTGCGTGGTGACGGGACCTGGCAGGTGCTGGTAACGCCACGTCTGACGGCGAACCAGAGCTACAACATCAAAGCGGTGATTACCGATAAAGCCGGTAACACTACTGAGATGGCAAGCGGTGTGAATCTGCGTATCGATGCAATAGCACCGATTCTGCCGCCAATTGGGGAAGCGGGCGATGGAGGCTTTGTTGGTGACCGATCCAGTCATGATATGGCGATATATGCATTTATTGGGAAATTAGAAAAAAATAAGGTTTATACATCTTTAGGTGGAGCAAGCTTTATCTCTACAGGTGGAGTTGGCGCAGTTGAATCGACCAGTGAGCTAACCTGGAATGCCACCTGGAATATTCCCGATGGATGGAATAAAGGAGTATTAAGATTCAGCCAGGGTAGCAAAACCGAATTCCATTTCAATACGGATGAGCAGATCAAATTCAATATAAATATACCTGGTAGCCCGGGTAGAGGCTTCCTTTCGCTTTTCGATGGTGAAGGTGCGTTTATTGAACGAATTGAAATTCTTAGTACTGGGACTCGTTTACAAACTGTTTACCCGCCTGCAGGTGGTAAAATAGGTAAAATTGTGCTGGAGGCATATAGCGGTCCGATAGAAATGTCTAATCTTACGGTTTCTAAGGCTAGTGGTATGTCTGCGGTAAAAGCAGGTAAAGAGGCATTTGATGCTTTCAGCGAAGGGGATATTTTTTCAGCAAGTAAATGGCATGATCTAAGTAGCGGTCTCAGTGTTTATAGTACGGCTGGGGCCAGTATAACAGCTGATCAACAATTGAATCTTTCAATTTCAAATACGAAGCGCGTTGAACTCAAGGTTGGTCCAGCTCATTATGTTACGTTTTACTCAGATGTAGCAATTAATGACGTTAAAATACAGTTGGTTACCGACAAAAATGTAATGTTTGACACCATCATTGGCATTAAAGAAGGAAGGAATGTTCTCAATGCAAAAAGTATTGAAGGGCTAGTGATTGGTCGAATAATCATAACAGGAAATAGTGATGTCGATATCAATATTGATAATCTCGTTTGGGGGAACAAACCATCGACTTCTATTAATAAACCGCCATCTGCTATTCCATTGCCAGTAATTTCCCCTAATACTGAATTACTGGAAGACTTTAATAGTTATGGTCATACATTCCTTCCTTGGGAAGAAGCAGTAACTATAGATGGTCACAAACGATACTTACGCTATCTCTCAAATGGTTTAGTGTACGAGTCAAACCATAATCCTTGGGTAGCAGACTCATACAAAAGATTGGACATTAGAATGTATGACGGTCCAGCTCCAACGCTGAAATTTGGTACAGGCGCATCTACAATAAAATTCAGCGCAACAACTAACGGAGGGGGAGGAGGCAATCCGCAATTCCGTATATATGACATTGATGGCAAGGTTATTACCACACGAAGTATTTCTGGTGACAATAGTTGGACATCCTATACTGCTCCAACAGGCAGGGTGATTGGAAAAATTGAGTTCTTTGGTGGTGGTGCAACCATTGATAATGTTACATGGACCACGCCGCCGGCCAAAAGCCGTAGCATGGCAGATGCAATTGAGGATGAAAATTCGCTGTTGTTAAATGACGAAATGGTACAACTGGCGAAATTAGGTGAAGAGCAGCAGGACGAAATTATCGGCACCGAAGGCAGAATCGATATTCTGGCGGTACAGGGCGAAGATCAGCTTATCGATCTGACCCGCCTCGGTGAGATGGTGAAATCGGTGGAAGTGATCGACCTGACCGGCAGCGGCAATAATACGCTGAATATCAGCCTCGGCGATATTCTGGCGCAGGGTGGCACGAACCTGTTTATTAATGACGACACCACGCAAATGATGGTGAAAGGTAATGAAGGCGACGTATTAAACCTCAGCGATTTAGTCGAAGGCGCCGATTCCGGTGACTGGGCGAAAGTCGAAGGCACGGTGCAGGTTTCCGGTGTCCGCTATGAGGTTTATAAACACAGCTCGCTGGAAGCAGAGTTATTAGTGCAGGAGGGGATCCAGACCAACCTGTTGAATAACTGATAACCCTTAACCTTATTAACCATTATTACATTCCGGCTCCCTGATAAAGGGAGCCGCGGAGGAGTCATGACTATTTTTAAATCTTCAGCCCTTGTTCTGGCACTAAGCGGCGCGCTATTTGCTGCAGCACCAGGCACGGCCGCGCCAGCAGCCACCGCGTTTGCCGGCAACTATCAGCCGGTGGCCAAAGTGGCGGCATCGCAGGCGCAAATCGTCTTCTACCGTGAAGCCGACCAGCACGCCGGCAGCGCCAACGTCTACGTCGACGGCGAATTCCAGGCGGCGCTGCTGCCGCAGGGCTTCACCACCTTCTGCGTGGCACCGGGCACCCACAGCCTTGGCGCGTTCGTTAAAGACGCACCGATGTACGCCGGCAAACGCAGCCAGCCGTTTCGCGCCAGCCTTGAAGGCGGCGAAACCTACTTTGTCAAAGTGGGTGACGGCCTGAGCGGCATGCCGCAGTCAGTCACGCGCAGCGACGCCGAGCGCGCCATGAAAGCGATGCGCCAGCAGGCGCACACGCTGTCCCGCGCCTCTACCGTCGAAGCCTGCCAGTACGTCGGCGTGGCGGAGAAGCAGTACAAGGATTACTCGCTCTCCAGCGACGTGCTGTTTGCCTTTGGCAAATCCAGCCGTGCGGATATCACCCGCAACGGCCACACCGCGATTCGTGAGCTGGTGCAGCAGATCCGCCGTGAAAACACCACGCTGCGCAACGTGCAGGTGATCGGCCACACCGACCAGATCGGTTCCGCCGCCGCCAACGAAGCGCTGGGTCAGCGCCGTGCGGAAACCATCCGCCTGCTGATGGTGCAGGCCGGCATTCCGGCGCGTGATATCACCGCCGCCAGCGCCGGCATGAGCGAGCCGCTGGTGCACGACTGCTACGGCAGCAAAGCCGAGCAGATCGCCTGCTACGCACCGAACCGCCGCGTGGCCATCCGCGTAGACGGCAGCAGCGAAGTGCAGGAGTAAGCATGCTACGCGGCGGCATTGAATCCGCCACGCAATAAGCCAACATCCATCTCAGGGCCGGTTAATACCGGCCTTTTTTGATACTGTTTTCTGGAAAATTCTGAGTAGAATTAAGAAATTACCCTTTTTAAAAGCATCATTTCCAAGACCCCGCCCTCTTACGTCAGCTATCTGAATTGTTAGCATTTCCCTCTCTGAAAATACGTTCACATGACGAATGTATCTCTCAGGCTCACTCTGCGTCGCTCACCTCAGAGCGTTAAAAATCAATACACACATAAGGGATTATCCATGAGTGCAGTTCAGGTCAATGCGGCCGTTGTTGAGAACAACACGATTATTAAAGCGGAAGTGCTAACCCGTAACAAAACGGTCAGGATTAAAGCCATTCCGGGCGGTAAATACATTCTTGCTGAAGGCGAACAGGGTCTTGCACCGCAAAACATCACATTAAAGCGCGCCGGTAAAGATCTGCACGTGGTGCTGGATGAGTCAGAGCTTGAGCATCCGGCGCTGATTATCACCGGCTACTACGACAACGCCGGTGAGCTGGTCGGTAAGGGCGAAGACGGCCAGTGGCATGAGTACACCGCCGCCAGCGCGGAAGAGGGCGATGAAGCCGCCTTCCTGCAGGACGGCGAGAGCAGCGCCGTGGTGTTAAGCGCCGTGAAATTCCCGGGCGCGGCGGGGCTGAATAATCTGACCATGGCGGACTCTGTGATGTCGCCGGCGCTGATTGCGCTGGGCGCGCTGGGCGCGCTGGCGGCGCTGGGCGCGGCTATCGGGCTGGGTGTCCTCGTCGATAAGCACATGCTGGATAAAGACGATAACGGCAGCAGCAACAATAACGGCAACGGCAATGATACTGTCGGCGGCGGCAGCGCCTACGACGACGGCAGCAACGGCGGCCCGAACATCCCGACCTCCATCGTGGTCGGCAGCGTGCGCGATCAGCAGGGTAACGTGATTAATTCTGGCGACCACAGCGCAGAGAAATCACCGGTGTTTACCGGGACCGGCAAGCCGGGCAACAAAATAGAAGTGACCGACGGCGGTAAAATTATTGATGAGCTGGTGATCGGCGACGACGGAAAATGGACCTGGACGCCAAAACCCCCGCTGGACGACGGTGAGTACGATATCGTACTGGTTGAGCGCGACCCCATCACCGGCAAGCCAAGCCTGCCGCTGCCGGGCTTTGAGATGGTGGTTGACGGCATCGCGCCGGGCCGCGCCGCAATTGACGATCTGCACGACGAAAACGGCGTGTCGATCATCAACGCTCCTTCTTTTGAAATTGCCGGCACCTTTAACGCCCGGGAAATCTACACCAACAAAAACAAACCGACGATGCTCGGCAGCGCCGAGGCCAACACCTTCGTTGAAATTTATCTCAACAACGTCAAGGTCGGCGAAGCGCCGGTCGGCGCCGACGGCCGCTGGCGCTATCCGTTCACCGACGAGCTGGCGGACAACCGCTACAGCTTCCACGTGGTGAACCGCGACAAGGCCGGCAACACCGGCTTACCTTCCCCGGCCATCAGCATCATCATCGATACCCAGGCCCCGGCCGAGCCGGTGATTACCGCCATCGAAGATTCGGCGGGTCAGCCAATCACCGGCGGCAGCACCCCGGACGGCGAGCCGGTGTTTAAAGGCACCGCCGATCCGTCGGAAGCGGGCGCGAAAATCGAGCTGCGCGACCAGAACGACAACCTGCTGGGCACCGCCATCGTTGGCACCGACGGCAGCTGGGTGGTACGCGTGTCCCCGGCGCTGGCCGAGGCGGAGTACGACATCATTGCCGTTATCATCGATAAAGCCGGCAACAAAACCGAAATGACCACCCCGGTGCGTCTGGAAGTCGATCAGACCGCGCCGGAGCTGCCGGGCGAGGGCGGCGTGGGCGAATTGGGCGACGTGCTGGAAGGCGCGTGGGATGATCTGGAGCCGCGCACCGGCTGGATCGATCCGACCGTGCCAACCAACGACCCGCGCCCGGAGTTCCGCGGCGCCGGCCTGGAGGCCGGTACGACGGTGATGATTTATGACATGCGCACCGTCCCGCCGACGCTTATCGGCACGAAAACCGTCGATGAATATGGCAACTGGGCCTATGAGCCAGAAAACGATCTGGATGAAGGTGAAAACCGCATTGCGATTAAAGTGCGCGACGCCGCCAATAACGAAAGCGAGTTCAGCGACGAGTTCGTGTTTGAAATCGACCTCACTCCTCCGGACAACCCGAGCCCGGGCATCGGCCTTGGTCAGCCGTTTGAAGGCGCCTGGGACGACCAGGGCGACCAGACCGGCTGGATTGCCGACGGCACCGTTACCGACGACGCGCGTCCGGAATTTAAGGGCGCAGGCCTGAACGAAGGCGACATCGTGGTGATCTACAACGGTGACGTGGCGATGCACAGCGTTATCGTGCGCGCCGACGGCACCTGGAGCTGGACGCCGGATCTGCCGCTGATGAACGCGGACTACAGCATCTCGATCGCCATCCGCGACGCAGCGGGCAACGAATCGGCGAAAACCGACGCGCTGGACTTTACCCTCGGCGCGGGCGGCCGTCCGGCGGTGCCGGGCATCGACGGCATCTTCAACGATGACGGCGACAGCCTGATCCCGATCAACAACGGCTACCACACCAACGACAATACCCCGCTGATGAAGGGCACCGGCGTTGACGGCACCATTATCATCATCCGTAACGGCCCGGGCCCGGACAACATCGTCGGCTCTGCCACCGTCACCGGCGGGCAGTGGGAATGGAATCCGGATCCGGCGCTGCGCGACGGCACCTATAATCTGAACGCGACGGCGCGTACCCCGGCGGGCAACGAAAGCGGCACCACCGGCGATCGTCAGATCATCATCGACACCCTGGAGCCGGCGGCGCCGGGCGACATCGTGCTGTGGGATAACGTCGGCACCACCGGTCCGGTTGCGGCAGGCGGCACCACCGACGACAGCACCCCGCAGCTGCGCGGCACCTCGCCGGAGATCGGCGCGAAAGTCATCATCAAAAACGCCGCGGGCGCTACTATCGGCACCACCTACGTGCAGGATGACGGCACCTGGCAGTATGACGTACCGGAACTGCGCGACGGCACGCACAGCCTGACGGCGCAGGTGGAAGATCTGGCCGGCAACCTCGGCCCGGCGTCACCGGCGTTTGAATTTGTTACGGATACCCGCGGCGTGGGCGTCAGCATCACCGGCATGGTGGGCAACGCCAACGACGACCCGCTGGACGTAACCAACAACGGCGTGATCAACGACGAAACGCCGACCCTGAAGGGCACCGCGACGCCGGACTCGGTGGTCAGCATCTACATTGACAACGTGCTGTACACCACGGTCACCTCGGACCGCAACGGCCGCTGGGAGCTGCAGATCGAACTGGCCGACGGCGAGCGCGGCTACGTGATCCACGCCACCGTGGCGGGCAGCGCCGACCCGAGCAACAACTTCAACGTTGAGCTGGACACCACGGCGCCGGACGGCACCTTCGACAGCATCACCGACAACGTCGGCAACCCGTCGGCGACCCCGTCGATGCCGGTGGCCAGCGGTGAGTACACCAACGACCGCTCGCCGGTGATGGCGGGTACCGCCCCGACCAACACCATCGTCTACATCTATGACGACGTGCGCGGCCTGATTGGCACCGAAGTGGCGGTTAACGGCACCTGGAGCCTCAGCCCGGGCACCCCGCTGAACGACGGCGAGTACAACCTGCGTGTGGTGTTTGAAGACGCGGTGGGCAACAAGTCCGACGCAAGCGACCCGGCGTGGGTAATTATCGTCGACGCCACCGCGCCGGAAGCACCGGTGCTGGAAGGCATCGAGGACAGCAGCGGGCAACCGATCACCGGCGGCCTGACCAACGAGCCAAGCCCGGTATTTAAAGGCACCGCCGATCCGTCCGAAGAAGGCTCAATCATTGAGCTGCGCGACCAGAACGACCGCCTGATTGGCAGCGGCGTGGTGCAGGCAGACGGCAGCTGGGAAGCGATCGTTTCACCGGCGCTGACCGACGGCGACTACGCCATCACGGTCGGCATCAAGGATCCGGCGGGCAACACCGTGACCATCCCGGCACCGATCAACCTGGAAATCGACCAGAGCGAGCCAACCCTGCCGGGCGACGGCGAAGTGGGCATGCCGGGCAACGCGCTGGAAGGCGCGTGGGACAACGTTGATCCCCGTACCGGCCCGATTAGCGCCGGCGACGTCACCAACG
Organism: Pantoea sp. USHLN256; assembly: GCF_037149875.1. Classification (NCBI taxonomy): domain Bacteria; kingdom Pseudomonadati; phylum Pseudomonadota; class Gammaproteobacteria; order Enterobacterales; family Erwiniaceae; genus Pantoea; species Pantoea sp. USHLN256. The sequence goes on along the minus strand of NZ_JBBCQO010000002.1, from coordinate 410,946 downwards.
ACCCGCGTCCGGAGTTCCACGGCGCCGGTCTGGAAGCGGGCCACACGGTCTACATCTACGACCTGTCGCAGGATCCGCGTCAGCTGATCGGCACCAAAGTGGTGGGCACCGACGGCACCTGGCGCTTTGAGCCAACTACCGATATGGGCCCGGGCGAGCACCGCATTGCGATTATCGTGCGTGACCCGGCGAACAACGAGAGCGCGCTGAGCGATGAGTTCGTGTTCGACATTGATACCGACGCACCGGACGCACCGGAAGTGATCGGCATCGAGGACAGCAGCGGTAACCCGGTAACCGGCGGCGCGACCAACGACAAGAAGCCGGTGATTATCGGCACCGGCAACCCGGACGATGCGGGTTCGATTGTTGAAATCCGCGACGAAGACGGCAGGGTGGTCGGCACCGGCGTGGTCGGCGGCGACGGCGGCTGGCGCGCGGAGGTCGATCCGGAGCTGGAAGACGGCGACTACAACCTGGTGGTGGTGATTGTTGACCCGGCCGGGAACGAAACCGAAATGGAAGGCCCTCCGATTGAGCTGGAGATCGATACCGAAGTGCCGGGCGTACCGGAAGTCATCGGCATCGAAGACACCGACGGCAATACGCTGGGCAACGTGACCAACGTCACTGACCCGGTGATCGTCGGCACCGCGCCGCCGGAAGACGCCGGCCTGGTGGTCGAAATCCGTAAACCGGACGGCAGCGTGGTCGGCAGCGGCGTGGTGGGCACCGACGGCGGCTGGGAAGCCCCGATCGCTCCGGCGCTGACCGAAGGTGATTACGAGCTGATCGCGGTCATTGTTGACCCGGCCGGCAACGAAACCGAAATGACCGGCGCACCGATCGACCTGGAAATCGACCTCACGCCGCCGGGCGAGCCAGAAGTGATCGGCATTGAGGACGCGGACGGCAACACCCTCGGCGACGTGATTAACGTCACTAAGCCGGTGATTGTGGGCACCGCGGATCCGGCCGATCAAGGTTCGCGGGTGGAAATCCGTGATGAGGACGACAACGTGCTCGGCACCGGCGTGGTGAATCCTGACGGCACCTGGCGTGCACCGATCGATCCGGAGCTGGAAGAGCGCGAGTACGGGCTGGTGGCGGTCATTATTGACCCGGCCGGTAACGAAGCGCCGATGACCGGCGCGCCGGTTGAGCTGGAAGTGGACATCACCGAGCCGGAAGCGCCGGAAGTGATCGGCATTGAAAGCGTCGGCGCCGAAGGTGGCGTCACGCCGCTGGCGGTACTGGAGCTGATCACCAACAAACCCGATCCGGTGATTATCGGTACCGCAGCGCGCAGCGAAGCCGGGTCGAGAGTTGAACTTCGCGACACCGACGGCAACGTGCTCGGTTCGGGCATCGTGACGGAAGCGGGCACCTGGCGTGCACCGTTCGATCCGGCACTGGACGACGGCACCTATGAGCTGGTTGCGGTACTGATTGACCGCGCCAACAACGAAACGCCGATGCGTGACACCATCAACCTGACCATCGACACCACCGCACCGGTGCTGCCGGAAAGTGAGATTGGCTTAGGCAACGCGTTCGAAGGCGCCTGGGATGACCAGGGCGACCAGACCGGCTGGATTGCGGAAAGCGCGGTCACCGACGATGCGCGTCCGGAGTTCAAGGGCGCAGGCCTCGACGAGTTTGTCGGTGACGTGGTGGTGATTTACAACGGCGACACCGTGCTGATGACCGTGACCATTCAGCCTGGCGGCGTGTGGACGTGGACGCCACCGGCTGACCTCGGCAACGGCAGCTACGACATCAGTATCGCGATCCGTGACAAGGCGAAGAACGAGAGCGAGCGCAGCGACACGCTGAGCTTTGAGATCAATAACGGCGTTGCGCTGCCTGCCGCGCCGGTGGTGACCGGGATGTTCAACAACGAGGGTAGCAGCGACGTCGCGATCACCAACGGATTCACCAACGACACCACGCCAGCGATCCGCGGCACCGGCGTGAACGGCACCATCGTGACCGTTTACAACGGCACCACGGTAATTGGTACGGCGCGTGTTGAAGGCGGCCGCTGGGAAGTGATCCCTCAGCCGGCGCTGACTGAAGCGGTCTACACGCTGACGGCGAAAGCCGCCAACGCGGCGGGTAACGAAGGCCCGGCGAGCCCGGCGGTTAGCCTGACGGTTGACACCACGGCACCGACCGTACCGGTCATCACCCGCATCGAGAACGACAGCGGCGCGGAGATTATCGGCAGCACTACCGACCGCGATCCGCTGTTCAAAGGCACGGCGGATGCGTCTGAAGTGGGCGCGAAGATTGAACTGCGCGACGCCAGCGACAACCTGCTGGGTACCGGCTACGTACGCGGTGACGGTACATGGGAGGTACAGGTGTCACCACGCCTGACGGCAGACCGAGACTACAACATTAAAGCGGTGATTATCGATAAAGCCGGTAACAGCGCGGAAATGGCGAGCGGAGTGGATCTGCGGATTGATCCGACCTCATCAATATTGCCGCCGGGAGGTGTGGGCGAGCTAGTAGATATCGATGGAGGAAGAGACGCAAAAATAGGGTTGTATACCGGCGCGCTTGAAAACAACAAAATTTATACAACTCAGAGTGGCATTCAATTCGTGTCAACGGGAGGCAGCAGAGGACCGATTGGAACTGCAAGGGTAAACGGTATTACCGAGCAGCAAATGTATGATTATTCCAAGCAACAATGGATAACGGTTTTAGGTGGCGGAGGCGTTCAGGCTGGTGCCCTACAGTTCAGTTACGGTAGTAAAACCGAATTCCATTTTGGTGCACAGGATAGAGTGGCAATGAAATTCAATGTGCCAACATCCGGCGAAACTTGGGTATCGATATTTGATGAAAATGGCTCGCTAGTTCAGCGTTTGCAGCTTCCTGCCGGTGATTCTGTAGAAACCTTTAGTGCCTCAATGGGGTTAGGTATCGGAAAAATAGTACTGGAAGTAAACACCAGAACAGTTGGTGTTGTCAGCGTGTCTGATATGAAGTTATTTGAGCATCAAATTCTTGAATGGTCTCCAGGCGGAATAACACCAGAAGGGAAGTCAGGAAGCGAACTATTTAGTGCATATAAGAAATATGACAAGCTTGAAGCTGGCGTAGTACATGAATTCGCAGATGGCTTGACACTGCAATCAAGTGTGCAAGGAGAAGCTGACGTTGACGGCAGGCTGAGATTTAATCTCAATACTGCTAGAGGAGATGCAGTAACACTGGATGTTGGTTCGGCTGAATACGTCCATATCAAAATGAAAATGACCTCATATGGTTTAATTAGAATTTTTGATACGAATGAGGAGTTATTGCAAGTCATTGAACCTTCGACCCTGGAGACAAATGAACGATTCATTGCGCCGGAAGGTAAAATGATCGGAAAAATATTAATTAGTACTAATGGTAAAGCCAGTAATGCATATGCCTATATCGACGAAGTTACATGGGGTGAACTTCCAGGGGCGAATCTAACGCCACCAACAGATATTTCATTGCCTGCTGGACCAGCTCCTGGAACAGAGCTACTTGAGACATTTAAAACCTCTGGTCGCGTCATGTCGGGTCACAAAGTTGTCTATGATGGAGTAACGCAATATGCTAACTACTTTGACAACGGGTTAACTTTACTTTCGCGCACGACTCAGATGTCGGGTTATCTTTCGAATCAAAGCATCCTGATTTACGATGCATGGGATAGCATTGACTATAGAGCTACATTGCTCTTTGGCACAGGTGCAACGCAAGTATCCTTCGATGCGCTTAAAGCTCATAACGTTCTTGAGCCTAGCAGCCGTAGGCAATATAAAGTTTACGATACCGAGGGGAACCTTTTAGTTACACGCGGTATTTCAATGAGTAATAACTCATATGTAGCTCCTGCGGGTAAGATTATTGGAAAAATTGAGTTTATTAAATATGAAGGACTTATTGATAACGTCAAATGGACTACACCACCGGTAGTGTCAACTTTCAATACGCAGGAAGACGACAACCTACTAATGTTAAATGATGAGATTGTGCATCTTAGTAATCTGTCAGAAGGTAATGAAGGCACTATTATCGGCACCGAAGAGAGAATCGATATTTTGGCCCTCCAGGGCGAAGATCAGCTTATCGATCTGACCCGCCTTGGTGAGATGGTGAAATCGGTGGAAGTGATCGACCTGACCGGCAGCGGCAATAATACGCTGAATATCAGCCTCGGCGATATTCTGGCGCAGGGCGGTACTAACCTGTTTATTAATGACGACACCACGCAAATGATGGTGAAAGGCAATGAAGGCGACGTATTAAACCTCAGCGATTTAGTCGAAGGCGCCGATTCCGGTGACTGGGCGAAAGTCGAAGGCACGGTGCAGGTTTCCGGTGTCCGCTATGAGGTTTATAAACACAGCTCGCTGGAAGCAGAGTTATTAGTGCAGGAGGGGATCCAGACCAACCTGTTGAATAACTGATAACCCTTAACCTTATTAACCATTATTTAATTCCGGCTCCCTGAGACAGGGAGCCGTGGAGGAGTCATGACTATTTTTAAATCTTCAGCCCTGGTTCTGGCACTAAGCGGCGCGCTGTTTGCCGCAGCACCAGGCACGGCCGCGCCAGCAGCCACAGCGTTTGCCGGCAACTATCAGCCGGTGGCCAAAGTGGCGGCATCGCAGGCGCAGATCGTCTTCTACCGTGAAGCCGACCAGCACGCCGGCAGTGCCAACGTCTACGTTGACGGCGAATTCCAGGCGGCGCTGCTGCCGCAGGGCTTCACCACCTTCTGCGTGGCACCGGGCACCCACAGCCTCGGCGCGTTCGTTAAAGACGCACCGATGTACGCCGGTAAGCGCAGCCAGCCGTTCCGCGCCAGCCTCGAAGGCGGAGAAACCTACTTTGTCAAAGTGGGTGACGGCCTGAGCGGCATGCCGCAGTCGGTGACGCGCAGCGACGCCGAGCGCGCCATGAAAGCCATGCGCCAGCAGGCGCACACGCTGTCTCGTGCCTCTACCGTCGAAGCCTGCCAGTACATCGGCGTGGCGGAGAAGCAGTACAAGGATTACTCGCTCTCCAGCGACGTGCTGTTTGCCTTCGGCAAATCGAGCCGTGCGGATATCACCCGCAACGGCCACACCGCGATCCGTGAGCTGGTACAGCAGATCCGCCGTGAAAACACCACGCTGCGCAACGTGCAGGTGATCGGCCACACCGACCAGATCGGTTCCGCCGCCGCCAACGAAGCGCTGGGTCAGCGCCGTGCGGAAACCATTCGTCTGCTGATGGTGCAGGCCGGCATTCCGGCGCGTGACATCACCGCCGCCAGCGCCGGTATGAGCGAACCGCTGGTACACGACTGTTACGGCAGCAAAGCCGAGCAGATCGCCTGTTATGCACCTAACCGCCGCGTGGCCATCCGCGTGGACGGCAGCAGCGAAGTGCAGGAGTAAGCATGCCGCGCGGTGGGCGATATCCCCCGCGCAGTTATGCAGCAAAGTTCTCAGGGCCGGTTAATACCGGCCTTTTTTTATGCCCTCAAAACGCAACATAACTTTGCACATTTTGTAGCGGGGCAATTTATTGCGTAATGCCGCTCACTTAAGCAAATAATTGCCTGTTTATGCAGGTGCGCATGAATGCGCACCCTACGAAAACCCAGCTCTGTATACGTAGGGTCGCCATTCATGGTGACCGATACACGCTTAACTGACGAGCATTACGCAATTTATTGCGCGATAAATCGCGCCGCTACGATATGAGCGGTGATTGAAGGGTGTGCATATTTGATGAGTTATTTATGGGTGATGACGAGAATTGGTGACAAATGGCGAATAAGGAATTTTATTATTGAATGTTTGACAGGGCGGAGATGCTGTTTTCAAGGTAGGTTTTCGATTTCAGCATTTCAATGCGCTAACCCGAGCCAGTAACCTTATCTGAAAGGGTGCCGGGTGCGGTACCGCCACAATCCTTCCGCTATATCTGATCTCTGCAGGTGCCTGGCACCTGCACTCCACTTAAATATCATCAGGTCTGAAACCTGTAGAATAGCGGAAAGCGTCATCATCTCTTTGGGATGTTTGAAGAGTATTGCTGTGGGCAGTGCAACTGCGCAGATTAAAGCATGCATCTGGTTTAAGCGTTACTGATAGCCTTAATGGGAAATAGACTACGCCCATCCGCATTTGCAGGAAGGGCAGCCATAATTATCTGTTGCAATTATTATGGCTCATTGCCGTTAAGTTTCCCTGGCGTATTTATAAACGTCATCAGCTTCACTTAATGAAGAGGAGATGTTTCAGTAAACAGCGTGAATCTTGTTGATGTGTGCCTATCAATATAATTAAAATTTGTATCTATTTTATTGTCACCGTAGCGACAGCAAGATATCAAATGCTTCCGAAGACTGTCAATTGAAGCTAAAAAAGAAAATTTCTACGTGCCAGGTCAACAATATCAATGACGTTATTGGTCGCCATTTTTTGCATCATTTTCACTTTATAGGTGCTGATAGTCTTATTACTCAGGTTCATTTCCTGAGAGATGGTTTTAATCGATTTTCCAGCGCCAAACATCCGTAACACCTGAAATTCCCGGCGGGTAAGCGAGGATAAAATACGGGCATCATTCGGATATTTATCTTTGTGCTGGAACTGCTCTTTAGAGTATGCGTGCTTGCCTTCTTCAATCTCCTCAATGGATTCAAATAACGTCTCTAACGGCCAGGATTTACACACATAGCCTTCAATGCCCATCTGCAGGCTTTGCTGAATATGATAGTAACTCTCTGAAATAGATAGAATTAACGTTTTAAGTTTTGGGTTATAAGTACGCAGCAGCTCCAGTTTTTCATAGGCTGACTGATCCTGAAATAACGGCTCCAGGATAAGGATCTGCGGTTTGTGATGAATGTTGCTTAACAGCATGTCATCTAACGTTTCGGCGATAACAGCAATGTTATAACCGCGTTCAGTTAAAATACGTTTTAATCCGCGACGTATAAGCGGGTTAGTTTCAACTACAGAAATAGTGGTCATCCTGAAATAATCCTCCTTTTAAACAACCGTAAATTACTCTAACACAGCATTTAGCGGATATTGACCAAGACGTGTCTTTTAAAAAATATCACAGGAGAATTACTCTCCGTCAGCGGTTAACTGACGTTCAAGTTCTTCCACTCTCTCTGTGATCGCTATTAATGCTTCACGAAAATCGTTAATAGTGCAACTTTCGTCCTGACTGATATTTTCCAGCAGGGCACAGGCTTCTTCCAGTTCATTTCTCTGCATAATTCGTGCACCTCCGAGTAATCGGTGCGCCATTTTGGCTATTTGCAAACGATCACCGCTCTCCACCATTTTTGTCAATTTGTGCAGATCGCTGCGATTAGTGCGAATAACTTCTTCGTGTAAAAATTTTAATGCCTGCAGACGTTTCTGATCGTCGGAGATAATATCTTTAACCGGGGTGAATGCGCTGCGGCCCATTAATCGATTCACCGCGTCATGTAATTGCGCGCTACGCACGGGCTTGAAGAGACATTCGTTCATGCCGGCTTCACGGCACTTATCCACCACGCTGGATTGTGCATGCGCAGTCAGTCCCAGAATTGGCTTGGGCGCTTTATTGTGCTGCAGCTCCCATTGGCGAATATGGCGCGTCAGCTCAAAACCATCCATGCCAGGCATTGTGACATCGGTGGTGATGAGATCGATCGCCACGCCAGAATGCAGGATTTCAAGCGCCTGCTCGCCACTCTCGGCGGCTGTTACCTGGTGGCCCATCATCTCCAACTGCTGGGTCAGCAGCAGGCGATTGGGGCTGTGATCGTCAACAATCAGTACATGCATCGAGCGCTCGTCATCGTCGGCGCTTAGCGCGATGGTTTCTGCAGCGCAGGCTTCGGCGGAGAAGTAAAACAGGAAGCTCGCGCCCTCGCCGGATTCGCTCTCAACGTGCAGTTCACCACCCATTAACTCCGCTAAGCGGCGACAGATACTCAAGCCCAGTCCGGTGCCGAGCCGCGCTTTGCGTCCCTCAACCTGAACAAACGGAGCAAAAATGCGTTCCTGCTGTTCGCTGGTCAATCCTGGACCGGTGTCCGTCACATCGATCACCAGATCGCTACGCCCGTCATTGACCTCCTGAGATTGATAGACGCTTATCGTCACGCTGCCGCTGTCGGTGAATTTGATAGCGTTACTGACCAGATTGGAAACCAGCTGATTAATCATCAACGGATCGAGCAGATAGGTTGTATGTTCCAGCTCGACTTCCAGCGTCAGATCCAGATCTTTTTCCCGCGCGCGATTCTCAAACAGATTGACCACGCTGCTGACCAGCTGCGGCACATCAATACAGCTTGGTCGTAGCTCATAGGTGCCCGACTCAATCTTCGACAGATCAAGAATATCGCCAATCAACAGCAGCAGTGACTTGGCCGACTCCCAGGCCACGCGCACGTTCTCGTTGTTGATGCCCTGCTGCTGATGCTCATTCACCTCCAGCTCAAGCAGTCCAATAATCGCATTCATCGGCGTGCGGATTTCATGGCTCATACTGGAGAGGAACACACTCTTCGACTGGTTAGCCAAATCGGCCTCATCTTTGGCGCTGCGCAGGTCATTCACCAGCTTCTCTTTTTCGCTGATGTCGAGCCAGCCGCCAATCACGCCCACTACCTCGTTGTTGGTGTCACGCCACGGCACAATCCAGTGGTGAACAAAGCAGATGACGTTATTTAACTTCAGCGGGCCTTCGTAAACCTCCGGTACGCCATCGGTCATCACCCGTTTAATGATGGTGCGCAGACGATCCTTAACCTGTTCATCCAGATGGTCACTTTCCAGTAAATACTCCGCGAGCGTCTTATCCTCTCCCGCGTTTAACGCCTGACGTAGCGCCGGGTTGGAGTGCACCAGGCGCTTTTCACGATCCATGACGTACAGCGCAATCGGTGAGGCATCAATGAGCGTGCGCACAAAAGCGAGTTGATCGGCGAGGGCACGTCGTGCGCTTTCACGCTGCCGGCTAACACGGTGAATGTGGCGATTCCACAGCAGCAACAGCGCAACCACCAGCACAATGCACGCCGCCACTTTCACAATCACACCCTGCCAGTCGCGCCACGACGGCTGGCGCAGCGCGTTGTTTTTCGGTTGCCAGTGCGCATTAATGCGCTGCAATGCTTCAGGCGGGAGATCCAGCAGCGCTTTGTTCATGATGCTGACCAGCAGCGGATTATCTGGGTTAGCGGCCATGGCAATTCGGGCGATGTCATCGCCTAAACGAATGCCAATTTTGAAGCCGCGCTCGGGATCAGAGGCAAGCAGATAATTCGCGTCAAACTGGGTGGTCACTACGCCGTCGACTTCCCCTTTTTTCATCATCGCGTAACCCATTTCCACCGAAGGATTGGTTACGATGGCGATATCGGGATAGTGCTGCTGCAGCCACGGCGTTATCGGATTGAACTGCGTGACCGCAATTTTGCGCCCGCGCATCGCCGTCAAGCTGCTGAGGGTGGGCGAGGTGGCATTAACCATCAGCACCACCGGCGTCATCAGATAGGGACGAGTGGTTAGCACATTCCACGTGGTTTGGTAATCTGCCGTCATCGGCACCACCGCGTAGAGCGCGTCCGGATGCTGCTGGCCGAGGCGGATCATCTCGGCGCGCCCGTGTGCCGCTATGAAGTTAAACTTCATGCCATAGCGGGACGCCAGCGTATTCATCAAGTCCACCACCACACCGTTGAGCTTGCCCTCTTTATTGATAAAAGCGTTGGGCGCCGTGGTGGCGTTGAACAGCACGGTGATTTCCGGGTGGGTGCGCAGCCAGTTCTGCTCTTCCGCCGTGAGTGCGAGCGGATTGGCTTTAATCACATTGTCGCTGGTTAATCCCCAGCGATTGGCAATGCCAATACGGCTGGCGAGCGGGATGCGGTTTAAGGATTCATTGATCGCCCGCAGCAGCAGTGGATTACTTTTACTGACGCCAAACGAGAGATTGAGATTGCTGAGTACCGGGCTTTGAATAATCCGGAACTTAGTCGCGAAACCATTCCGGATAATGAAATCGGCGGTTGAGCTATTAATCCAGGTCGCGTCGCTTTGCCCCCACGCCACGGCAGAAACGGCATTGATGTAGCTTAATTCGGGTTTGATACTGGCATCCGGATAAGCCTGCGCCAGCTCCGAAGCGCGACTGTAATCGGCAATATAGCTCAGTGTGCGTCCCGCTAAGTTCAGCGGCGAGTTCGATGGCTCTTTATCGCGTAACAGCAATACTGAGTGATCCAGCAACCAGGGCAGGCTGGGAACGATGCTGTCGCTTGGGTACAAATCGGCATTGTAGGCGCTGAGTAAATCGATGCTGCCCGCCGCTAATGCGGCCTGCGCGTCTGCCGGGCTGGCAAAGCGATGCACTTCAACTTTGACATCCAGCGCGCGTTCCAGCACATGGATGTAATCTGCGGCTAAGCCTTCATAGGTTTTGGGATCCACGCTCAAATAAATCGGCGGCTGATCGGGGCCCCAAACGCCCACCTTTAAGGTTGGATGCTGAGCCAGCCAACGGGTGATGGGCGCATCAAATTTAACCTGGGTGGTGATGACCTCGCTGCGTGGAACTAACGTCAGAGGTGTGGAAGCCGCTGATACCGCAGTGGCCAGCAGGCTTAATAGCACCAAGGCAATTCCTGAGTTAAGAAGTTTTCGCAGCATAAAAACGTGAGGTCCTGTAGGAAAATTTGCGTAGATCACCGCAGGTTAACGAAGGGATCAGGTTGCTGTTAAGCGTAAAGATAGGCGGGAAGTGTAGCTTTTTCCTGGATGCCCGACGAAGAAATATCATGGTTATGAATCAATGCAAGACACGTCTTGCCGATAATCAGCGCGTACCATCACATCACGCAGCAATATTCATTTAGCGCTAATTTTCTTAGTGGCAGATAAGCGTCACTGACAGCGTGTTCAGGTGACATTTTGCTTGCTAAAAGCGGCAAAACTCTGCGCCCGAAATAAACCAAGATGAGTCTTGTATCCGATATGTAAGAAAATTCCTACTATCTGCCGCATCCGATATCGCGTCTAACCAATGAGTCAGTTGCGATATTTCTATCTCAACATAGGGTTTAAAATGAAAAGTATCGTCACTGCTATTAGCGCCGTTTTATTACTGTCCGGTTGCGTGGCAGCCAATAAATCGACTCCTGCACCTGAAATGAAATCCGTGGTAACGGCTCCTGCACAACCTTTACGTGTTTCTGCTGCCGAATCTCAGACTCAGGATTACGCCTCGCGTATTATGCAGTGCCGTAAAGAGTTGGATGCACTGCAGACCTATAACGTGGCGAAACATCAGCAATTTAAAAATGAGTTTGATAGAACCGCTGGTCAATTGAAAAAGTATCTCGAAGTAAAAAATGGCATCAGCAGTGATGTAAATGATTTGGCGATGCCTAAATATCAATTTGCGATTCGCGATGTGTGCTTCCGGGTAAAAAGCGAGCTGGCTACCAGCATTATTAAGGCAGCTTAAAGAACATCATCATTTAAACCCTGTTCAACGAAAGAACGGGGTTTAATATTTTATCAAGTTTTAAAACCGGGATACATCTTGTTCCAATAAAAAGTCAATTTACCTAGGCTGGCGGCAATTAAAACGTTGTAGAAGGTGGCGGCATGCTGCCGCTCTATTTAGACATTTCCAGGGAAATCTAAAATGCCTGCTGCTAAGCGTCTGGTGATTGGCTCGCTGCTGTTTGCTGCCGTTGTACCTTCGGTTATTGCCTCGACTGTTTCAACCAATCCTTTTGGTGAGGCTTATCGTAAACATCAACCGGTGACGCAAGCCCTGAGCCAGGTGGTGTTTTATCGGCAGAATGCCCTCGTTACCGCCAGTGGTGGAGCAAATATCTATATCAATGGAAAAATGCACACCAGCCTATTGCCCGGCGGTTACACCTCTTTCTGTGTGCAACCCGGCACTCACCATCTTGGCGTAAGGTTAGGGCGGTTTTTACCAGCCTCGGGAGAGCATAAAAGCCAGTTTGTGACCACCATGAAGCCCGGACGCACCTATTTCTTGCGGGTAGATGAGCATACCTTGATGCATGAACCGCCTAAATCGGTCAAATCTGCGTTAGGGGAAGATGAGTTAAAACAGACGCGTCGCCAGGCGCATTTGCTGTCCCGCGCCACGTCCGCGCTGCCCTGTGCCTTTGATTATGCCTTGACGCAACCCAGGGTAGATTATCTGTTACCCAGCCAATCGCTGTTTTTATCTGATACCACTTTGTCGCAGCAGGGACGCGAAGCCATCGCCGATTTAGTGGTGCAAATCCGCCAGGACCACGCGTGGATCAATCAGCTGCAAGTCAATATGGTCGATCCTGGTAGCACCCGGCCCGCGCAACAGCAGCGTGAAGCGCAGTTCCGTCAGGCGCTTATCGATGCCGCCATCTCTCCCGACAGCATCACCTTCGTGCGTAATGCGCTGCCGCAGCAAAACGTCTTTGTTCTGCAGGTCAATTAATTTCTGTTGGCAGTATCCGTGATAACACAATCGGCACAATCAAGACCTGGCTTGTGGTGAAGTTATCGCCAGAACACCAGAATTGTCTGATATGGCGGGACAGCGAGTGCAGCCCGTCTTTCAGCAATTCTGATGTGAAGAAAACTGCAACTTCTGCGGCGAATGAGGATATTCACAATGAAATTATTTACTCCTACACTGGCTGGCACCGCCCCGACTGCGTGGTTGTCCAACCTGATACAGCAAAACTTATCTACAGATCGCGCTGATAAGTTCAAAGCCCATGATTGGCAGAATTTTGATGTGCGCAGCCATGCATGGTCAGAAGGCGGGCAATTGATGCAGTCTTTGAACCAGGCCAACGGCGTAATGACGTTGCATGGCATGTTGGTGCACGGCTCCGCCGCTTCGTTATTGGCGCTTGGCGGCATGGCGGCAATGGACCGTGAAAGTAGTTATGAAATGGTCATGGCGAGTGCAAAAGCCGCTGCGGCAGTGACTAAAGTTGAGCTGGTAGACCAGTGGGCGGCCATCGCTGCTGATACAGAAGTTGCGCAGCCAAAAGAGCCGCAGACGTCTAAAACTGAATCTGAAGAGAGCGACGTTTTTCTCGCAACGGAAACTCTGCATGAGATCGTATCTGAGATTGAAAATATCTCTTTGAATATGCAGGCCGAGTCACAGAGAGCAGATGCTGGTTTCACCCAGCTCGAACTGGCTGCCAGCGAACTTGAACTGTTAGACGAAGCGGTGATTGATTCATCGCTGAATGACGCCAGCAACTTCAGCTTTGAAGTGCTCAATCAGCGTCAGGAATCTCTGCTGGATGCCACGCTATCTGATGAAGATCGTTTGACGTTCGCCGGTAAAGCCGCACCTGCAACGCTGGTTGAAGTCCTTAACCAGCATGGTGAAGTGATGGGCAGCAGTGTGGTGGATGCCAGCGGTAACTGGTTTATTCAACTACAAAAACCACTGGCGGAAGGGGATTATGAGTTCAGGCTATTTACCACTGACACCCAGGGTGTACGTGAAATTGCGGCAGAACCGATTCGACTGGTCGTGGTTCAGGCCAAACCCGTGGAGAGCGATGATGTAAGTCTGTCGGACTTGATCAGCGCGGTTCCGCTCATCACCACCGTGCCGTTAATTGACACCGCTTCACCGATTAATCTGACGCCGGTTGAGCCGGTTATTCAGCCAGCTAAAGTTGACTTTGCTTTTGGTCTCAGTGAATTACTGCCAGTGGGTGAATCAGATCTGTTCTTAGACGAAATGCCGCTGGAGCTGTCGCCACCATTGGATGAATTAAGTCTGCAAATGTTGATTCATCCACAAGGCGGCATCACGCTGTGGGAAGAGGAAGAGACATTAATGCTGACGCAGTTGGGTGATGTCGCCAGCTTTGTGGCTAATCCGCTCGAGCCGCTGCTGGATAACCGACTCTCAGATAATACCTATTAAGATGGAAGGCGGGTATTTTAATCAATACCCGCAAAACTACGATGACAAAAAGAATTTTTCTTCTGACCCTTTTCATGCTGTGGATGAAAAATGGTTTTGCAATTCATCCCACCCCAGAAAACGCCTCAACCATTGAATCAGCCTTCGTACAAAGTGAGCTTGGTCAGGATCAGGCGCGCATCGTTTATTATCGTAAAGACGATCGTTTTACTGAGGGAACGGCTAATTTATATGTGAACGGTGAATATCACGCCTCGCTACAGCCAAACAGCTATGTGGTATTTTGCCTGACGCCAGGGGAACACTTTATCAGTGCCTGGACAAAGGAAGCGCCGCACTATTTAGGCAAGGAAGCGCTGACCGGCGAATATCAACTGGCGCAAGGTGAAACGGTATATCTGCGCGTAGACAGTGAAATTAACGGTCGCTCGGTTATTAAACCCGCGTCAATGGCGCTTAATGAATTAAGTGGACTGGATAAAAGTATCCATTTACTTTCGCGCGCATCTGCCATTCAGGTTTGTCACAAGGGCGTTGTCGCGCCTTAATTGTTACTTCATATCAACCCAATAAACCCTAATTGCATTAGGGTTTATTGGGTTTTTTGCCATATCGGTCTTTTTTCCAATCATCTTAATCCTAAAAGAAAAAGAATTTTCTTATTTCTGTGCCTCAGACCTTAAAGCAACCAAGACCCGGCTTGTATCTCCCCTCCCTCCCGTCTGTCAGAATTTTCTCAAATCGCAGGAATATTCCTGCACGAAGAATTGCCACCAACGACACACCGACTGAGATGCTGAAATGGATGCGAATTCGCTGACAGAGCAACAATCTGAATTGCAAGCCACTGCGCGCGTGCAAACACGTATTGACGACACACTACTGCAAAGCCTCTCCTGGGTTTGCCACTACTACGGCTTAGGTAAAAGTGATGACGCCTTAATGGCCGGCTTGCCAAAAGGCACGCTGCTGACGCCATCGCTGGCACTCAAGGCGCTGGAAAATGCCGGCATGACCGGCGGTCTGGTAGAGCGTCAGGCGTGGGAGCTGCCTGAGCAGGTTATGCCGATTATTCTGATTCGCAAAGGCGCGGGCGGGACGCTGTTGTTAGGCCGTGAACGTCGCAAAAACGAAGAAGATAAAATGACGGTTTACTACCAGTTGATCATGCCGGAAGTCAGCATGTCACCGGTAGAGATCACCCATGAAGAGCTGATGGAGTGGTACGCCGGTTTCGCCATTCTGGTGAAACCCACCGCGAAAGTGGATCCGCAAGTGGCAGAAGACCTGCCACAAAACCAGAAGCATTGGTTGTTCAGCACCTTGTGGGTGTATCGCCGCTATTACCGCAGCGCTGCATTGGCGGCAGTGATCGTCAACGTGCTGGCGCTGGCGAGCATCTTCTTCACCATGAACGTCTACGACCGCGTAATTCCAAACCAGGCGTTTGTCACGCTGTGGTCATTAGCGATTGGCGTGGTGGTAGCGATGGTATTTGAAGCTGTCACACGTTACGTGCGTGCGCACCTGCTTGATGTGGCGGGGAAAAAAGCAGATCTGATTTTGGGCAGCGTGCTGTTCCGCCAGGCTCTGGCGGTGCGCATGGAGAATAAGCCGTCCTCATCTGGCCTGTTTGCTAACCAGCTGCGTGAGTTTGAATCGGTACGTGACTTTGTTTCATCTGCAACTCTGGCGGCGATTTCTGACTTGCCGTTTGTCCTGCTGTTTGTTGCCGTCATCTTCACCATCGGTGGCCCGCTGGGATGGGTGCCGTTGATGATGATTCCAACCATTATCCTGGTCAGCCTGATTATTCAGTGGCCGCTGAAGAAAATCATGCGCAGTAACTTGCAGGAAGCCTCATTGAAGCAAGGCGTGTTGATTGAATCGATTGAAGGCATGGAAACCCTCAAAGCCGTAGCGGGTGAAGCCCACATGCAGCGCCGCTGGCAGAACTTCAGCGCCATGCAGGCCACCAGCGGCATGCAATCAAAGCGTATTTCTACCGCCGCGATGGGTGCCGTGACGTTCCTGCAGCAGTTCCAGACCGTGTTGTTGATTGTGATTGGTGTGTATCTGATCTCCGATGGCACGCTGACCATGGGTGCGCTGATCGCGACCGTGATGTTGTCGGGCCGCGCCACGGCGCCGCTAGGCCAGGTAATGGGGTTAGCGGTGCGTTTTCAGCAGGCGAAAGCGGCTCTCGATTCGCTTAACAAGCTGATGGATATGCCGACCGATCGTGACCCACAGCAGAACTATCTGCCGGAGCCGGAACTCAATGGCGACATTGAGCTGAAAGAGATTGCGTTCTCTTATCCAGCACCGCCTATGCGCCCTAATCCGGAAATCCTTACCGGCATCGGTTTCAACATCAAAGCGGGTGAGCGTGTGGCGATTTTGGGCCGCATCGGCAGCGGTAAATCGACCTTGCTGCGCATTATGGCGCGCCTGTATCAACCCGTGAAAGGGCAGGTATTTGCCGGTGGGCTGGACATTAACCAGATCGACCCTGCGGACTGGCGTCGTTCGGTGGGCTACGTCGGCCAGGATGCACGTCTGTTTTACGGCACCCTGCGTGAAAACGTGATGATTGGCCAGCCAGACGCCACCTCCAATGAACTGCTGCGTGTGCTGCGTCTTACCGGACTGGATCAAATTGCTGCGCGTCATCCAAGCGGGATCAACCTGCCGGTCGGCGAGCACGGCAACGCCTTATCGGGTGGGCAGCGTCAGCTGGTCTCCCTGGCGCGCACCTTGTTATTACGCCCTAAAGTGCTGCTGCTTGATGAACCCACCAGCGCGATGGACAACCAAACCGAGGCCATTTTCCTTGAGCACCTGAAGCGTGCCACGGCGGAACAGACGCTGGTGGTGGTGACACATCGTCCCTCACTGCTGGCTCTGGTTGATCGCATCATCATCGTCGAAAACGGCAAGGTGGCCGCTGACGGTCCTAAAGACAAAATTCTGGCGAGCCTGCGCGGCGATAACGCTCAGCCGCGGGCGCAACAGAAGGCCGTTGCTACCCCGCAGGCCTCAGCGAACGAGCCCGTTAACCCAGAGGCGCAAGCTGAGGAGAAGACAGTATGAAATGGCTCCGTTTCGGTTTCGGCAAAAAGAAGAAAACGGTCTCTGCCGCCGATGCCCAATTTATGAGTGACATCCAGGAATCACTGATGTCACAGAGCACGCCGGGCTCGCGCCTGGTGCTGTGGATGATTCTGCTTATTTTTAGCTCCGCCATTATCTGGGCCAGCCTGGCGAGGGTGGAAGAAATTACGCGCGGCGACGCCACCATTATTTCTAAGAGCCGCGAGCAGGTTATTCAGAGTCTTGAAGGCGGTATCCTGGCGGAGATGAACGTGCGCGAAGGCGGCATCGTCGAGCAGGGGCAAATCCTGCTGAAAATTGACCCAACGCGTGCGCAATCGAGCTATCGCGAAGTGCTGAATAAAGTCATTGGCCTGAAAGCCACCATTACGCGTTTGCGTGCTGAAGCTTACCAAATGCCGCTGAAGTTTGATGAGCAGGTGATGTCCGACCCGGCGGTGGTTCAGCAGGAGACGCGTGCCTACAACTCGCGTATGAAAGCGCTGGATGAGAGCGTTGAAGCCTTACAGCGTAGCTATGCGCTCTCGATGCGTGAAGTCTCGCTGGCCGAACCGCTAGCGAAACGCGGATTGCTGTCAGAAGTCGAGCTGCTGCGTATGCGCCGTTCAGCCAACGATCTGCTGTCGCAAATCGTTGAGCGTAAGAACCGCTTCCAGGCCGATGCCAACTCCGAGTTAATCAAACTGGAGCTGGAGCTGTCGCAAACCTCGGAAAACCTGATTGGTCGCTCTGACGTGCTCGACCGCACCAGCATTAGTGCTCCGGTGCGCGGCACGGTGAAGAATGTGCGCGTCAATACCATCGGCGGCGTTATTCAGCCGGGCGAACACATCATGGAGATCGTTCCACTGGAAGATCAGCTGCTGGTGGAGGGAAAAATCCGTCCTTCTGATGTCGCCTTCCTGCGTCCTGGCTTACCGGCGATGGTGAAGATCACTGCCTACGACTATGCGATTTATGGCGGTCTGACCGGGAAAGTGGAGTTTATCAGTCCCGACACCTTAAAAGATGACCAGAAATCCGCTGCGGGTCGCCCGGATGACACCTATTACCGCGTGATGGTCCTGACGGATAACAGTTCGTTGCACGCAGGTGGCAAGGAACTGCCGATTATCCCTGGAATGATCGCCACGGTTGAAATTCGTACCGGTGAGAAAACCATCCTTGACTACTTGCTGAAACCGGTGATGAAAGCCCGTGAAGCATTCCGTGAGCGTTAATAATGAATAACTCTACTTCACAGATGAAAACGCAGGTTGGCTTGTTGGCGCTATTAATTGCTGCGCAATTTTGGATGGTTCCGGCAGATGCCAGCACAGAAGATGACGAGCTGTTAGCGTTCGTTACGGTGGCGCAGCAGGGCGCAGCTAAACCTGTGCCGGCACCTGCGCCGGCGCCGGTAAGAATGCCTGCACCTGCGGTCATCATCCCATCAGCACCGGCTCCAGCACCTGTGCTTGCGCCGGTGGCACGATCCTCGCCGCTGACCGCAGCACCGCCGCGCCCTGTAGCAACCCAGACACCGGCACCGATTCGAGCGGCGGTGCCCACGCCGGTACCCGCCAAACCGCCGGTGCCTGTGACGGCTCCGCGCGCGACGGATCGAACCGGCGGCATGCTGGTGTGGGAAACGGCGCCATCCAAGCCGGCCGGACAACGTGCGCCGCAGGCCTCGGCCAGCTCTGCGCTGCCACAACCCACGTTAGTGGCGGAGAAAGTCGCCACACCGGTGGAGGTGAATAAAGTTCAAGGACCCGCGGTAACCACGCAAGCGCAGCAAAAGGCGGCGCAGGAGCTGTATCAGCAACAAAAGCTGGATTTCGATCCGTTCACCGCCGTACCGGAAGAGCCGGTTGCGGCTTCTACTAAGGAAGCGAACCAACTTAACCGGATTAATGCGTTACCGCCTGCTAGCGCGTTGAATCGCAGCCATCATGTTGGTGGTCCGGATGAAAATGCGCTCAGAGCCATTTTCTATCGCGCCACCCAAATTGCGTTGCAGACCAGTCCGCAGCTGCGTAGCGCGCAGTTCAGTGCTCAGGCCGCCGATGCCAGCGTCGACGAGGCGAAAGGCCAACGCTGGCCGCAGGTTGATGTGGGCACCAGCTCGCGTTCGTATCAGTTTGGCGGTGGCGAGAAGAGTAAGCAGAGCAATACGCCGGCAGTGAATCTCAACATGGCGACCACGCTGTATGACTTCGGTCAAACCAGCAACACCATTGAGAGCCGCCAGAAAACCGCGCAAGCGGCCGGTATTGCGGTAAATGCATCGGCAGAAGATTTGGCATGGCAGGTCAGCTCTGCGTTGGTTGAACTGAGTAAACAGCGCCTGATTATCGAACTCAGCCAGCAATATGTGGCGCGGATGAAAGAGCTGGTGAGAATGCTGAGTGGCATTGTCGGTTCGGACCCAGGCCGTCGCAGTGAATTAACCCAGGCCAGAGGACGTGAGCTGCAAGCGCAATCTTCGCTGGATAACGCACTGGCCAAAGCGCGCGAAACCGAAATCACTCTGCATAAGTTAATCGGGCAGACCGATATTCCGTTACCGCGCACCGCGCAGTGGAATGTCAGCCTGGCGTCGATTGAGCGTTTGCTGGGCACAGTGGATAACCATCCGGTGATTCGTCAGGCGCGCGCGCAAACTGAAGCCGCTGTCGCTGAAGCGAAAGCGGTGCGATCATCAAATTTGCCTAAGATTAACTGGGTAGTGAGTAAGAATACCGCTGAGGATCAGTTTGGTCGCCAGCAGGCGTGGCAAACCGGCGTGAATGTCAGCTGGGGTCTGTTCCGTGGCGGTTCAGGTACCGCTGCAGAACAGGCTGCACTGCAACGTGCTGAAGCGCAGCGCGAACAAATTGCAGAACAAAAGCGCGATCTTGACTATCGTATACGTAACGCCGACCAGGACGCGCGCTCCATGCTGCAGCGTGCTGATCTTTACCGTAATTTGACGGTCGAGTCCGATCGTATTCGCCTGGCGTTCTTTGACCAGTGGTACCACCTGGGGAAAAGGACTTTGCTTGACGTGTTATCTGCAGAATCTGATTACTACAACAACCGCGTGGCCGAAGTGACCAATCGCTTCGACAGTTACAGTGCCACCTTCCGCGGCTACGCCAGCGCAGGCCAGCTCATTCCATGGCTGAGTGGCAACTTACGCTGATTTCACTGGATATCAGTCAAACAAAGAGATTATTTACTGAGGTCATTAAAGATGAGTTGGTTATCTGATAACAAAAAAATATCTATTGTTCTACTGGATGATCACCCCATTATCCGCAGTTCGCTGCAGATGGTGATTACGGATGAAAAAGATTTCGTGCTCAGCGGCTGTTTTGGCCTGAGCAACGAGTTAATGCGTTACTTACGTACCGATCGGCCTGATGTGTTGATCCTCGATTATATTTTGGGCGATGAAGAGTTAGATGGATTATCGCTAATTCGTCAGATTTTAAATCATTATCCGGCGATGAAAATCTTGCTCTCTTCTTCAGTTGAGAGCCTGGCGGTGATCCGTACGGCTTATAACATCGGTATTCGTGGCTACGTGAGTAAACGCGCGACGATGGAAGAGTATTTTCATGCTATTCGTCAGGTTGCTAACGGTCAGATTTACCGCCCGGAAAATATTAAACATGAGCTGCTGGCCATGCCGGTAAAAGCGCCATCTGCCCCAATAAATAAGGGCGAAGAGGGCGTTGAAGGTGAAGCGGCAGAAAGTCGTGAAGATGTTTTCCGTAATGTGCAATTGCTTACTCCGCGTGAATCTGAAATTTTGCGTTGCTTCCTCGATGGCATGACGATTTTGCAAATCTCCGCCAAAATAAAGCGCAGTCGCAAGACAATCAGCGGCCACAAACAATCCGGCATGCGTAAGCTGGGTATCAAAAGCGATATTGAGCTGTTCAAATATCGCGATGATTTATTCAACTGATCATTATGAATAACGTAATCATTGTCGAAACGCTCGAGCAAAGACGAAGAGTCATTCAGTCTGTATTACTCACGCAAAATATGCGGGTATTAGGGAGTGCTACTAATGGTTATGAAGCCCTGCAACTGGTAGAAACTGTTGCGGCGGATACAGTAATAATGAGCACGGAATTACCCGCTATTTCGGCTATTGAGGTGCTGGAACTGCTCAATAAGCGTCAATATGCAGGAAAAACTATCCTGATTGCCGCGCAGCCCGAGCAACAATCAACGGAGGCTTTTCGTCGCTGTGGCGCGGCAGCACTGATTGGCGAAGATAATCTTCCCCAGGATCTGCCGCGCGCCATCGATGCTGTTCAGGACGGCTACGCTTTTTTTCCATTGCAAACCTGCAGTGATGTGGTGGAATTAAGTGCCAGCAATTCAGCGCACTCGCTGGAAGAGAAACTCTCGGCGCAAGAGCATAAAGTATTGCAATTCCTGCTGCGTGGATTAAGTAACAGTGAAATCGCGCAAATGATGGGGCTGAGCTGTAAAACGGTCAGCACCTATAAAGCGCGTGTGTTACAAAAGACCCAGGCAAGAAATTTGGTTGAGTTGGTCGGGAAGTTATCTCCCGCGACAAAGCTGTATTGACACGCTATTAAGAAGAGAAGCCGCTGAGGGTTATCGAGTTGACCTGCTACAAATGAGGGTTTTAACGTGAAAGGAGCATTATGAGATTTTGGCGTCGGGTCAGATTACAGTTATGTCTCAGCGTATTTATCCTAAGTTGTGGATTGACTCAGGTTATGGCTGCAACCGAACAAATGACCCTGCTCAGTCGTGTAGATTTTGCAACGGACGCTATTCCTAAACTTTCGTTATCGCCTGATGGTGAACGGTGGGTTAAACAACATCCAGTATTAAAGGTCGGCGTCTCTTCACGAGATTGGCCGCCGTTCACCTTTCGCACCAGTCGCAATGAATTACAGGGTATTTCGGCTGAATATCTCGCGCAAATTGCTTCTATGTTAGGCGTTTCCGTTGAGGTCACTCGCTTTAATAATGATCAGGCGCTGTGGCAGGCGCTAAAAGAGAATAAAATTGATGTTATTCCCTCCGTTATCGCCTGGAATGCGCCGGCTGGCAGTCAACTCACTCAGCCTTATACCGGAGTGCAATCAATTATTGCGGTACCCTCGAGGCAAAATCAGCAGCCGGGGCATTATTTAACCGACCGTACAGTGTCAATGGTGCGCGGTTATATGCCAGAAGCGATATTCAAGCGTTATTATCCACTGGCTAAACTGCAAGTTTACGATAACTATCAGGATGCAATCAGTGCGGTAGCATTTGGCCGAGCTGATGCCTATTTCGGTGATGCTTATCCGGTCAGTCGTAATTTTCTAAATAATTTACGCATCGCACAATATGCCAGTACACCAGAAGCGAAAATTAGCTTTGCAGTGAACGCCAATAACGCGACCATGCTAACTATCTTCAATCAAGCAATAAACCTACTGCCACCCGATTATTCCCGCTATGTATTAGCGTTTTGGGTGCCCGGCCGAGGAGGATTGCTGCAGGAAGGTCAGCATATCCAATTAAGTAGCGAAGAGCTGCAGTGGATACGAAATCATCCGCAATTAGATGTGTTAACGCTTAATAATTATGCCCCGATTTCGTTCATTGATAATACCGGCAATGTAAGAGGCGTCGGCCCCGATGTCCTTGCACTGGTGGCTTTGCGCACCGGCTTGAATTTCCGCTTTAGTCGTGCCGATGATGTTGAATCGATGATTAGCCAGGTCAATGAAAATAAAGCAGACCTCATCGTTGCCTTAACGCCCAGCGCTAAGCGCCAGGAGACGCTTCGTTTTAGCCGTGGATATTTGCGCAATGCTTTTGTGTTAGTCGTGCCTAAAAATGATCGTAAAACATTGGCAGTAGCCGATTTGCGGGGTAAACGCCTGGGTGTCATTGCCGGTACGGCGTTAGAGCCGATAATTACACAACAATATCCCGATATTAAAATAGTTCATGCCAGTGATGCCAGCCACGTAATGGAATTGCTGGATGACGGCAAAGTAGATGCTGTCATTAATACGTTAGTGAATACCGAATATCAGCTAGTCAGTATTTATCATGATGCCTTTAAAATCGTTAATACGGTCGGCGATAATCCTGCGTATATCTCTTTCGCCGTGTCGGCAAATGAACCGATGTTGCAACAGATTATTGATAAAGTTTTACTCTCCTATGCGCCTGATGAGTTAGATCTTATTGGTAACCGCTGGCGACCAAATAATATGGTGGTGGAGGACAGCTTCTGGTATCGCTACGGCACCGTCATTATCGCTTCATTAAGTGCTGCGTTAGCGTTAGTACTCATCTCCGCCGTTTGGGCCTTTTATCTGCGTCGCCAGACGATACTGAAAGAGCAAGCGCAACAGGCTCTGGATGATCAAAACCAAAAAATGCGTCATCTGCTGGATGGCATGCCGTTCCCGATGTTTACCCGCGATGTGCAGGGACGCCTGATCGACTGTAACCGCCACTATCTTGATATCGTGGGTCTGGAAAGATCGCAGGCGCTGGGCAAAACCATTCTGGAAGAAGCGCCTTTTCATCGGCAGGAGCATGCAGTTCGCATCCACCAGATTTTTATGAATGTGATGAAAAATAACCAACCCTATTTTGTCGATGAAACCTTTGATGTAAACCCCAACACCGGGAAAAAGATGTTTATGGCCTTTTACTCCTGGTTTTTGCCTTATCAGGATGCCTCCGGGCAAATGGCTGGCGTATTAGGCGGGTGGATGGATATCACCGAACGCATGCAGATGACGGAAGCGCTGCGCATTGCTAAAGAGCAGGCCGAAGAGGCCAGCCGGGCTAAATCTACCTTCTTATCCACCATGAGCCATGAAATTCGTACCCCGATGAATGCGATTATTGGCATGCTCGATATTGCTATTCGTAAAGGTAAAACTGGCGAGCTGGATATGCAGGCACTGGAAGTGGCGTCAGATTCCGCAGAGGGATTAGTCGAGTTGATCGGCGATATTCTCGACATCTCGCGCATCGAAAATGGGCGCGTGGAGTTAATGCCGAAACCCGGCAATATTGTGGATATCGCGCAGAGCGTGGTGAATACCTTTAAAGGGTTGGCATTACAAAAACAGATATCTTTGTCACTGCAAGTTCCGTCTCATGCGGTTGAGAATGTGGAGATCGATGCGCTGCGTATTAAGCAGGTGATGGCCAATCTGTTAAGTAATGCGATTAAATTTACCGACAGCGGCGGCGTGCTACTGGAAGTTGAGCAGCAGTTAAACCAGATGACGCATCAGGCCGAAATTACGCTGCGCGTCAGTGACAGTGGTATTGGTATCCCTCTGGAGCAGCAATCTCAGCTTTTTCAGCCTTTTGAACAGGCGGATAACCGTCGAACCGGCACCGGGTTGGGACTCTATATTAGCCAGTCATTCTGCCGCATGATGAATGGCGACATTACGCTTGAGAGTAAGCCGTCGCAGGGCACGCGCGTAACCGCAACGATTTTACTGCCGGTGGCCAGTCAGTTACCCGCCACAGAGATTGCTATGCCGATCAGCAAAAACCTCAGTGAAATGCGTATTTTGATGGTGGATGACAATGTTGCCAACCGCCTGCTGATGAATAAACAGTTAAGCCATTTAGGGCATCAGGTGACAGAAGCGGCAGACGGGCTGGCGGCGCTGGCGTTGATTAATCACCAACGCTGGGATCTGGTCATTACCGACTGCAATATGCCGGGCATGGATGGTTATCAACTGACCCGCGCCATTCGTGATTTGGAGCAAGCTCAGCAACTGCCCGCGCTACCGATTATCGGTTTTACGGCTGACGCCATGAATGAAGCACGCGATCGCTGTTTACAGGCCGGGATGAATGGCTGCTTATTCAAACCCTGTACGCTGGACGACGTGCGGCGCGCGCTACTTGAGGTGTTCGCTCAACCCTCCGATGCCGTGCCGACCTTCCATCTGGCTGAAATAACCGGCAACGATAGTCAACTTAACGCGCAGATCATCGGGCAACTCAAACGCAGTAATGCCGATTATCAGGAAGAGCTGAACCAACTGCTGGCAAAAAGAGATGGCAAATCGTTACTTGAGCTCAATGCGCAAATTCGTGCCTCGGCACAGCGTATTCACGCAGATTTTATCCTGCGTGCCTGTGACAGCGTTGAGCAAGCCAATGAAGAGGAGCGTATTCAGGCGGGATATCAACTGCAAAGTGCTTTACAGCAGTTAGCTGTCTTACTTGATCAAGCGTAAAGCGCTAACGGTATAAAATGCCCTCCACAACAGCATTGTGGAGGGCAGCGCATTAAAAACTCTGCCAATCCGCGTCATTCACCAGCGCAACGCGCGAGGATTTCACCGGTGACGGCGTGCGCGCCACCGCTGCGGGCCGATGAACCTCTGCAGTCTCTGCAACGTGGAACTTACCCACCAGCTGATTAAGATTCCCGGCTTGCTCCTGCAGTGACTGCGAAGCCGTAGAGGCCTCCTCCACCAGCGCGGCGTTCTGCTGCGTGACGTCATCCATCTGATTTACCGCTTGCTGCACCTGCACAATGCCCTGACTCTGCTCGACGGCGGCAGCGGCGATCTCTTCCACCAGCTGACTCACCTGATGGATGGCATCGTTCATCACGCTCATATTGCGGCCGACATCGCTCGCCTGCTCAGCACCCGCTTCGGTCAGACGGTGCGACTCTTCGATTAGCGTCTTAATCTCACGCGCGGCGGTGGTTGAACGTTGCGATAAACTGCGCACTTCGCCTGCCACCACCGCAAACCCTTTCCCATGCTCACCGGCACGCGCGGCTTCTACTGCGGCGTTCAGCGCCAGAATATTGGTCTGGAAGGCAATGCCTTCAATGATCGAGACGATTTCCGTTACCTTGCGCGAGCTGCCGCGAATATTGTCCATGGTCGAAAGCATGGTGGTAAGCGATGCGCTGCTTTTTTCCGACAGTCCGCTGGCGTTAGCGGCAAGCTGGCTGGCTTGATGGGTGTTATCCGCCGTCTGACGCACAGTTTCACTTAGCTCGGTCATGCTCGCGGCGGTTTGCTCCAGCGAGGCGGCTTGCTGCTCGGTACGTGAAGAGAGATCTTCGTTGCCAGCGGAGATCTGCACGGAGGCGCTGCTGACCGATTGCGAAGCCTGGCGCACAGACGATAGGGCGCCTGACACACGCTCCATCAGGATATTAAACGAATGCGCCATATTCCCGACTTCATCGCGACGGCTTTCGTCTGCTTTCAGGGTGAGATCGAGGTTTTCGCTGGCGGCCATCATCACCTTGCCGGCAGCGGACAAGCTACGACGGATACGCAACACGGTGAACAGCGACAGCAAGCCAAAAATCACCACGGTGGCAATGACGCCGGTGATGGTGGTCCAGAGTACCGAATGGAAGGTGCTACGGTTGGTGGCGCGCAGTTCATCGCCGATGGCAATATTCAGCGCCAGCTGCTTTTGGTAATCCGCAATCAATTGACGAATCGCGCCGCCGATGCCGTTTTGCTCTTCAATCAACGCCAGGCTAAGGTCATTTTGATGGGCGCGGGAAGCCGTCCGAAAGGCCGGAAGCGCGGCGCTCACCCGCTGAATATTGTCGTAAGCGAGTTCGGTTAAACGCTTATCTTCATCGCTGGAGATATCGTGTGCCATGTAGTAATCGGTAAGCAATTTCAACTCAGCCAGCTGCTTAGCGATCTCCTCTTCAACCGCCGGCATTTTGTTGTCATCGGTTTGGCTTTTATGTTTATACAGCGTCAGCGCCAGACGATTACTTCCGTCGATCAGCTTACCGAGATCTTTGATCGAGGGAATCGCATTGGCTTGCACATATTCAAAACGCTCCTGAAAGCCGGAAAGCAAACTGATGGCGAGAACGGCTTGCAGAATGATGGCGGCGAACAGCATGGAAAAGGTCAGGAACAGGCGTTGGGAGATGTTCATCTTATTATCCTTAATCTAAAAGCCTCCCTGCGAACGGCGCGCAGAGAACAGGGCAGATTAATAACCATCGGCAGATGAGGGAATTTAGTTAATTTATTTTTATCAGCGGGCGCAAAAATCGTTGCGGAAAGCGAGCGTTGGCGAGAATCACAACAGAGCGCGATAAATCGCGCCGCTACGGATACGTGTGCTCATTCTGTAGCGGCGCAATTTATTGCGCATTCAGCAAGAGATGATTACGGTCTGCGGAATAGCGCCATACTTCGGCCTTCCAGCTCGAAATCCTTCTCTTTGGTAATCACCAACCCCTTTTCTACGCCGTCGGAGGTAGAGAGCTCCAGCACCCAACCGCCTTCACCGAACTGCGGGATGCGGAACGGTACGTTGCCTTCGTACGGATTAAACAGCATCAGCACGTCATGCCAGATGCCATCTTCCGGCTGCAGGTCTGGGCGGCCAAGATACACGCCGAGCGTGGTGCCATCATCCCATTGGTCGGCCTGCTGGAATCCGCCACCGGCGTTGAACCATTTGATATCCATACCATCGCGCCAGCTTTCACGGCGTAGCAGCGGCTGAGCGGCTCTCAGCGCCAGTACCTGGCGGGTAAAATCGCGTAGTGCATCGGCTGAGGGCGGCAAATTCTCCCAGTGCAGCCAGGAGATTTCACTGTCCTGACAATAGCCATTGTTGTTGCCGAGTTGGCTGCGGCCAAATTCATCTCCCGCCAATAGCATTGGCGTGCCGTGCGAGAACAGCAGGGTGGCGAGGAAGTTGCGCTTCTGCCGCTCGCGCACCGCGTTGATACCTTCTTCGTCGGTTGGGCCTTCAGCGCCGTAGTTATACGAACGGTTCTCGTTGTGGCCATCGTTATTGTCTTCACCATTGGCTTCGTTGTGCTTCTCGTTGTACGAAACCAAATCATTCAGGGTGAAGCCATCGTGGGCGGTGAGGAAGTTGATGCTGGCCCAGGGCCGACGGCCGCGCTGATCGTAGAGATCGCCGGAACCGAGCAGGCGTGCCGCAAAATCATTGGTGACCATGTCACCTTTCCAGTATTCACGCACCGTATCACGATACTTGTCGTTCCATTCCGCCCAACCCG
Source organism: Pantoea sp. USHLN256 (assembly GCF_037149875.1). Classification (NCBI taxonomy): domain Bacteria; kingdom Pseudomonadati; phylum Pseudomonadota; class Gammaproteobacteria; order Enterobacterales; family Erwiniaceae; genus Pantoea; species Pantoea sp. USHLN256. The sequence goes on along the minus strand of NZ_JBBCQO010000002.1, from coordinate 382,802 downwards.
GCGGGAAGCCGCCCACCTGATAGCCGCCCGGGCCGATATCCCACGGCTCGCCAATCAGCTTCAGTTTGGAGAGCACCGGATCCTGCATGATGGCATCGAAGAAGCCGCCACGCTGATCAAAGCCTTCCGGTTCACGTCCCAACACGGTACCGAGATCAAAACGGAAACCGTCCACGTGCATGGATTCAGCCCAGTAGCGCAGCGAATCGAGGATCATCTGCAGTACGCGAGGATGTGAAGTATTTACCGTGTTGCCGGTGCCGGTGTCATTGATGTAGTAGCGATGCTGATCTGGCAGCGTGCGGTAATAGGAGTAGTTGTCGATGCCTTTAAACGACAAGGTTGGGCCCAGCTCATTGCCTTCGGCCGTGTGGTTGTACACCACATCCAAAATCACCTCGATCCCGGCATCGTGGAAAGCGCGCACCATATCGCGGAAACCCTGAATGCCGCGCGGACCAAAGTAGCGCGTTGCCGGCGCGAAGAAGGCCAGCGTGTTATAGCCCCAGAAGTTTTTCAGGCCGCGATCCAGTAGATGCTGATCGTCTGGAAAACCGTGCACCGGCAGCAGCTCAACGGTGGTGACGCCGAGGCTTTTGATGTAGTCGATCGAAGCCTGATTGCTCAAACCATCATAAGTGCCGCGCATTTCAGCGGGCACCGCCGGATTGAGCTGGCTGAAGCCTTTCACGTGCGCCTCATAAATCACCGTTTTCGACCACGGAATATTCGGGCGATTAGCATCCTGCCAGTCAAACTCGTTAGGATCGATGACGCGACATTTCGGCGTGAATGGCGCGCTGTCGCGAGTATCGAAGCTTAAATCTTTATCTTCGTGCAGCAAATCGTAGGCAAAGTGCGATTCGTCCCAATGCAGTTCGCCCGCCAGCTCGCGCGCGTAAGGATCAAGCAACAGTTTGTTGGGATTAAAGCGGTGACCGTTTTCCGGCTCATACGGGCCGTGCACGCGATAACCATACAGCGCGCCAGGCTGTAAGCCGGGAATATAGCCGTGCCACACTTCGTGGGTATATTCCGGTAAATCGAAACGCGCGATTTCGTTTTCACCGCTCTCGTCATATAAACACAGCTCAACCCGCTCGGCACAGGCCGAGAACAGGGCAAAATTCACGCCCTCGCCATCAAAGTTAGCGCCAAGCACTTGTCCCGAACCTGCTGTAATTTCTGTAGGCTTACCGTTTTCCATGTTATTTCCTCAAACAGCGTTAACAGACAATGTGTTAGTTGCTAAGCAGCACTAATGGCGCACTCGAGGCCGCCTCATCCAGCGCGATAGAATCGCCAATCGTCACGGTTGCGCCGGTCCAGAGATTGCGGTAGTGGCGATGGGCAAGTGATTCGGTCAATACCACTTCAGTTTGTGTCCATTGGGCGTTGTCGAAACTCAGGCGCGGCAGGATCACCAGCAGCGCGTGGTCGCTGTCCTGGCGCGCAAAGGCAATCACTTTCTCCTGATGTTCGCCGCTGACGTTTAACGGCTGATAATCACCCATGCGGAACAGCTGCGGATAATCACGACGCAGCTGCAGTAAGCGCGCAATCACCTGCTGTTTAAGCTTGCCGCTTAGCCAGTGTTGCGCATCGTTAAAGTCGGGAGACGCCGATTCATCCAGCTGCTGTTCCAGCTGCTCAAAGTCGGGTGTGCGGCGGTTATCGGGATCGACCAGGCTGAAATCCAGCGCTTCGCTGCCCTGATAGATATCCGGTACGCCCGGCGCGGTCAGTTTAATCACCGTTTGCGTCAGGCTATTGATCAGCCCAGCCTGAATAAACGGCTGCAGCGCGTGGCTGAAATCACTGAGGAACAGCTGATTGGCAGGCGACAGCAGGTGGCGCGCGTAATCCAGCACCGCTTTTTCATAGGCTTCGTTGTTCTCAGCCCAGTCAGTGCGCAGCTTGGCTTCGCGTAACGCTTTTTCGACAAACGGGATAAAGCGCGACGCCAGCTCGCTGGCGTCCTGCGGTTGCAGAGTCGTTGGCCACACGCCAGCTAATGCCTGATACAGCATCCACTCCACCGCGGGTTCCGGTGCGGCACCGTCCTCCAGTTCAACTACCTGCGCTTGATTAATCTGGCGCCAGCGCGTGACATTTTCGGCCCACAGCGAAGGGGCTTCGCTTAGCGTATACAGACGCGCGCGCGCATCTTCACCGCGTTTAGTATCGTGGGTTGACGTGGATGAGATGCCGTCAGGCTGCTGTTGCAGCCGCGTCTGCATTTCGCTGTGGAAGTGCGCCAGCGAAAAGGCGTGCGGCAACGGTTCAGCGCCCACTTCATTGATGGCTAACGCCACGTGATTGCGGAAGAACAGGGTATCTTCCACCGACTTCGCCATCAGCGGTCCGGTTAACTGCTGGAAGCGTACGCGGAATTCATGGGCATGGTGTTCGCTCTCTTCAGACACCGCGCCCAGTAAGATTGCCTGCAGCAAACTCAGCACCGTCGGCGAGGCGCTGTTTTTCACCCTCTCCAGCACCTGTTGCAGCAGCTCCTCGCCCTCCAGCGGCATGCCATCCAGCTGACCGTAAGTGCGATATACCGGGAAGGCGATGAGGATCTCCCGCAGCGCAACGTGCAGTTCTGCTTCGCCAAGGTTGCGGTGTTCCGAGCCGGCAATCTGCGTCGCCAGCTGCAACAGGCGAGAAAACTCGCCGGCGAAATTGCGATCGACCATCAGTTCACGCGCCACGCGTAATCCGGCTTCAACGTTGTTGCGTTCGCCGGTGGTGGACTCATACGCCAGATGCAGCGTATCAATCTGCGCATCGTCGATCAGCGCATGTGAGAGCGCAGCAATAAACTCGTAACCGGTGGTGCCGGAAATTGGCCAGTCGGCGGGAATGTGCTCACCTTCGGCGAGGATTTTTTCCACCGTGATATAGCAATCCTCACCGGTGGCGCGGCGTAGCTGCTGCAGATAGCCTTGCGGATCGGCCAGGCCATCAACGTGATCGACACGCAAACCGCTGACTGCGCCGGAATGCACCAGCTCCAGAATCAAGCGGTGAGAATCGGCAAATACGGCCGGATCCTCCACGCGCACGCCCACCAAACCGGTAATCTCAAAGAAGCGGCGATAGGAAAGTTCGCTGCGTGCGTCGCGCCAGCTGATAAGGCGCCACGGCTGTTGCTCATGCAGTTCAGCAATCGCTTTGGCATCGGTAATGGCAAGTACTTCATCGGCGCGATCCTGCCAGCTTGCGGGCGTGAGCGGGTAGAAGCTGTCAAAATAGGCCAGCGCCGGATGGCCGGTTTGCGGATCTGCCTGAATGCTCAGCTCACCGTTTTCCAGCACGTTGTCAAAGCTGTCGCCAAGAAACGGCAGCGTCAGGCGGCGCGTCCAGTCGATATCAAAGTGATTGGCATAGCGGCTGCTTTCGCCATACTCAATCACATCACGCCACCAGCGATTCTCCAGCGAGGCCGCCATATGGTTCGGCACGATGTCGAGGATCAAACCGATATCCGCCTGCTGCAGCGCCGCAACCAAACGATCAAAACCGGCACGACCGCCAATAGCCGGTTCGATCTCATTGGCATCGATCACGTCGTAGCCGTGCGTCGATGCGGCGGTGGCGCTGAAAATCGGCGAGGCATACAGATGGCTGATGCCGAGGCGTTTGAGATAAGGCACCAGCGCAGCAGCGCGATCAAAGGTCATGCCGTTACGGAACTGAATACGGTACGTCGCGGTTGGAATACTCATGTTGTTGCTCCCTGTGCCAAACGCACCACGATGGCGTGTTGTGGCAATGCTTCAGCCTCTTGAGGCCAGGCGAAAATCGTCCTGCCCGGCATATCCGGCAACGGTTGGTTTTGTGTACCGATATTCAACGCCAGCGACAGCTCGCCCTGCGGGAAACGCCAGCTAACGGCAACAAAGCCTTCAGCCGTAGCGAGCACCTTGCCGCTGTTGCCGCCGGCATCTGCCAGCAGCGGCACAATATATTGCTGGCGCAGCGCCAGCAGCTCGTGCGTCAATGCCAGCCAGCTTTGGCCCGCGGGCGTTTGCAGTTTGTTCCAGTCGAGTTTCGAACGCGTGAAGGTTTGCGGGTCGTTGGGATCGGGCACCTCTTCGTCATGACCGGCGTGGCCGGTAAACTCTTTGGCCCGGCCTTCACGTACCGCTTTGGCTAAATCACCGTGGAAATCGGTGAAGAACAGGAACGGATTAGTTTCGCCGTACTCTTCGCCCATAAACAGCAGCGGAATATGCGGTGACAGCAGCAGCGTCGCCAGCAGCACCTTAGTGCGATCGCTGCCGGCGAGGGTGATTAATCGATCACCCTGCGCACGGTTGCCGACCTGATCGTGGTTCTGAATGAAATCGACAAAAGCCACCGGCGGCTGACCGGCGCTGGGCACGCCACGACGTTGACCGCTTTGCGGCGACAGTTCGCCCTGGTAGGCAAAACCTTCGGTCAGCACGCGCGCCACCAACTTCTCTGGCACGTCGGCGAAATCCTGGTAATAGGCGTGGGTTTCACCGGTGGCGAACACATGCACCGCATTGTGGAAATCATCGTTCCATTCGCCGCTAAACAGCGGCGCGTTACCCTGTTTGTCGCGCGGATGCAGGAAGATGACGTTGCGACAATCTTCGGTGGTGAGATGAATAGGGCGGTCGGGAATCTCCCGGCGAATACGCTCGGCGATCTCAATCAGAGCATGCTTGCTGGAGCTATCTTCAATTTGATCGATGGCATCAAAACGCAGGCCATCGAGGTTATATTCCTGCAGCCAGTAAAGTGGCGCTTCAACGATATAGCGGCGTACGGCATCGACATCATAAGCAATGCCCGCGCCCCACGGCGTCATACGCTCCTGATGGAAGAATTCAGGTGCCAGCAGCGGCAGATAGTTGCCTTCCGGACCAAAATGGTTGAGTACGATATCCAGCACCACCGATAAACCGTGCGCATGCGCGGCGTCGATAAAGGCTTTGAAATCATCCGGCGAACCGTAAGCGGAGTGAGGTGCGTAGAGCAACACACCGTCGTAGCCCCAACCGCGATTGCCACCAAACTGCGAAACCGGTAGCACTTCCAGCTGAGTGATCCCTAACTCCGCCAGCCACGGCAACTTCTCAATCGCTGCCCGAAAGGTGCCTTCAGGTGTGAAGGTGCCGATATGCAACTCATACACCACGCTCTCCTGCCAAGGCCGACCTTGCCAGGCGGTGTGCTGCCAGCGATAGCTGTGCGCATCGATCACCAGGGAAGGGCCATTGACGTCGCCCTGCTGCGCGCGTGCGGCGGGATCCGGCACCACCGTGCCGTCAGCCAGCACAAAGTTATACTCTGCACCGGCTACCACGCCGCTGAGCTGCAACTCAAACCAGCCGTCGTCCACCTGCGCCATGGCCGTATCCTTGTCGGCAAGTCTCAACGTAATCTGCTGCTGCCCAGGTGCCCAAACACGAAAACGGACGCTGCTATCCGCAAGAATCTCAGCGCCCCAGGATTTTTCAAATGATCTGAATTCCATTCAATTGCCTCGTTTAGCCCACGCAGGGGCAATGGACGACATCAAGCGATTCGCTACTGGCTGAAAACGATATAAAAATCGGGATAAAAGTTGGGTCGGACATCAAATCATAGTCGATATTTTGGCCTTTTCTGGCGCTTACCAACGGATTTCAGGCGGGTTTCGGAAATTATCGAATAAGAGGGGGATTTTAACGCTTCGCTTAGTAACAGATGAGGTTGCCAGCAGCAGCAACCTCATTGATTTCGCAGGCTGTAAGTTAAGCCGGTTTATGCTTCGTTTTGCGTTTACGCAGCTTATCAATCAAGCGATGCGCTTCCGCTTCCGTCGCCACCGCCGGTGATGAACCTTTCAGCGGTTTACGCGCCGTTTCACTCAGCGTTAATACGGTCAGCAAACCAATAATTCCGGCACCCATCATGTAGTACGCCGGCATCATATTGTTGTGCGTAGTGTCCACCAGCCAGGCAGTGATCAATGGCGTGGTGCCACCAAACAGCGAAACCGACAGGTTAAAACCAATCGCCAACGCACTGTAACGAATGTCCGTGACAAACAGCGCCGGTAACGTCGCTGGCATGGTGCCGCTGAAGCAGGTATGTAATAACCCCAGCACCGCCAGTCCGGCAAATACCAGCAGCATATTGCCGGTGCCGATCAGCATAAAGCTCGGGATTGCCAGCAAAATTAATCCCAGCGCACCTAAACCAATGACCGGACGGCGACCGATGCGGTCTGTCAAATGTCCCCACATTAACGTCAGCGGCATCATGATAAACATAATCACCATCACCAACATCAGGCCGGACAGTTCACTCATGCCGAGCACGCCGGTGAGATAGCTTGGCATATAGGCGGTGAGCATGTAGTTGGAGACGTTAAACAACAGCACCAGACCAATACATTTCAGCAGCGGTTTGCGCTGATCGCGCAGCATCTGCCACACGCTCAAGCGCGGCTTGTTGTGCTCCATCTCTTCACGCTTGTCCATATGATCTTTAAACGCCGGCGTTTCTTCCAGCTTCAAGCGGATATACAGGCCAAACAGACCCAAAGGTGCGGCGAGGAAGAACGGCACACGCCAGCCCCAATCCATCATGGTTTGATGCGGTAAGAAGGCGATCATGGCGGTAACCAGGCTGGCCCCCAGCAGATAACCGCCGAGCGTACCGAACTCAAGGAAACTGCCCATAAAACCGCGACGCTTATCGGTGGAATACTCCGCGATAAAGGTGGCGGCACCGCCATATTCGCCGCCGGTGGAGAAGCCCTGCAGCAAGCGCGCGGCGAACAGCAGAATCGGTGCGGCGATGCCAATGCTGGCATAGCTCGGGATCAGTCCGATGCAGAAGGTACCAATCGACATCATGATCATGGTTATCGCTAGCACCTTCTGACGACCAATGCGGTCGCCGAGCGGGCCGAAGACCAGGCCACCGATGGGGCGTACTAAGAATGCCGCCGCAAAAGTCCCGAACGAGGCAATCAGCTGGGCAGCCGCGCTGGCATCAGCGAAAAACACCTGGCCGATAATCACGGCGAGATAGCTATATACACCGAAATCGAACCACTCCATGGCATTACCCAACGCGGCAGCACCGACGGCGCGTTTGAGTAATTTGTTGTCGATGACGGTGATATCGTCCACGGTCAATCCGCTGGATGTGGCCGACTGATGGGTATTCGCTTCTGTGCTCATAAACCTCCATGAGAAAAAGTGGCGCGATCTTATAGCTTTCGCAGCCATGTTTTCACGAAAGGAAAAGAAAGCTATAAGAGTCTAAAGAAGCGCAAACCCTAGTAAAGATTTTAACAATGCGCAAGTTTGTGACATTTATCACTGTAAAGCGTGGAAATAAACAAATGTTGCGCTAAAGATGTGGGGAATGGGAAAGGAATCAATTGCGGAGATTAATGCACGTATGAAGGGGGCTGCCACTTAACCGGATGGAAAATCACGCCGCTAATAGCCCCATTACCGAGCAATCAGGCCAGGTAAGCGGCGTACTGTTTGCGGCGTGGCGCTTTTAATTCAACCCGGGCCTTCGCTGCCGGCCGCCAGCAGCGGGACGATCACATCGCTGATCGGTGTCGCAATGCCACGAGCACGGCCATAACGCTGAACCACGCCGTTGCGGATATCCCACTCCAGCGGGCGATCGGCCTGGCGATCGGCCAGAATAGAGGTGCCTAAATCGGCCGGTGCCCGATGGAAGCGCTCCACGATCTCCTGTGGTACGTCATCGCTTAGCGCAGCGCCTTCTGCACGCGCCACTGCCAAACATTCGCGCAGATAGGCGAGCGCCAGCGCGCTGATATCCTCACGCTGAAACATGCCAGCGCGCCGGTTCGACAGCACCATCAAGCCAGCAACCGCGTTTTGCAGCAGCTTGCGCCAGGCAATAGTAAGGAAATCATCAGACAGCTCAACTGCACAGCGCGTGTCACGCAGGGCGGCAACCACCCGCTGCGCCTGCGGCGTATCAGGCAGCGTTAGGCGCGGCTTTTCCCGCAACCACACTGAGGCATCCGGTTCGCGCTGGGCTGGGAACCACACCACCGAGGGCAGCACGCTGGCGCCGTTAACATACGGCGCAAGTTGGGTTTTCTGCTCCACGCCATTCTGCAACGCACACACCACGCTGTGCTCGCCACACAACGCTGACAACCACGCGGCGCTATCGGCCACCTGCGTGGTTTTCACCGCTAAGAACACCAGATCAAACGGCTGCGCAATTTCAGCCGGATTGGTGAGCACCGGACCAGGAACGATAATCTTACCGCTGTCGTGACGCAGCTCCAGTTGGGGGTGCGCAGTTCGACCACAAAGGGTGGGTGTGCGCCCAACTTCATGCAGGGCCGCCGCAATGGTGGTGCCAATCGCGCCCGGTCCAATAAGGGCGATGGAGGGATTCTCAGACATCTTTTATGCTCCTGATTATCAAGTGCCGCCACAGAGCGGACGCGTTTTCGGTTCAGCACCGAAGCATAGCGGGTTACAGCAGAGTAATGTTCTTTTTCCGCAACAACTGGCACATTTCGTCATCGGGTGGCGCATCAACAATCAACGTGCTGGCGAGTGTTAAATCGCCAATCGCGAAGGCTGACGCGACAACCTAATCGGTCACTGATTACTCGTGATACACCTGGCTACGCCCGCCATCGACCAGAATATCAGTGGCGTTGATAAAACGCGCTTCATCGGATGCCAGAAACAGCGCGGTATACGCCACTTCTTGCGGTTCACCAATACGTTTGCAAGGTAGCAATGCCGCCTGCCGCTCACGCTCTGCTTGTGGATCATTACAGCTTGCTAGCCAGGCTTCAGCCGCCGGTGTCAGGATCAAACCCGGTGAAATGCTGTTAACCCGAATCCCCTGGCTGGCATACTCCACGCCTAGCGAGCGCGTCATGCCAATCAAACCGTGTTTAGCGACCGGATAGGGAAACGCGCCGGGAATGATTTTATGACCGTGTACCGACGCAACGTTGACGATGTTGCCATACTGGCGCGCCAGCATACCCGGCAGCACGCTGCGAATCAGGTTGTAGGGTCCTTTAAGATTGACCTCCATACAGCGCTGCCAGTCGTCATCTTCCAATGCCAGCGGATCGCGAAACACATTCACGCCCGCACAGTTGATCAGAATATCAATAGGGCCAAGGGTTTGTTGCGCCGCCGTCACCGCACCTTGCACCTGATCGGTCTGCGTGACGTCAGCGCACCAGGCCAGACAGCGCTGACCGCTTTGTTGCTGCAATTCCGCAGCCAGCGTTTCACTGATTTCACTATTGAGATCAAACAGCGCCACGCGGGCACCTTGTTGCGCAAACAGTGTAGCGATCGCGCTGCCAATGCCGCTGCCAGCACCAGTAACAATCGCGGTTTTATTGTGTAATCGAGGTGACATAAACGCTTCCTTATGCCGATGATGGCAACACCAGCCAGTCAGGGAAGTGCAGCGTACGCTCACTACGCTGCACCTTAATCATGGGCCATTCGCCACTGCGCGTTAACGCTTCGCAACCTTCAACAGTGAGCAAAAAAGTATCTTCACTTTTTACGCCCTTTAGTGTGGGATTCCACGCCACAGCACTATCGTTGCTTACGTTGCCCGGCGTTTCTGGCGTCACGATCATGTCGCGGCAACCATAACCGGCGGGGCCGCCCTGATGATGGTCACGCCATGCATCAACATGTCCATGCTGCTGGTAGGCAGCTTCAATCGCTTTAAATAGCGCTGACCAGCTGTGGCCCGGCTGCATCGCACAGAGAATATCGGCGTGGATCTGGCACAACGCGTTGAACCGCTGGCGTAATACGGGTTCAGGTTCGCCGATATGCACCAACCGCGTCAGACTCACGTGCAGCCCATGGCGCTCGGCACCGAGCGTAATCAACATTTGCTGTTGCAGCTTTTTCTGCGTCGGCACCGGATGTTTAAACGCGGCAATGCGCTCATCGGCCGCGATTAAGATGCACATTGGACGAATTCCGCGTGCCAGACAGGCTGCAGCAATTCTGGCCTCAACCTGCCATTCCGTCACGCCCGACTGTAATTGGCGCGCCACGCCCTCGACAATTTGCGCGGCTTCGCGCCCCAGCACTCTGTATCGCTTTTGCTCGTTGGCGTTCAGCCCCTGACGCAGCGCGATCATCGATTGCTGAATATTAGTCATGCCGCTTTGCGGCGTATCGCTGCCAAAATGATCCAACGGCAACATGCCATTTAGCGACTGAAACCACGGAAAGCTCAGCGCTTCATAGGCAAACGGCAGTGCTTCTTCAGCGACGATGCGCGGCATTTCATTTTCGGGGGCGAGCAGCAGAACCTTATCCTGCGTAATGAACAGGCTGGCTACGCCGGTTTCGGCGCGCTCCACTACGTAAAAACTGGCACCTTCTGTTAGCCATGCAATGTTATCGCGCCGGGTAAGTAGCACGCCGTCGAGCTGCCAGTCGGCGAGCGCACGCTGCAGGCGAATTAATTTTTCACTCATAAGCGGGCTCCTTGTTCTCGCTGAGGTGTGTCTGCAACAACAATTCAGCAGCACGATGGGCCACCGCCATCACAATGGCATTGGTATTGCCGCTAATAATGTTGGGCATCATTGAAGCATCGACCACGCGCAGGCGGTTAACGCCACGCACGCGCAGATCATCGTGTAACACCGCCAGCGGATCGTTATCGTGGCCCATGCGGCAAGTGCCAACCGGGTGATAGCCGGTTTTCACCATGCGTTTGCAGTGTTCGGCGATGGCTTCATCAGCATTGATCTCTGCGCCGGGGAAGATCTCTTGCTGCACCATCGCGCCGATGGGCGTAGCGGCAATCACCTTACGCGCAAAACGGAAGCCGGCGATGGTGCGTGCTAAATCGTCGGGATGACCAAAGATGCGTGTATCGATTATCGGCAAGCTGCTGGCGCGGCTATCGCGCAGGGTTACCTCGCCGGTAGCTTTGGGCCGAAGCAACAACGAATTGACGGTGACGCCGTGACCGGGATCGGCACCCATGATGTCGCGGTCGAGGTATACGGTAGGCACACAGAACATCTGAATGGTTGGCGTTGCACTAAAATCGAGAGGATCAAAGAAGGCGCAGGTTTCCACGCCAGTGGTGGTGACTGGGCCGGTTTTAAACAACATATATTGCAGGCCGGCTTTAACCATCGGCCAGCCACGATCCTGACCATAGTAGCCAAACGCACCATTGGTGCTGGCTACGACCGGCACTTCATAGTGATCCTGCAAATTTTTGCCGACGCCCGGCAAATGCTGACGCAGCGTGATGCCATGCTGTTTAAGCTGCGCCTGCGGACCAATGCCGGAGAGCATTAGCAGCTTGGGTGTTTGATAGGCACCGGCAGCAAGAATCACCTCTTTGCGTGCGCTGGCAAGTTGTGGATGGCCATCTTGTGCGTAGCGCACGCCGATGGCGGTTTGGCCCTCAAAGATAATCTCTTCTACCTGCGCACCGCTGGCGATGGTCAAGCGCGCGTCCTCGCGCAGCGGCGTGATAAAGGCATCGACCACGCTACAGCGCTGGCGCGTCTCTCCGTTAATGGTGTGCTGCATAAATCCCACGCCAAACGGATTGCCGGTATTGAAATCTGGCGTGTAAGGAATGCCTAAACCTTGCATCGTCTTCACGTAGGCGCGGCTGAGTGGACTGAAGTGGCCGAGATGCGACACTTTCATTGGCCCGCCGACGCCGTGATAGGGTGCACCGAGATGATCATTATCTTCGATGGCGGTAAAGTGCGGCAGCAGCGCATTCCACGACCAGTCAATGCCCTGATTGCCCAGCGCGCTGTTCCAGTCGGCGTAATCCTGACGATGGCCGCGCATATATACCATCGCATTTACCGTCGAACCACCGCCCAGCACTTTCGCCTGCGGCACAATCACGCCGCGTCCGTTAAGCTGCGGCTGCGGCTCGGTCTGGTGCAGGGTGAGGAATTTGTCGCTGGCGAGAAACTTCATGTAACCCGCCGGCATTTTTAGCACTGGATGATACTCATCGCGCCCGGCTTCCAGCAGTAGTACGCGCGCGTTGCCTTTCGTGACTAACCTGGCGGCGACGATACAACCGGCGCTGCCGCCGCCCACCACAATGTAATCAAACTCTTTCATGGCTCTCTCTTTACTCTGAAGCGACAGAATCTAAACGGCTCAGGCGCTGCGCCTCGGGATTATGCTGCTCGCCGGGATCAAGCGGGCTGAGCAGGAAGCACCAGGAAACGATGGCGCTGACCAGGTATAAGGCGGCGTAACCCCACACCACGCCCGAGGTGCCAAATAGCGCGTTGAAGGTGCCATAAAGCGCGGGGCCAAAAAAGGTGGAGAGTCCGGCGGCAAAGCAGTAAATCGCCATTGCGTTGCCTTTATCTTTGGGTTGGCACAGGGATGAGAACAGCGCGGCAGCGGGAACATAGCCGCATAAGGTGATGCCATATAAACAGGCGCAGATGACGCTGAGTACAAAGCTACCGTGGCTCCACTGTGGTACGAAGTACATCAGCAGCATTGAAACGCCGGAGCCAAGTCCACCAAATACCGTCAGCACTTTGCGCCAGCCGATGCGATCGCTGAGCTTGCCGACAATCGGGTTAAAACTCATGCCGACTAATCCCATGATGGTGATTAGGCTGAGATATTCGGTTTGCGTAAATCCGATCTGATCGGTGAAAAAGCCGGGAAGAAAGATAAAGAAGCCGAAGTACGGCGTGGTATTGATGATGCGTACCACGGCAGCGGCGGCAATCCGTGGTTCACGCCACAAAATATCGATACCGCCCATCAACGTGCGAGCGACGCTCTGCTGACGCTGTTGCTCATCAAGTAACGATTGATAGCCGCTGCGCTCTTTCAGTGCGACCACCATGACCAGCAACCCTAACGCGACCAGCCCAAGCGATAGCCAGAACGTGGCGTATTCTCCGATTAACTTTATTGAGAAGATCGCCACCAGCGAGCCCAGCGTTGGCAAGCCGCCGGTAAAGGCCAGCCAGAACCAGCCGGTTGCTGAACCGCGCATATCGCTGGGCGCTGCGGCCTGAATCCATACCAGGAATGCATAGGCAAACATCGGATAGGCGACGCCACGTAAACCATAGGTTAACGCGAGCAGGGCGACGCTGTGGGAAGGTAAGGCGATGGCGAGGAACAACACTTCAAACACAATCCAAATCACACCGCCTGCCAGCATCACTTTACGCGGGCCAATCAATGTGGAGAGTGAACCGGCCAGCCACGAACCGAGCGTAACGGTGACGCCGTAGAAGGCGATGACCGCCGCCGCGATATTGAGGGTAAAGCCATTTTCATGCAGGTAAGGCGCGAGATAGTTCGATTCCACGCCATCGCCAATCATAAACAGCAATACAGCGATGTAGCCCCAGGCCAGCGCGGGTGGGATGCCAAGGCGGACCAGCCACGAGTGTTTTGCAGGTGATGTTGTCATTTTTAAATTTCTCTTGAGAGGTGATCAGGTTTTTTTGTTATTGGCATGAGGACGAACTCTAGAGCAATGGTTGTGGGCAGGATGGCGAAACCATCACAAAAGACAGTAAACTCTGTTTAGTAAACGGGTTGATGCACGGCGGTGGAGAGAGGATGAAGCAGGTTGGACTGAACAATTTCCAGGTGCGAAAGCATAATAAGGCGCTGTTTATTGAGCTGATGTGGCGTCATAAACAGCTAAGCAAATCGCAGCTGGCTCACCTGAGTGGTTTGACGATTCCCGCCGCCAGCAAAATTGTGCAAGCACTGCTGGAGGAAGGAAAACTGCAGCACTCTGATGCATTGATGAGCGCGCGCGGTAACAGCAACGGCAGTTTTCAGCTGCCATCCAACGGAGCCTGGACGCTGTGTTTATGTGTCAAACCAACCAGCATTGAATTGCAGCTGGCCGATGCGCAGCTAGTGGCGCAGGGCGAATTTCAGCAAAACACCATCAAAGCCGACACGCCCGAGGCGTTGCTGAGTGAGATTGAAGCGGCCTGGCGGAAAATCTGCAAACAGTGGCCTAAGCGGCGCATTAATTTAGCGTTAGCGGTGCACGGACAGGTCGATCCAGTGACTGGTGTGTCACAGCATATGCCGCAGGCCGCGTGGAGAACGCCGCTGCAGATGAAATTTTTGCTGGAGGAGAAGCTTGGTGTGGAAGTGCGCGTGGATAATGACTGCGTGATGTTGGCTTTGGCCGAGAAATGGTTGAATCAAAATGCTCTCAGCGAATTCTGCGTGATCAATGTGGATTACGGTATCGGCTCATCATTCGTGATAAACGGTGAGATTTTTCGCGGCAATCTTTACGGCAGCGGCCAAATCGGTCACACCATCATTGAGCCTAACGGCCAGCGCTGCAGCTGCGGGCGCCAGGGTTGTCTGGAAACGGTGGCCTCACTCAGCACCTTGAAACAGGTGGCTCATCAGCGCGAACCAGATGCGCCGCAGCCCAGCAGCAAGCAGTTACTGCGGGCGTGGCAAGCGGGCGAGCCCTGGATTGTGGCGTGGTCACAGCGCGCCGCCGAAGCGATTGGCATGAGCTTATATAACTTTCTTAACACGCTAAATATTAATCAGATTTGGTTGTATGGTCGTAGCTGTACCTTCGGTGAAAGTTGGTTGCAAGCCATTGTTCGGCAGATCGATTTCAATCCGTTCGATCCGCGTGATGCGTTGAAAAGCAAAGGTACTAATGTGCATTTTGGTCAGTTGAATCGGGCGCGGCAGGTGTTGGGAATTGGTTATTTGTATGTGGAGGCGGATCTTAGTGCGGCTTGAGAGAGCGGTCGCCATTAATGGCGACCCAATGCGCATCACACCTGCGCCATACCGCCATCAACAAACAATTCAGCGGCATTGATAAAGCTGGCGGCATCTGATGCCAGAAAAGCCACCACTTTGCCAATCTCAGCGGGTTCGCCAAGTCGGCCTAATGGCACCTGCGCCGCTAACGCATCGAACAATCCCTGCCGCTGATCTTCACTTACCAACCCGCCCAAACCTGGCGTATGCACGGGACCTGGGCTGACGACATTGACGCGAATACCGCGATCCTTCACATCCAGTGCCCATGAACGCGCAAAGTTGCGCACTGCCGCTTTGCTGGCGCTGTAAACGCTAAAGCCGGCGGTGCCCTGAACCGATGTGGTGGAAGAGGTGAGAATGACCGAGGCTTTGTCACTCAATAGCGGCAGCGCTTTTTGCACGGTAAACAGCACGCCGCGCACGTTGGTGCCGAAAATACGGTCAAAATGTTCCTCGGTGATGGCGCCCAGCGGCAACATATCGCCGCCACCGGCGTTGGCAAACAGAATATCCAATCGGCCTGCCTGCTGAGCGATTTCGGCGTAAACGTGGTCGAGATCGCTCAGCACGGAGGCGTCAGCGCGAATGCCACTCGCGCTGCTGCCGATGCTGGCCACTGCCGCGTCAAGTTCGGCCTGACGACGACCGGTGATAAACACGCGTGCGCCTTGTGCCGCTAACTCCTGCGCCGATGCCAGGCCAATGCCGGTCGTGCCGCCAGTTACCAGCGCTATTTTACCGTTCAATGCGTTCATGTTGACGTTCTCCCATTTAAGTTGAGTTGTGATGACTGCGATGCAGTGCATGACAGCCAATGTAACGCTCAGCTATTTGTTGATAAATGGTGTAAAATAGAAAGGACTATTCCTGTGTGTGGATAATCATTTGGGTGGAGAACGGGATGGACCAGTTAATGGCGATACGGGCATTTGCCCGCGTAGTAGAAGCCGGCAATTTTACTCGCGCCGCAGATTCGCTCGACCTACCCAACGCGACGCTAAGTAAACTGGTGCAGGAGCTGGAAGCCCATCTCGGCATTCGCTTGCTACAACGCACCACGCGCCGTGTGACGGTGACGCCGGAAGGGCGCGACTATTACGAAAAAGCGCTGCGTATCGTGCGCGATTTGGAAGATATCGATCACTCGTTTAACGCGGAAAGCGCCCGGCCCAGTGGCTACCTGCGCATCGACATTGGCGGCTCAACCGCGCGTGACGTCTTTATTCCCGCGCTGCCTGATTTCATCGCGCGTTATCCGGAAATCCGCCTCGATCTGGGCGTTGCGGATCGCGCCGTGGATTTGATCAGTGGCAATGTCGATTGCGTGATTCGTGGTGGCCCACTGAGCGATTCCTCGCTGGTGGCGCGTCATTTAGGCGATGCCGAGATGATTACCTGCGCTGCACCAGGCTATCTCAAAACCTATGGCGTACCCGCTTATCCGCAGGAGCTAAAAAACGGGCATCGACTGGTGAGCTATTTGTCACCACAAAGCGGCAGGGCGTTTCCGTTTCGATTTGTGCAGAACGCAGAAAAGATCGAGATCAAAACCGAGCATCGCATCGGCGTCAATGAGAGTAACGCGCATCTGGCCACGGCGGTGGCGGGATTGGGGATTATTCAGACGTTCCGCTATGCGGCGGCAGCCGATCTGCAGGCGGGCAGATTGGTGGAAATTCTTGCTGCGTGGCGTCCGGCAAACTATCCGTTCCATGTGGTTTATCCGCAAAATCGCCATTTAACCCAGCGCCTTAAAGTGTTGATTGAGTGGCTTAAGGAAATCTTTCCCGCGCGTCTGAACGGATAAAAAAATCCCCGCCATTTGGCAGGGATTTCGCAAGCGCGCATTGCTGCGCACCGGGGGAAAAATCGATTACAGCGTACCGGTACCGCCGTCAGAACACCAAACCTGACCAGAGGTAAAGCTGTTATTCACCTGAGCAAAGGTGACGTACAACGGGGCAATCTCTGCCGGTTGACCCGGACGCTCTAGCGGAGCCGAGGCACCAAACTGTTCCACTTTCTCTTGCGGCTGTCCGCCACTGACCTGCAACGCCGTCCAGTAAGGGCCGGGCGCGACCGCATTCACGCGGATTTTATCTTTACCCAACTGTTTCGCCAGCGCTTTGGTGAACGCGACAATTGAGGCTTTAGTCTGGGCATAATCCAACAGGATGGCGCTAGGCTGATAAGCCTGAACCGACGAAGTATTGATGATTGAGGAGCCAGCGGGCAGGTACTCCAGCGCCGCTTTAGTGATCCAGAACATCGCATAAACGTTGGTTTTGAAGGTCGCATCGAAGTCTTCAGTAGAAAGCGTACGAATCGACTCGTTAAACTGCTGACGTCCGGCATTGTTCACCAGAATATCCAGCCCGCCGAGTTGTTCAGCCGCCTGATGTACCAGCTTATTACAAAACTCTTCAGAACGAATATCGCCTGGAATCGCCACCGCTTTACGGCCTTCTGCTTCAATCAGTTGCACCACTTCCGCCGCATCAGATTCCTCTTCCGGCAGATAGTTGATCGCTACATCAGCACCTTCACGTGCATAAGCAATGGCAACGGCGCGGCCAATACCTGAGTCGCCGCCGGTGATCAGCGCTTTGCGTCCGGTGAGTTTGCCGCTGCCACGATAGCTGGTTTCACCATGATCGGGACGGGGATCCATTTTACTCGCTAAACCTGGCATCGGTTGCGTCTGCTTTTTAAAAGGCGGAACCGGATACTCTTCAGTAATTAAGGTTTTATTGGTGGTTTGCGTCGTCATATATATCTCCTTGTCGCATGAAGTGAATAATTAAAGCCTGGCATAAATGTGATATTTGTCACGTCAGAAAGTGAGCAATCAGATTTATTAACCCTAAGTGGTCAATCGAAAAGCTAAAAATCAGCATCAGTTACGCAAGGTAATTAACAGTCATTTTTTCAGGGGGATAATGCGTGATGGGATATTTCTGAGGGCATCCATGCCCAGGCGGGCTTCCAGGGTGTTGCTTACTCTTTAACGCGGCGATACCTACTTCTTACCGCCTTTCTTGCCTGCTTCTGAAGCTTTCTCGGGGTTGTCTTTAAAACTACCGCCGCCTTTTTCTCCGCCTTTCTTACCGGCATCAGACGCTTTCTTTTTGTCGTCAGCGAAATTACCGGAACCGCCTCTATGCTCAGCCATAAAACATCCTCTCATGAGTTGTTGTTGCATGGCGGAAATAACCTCTTCGACGCCATGCCCGTGCTGCAAATTTAAGATTAGCGAGGTTCCGGTTAATCACAAGCGCAGCGCGAGCGATTATTTATCATCCGTGGCACTGATTAACGTAAAATAGGTACCGCTAAAGGGAATCGGTAAAAAATCGTGGAAAATCTGCTGCAGCGTCTGCTCAGGTTCCACGTCGGCAAACAGCTGGGGATAGAGCGTTTTCGCCATAAACTCTGTCGCGGCAATATGCCACGGGCTGAGATAAAAGTTCATCCAGATGACTGCCGAGTGACCATTGTGCACTGCGTTCAGTTCGCGCAAACCATTCTGCTGCGCGGTGAGCTGCCTGAAACTGCTGAGCACCGTTTCGGGCGCCACCTCAGGACCCAACTTGAGCAATCCCTGAGAAGCGTTATCGCCAAAGCCGGTCGCGATGTAGTAATCCGGTTGCGCGGCGATCACGCTCTCTTCGCTGAGACGACCAAACACGCCATGCTGCGTTTTATTGGCAATGTTGTCGCCGCCTGCTGCATTCAGTAATTCACCGAGGCTACCGTTAATCGCCGTCACGCAGCACTCATTTCGCCGGCCAAGATGCAGCTGCAGCAGCACCGAAGGTTTCGGGCCGTGATAGCGGTCGAGGCGTTCACGAATCACCTGCATATGCCGATCGTAAAAGCGATTAAATGCCTGAGCCCGCGCTTGCTGATTCAATACTTCACCTAAAATTTCCACGCTGCGGCGGGTGTTTTTCAGCAGATGTACGCGTAAATCGATCTTCACCACCGGGATATGCGCTGCTTTCAGCATGGTCACCAGCCGCAAGTCGGCATCATCGTAGCGCGCCAGGCTTGGTAAAATCACCACGTCCGGTTTCATGGCCAGAATTTGCTCGGGATTGATGGCGTTAGGTCCGCCGGAACCCAGCGAAGGGATTTTCAGCATCTGGGGGAACTGGCGCGCAAAGCTATTCCAGGTTTGGCTATCGTATTTTTTCAGGTCCTGCGGCCACGCCACAATGTGTTGAAACGGATCGCCCGGTTCGAGTAACGCCAGCGTATACAACATGCGGCTTTCACCCAGCACGATGCGCTGCGGATGGTCGGGGATCGCCACGTGGTTTCCATCGATATCGATGATAGTTTTCGCCCACGCCGCGCTGCTTAAGAGCAGCAGGAAACAGGCCAGCACCCGCAGCATCGGGCCGAGTAGGGAAGGCGCACGTCGTGCGCCTGGTGAAAAAATCGCATCAGAATTCAACGCTGGCCTCGAGCATCAGATTACGGGTTTCGCCTTCGCGTACGCGTAAATTGCCGCCGCTGGAGGTGTAATAGTGTTTGTTAAACAGGTTATTCAGATTCAGTTTGAGCTGCGTTTTCTCGCCAAACAGCTGATTGTTCCAGGCAATAAAGCTATCTGCCACCACGTAATCGGGCATGCTGAAACTGTTTTCCGGATCGCCGGCGCGCGTGCCGACATAGCGTGCGCCGCCGCCCACGCGGAAATCACCCGGAATGCCGGAGATTGCCAGATTATGGCTCAGATAGAGCGCACCGGAATGGCGGGGCGCGTTCTGCAGGCGATTGCCGTTATTGTCGGAGTTAACGCCATCATCGACAATCTCTGCCTTGTCATAGCTATAGTTAGCGCTGAGATCCCAGCCCGGCATCACTTCGCCATTTAACTCAAATTCTGCGCCGCTGGAGCGGGCTTTATTAATGGCGCGCGTGGTGCCGTTAATGCTGAGCGACATGTCACGCTCATTGATGCGATACAACGCTACGCTAGCAAACAGCTTGGGTGAAATCTGCCATTTGCTGCCTACTTCCCAGGTGGTGCCCTGTTCCGGTTTGCCGACGTTGCCATCGTCATCCACATCGGTGGAAGGGGTGAAGGATTTACTCACACTGGTGTAGAGCGAAACGTCAGGTGTGATTTTGTAGATTAAACCGGCCTGCGGCAGGAATTTATTGCCTTCGCTGTCCAGGGTTTGCACCACCGGATTGAAACCTTTCGAGGCACGTTGTTCATAATGCTGATAACGCCCACCGAGCACCGCAATCCAGTTTTCAGTCAGGCTAATGCTGTCTTTGGCATAGAGTGAACGGCTGTGGGTGCGGTTAAGGTTATTGGCGTTAGCGCTATTTTCCGTGCTGCTATTCGTCACTGGCGCGAGGATGTCATATTGCGGATCGTAGAAATTAAATCCGTTGTTGGCTTTGCCCTGGTACTGATGCGCGCGGTAGGTTTGGATCATTTCGTAATCGGTGCCTAGCACGATATCGTGCGTCATGCCGAACACTTGCTGTGAACCGATCACATCCCATGAAACGTACTTGGTTTTATGATTAAAGCCGCGATTGGCGTCGGCACGACGTGTCACTGCGCCCGTGGTGGGATTCACCGCGGTGACGCGCACTTCATTGTTGTCGTATTGGCGCTGGTTCCAGCCCAGCGTCACGCGGGTGCTCCACGCCTCGTTAAATTGCCAGTCGTAGTGCGCGTTGAGGGTTTTGTTGTGGCCCCACGCGTGGTTGGCTTTGTCATCCAGGCGATTTTTGTAGCCAATATCCAACGGCTTGCCGTTAATAAATGCGGTGCCGCGATCGTACGGAATATCGTACTGATAATCGGCATAGCTGATCAGGAAGCTGGCTTGCTCGCCAAACCACTGTAACGAAGGCGCGATCAGCTGGTGCTTTTCACTACCAAAATTGCGCCAGTAATCCTGGTTCTGTTTTTCGGCAATCAGTCGAAAGGCAAAGCCGTTGCCGAGCGGACCGGTGACATCCACGGTACCCGCGCCGCCGCCTTCACTTGAGGTTTTGCCGCTGACTTTGGTGTGCCACTCATACTGCGGCTTCTTGCTGATGACATTGATGACGCCGCCGGGATTCTGGATCCCGTACAGCAGTGATGCGGAGCCTTTCAACACTTCAACCCGCTCGGTGGTGGCATCAAAATTCAGTCCCTGGCTGCTGCGCACGCCGTCACGGTAGATCGAACCATCTGAATTGCTGCCAAAACCGCGCCGCACAAAGCCATCTTCGGTGCCAGCCAATGTGTTGCCTTCGCTGACGCCGCTGACAAAACGCATCGCTCCGGCAAGGTTTGATACCTGATAATCTTCCAGCTGCTGCTGGGTCACCACGCTGACGGATTGCGCCTCATTCAGACGCGGCGTGGGCGTTTTGCTGCCGACGGAGCTGCTGGTGGCGTTATAACCTTGCGCATTACTCTCCTGCGCCGATACGGTCAGAGTGTGAGTTTCTTCCGCCGCCATGCTATTTGCGGAAGTCCACATGCTTACGCCATAAATAGCCGCCAGAATGGCGGGATGACGCTGGGATTTAACAGCGAACGTCTTATTGTTATTCATTATTGGAACCTGGTGTGATGCAATTGAGAATCATTCAAACATGAAAAAATGTAGTAGTAAATGGAAATGATTGTGCAGATACTACAGCAGGATGGGGGCTGGTAATCGGGCTTATTTGATCAAGGTTATCTCGTATAATTTGTTTATTAACAAGTAATTAAATTTTCATTTCTCGCTATTTTCTATCCTGATGTAGCGGGCTGCTGATGCAGTGTAAAGGCCATTGGATCGACAATTTCACTACAAATCGATCGCAGGCCGATAGACAATTTTTCTTTTTATCGAGTGCAGTTAACAGATGAGTAGAAATAGGATTAAAAGCCGTGTGGATATATTGGGTGAACGTTATCGGCTACGCGCACCGACATTATCTACGCGTCTGCAAACAGTGGCGCGATATATCCACGATAATCGTGAGGCAATATTGGATGCCACCGCGATGGAAATAGCCGATGCAACTCATACCTCCGATGCCACAGTGGTGCGTGCGGTTCAGGCGCTAGGATTTGCCGGTTTGCGTGATTTAAAAACCACGCTTGCCGCCTGGTTTGGTCCGGCGATGAATTCGGAAGAGAAGATGAGCGCCACCGTGGAAGAACTCTCTTGCGATATCAATTCGGGCATCGATTTTGTATTAAGCGGCCATAAGCGCGCCTGCGATGCGTTAGCAGAACCGCACAATCGACAGGCCGTGGCGCAAGCGGTCACGCATCTGATTGATGCGCGTCAGGTTGCCCTGTTTGGCATCAACGCTTCTGGGATTCTGGCGGATTACAGCGCGCGACTGTTTACCCGTATTGGTATTCCCGCGGTGACGCTGAATCGCTCCGGTATTGCGCTGGCGGAACAGCTGATCACGCTACAACGCGGCGATGTGCTAATTATGATGGCGCAGAAATCGGCGCATCGTGAAGGCATCACGGCGCTAAAAGAGGCGAAACGGCTGGGCATGCCGGTGATTTTGCTGACGAACGCCATTGATTCGGCTTTCGCTCAGCAGGCGGATGTGATCATTAACGTGCCGCGCGGCGGCGAGAATGGACGTATGCCGCTGCACGGCACGGTGCTGGTGTGCCTGGAAATGCTGATTCTGTCGGTGGCTTCAGCGACCTCAACGCGCACGGTAAAAACCATGAAACGCATTCAGGATCTCAATCGATCGCTGAAGCCCGGCGGGAAAAAGTAAGCCTATTTATTCGCGCCGCTCTTTAGCGTGGCGCGCTTGCCCAATCCATTACTGGTCACCAGCCACACCGCACAAACAATCAGCAGCGAGCCGCCAATAAAGCCCTGATTTATCTGCTCACCCAATACTAACCAGCCCCACAAAATACCGAAGGGCGGGATCATAAAGGTGACGGTTAAGGTGCGTAGCGGACCAATATCGGCCAGTAGACGGAAGTAGAGAATGTAGGCGAGGGCGGTACAGATAAAACCAATCGCCAAAATGCAGGCCCATACTTGCGGGATTTGCCAGCTGGCGGCAGGCGTTTGCGGCGCGCTGAAGGCGAAGAACGGCAGTAAAAATAGCGATGCGCCGAGTTGGCTACCAAACGCTACCTTGGTGGCGTCTAATCCGCCACGCGCGCCGATCCAGCGTTTCGCCAGAAAACCCGCCACGCCGTAACAGGCGGTCGCCACTAAACAGGCCAAAATCCCGAAGATTAACGCACTGCTTAAGTGGGCTTCGCCGGTGGTGCTGATGACAATAATGCCGGCAAATCCAGCAATCATGCTCAGCACTTTATTGAGCGTCAGCTTATCGTCGAAGAATGCAGCACCGATAAGCACGCCCATGAGCGGCGTGGTGGCATTGAGAATCGCGGAGTAGCCGGCAGGCAGCACGCGCGCCGCCAGACAATACATCAGGAACGGAATGGCGGAGTTGATCACGCCCAACAGCATCGCCCAGCCCAGTTTGCCGTCAAAGCGACGCGGAATACGCATCACCGCCATGATAATCAACAAACCCAACATGCCGCATAACACACGTAAAAATGCGGTGTTTACCGCGCCCAAGGCCGGCACGGCAATGCGCATAAACAAAAAACTGGCACCCCAAATCGCTGCCAGCAGCAGCAGTCGCAACAAATCCGATGTTCGCATAAGTTTCACAATTGTTAAGAAAGATTCGCGCACAGAATAGCAAACAACCCACTGCGTAGGGTCATCATTCCTGGCGACCGCCTCCCGCTTTGAAGAAAGATTCCCTGGCGGCGCAATCATCATGTACTATTTAGGAATTGATCATTTCCTAAATATGCGGAGAGTCACTATGTCAGCTTCAGTATTAAAAGACGCCCCCGGTTGGACGCAGCCCTTTGCGCCACTCAACGGTTTTTCTCAACATTACGCCACCGTTGATGGCGTGCGCTTGCACTATGTCAGCGGCGGTAACGTAAACGGTGAAACCCTGCTACTGCTGGCCGGTTTTCCGCAAAGCTGGTTTGCCTGGCGTCAGGTGATGGCGCTGTTGGGCGATCGTTACTTTATTGTCGCGCCGGATCTGCCCGGGCAGGGCGATTCCGACAAACCGCTCAGCGGCTACGACACTACCTCGCTGGCGCAGAAAGTGCAGGGCTTGATGCAGCAGCTGAACCACTCGCGCTACTACCTTGCCGCGCATGATGTGGGCGCCTGGGTTGCCTGGCCGTATGCTACGCTGTATGGCGATCAAGTGAAAAAGCTGGCGCTGCTCGATGCCGGTATTCCTGGCGTCACCTTACCGGAAGCATTGCCCGCTACGCCGGATAAAGCCTGGAAAACCTGGCACTTTGCCTTCCACCTGTTGCCGGATCTACC
Organism: Pantoea sp. USHLN256; assembly: GCF_037149875.1. NCBI lineage: Bacteria > Pseudomonadati > Pseudomonadota > Gammaproteobacteria > Enterobacterales > Erwiniaceae > Pantoea > Pantoea sp. USHLN256. The sequence goes on along the minus strand of NZ_JBBCQO010000002.1, from coordinate 358,594 downwards.
GGAAGTCTTAATTGAGGGTCGCGAAACGGTTTATCTCGAATGGTTCCTGAAACGCAAAGCGGCTAGCCCGATGGTATTCACCGATGAGGATATGGCGGAATACACCCGTTTATTACAGCAGAAGGGCGCCGTGCGTGCGGGGATGGCGGCTTACCGCGAAGTGACGGTGTCGGCAGCACAAAATCGGGATTTGCTGCATGAACGGGGCAAATTAACGCTGCCGCTGCTGGCTATCAGCGCCGATCAGGGTTCGATTGCCGATATGGCGTTGCCGCTTGGAGAGTTTGCGGCAAATGTCACAGGAATTAAGATCGCGCACTGCGGTCACTTCATCCCAGATGAGCAACCGCAGGCGCTAGCCGAAGCGTTAAGCGAGTTCTTTATTTAGGTGACGCTGTCACTTAATCAGAACGACATTGTTACTCCGGCATAATAAGCGCGGCCCGGTTCATTGTAGGTTGAAGCACCCGAATTCTCGCGGTAAATGCGTTTATCAAAGAGGTTGTTGATACCTGCATTGGCGCGCAGATTTTTGGTGATGTCGTAATTGACGTTCAGACCAAACACCGAATACGGGCTGATCTCTCTCGAGGTCATGTTGCTGGCATCGATAACGGTCTCAACATTCTGACGCGGTTTCTGGCGGCCATACTGCGTCCAGTTGATATTGGCGCTGAGGTCCTGTGTCGCCTGCCACTCCAGCTGGGAGTTTATGGTAAATTCCGGGATCACTGACAGCGGATTGCCGGTTTTCTTGCTCTCAGAGCGGAACATGTAGGTGGCGTTGGTGCGCCATTCCAGCGTATCGGCAATCAAAGGGATGGTTAGGTTACCTTCCAGCCCTTCAACAATCGCCTTTCCGCCGTTTTCCCAGCGCAGCACGTTGTAAGTTGGATTAGTGCTGGAATAGACCGGTTCGGTACCAGAAACGATCTTGTTCTTATAATCGTTGCGGAACCAGGTGATGCCCGCCACATAACCCTCATTACTGAACTCCAGCCCAATCTCTTTATTGACGCTGGTTTCCGCATCAAGGTCTTTATTGCCTAATAAATAGCATTGGCTAAGGCCAATTGGGCAACCGTTGCCGCGCGTCGAAAGCAAATAACCCGGCGTGGACTGATACAGATTGGGTGCTTTAAACACCCGTGCAATACCGGCTTTTAAGGTGAAATAATCCCCCAGGCCTTGCGAGACGTTGAGGCTCGGGCTCCAGTTCGCGCCAAATTGATCGTGATAATCAAATCGCAGGCCGGGAATCACTTCGGTGCTATCGGTCGCGGCGATGTTGTCTTCAAAAAAGAGTGAACTGAGGGTGGCGCTATTTTTACTGCTGCGCTGCGACGGATCGCCAGAGCTGTCGGGCAGATTCACACCGGGCGCGCTGGCCGCCAGCATTGAAGCCGGATCGTTCAACTCATCGCGGTTCCACTCGGCACCGAGAGTAACGGTTTGATCAACCAGCAGCTGCAGCGGGAAGTTGATTTCACCGCCTGCACGATAGCTTTCTAATCGGCTGGTGGCATAGGTGTCGCTGTTGATCATCCCTTCGGTACGGCCTGCGGTACCTTCCTGCAAGCGGGTGTTATTGGTTTTCTCGTAGTTGAAGTTGAGCTTCGAGGTGCCCCAATCCCAAATCCCGTTATGCGCAATACCATAGCTCTGGCGATACATGCGGTTGGTCTCATCGCCATACAGCGATTCCACTAAGCCGCCGGTGCTGGCGTTGCTATTACTGTTTTGCGTATCACCGGCGTAGATATTGCCCTGACGGCTGTAGCCGTAGGAGAAGTCAACGATTTGCAGCGGGGTGATTTTCCACGACAGCACCGTGTTGATGTCTTTGTTACGCACGCCCTCGCGACCTGCCGCGTAGGAGCCATTTTCAGCGGTGTTGATATCGAACGCATCGGCATCGGTACGGTTGATGTTGCCGTACAGCCTCATGGTTAGCGCATCACCGGCCAGTGGACCGCTGAGGTTGAAGTTGGCGCGGCGCGTATCACCCTCTTTGTCATTTTCTGGCTGGCTGGTATAGAGCGACAGCGAACCGTGCCAGTCGTTGGTAGGGCGCTTAGTGATGATATTCACCACGCCACCTGCCGCCCCGGAACCGTAGCGCGCAGCGGCTGGACCACGAATCACTTCAATGCGCTCGACCATCTCTGCGGGCACCCAGTTGGTGTCGCCACGAGAATCGCGTTCGCCGCGCCAGCTATAGCGCACCGAGTTACGAGAGGAGACAGGCACGCCGTCAATCATCACCAAGGTGTTCTCCGGGCCCATGCCACGGATATCAATTTGTCGGTTGTTGCCGCGGCTGCCGCTGGCACCGTTTCCGGTCAGGTTGACGCCCGGCATTTTGCGGATGATGTCTGAGAGATCGTTAACAGGGGGATTTTTCTTGATGTCTTCAGCGGTGATGGTGGACACACCCGGTTGCTGTTTGAGCTCCTGCTCGGCGGTGACAATCATTGATTCATCGTCAGCCAGCTTTTCTACGGTTTCAGCTGCAAAAGCCGGCGAGGTTAGCAATCCCGCTAAAAAAAGCGCAATCGGACGCTTTTTGCCACGCATAGTTACATTCACTTAAGTTTTCTCCCTGTTAGGTTAACAATTGTAAGTAAATGCGCATGATAATGATAATGCTTCTCATTGTATATCTAGCGCGGTAGCGCCTCCTTTATTTCTCCATGATTGCGCTGTTTTAGGCAGCAAAGGTGAAGAAACGTAAAGTGAGCGTAAGTCAGGCGGCAAGAGGGCAGGAGAACGGGGCACGACACGATTTTATTAGTAAAAGCCAATCAAAATCATCATGATGAGAAATATAAGTCACTCGCAGTAATTATCAGGTTGATAAAGTACCCTGCGAAACCTCACTGGAAACGTTGAAAAATGTGTCGTTCGTTAAGGAGAAATTGTGCGCCATTTCATACAAAGCTTTACATTCTTGCTGAGTGTTTTACTCAGCTTTAGCTCAGCTAAGGCTGGCGAAAATATGGATTTATGGCAGTAGGCCAATTGTTACAGGCAGGCCGCTGAGCAGAATCTTCCGGGTAACTTACCGCGTTTTGCCACTAAAGAGTTCGAGCCTATCCGCAAACGCTTAGATCGATAGGTTATGTTTTAGACCAAAATGGATATTCGCGGCTGAATAAGCAGGCCGTTGATTATGTGCCAAATTCTGAATTCCGCTGTCTGTTCCGCGCCTCAACTGGCGCGGAAATCCCCTGTTGAAAAGCTGCAGCCGTCTATTCCCGTTTTTCGGCAATAGATATGTATTTTTTGCATTTGTGATTGTTATCTAAGTTCCAGAGAATGCTAATCGGGACGTAATGAGGATGACAATTCCTTCCACCACGCGCCTTCGCGCGGGTGAGTCTGGAGAAAAAACCATCGCTACCTCAACGCCTTTTCCCTGTGGGGAAACATTTTATAAATCAGGAGAAAGGTTCCAGTGAAATTCGCAAAAGGTTTAACTCTTTTTGCGCTCGCTCTGAGTGCACACACCGCGTTCGCCGCCGATGAAAATGTCCCAACTGACAGCTCAATCCATGTGCAGGCCGATCCTGCATTGAAAAGCCTGCTGCCTGCAGATGTGGTTAAACGTGGCTACATTGTGGCCGGAACCAACCCCAACACGCCGCCAACTACCTTCTATAAAGAAGACAACAAAACCCTGGCCGGTCGTGAAATCGATATCATGAATGCCGTGGGTGAGCGCCTGGGAATCCAGGTTCAGTGGCGCGATACCGGCGGTTTCGACAACATTATTCCGGGCCTGAAAACCGGTCGTTACGATGTGGCGCTCTCAAACATCAACGCCACCCCGGCGCGCGCCAAAATCATCGACTTTGTCGGTTATTACGATGCTAGCCGCCTGGGCATTATCTCGCGTAAAGATGCCAATATTGCCCCGTTCAAAAACCTGTCAGATGTCTGCGGTAAAGAAGTCGGTGCCGGTTCCGGTACCACGCAGGTAACGCGTCTCGAAGAGGCCAGCAAAGCCTGTGAAGCCGCCGGTAACAAACCTATCAAGGTGTCGGTATTCCCGGATCGTCCAGCGGGCGTGCAGGCAGTGGTAAGTGGTCGCGTGCCGATGTTCCTCGGCCCGTACGAAGGTTTGCTGTGGCAGGTGAAAGTGATCAAACCGTTGACCATGAGCGGCGAAATCACCGTGCACGATGCGCCAGTTTCTGTCGCCTTCCCGAAAGATTCAGCGCTGGAGCCAGCGGTACAGGCGGCACTAAACTCGCTGATCAAAGATGGCAGCTATAACAAGATCCTCGACAACTGGGGCATCGGTTTTGGTGCTGTTAAACAAGCCAAACGCAATCAGGAAATCTTTCAATGAGTGACATTCACCACCATACCGACGACCTGAAAATCGTCGGCAAACGTTACTACGGACGCTGGCTGAGTGCGCTGGTGGTGCTGTTGTGCGTGGTGGCGATGGCGCACTCGATGATTAACAATCCCCGCTTCGAATGGAGCGTTATTGCGGAGAACTTCACCGGCGAGTCGATCCTGCAAGGCGTGTTGATGACGCTGCAGCTCACCGCCATCTCTGTGGTACTGGGGTTTGCTTTTGGTACGGTGTTGGCGCTGATGCGCCTCTCCTCCAATCCGGTGCTGGTGGGCGTGAGCTGGTTTTATACCTGGTTCTTCCGCGGTGTGCCGATGCTGGTGCAGCTGTTCCTGTGGTACAACATTGCGGCGCTTTATCCGACTATCGCACTCTCGATTCCCGGCCTTGGTGAAATCTGGAGCACTCAATCGAACGCGCTGGTGAGCCCCTTCAGTGCTGCGGTGATCGCGCTGGTGATGCACCAATCCGCGTACGCCGCTGAGATTGTGCGTGCCGGTATCCAGAGTGTCGGCAACGGCCAGCTGGAAGCGGCGCGTGCGCTGGGCTATCGCCCGTCACAGATTTTCCGCCATACCGTATTACCGCAGGCGATGCGCGCCATCATGCCGCCGGCCGGTAACGAAATTATTGGTCAGCTGAAAACCACTGCGGTGGTCTCGGTGATCTCACTGCAGGACGTGCTGTTTTCGGCGCAGATCATCTATCAGCGTACCTATGAAGTGATTCCGCTGCTGCTGGTTGCCACGCTGTGGTATCTGCTGATGACCTCGGTGTTGTCGGTGGGACAGTTCTATGTGGAGCGCTATTTTGGACGTGGTGTGACGCGCCGGGAAAAACGCAGCCTGTTGAAATCGCTGCCGGGCTTCTCAGCGGCCAAAGCAGAAAGGAGCGTCAGCAATGGGTGAAGCCATCGCCTTACGTAAAGTCACCAAGCGCTTCTCAGGCGTCACCATTCTTGATGAAGTGAATCTGGATATTCCGGCCGGTTCGGTGACGGTGATCCTCGGACCATCGGGCTCAGGAAAATCAACGCTGCTGCGCTGCATCAACCATCTGGAAAAACTCGATGGTGGCACCATTCGCATCGGCGGCGAAATCATTGGCTATAAGCAGAAAGGCCAGGCACTGCACGAGTTGAGCAGCAGCGAAGTGGCGCGCCAGCGTGCCGAAATCGGCATGGTGTTCCAGCAGTTCAACCTGTTCCCGCATCGTACCGTGTTGCAAAACATCGTTGATGCGCCGATGCGGGTGAAGAAGCAGAGCCGCCAGCAGGCAACCAGCAAAGCGTTGTCGCTGCTAAAGCAGGTGGGTTTATCCGGTCGTGAAGATGAGTGGCCGCAGAATCTTTCCGGTGGACAACAGCAGCGCGTGGCGATTGCCCGTGCGCTGGCCATGGATCCTGGCGTGATGCTGTTTGATGAACCTACCTCAGCGCTCGATCCAGAACTGGTCGGCGAAGTATTACAGGTGATTCAACAGCTGGCGCACTCCGGCATCACCATGGTGGTGGTGACGCATGAGATTGGTTTTGCGCGCGAGGTTGCCGACAACATTGTCTTTATGGAGAGCGGCAAAATCGTGGCGGCAGGGCCAACCCAGCAGGTCCTCGACGACCCGGAAAACGGGCGCGTAAGAAACTTTATTGCCACAGTCCTCTAGGATTGCAACGGTGCCTCAGGCACCGTTTTTCATTTTTAATGCCAGGAAAAGTGATGACGCAAAAATCGGTAATGCACAGCGCCCACTGGGGCGCTTTTCATGCCCAGCAACAGGGCGATCGGCTCAGCATCGAACCGTTTAAGGGCGATCCCGATCCCAGTCCGCTGCTACAAAATTTCCGTACCGCCTTAAACCATCCGGCGCGCGTCTCCCGCCCGATGGTGCGTCGTGGCTGGCTGGAGAGTGGCCCGGGCCCGGACGATCGGCGCGGTAACGACGAATATGTGGCGGTGAGCTGGGACGAGGCTTACGCATTAGTGGCGCGTGAACTGCAGCGCGTCGGCGACAGTTACGGTCCGGAAGGCATATTCGGCGGCTCTTACGGCTGGTCGAGCGCGGGACGCTTCCACCATGCACAGAGCCAGGTGCATCGCTTCCTCAATACCACGCTCGGCGGCTATGTGCGCTCGGTCAACAGCTACAGCTCGGGTTCCGCTTCGGTGTTGCTGCCGCATATCGTCGGCGACATGAATGAGATTGCGCGGCGCGGCGTGAGCTGGGAGGAGATCGCCCAGCACAGCGAAATCGTGCTGGCGTTTGGTGGTCTGGCGCTGAAAAACTCGCAGGTTGCCAGCGGTGGTTTAAGTGAACACACCGAGCGCGGTTTTATGCAGCAGGCGGCGGAGCGTGGCACGCGCTTTATCTCGGTCAGCCCGCTGCAAAGCGATCTACCCGCTGAAGCGCAGGGCGAATGGTTGGCGCTGCGCCCAGGCACCGACGCGGCCTTTATGCTTGGCGTGTTATCGGTATTGATTGCCGAACAGCTAACCGATGAAGCCTTCCTCGCCCGCTACACCGTGGGCTGGCCAGCAATGGCGGCTTATATTCGCGGGGAAGAGGATGGCACCCCGCGCGATGCGGCGTGGGCAGCAGAGATTTGTGGCGTAAGCGCTGAATTTATCCGCGATTTTGCGCGCCAGCTGCACGGCAAGCGCGTGCTGGTGACGGTGGCGCATGCCTTACAGCGCGCGGAAAACGGCGAGCAGCCAGTGTGGCTGGGACTGGTGCTGGCGGCAGCGCTCGGTCAGCCGGGTTTACCGGGCGGCGGCTACACGTATGCGCTTGGCGCGCTCGGCCATTACGGCAAACATCACAATCTGGTCAGTTTCCCGGCGCTGCCGCAGGGCAAAAACGGCATCGATCGCCTGATTCCGGTGGCGCGCATCGCCGATATGCTGCTCAATCCCGGCAAGCCGTTTGACTACAACGGGCGGCGCTTAACCTATCCGCATATTCGTCTGGCGTATTGGGCCGGCGGTAATCCGTTCCATCATCATCAGGATCTGGCGCGCTTGCGCCAGGCATTCTGTCAGCTGGATACGCTGATCGTGCATGAAATTGCGTGGACCGCCAGCGCGCGCCATGCCGATATCGTCCTGCCCGCTACCATGACGCTGGAGCGTGAAGACATTGGCGGCGCCCCGACCGATCGCCATCTGTTCGCGATGCAGCCGGTGGCAGAACCGTTCGGCGAAGCGAAAGACGATTACGCGATTTTCACCGAGCTGGCGCGCCGTTTAGGCCGGGAAGAAGCCTTCACCGAAGGGCGCGATACGCGTGGCTGGTTGCAGCACCACTACGCGCAGCTACAGCAGAAGCTGGCGGCGCATCAGGTGGAGATCCCTACGTTTGACCAGTTCTGGCAGCAAGGCGTGCTGGAGTTACCGCAGCTGAAAGATGGCGGCCGTATGATTAACGCGTTCCGCGCCGACCCCGCAGTCGCGCCGTTGCCAACGCCGAGCGGTAAAATTGAGATCTTCTCAGCCACCATCGCCAGCTTCAATTATGAAAACTGCCCGGGTCATCCGGTGTGGCGCGAACCGCAGCAAAAACCGAATCCCGATCATCCATTCTGGCTGATAGCCAATCAGCCGGCGACGCGTTTGCATAGCCAGCTGGATTTTGGTGATTACAGTCAGAGTGGTAAACGCGATGGTCGCGAGGTGTGCAGTTTGCATCCGGCGGATGCGGCGTCCTTAGGGATTCGCGATGGCGAGATTATCGAGCTCTACAACGAGCGAGGCCACGTGCTGGCCAGCGCGCGTCTGACCGAAACCATCATGCGCGGCGTGGTGCAATTGCCCACCGGTGCCTGGTACGATCCGGTCGATCCTACGGCATTGCGTCCGCTGTGCCGCCACGGCAATCCCAATGTGCTCACGCTGGATATCGGCACTTCGTCACTGGCGCAAGGCTGCAGCGGACAAATCACCGTGGTGCAGGTTCGCAAATACCGCGGCGAATTGACGCCGGTGCAGGCGTTTATTCCGCCAGGTTCTTCATGATTCTCGGCGGGTAAAGGTAAATCGGTCGCCATAAATGGCGACCCTACGTTAATTTGGCGACATTTTCGTAGGGTGCGCATTTATGCGCACCTTCAACTACGCCGTGGTTTTACGATTCTGCGTTAAATCTTTCACCGTTTCCGCCGCGCGTTTGCCGGCAAGAAAGGCGTGATCGGAGTTGTAATACTCCCACTCGCTGTAGCGTCCTGACAGTTGAATACTTTGCGTCGCCAGCCAGCTTCGTATCAACGCGACATTGGCGCTGCGCTGGTGGTCATAGACAACATAGGCGTACGGCATATCGACTTCACTGGCGGTGATAATTTTATCATCGGCATTGATGATGCCGACCCGAATGCAATCCTTAATGCAGCGCTCAATCAAGGCGTCACCTTCGCAAGGCAGCGGCTGATCGTCGCGATAGGTCATTTCACAGGTCAGGCCAAAACCGCCCGGCGCATTACACTGCGGGCTGGCGTTACCTTGCAAAAAGATGCGGTGAAATAAGGTGTCGCCGGGATAGTAAATCCAGTGTTTATCGCTGATTGCCGCGCGCCCTATGCCTAGATTGACGCAGCGCACCGAGATATGTCGCAACTGTTTTGCGGCCTTCTGCACCGCTTCCGGGGCGAAATTGCCCATCAGTCGTACCAGTTCTGGCAGCGGCAAGGTGCTGATCATCTGGTCATAATGGAATTGTCGTCCATCCTGCAAGCGCACACGGCGTTGCAGCGGTTGGATCTCAGTAACCGCTGCCTCCCGTTCCAGCGTACAGCTCAGGTGCGGCAGGAACCCCTCCATTAATGCCTGAAATCCACCGCGCAGCGGATAGCCAAAACGCGCGTTGGGGCCGACCGGCTTCTCCAGCGGGGCCAGTGCGCCGCTAATAATTTGCTCGAGATCCGGCAGCGGTACGCGCCCGCCGAGCCAGGAGGTTTCCATATTTGCCAGCGGCGTTTTCCACAGCTTTTGGTTATAGGGCAGGGCGAAATGGTGAGCGATGCCTTTGCCCCAGGTACGGAAGATAAAGCTCTCAAAATCTTCGCTCTCTGTTTGCGCCGCAAAACTCTCACCATCCGGTATCGCACCATCGGCGCAGCAGTCACGACGTGTCTCAGAGGTCACCGCTTGCAGCGCCGCCGGATGCGCGCCGTAACGCGCTTCGATTGCCCCCAGCACACATTCACCGATCACTTCGGCGGGCAAACCGTGTAGCGCCGACTGGAAAGGATAGCGCGTGTAAACATCATGGCTGTAAACCCAGGCTTCACGCTCTTGCCAGTGCTGATTGTCGCCGAGCAAGGTGTCGTATAAGCCCAGCACGTAGGGATCGTTGGAGAACATGATGTGGCCGGCATGATCGAAGGTGAAACCCTGATCTTTGATAGAACGGCACCATCCGCCCACCGAGCTATTTTTCTCTAGCACCACCGCGCCTGCGCCATAGTGATAACCCGCACTCAACCCGGTTGGCCCGGCTCCGAGAATGAGACACTCAATCGGGTTTTGCGCCAGCGGCTGTGGACGTGCAGCGATAACCTCGGGCTGGGAAAGGTCACGTTTGTTTAGCGCGACGATATGCGTCTGCATCTCCTCAACGGTGCGATCCCATGATGTTTCCGCCACCCGTGCTGCCATGATTTTCGCTAACTGATAGCGCGTTTCAATCGGCATGGTTAGCGCCGTTTCGCAAGCGGCAATAAAGGTTTGCGGTGAATCGGCGATGCTGACAACTTCGGCATAATGGCGCACCACATCAGCAATCGCGGTGCTGACGATCGGCAACTGCGCCGCCATATACTCCAGCACTTTGGTGGGACTAATAAAGCGGGTGGAGGAATTCAGCGCAAACGGCATCAGACAGACATCCCAGCCGGCAAGGAAGTGCGGCAAGGCCGCGTAGGGTTGCTGGCCGAACCAGTGCAGGTTGCTGCGCTGCGGCAGGCTGGCGAGGTCTATTTTCACCACCGGGCCGACCATCACAATTTGCCAGTCGGGATGGGCATCCGCCAGCGCGGCGAGCAGTGGCAAATCCAGACGCTCATCAATGACGCCGTAATAACCCAGGCGCGGTTTCGGCATGTTCTCCTGCAGCGGATGGCTGTTGGTGCGATCCAGCGCCTGTTCGAAATGCGCCGCATCCACACTGCTTGGATAGCAATAGACGTGGGCATGGCGATGCTTTTTGGCTTCATACAGGCTGGTGCCGCCGGTAAACACCACATCGGCGCGGCTCAGCAGGGCCGATTCACGCTGCTGCAACTGGCGCGGTGCCTGGTTAAAGGCCGAGAGCTCATCCATGCAGTCATAGATAATCGCGCTGGGGTTAAAACAGGCCAGCAGTGGTAGCGCCATCGGGGTGTAAAACCATACCAGCGGCGTTTCATCTGCGCCGAGCAGCTCGGCCAGCAGCGGTTGCAGCACGGCGATTTGGCTATCATGAAAGCCCGGCGCGGCGACATCGGTATGCGGTTCAATCACCGTGACGTTGGGCGCCGGTTGATATTGTCGTAGCGCCGCTTCGCCAGGCTGGTAAATCGGCTCTTCGATAAACACAATGCGGTGAAACTGAGCGAGGCGCGACAACAGATGCTGCGGACGCTGAAACACGAATCCCCAACGCAGATGACTAAAAACCACTAATACCGATTGTTTCATGACGCATTCCTCTGGCCAGCTGGCCGCGGTGATATGACCCTGAAAGCGGGCTACTATTTGTTGTGATTGCTGCAATGACGCGGCATAAACCGGGTTGAGCACCCGTTTTTTGTGGGGATCGACATCCCACAAGCCGCTGCGTGGCCAGTGTTCGAGATCTTCCCAAAGGGGACGATCGATAATGGGATAGAGACAGATGCCGCGGATATCGCAGCCACTCAGCTGTGCCTGTACGACATCGGCGGTAACCTGAGACAGCCAGGCGGCGCGTCCGCTACCGACATGGCTGGTTTCGGCCAGCAATAGCGGCCGCTGATAGCGCTGCGATAACGCCGCAAGCATCCGGTGCAGCGGCACGCGGCGTGCATCCCCTAAATGCCACTCCAGCCGGCAGCCGGACCAGGTCAACCACTGATTACCGTGGTAGTAATTGGCACCGACCAAATCGAGATAACGCGGCTTGCCGCCCAACTCGGGTTCGCGCAAACCGGCGATCATGTCCCATGCCTGGTACTGCGAGGCGATAATCTCTGCGCTGCGCTGGCGGCACGCATCGCTGTCTTCATCAGGTACCACGTGAATGATCGGGTCACAGTGCAGGAAGCGCGCACGGGGATCGACGCTCTCAATGGCGGCACATCCGGCCAGCGTGGCGCGAATGAGCTGGCGTTTAATCTCATCGGGATCGCTGTGCGCATTATTGCCAAACAGTCCAACCGAAATTCCCCACGCCATAAATGAGATCTCATTCATCGGCGAATAAATCGGTGCGTCTTCATAATATTCTGCGAGAAACAGCGCCATGCGCTGGCAAAAGTCGGCAAAGCGTGGCACGAATTCAGGCGCGAATAAGGTGAGATCGTCAGGCCAGCCGTAATGACAAAAGCTCCAGTTAATTTGTAATCCAAACGAGCGCGCCGAATTCATGCGTTTTTTCAGGTTGGCAAAAGTCTCCTCTGGCGCCATTTCTGCCAGTCGCCAGCCAATACTTTCTCGAACGGATGTAATACCGAACTGCTGCAGCGCGGCGTAATCGTTATGGTATTGAGTTAAATGATCATTCACTGCATTCATGGAAAGTTTTTCGCCGAAGGGATTGATATGGTCCGCACCCTCGTAACCGGCCTGCCAAAAGCTAGAAAATGGCGGCATGCTGTTCCCCCGGAATAATATTCAGGAAATAGAGATAAATAATAATGAGTTAATTATTAACAGCGTGATGTGAATCAATGCTTATCAGTAAGATATAAATGCCAATTTTAACCAGCGCACATTTTGTAGCGGCGCAATTTATTGCGCGATGAATCGCGCCGCTACGGATAGTGCGGTAATTGTTTGAATCATTCGTCTGTTGGTAAAACGTTCGGGGATTAAATTATGAAACTTATTTTAAATTATAACCACGGTTTAGCTTAACGCAAATTATTGAGCATAAAAGAAAATAAGCACAGCGCTAATTAGATTTACTATAAGTGAAGCGGTAGATGAGTTTTAAATAAATGCACCTTAAATATTTCTTACGCTTAACTCACATATTGAAGAGAATGCCATTGGGCTATTTAACGGCATTACTACACTTAAATAACCCAATTCGGGTTAATGGAGGTACCTATGTCAGAGCGTCCAGATGATGATGATGTAATTCCCCTGCCAGGCGATGATGAACCTTTACCTGACGAAGATGATGATTTACCTCGCGACACTGAATTTCCCGAAGATCAGCAACCTAAAATCTGAAAATCGCTAGAGCCGCCGCTGGCGGCTCACTATTTAGATAGCACTCTGTGACATTTCCCCCATAATAGCTCTCCAGGAATTCATTCTTATTTTTAACATCCAAGGGAGAGATACGATGGTCAACGACTATTTCACACAGCCACCGATTGGCGTCACTGTAGAACAACACAAGCGCACCGTCGCGGTGGCAGCGGCGTTAGCCGTGGCAAAAGAGTCGGTTAGCGCCTCCACCTCCGCCAGCGGATCGAAGGCATCATGGGATTTGCAGGCGGTTGCCAATGAGATTGCCAATCTGGCCGATGCCATTCAGGACGCGCTGGAACCGGTAGAGACGCTCTAAAGTAGCAACTGGCTTAACGCCGCCAGATCAGCGGTGTTGCGCAGCGCGCTGCTGTGCAGCAACTGCTGCTGGCGTTGTGGCATCTCCTGCTGCAGTGCTGCCCGCAGTTTACCCGTGACATCTACCGCATCGGCTAGCGATTGCTGTCTTGTGCGGCGCTGCTGCAGCTGTGAGCCATCGCGCAAGGTGAGGGTGACCAGGTGAAAGCGCAGTGCCGGATTAATCGCATCCGGTGGCGCATTTTCATCCGGCGTGCGGCGTACTTTAGCCGCCAGCGGCATGACGGCGTGGTTAAGCTCGCCCTCAGCAAAATCCTGCAACCGCAAGTCGTCGTACATCAACATCGCGGCAATCACATACTCCAGGCTGAAACGCGCTTCAATGCCGTTGGCTGGCACGCGCACCGATGCCGCAATATCGCCACCCGGCGGAAACGCCACGCTAATGTCAGCGATGTTGTCCAGCAACGCTTGCAGTGAATGACCGTTTGCCAGCCACTGCTGACGCAACATTCGCGTCGCTTCGGCTGCGCTGTGCGTACCGGCGCAGGTGGGGAAGGGTTTGAACTCCAGGCCCGGCGAAACCATACGCCACGGCTCAGCCCAGTTATCAATCAGCTTTTCCGGCTGTGCCTGGCCATTGCTGGTGGCGGAGATAAAGGCTTCAATCACACCATCCTGCTTGCCGTCAAAACCCGCCAGCGTCAGCTGCGCGGCGGTCACCGCACGTTCAGCGGCAAAACCGGCGTGCAGCGGTTTTACCGCCGAACCAAATTGCGCGCGTAAACCGCTGGCCTGGGTGGTGGCGATGCCAATCAGCGTTGCCGTCGCAGAAGTATCTGTCCCGATTAATCGCGCCAGCGCGGCGGCAGCGGCAACTGTGCCGAGCGTCGCGGTATTGTGATTGCCGAGCGCATAGTGCTGCTGGCTGACGGCGAGCCCCAAACGACCCGCCACCTCTACGCCAATCACATAAGCATCCAGAAAGTCGTCCAATTCAGTCGGCTGATGCTGCTGCCAGGCGAACAGCGCGGGCAGAATTACCACGCTGGGATGCCCGCGAAAATCGGCATGAAAATCATCGTAATCCAGCGCGTGGCTGGCATAACCCAGCAGCAGGGCTGTTGAGCGGGCGCTGCCGTCGCCATACACGTTGCGTAACGCCGGTAAACCGCTGTCCGGCACCTGGCCTTGCAGCACCGGCCAGCTGACGGCAAGAAAATCACGCACGCCTTCACGCGCCGCCTCGCGAGCAGCGGCGTCCGGTTGGCTGTGAACAATGCGCTCAGCCAGCGCGGCAGTGAGGTTCATCAGCGAGTGTGCTCCAGGCTGCGCAATGCCGCCAGCGCCAAATCGCTGAGATAGCGCGCGGTGGGCAGCAGCACCTCATCGTTAATGCGGAATGCCGGATGGTGCAGCGCGTAGGGTTCACCGGTGCCAATCATCATAAATGCGCCTGGCAGTTGCTGCTGATAAAACGCGAAGTCTTCGCCGATTGGGCTGGCTTCCACTACGCGCGCCTCAAAGCCGCTGGCACTGGCCTGCTGCAGGGCGAAATCCGCCCAGTGTGCATCATTCACTACCGATGGCGGCCCCGCATGCCAGTTAAATTTCACTTCGGCGGCAAATGCGGCACCGATGCCTTGCACAATTTCGCGGAAGCGCTGCTCAAGGCGCTCGCGCGTCTGTTGCGAGAAGGAGCGCACCGTGCCTTCCAGCCAGGCGCTGTCGGGAATCACGTTCCAGGTGCTGCCGCTGTGAATCTGGGTAATCGACACCACCGCGTTATCGCCAGATGGCGCATTGCGGCTGATCAGCGTCTGCGCAGCGGAGACAATTTGCGCGGCGATAACAATCGGATCGTTGCCCTGATGCGGTTTGGCTGCATGGCTGCCGATGCCGGTGATGCTGATATCAAAGCGATCGACCGCGGCGGTTAACGGACCGGCTTTGCAGCCAATCACGCCCGGCGGCAGCGACGGATCGTTGTGAATACCAAAAATCGCCACCGCATCATCCAGCGCGCCGGTCGCAATCACATCGGGTGCGCCCTGGCCGGTCTCTTCGGCGGCCTGGAACAGAATACGTACGCGGCCCGGCAGCGTGCTCTCCTGCTGTTTGAGTAAAATCGCCGCGCCCAGCGCCGCCGAACTGTGGAAGTCGTGGCCGCAGGCGTGCATCACGCCGGGACGTTCAGAGCGGAAGGTAACATCAGACTGCTCCTCAATCGGCAGCGCATCGATATCGGAGCGCAGCACGATCAGTGGACCCTGCTCCGGGCCGATCTCAGCGACTAAGCCGGTTTTGAGCGGCAGATCCAGCACGCGGATGTGATGTTGTTCTAACTGCTGGCGAATGCGTGCGGTGGTTTCGAACTCCTCGTTGGAGAGTTCGGGAAAACGGTGCAGTTCATGGCGGAAGGCGATCAGCTGTTCGCCGAGGGTGTCGAGGAGTTGGCTCATGCTTTAATTCCTTGTTGAGCGGCCTGACGCGTTAACCACGCATCATGAGCGGCTTCATCCAGTACTTTCTTCATATATTGCGTGATGTGGCCTTTGCCGAGATCGGTAGTGTGCATCAGCTGAAAACCGCGCTTTTTATACATCTCAATCAGCCATGGATGGCTGGTGGCGGTGCCGAGCGAAACGGCAGGGGCGCGCAGTTTGCCGAGCAGGATCTCCTGCTCTAGGTGATCCTGCACCTGACGGCCATATTGGCGTCCGGGATAATCGGGATGCGCACCAAACCAGCCGATATGCGGCAGGCCAAACGGACCCGGCAGCGGCCCCCACGGATAGCGCACGGTGACGGATGAGACCATCACGTCATTGGCATACAGCGCATACACACCGTGACTTTGCAGATGACGCAGGGTTTTAGCGCGATCGGCCGTGGCGGCATCAAACTTGATGCCCAACGCCAGCGTCGGCGCATAGGCGGCATGCATCAATGCCTGATAGGTTTCCACCTCGTCTTCTCTAACCTGACGAAACTCAAGTGACATAGATATCCCCGGAAAAACCGCCAGCTGGCGGAGAAAAAAAACATGCACATTCCGTAGCGGCGCAATTTATTGCGCAATAAATTGCGCCGCTACGGAATGTGCTCGCCATCACCCTTTCATACAAGGCTTATCAGATTACCAGCAAAGCTAACCCGCTCTATATGTGAAAAATAACTAAGCTAATGCGAATTTGTGAAAATGAAATCGCCGGTTTTGCATTGCTTAAATCGTTATTTACCGTAGTATGCAGAAAATACATAGCGCTATAACTATTCTGTATTAACCCTCTGAATTAACTTAATTTAATCCGTTATAGCCTTATTCTTAATCAGGGTGACGCCGTGTTAGCGATCAAATCTCCGCGTGCTTATGCACATGAATCCGGATTGCGTGCGCGCGCCGGTGAATTTATCAAACCTTATGCCTCACATATTCGCATCTTTACTTCTCCTCGCGCCTGGCAGGCGGTCAATCCAGAATTAACGCAGAGCCTTGAGGCCAACGGTATTTGCTGGGAATTAGAGTATCTGCCGGGTGAATGCACCGATGCCGCGATTGAAACACTCAAGCAAAATGTGCAGCAGCAGGGCGCAGAACTGCTGTTTGCCATCGGTGGCGGACGCGTGCTGGATGCGGCGAAAGCGGTGGGCAGCCAGCTACCCGATCTCAAAGTGATCAACTTTGCTACCGTGGCCGCTACCTGCGCAGCGTGGTCGCCGGTCGCCATCATTTACAACGAGCAGGGCGGACACGTTCGCAGCCAGCCGCTGGGTAAAATGCCCGATCTGGTGTTGGTGGATAGCGAAGTGATTGCGCGTAGCGATGTGCGGTATCTGAAAGCCGGCATCGTGGATGCGCTGGCGAAATATTACGAGTTCTACCCTTATCAGCGTCACAATCCCCACGATCTGGCGCTGGACCTTAAAGTGATGACCGCTAAGCGCGCGCTCGATCGCTATCTGCAACTGGGCGCGGCGGCGGTTGCCGCCAATCAACAGCAGCAAGTAACGCCGGAGCTGGTGCAGATCATCGATGCCAATATCGTGCTGGCGGGTCTGGCAAACAGCGTGCGCGATGTGTTACCGACGCCGGGCTTTGCCCATGCCATCCACAATCGCCTGACGCATCAGCCGGAACTGCACGCATGGCTGCACGGCGAGAAAGTGGGCTACAGCCTGCTAGTGCAATCGTTGATTGAACATGACGGCGTGCCGGATGCCGAGCTGCTGGCGCTGCTGCGCGACTACGACATGCCGTTAACGCTGGCGCCGTTAACCGGCGATCGCGCGGCGACGAT
Organism: Pantoea sp. USHLN256; assembly: GCF_037149875.1. Taxonomy (NCBI): domain Bacteria; kingdom Pseudomonadati; phylum Pseudomonadota; class Gammaproteobacteria; order Enterobacterales; family Erwiniaceae; genus Pantoea; species Pantoea sp. USHLN256. The sequence goes on along the minus strand of NZ_JBBCQO010000002.1, from coordinate 341,186 downwards.
CCGCAGCATCGCGGAACAAATCAAATTCCCGGCGGCCAGCGCAGAACGTCTGCCTTTCCGCATCTCTGCAGATGCGCTGGAGCAGGCGCTGCTGGCGACCGAGAACACCTTTTAAAACGCATTACTTTTTATTCACCAGGACAAATTTATGGCTAATTCACAACCACCACGCCGCATCCGTTTAGGCCTTTTCGTACAACCGGTAGGACAACACGTTAGCGGCTGGCGCTTAACGGAAAAGCTCGGCGATCCCACCGATATCGACTGGCTGATCACCATCGCCAAAAAAGCCGAAGCGGGCAAATTCGATCTGTTCTTCGTCGGTGATGCGCTGGCCACCAGCATGTACCGCCTGCCGTCCACCATGGCTCGCCTCGAACCGCTAACCTTGCTGTCGGCGCTGGCAGTGAACACCAAACGCATTGGTCTGGCGGCAACCGCCTCCACCACCTTTAGCGATCCGTTCACCATGGCGCGCAGTTTCTCTTCGCTGGATCACATCAGCCGCGGCCGCGCCGCGTGGAATGTGGTGACGTCGTTCTCTACCGATGTGGCGCGTAACTTTAGTCGCAGCGATATGCCGAATCACGCCGAGCGCTACGCGCGGGCGCGCGAATTCCTTGAAGTGGCGGACAAGCTGTGGGCTGGTTGGGAAGAGGGCGCGGTGCAGCCAAACAAAGAGACCGGCGCCTACTTCGTTGATGAAAAAATTCAGCCGATTAATCACCAGGGCGAACATTTCCAGGTGCAGGGTCCGCTTAACATCACCCGTTCACCGCAGGGGCGTCCGGTGATCATTGAAGCCGGTTCGTCAGCCGATGGTCAGAAGCTGGCGGCTGAAACCGCCGAAGTGATTTTCACCGCTGCCGCCAGCCTCGAAGAAGCGCAAACCTTCTACCGCTCGCAGAAAGATCAGGTGATCGCTGCCGGCCGTAATCCGGATCACGTGGTTATCATGCCGGGCGTGATGCCGATTGTGGGACGCACGCGCGAAGAAGCCAAAGCGCTGTGGAAAGAGCTGAACACGCTGGTGGATATTGAAAATGGTCTGCGTCAGCTGTCGCTGCGCTTCAGCATGGACCTCAGCCAATATCCGCTGGATGGCCCGGTGCCGGAAGTGCCGCTGGGTGAAGGTAACCAGAGCCGCGTCAAATTGATGACCGATATGGCGAAGCGCGAAAATCTAACGTTGCGCGAGCTGGCCGCTGTGGCTGCGGGTTCACGCGGGCATCGCGTGATTGTCGGTACCGCCGAAGATATCGCCGATGATTTCGAGCTGTGGCTGAAAGAGGGTGGCGCAGACGGTTTCAACATCATGCCAGCCATCATGTCTGAGCAGTTGGATCTGTTTGTGGAACTGGTGATTCCGGAACTGCGTCGTCGTGGCCTGTTCCGTGACGATTATGAGTTCGCCACGCTGCGCGAAAACCTCGGCTTGCCGGTGGTGGTTTAATCCCCTTCAGGAGCACTACATGGTCACCTTATCTAAGCGTGTGCAGTCCGTGTCGCTCTCTGCCAATGCGGCGGCGCGCCAACTGACGCGCCAGTTGAAAGAGCAGGGCGTCGATATTCTCGATCTCACCACCGGTGAACCCGATTTTGATACCCCGCCGCATATTCGTCAGGCGGCGGTCGCGGCGATGGAAGCCGGTGAAACGCGCTACACGCCGACCAACGGCACCACGCCGCTGCGTAACGCGGTGTTAGCTAAGCTGAAGCGTGAAAATCAGCTTGATTATGAGTTGGGGCAGATTTGTATCGCCAATGGTGCCAAGCAGATCATTTTCAATGCTTTTGCCGCCACGCTGAATGATGGCGATGAGGTGATTGTGCCGGTGCCGTATTGGCCGACCTTCCCGGATAGCGTGCGTTTTAACGGCGGAAAAGCCGTGCTGCTGGAGTGCGCGCTGGAACAGGAGTATAAGCTGCAACCGCAGCAGCTGGCGCAGGCCATCGGTGACAAAACGCGCTGGCTGGTATTAAACAATCCGGGCAATCCTTCCGGCATGGTGTACAGCGCCGAGGAGCTGATCGCACTGGCGGCGGTGCTGCGCGATCACCCTAATGTGTTGATCATGTTGGATGAGCTGTACGAACACATTCTGTTTGATGGCCGTGAACATGTCAGCCTGCTGCACGTCGCGCCCGATCTGGCGGATCGTATTTTACTGGTGGGTGGCGTGTCGAAAACCTACGCGATGACCGGCTGGCGCATTGGCTTCGGTGCCGGGCCAAAAGCGTTGATTGACGCGATGGTGGTGGTGCAGTCGCAAAACAGCTCGGGTGCCAGCGCCATCAGCCAGGCCGCTGCGGTTGCTGCATTCAATGGCGGACTCGATTTCCTGCCGCCGCAGCGCACGGCTTATCAGGATCGTCGCGACGCGATTATGGCGTTGCTGCAGCCGGTACCGGAGATTGAAGTGCTCAATCCTGACGGAGCCTTCTTTATTTTCTGCCGCTGTGCCGGTTTGCTGGGCAAAACGCGTCCTGACGGTCAGAAAATTGAGAGCGAACAGGATGTGATGAATTATCTTTTGGAAAGCGGCGTATCTGGCGTTGCCGGAAGTGCATACGGCTTATCGCCATATTTCCGCCTGTCGATTGCTACCGATATTGATACGGTGCGTGAGGCAGGGCGAAGAATTGCCCAGGCGTGTGCCGTTCTAAAATAGCAACGTGCAGATATTGTAGCGGCGCGATTTATCGCGCTCTTTAAATAAACAGCGCTGCTGTTAAAAAAACGCGTAAAAGCGCACCGCGATGCTAAAAAAAATAAGGTGGATAGTGATATCCACCTTATTAAATCAGATCAGAAAATCATCCAATGAACCGCCTGCATCCAGTGCGGCTTTAATTGGCGATGGCGTGCGGCCCTGACCGGTCCACAATTTCTCGTTACCCTGCTCATCGATGAATTTATACTTGGCTGGACGCGGTGCGCGTTTCGCTTTAGGTTTGGTTTCCGGCTGGTTTAATTGCGCAAGGTCATTAATATCGATGCCGTCTTTCATCAGCATCTCTTTATACAGCGCCAGTTTTTCTTCTTTTTCGCGCTGAGCTGCAGTTTCTGCAGCCGCTTCTTCACGGCGCTCTGCGACCACCACGGCGAACTTCTCCAGCATCTCTTCTAATGCTGCCACCTCTATTTCACGCGCCTGAGCACGCAGCGTACGAAGATTGTTCAATGCTTTAAGTGCATCGCTCATGAATAAATCCTTATAACTTATTTAACGAGTATCAAAGCGCGCATTCTACGAGATTTTTTTTCAAATTAAAATAATTACGCGAGGGCAGAATCGTCCGGAAAATATCCATTCGATCAGAAATTTCTTTATATTTGCAGCAGGTCACACAATTTATTTGGCTTATTACTGACCTGGCCGATTATAAAGATAATTAACAGTGCTCATTTATTATGCATTTAATCTACGTTAGCGGCATGATTTGGTCGTCATAGAGGTCGATCCTGCATTGCAAGGTATGCATCGATAAGCTGCGGGTAAGCTTATCGCTCACCAGAATCCTTTCAATTTCACAGAGTTGCCAAAAATCCAAACGTAATCATTCCGGAAAATAACGCTGCTCAACTATTACTCGTTGAAGAATAAGGCATTTCTATAAGTGTAAAAGTGTCAGTTAACCGGTAACAATTTCTTGCATTGGAAATCTTAATGCGTATATTTCTCATTTGCTTTCTTAACGGCTTCCTTACTGTCGTTCCTCTTGCAGACGTCAGCAGCGGTGCCGCAAAAAAATAATGATAAGTTGATCGAGGAATCGTATGTCTTGCGAAGATTTGAGCGTCAGGAACCCGGGCAGTGCTCCACAGCGCGCGCTGCGTCTCTCTTTACTGGCTATGTTGGTTGCGTCAGGTATCGCGCAAGCAGCTGAAACCACGCCCACAGAACAAACGCTGAACGTTGACGCCAGCGCCAATGCCGACCAGCAAGAGCAGGCGGCAAAAGACTACAGCGTGCCAGTCACACGCGCCGGTACCAAAATGGCGCTCACCGCGCGCGATATTCCGCAATCGGTTTCGATCGTTAGCAAGCAGCGCATGGAAGACCAGCAGCTGCAGTCGCTGAATGATGTGCTGGCCAATACCACCGGCATCCACGGCGTCTCTTCCGATATGGATCGCACCAACTACTTTTCGCGCGGTTTTACCATTGACAACTATATGACCGATGGTATTCCCACTGCCTTCGCTTCGCGCTGGAACCTCGGCGATGCGCAGAGCGATATGGCGCTGTATGAGCGCGTTGAAGTGGTACGCGGCGCAACCGGTTTACTGACCGGACCGGGCAATCCCTCAGCCTCAATCAACATGGTGCGTAAGCACGCTGATAGCAAAGAGTTCACCGGTAGCGTCTCTGCCAGCTACGGCAGCTGGAATAAGCAGCGTTACGTTGCGGATCTCTCTGCGCCGCTGTCGCCAGAAGGTAACGTGCGTGGACGCCTGGTGGCGGGCTATGAAGACAAAAACAGCTTTATTGAACGTTACGGCGCAGACAAGAAGTTCGTCTACGGCGTGGTCGATGCCGATCTGACCGATGCCACCAAGTTGTCCGTCGGCTATGAGTTCTCTCAGGTGAATACCGATTCGCCCATGTGGGGCGGCTCACCGCGTTGGTATACCGACGGTTCACAAACCAAGTTGCGCCGTGGTTATAACACCGCGCCGGATTGGGCTTACAACAACAAAGAAAACAAAAAAGTCTTTGTTAACCTGCAGCAGAACTTTGATAACGGCTGGAACATCACGCTTAACGGCACGCACAACGAAATGTTCCTCGACAGTAAACAGCTGTATATCGATGGTTTCTTCGATAAAACCACCGGTGCGGGATCCTCTTCTTACGCCGGCTATCCGGTGATCGGCGGTACGGGTTACAACACCGGCAAGCGTAAAGTGGATGCGGTGGATGCGTTCGCCAGCGGCCCTTACGAATTGTTGGGCCGTCAGCATGAGTTGATGATCGGCGTTAACTACAGCCGTCAGGACAATAAGTACTTCAGTTCGTGGGAGAACATCTCCTCAGAGCAGTTGGGTAACTTCAACGACTATAACGGCGATTATCCAGAGTCCAACTGGAATCCACGTGAACCGGCATCAGATACCCAGCTGGTGCGCCAGAAATCTGCCTATCTGGCTACGCGCATTTCACTGGCCGATCCGCTACATGTGATTCTCGGTGCACGCTATACCAACTGGAATCGTCAGACGCTGAATGCCGAGATGGAGAAGAACAACATCACGCCTTATGGTGGCGTGATCTGGGACTTCTACGACAACTGGTCAGCGTATGCCAGCTACACCTCGGTATTCCAGCCGCAGGATTATCAGGATGCTTCAGGTGCTTACCTGGCGCCGGTGATTGGTAAAAACTACGAAGCGGGCGTGAAGTCAGACTGGTTTAACAGCCGCCTGACCACCTCTGTTTCGGTGTTCCGTACCGAGCTGGATAACGTGGGTGAAGCAACCGGCCAAACTAACCCTGAAACCGGCAATGCGATTTATGTTGGTAAAAAAGGCGTTGTGAGCCGTGGCGTAGAGTTCGAAGTGAACGGCGCAGTCACCGATAACTTACAAATGACCTTCGGTGGTACCAGCTACGTGGCGGAAGATGCGAATGGCGATCGTTACAACTCCAATCTGCCGCGCACCTCATTCAATCTGTTCACCAGCTATCGCTTGCCGATGCTGGATCAGCTGACCTTGGGCGGCGGTGCAACCTGGCAGTCGAAAACCTACGGCGATATCGGCGGACCAGACGGCAACGGTACCTGGCGTGCACGTCAGGGCAGCTACACGGTGGTGGATCTGTTCGCACGCTACGACGTAACCAAAAACGTCTCGCTGCAGGCAAATATCAACAACCTGTTCGACAAAGAGTACGACACCAACGTGAGTAACGGCGGCATCGTTTACGGCGATCCACGTAACTTCTCCGTCTCCGCGACCTATCGTTTCTGATGTTTTTTGTAGGGTCGCCATTCATGGCGACCTTCCTTAAAACCTCATCCACTCTGCAATAATCTGTCCATACAGCTGCTCGGCTTCCCCCAGTTTACTCACCAAACAATACTCATCGGTTTGATGTGCCATTGTTGGTTCGCCCGGACCTAAAATGATACACGGCGGATTGCCCAGCGCGGGCAGCAGCAACGACGCATCGGTGAAGTAGGGCACCACGCGCGCGTCGAGTGGCTGGTCGAAAAACGCCTGACACAACCCATAGATCGACTGAATCCAGCGATTCTCTTCGCAACTCAGTACCGCAGGCAGATCAACCAGGGTGGTGATATGCACCGCTTCGCCCAATAACTCGCTCAGCTGCTGGCGAATCGTAGCGTGCTGCAGGTTAGGCGCGCTGCGAATGTCAACATCAAATGCCGTGCGATCCGGCACCGAATTAATGTTCAAGCCGCCCTGAATGCGCCCAACGTTGAGCGTCGGTTGCTTCATTAACGGATGTGGCGCACCGGGAGAAAAGTGGCGGATCTTACCGAGCGCATCGGCGGCGAGATAGATGGCGTTAATGCCCAGCTCCGGCATCGCGCCATGCGCAGTTTTTCCACGTGTCTCGCAGCGTAGCCACAATGCGCCTTTATGACCTATCACCGGATAGTTGGCTGTCGGTTCGCCGACGATCAGCGCCCCCATCTCCGGCAAGCTGCCGGCATCAATTAACGCCCGCGCGCCATCGCAGCCGGTCTCTTCACCACCGGTGATCAGCAAAGCCACGCCGCGCCCGGCGCGAATCGCCGTTTGCTGCTGGATGCAGGCGAGAGCAAACGCCGCCACCGCCGCTTTCATATCACTGGAGCCTCGGCCATACAGCCGATCGCCCACCACATCCGCGCCAAAAGCATCGTATTGCCAGGGTTGGTTGCCGAGCGGCACAGTGTCCAGATGTCCGGTAAACGCCAGCGGTTTGCCTGGCGTATCACCCCGCAACTGCGCAATCAGATTGCTGCGACCTGCGCCGAACGAAGAGAGCTCAACTTCAAAACCCTGTTCGCTGAGCCAATCGGCCAGAAACTGCATGCATGCGCTTTCTTTGCCCGGCGGATTAATGGTGTCAAAGCCGAGCAATTGCTGCGCAAGTTCCAGCGAAGCGGGGCGCATCAGGCGCGCTCCGTGAGCCAGTCAAAGCAGTTAATCCACAGCTGGCGATAGCCCGGCCATTGGGTAAACTCTTCCGGCAGCCAGTGCGCCGACATATCGCTGGTCCACACCAGCGAGCGACCTTTTTGATATTCACGCACCGCTAATAGAGGATGCGTGGTACCCGCGACTGTCGCCAGAAGCGTGCCTTCGGGCTGCATTTCCACTTCGTTGTAGCCCAGCATCCACGGCCACTCGCCGGATATGTGGTTAAAAATCGCGTGCGATTGCGTCAGCTCCAGCGTCGAGCCTTCCGGCGTTTCAATGCGGTCATCCCAGGCGAGGCAGCGCACCGGCAGAACTTTTTCCACCAGCGTGTTACGAAAGCGCGCGCCACCATTGATGCCCTGAAAACTGAAATAGCCACCAATCATCATCAGGCTGCCGCCTGCGGCCACGTAATCATGAATCAACGTCAAGCGGTTGGCGGTGCGCCGGCTTTTTAGCCAGGTATCGGGATGCAGCAACAGCGTATTGGCACCAATATCCGACAGAATAATCACATCCCACTGCTGCAGCCCTTCAAGCGTGAGCGGGAAATCGGTGGCGGCGGCATGCGCTGGCATATGCGTGACGGCGTAATCGCTATCCTTTAACGCCGCCATAAAGTCGCTGGCACCAGTGTGCCAGGTGGCGGTGGCAAACTGGTCAAAGCCTTTAATATGGTTCGAGGTGCTGGTCCAGGATTCGCCCACCAGTAACACGTTCTTCTGCATGATATTTTCCTTTTACCCACCAAATACGCGCTGCGGGTTAGCAATCATTAAGGTTTCGAGTTGTTCGCCGCTGACGCCGTGACGTTTCAGGCGCGGGACAAAATGTTTGAGGATGTAGCCATAGCCGTGGCCACCAAAACGCGTCAGCATGGTTTTCAGGAACACATCCTGCGACAGCAAAATCTGCTGGATGTAGCCGTCGTCGATCAATTCGCAGATGGCGCGCGCGTTCTCTTCATCCGAAGGCGATTGCGCCGCTTCATCGGCGTAGTAATAACTCATGCCGATCATGTCGTATTCGAGAAACACGCCGCGATCGGCCAGTTCACGCTGATAGGTTTTATCGGCAAAGCTGGGGTTCATATGGCACAGCACGGTATGACGCAGGTCGGCGCCTTCCTGCTGCAAAATATCCAGCACCTTATGTCCTAAGCGCTCCCAACCCGGAAGATGCACCTGAATCGGCACGCCGGTTGCGGCACTGGCGCGTCCGGCCGCGCGCAGCGACTTCTCTTCATCGGCGGTAAAGCGGCTGGAGATGCCGATCTCACCAATCAGTCCGGCAATCACCTCCGGTTTTTCCGCTGCGCCACCGAGGTCAAAGATCAACTTCTCGCTGAGCTGTTCAACGCTGATGCTTTTCACCCATTCGGGATGTGACGGCTCAAGATAAAGCCCGGTGCCCATGACAATGTTGAGGCCGGTTAAGCGTGCGATGCGTTGCAAACCTCTCGGATCGCGGCCAATGCCGATATTGGTGGGATCGACGATGGTTTCTCCGCCCAGCGCGCGGTACTTCATCAACTCTTCAATCGCCAGAACGACGTCAAACAGTTGGCAGTTATCGCGGCTCATCAACGGGTTCATGTTGAGTTCGCCGAGGTTCTCCATCTTGACTGGCATCTCGGCGATATGCCGATCGCTGCAACAGCAGGGCGGCACCCATTTTCCGGACGCATCGAGCAGAATATGTTCGTGCATCAAGGTCACGCCCATCTCGGCCAGCGGTAGCGGTCCTAACACCGTCATCACGTAGCCACTGGTAACGCCAAGCGGTAACGGATCCGCATGACGGAAAATCGATCCTTTCATGGGCTATCCTTTTGCCGGCGCGCGGGTGGGGTTGAGAATGCGGGTGTTAAGCCAGATGGCGAGCAGAATGATGGTGCCGGTGGCAATTTGCGTATAGAACGGCGAGATGTGCGACAGAATCAGCCCGTTCTGGATGATGGCAATCGACAGGGCGCCCAGCAGCGTGCCGATAATGGTACCGAAGCCGCCAAACAGGCTGGTGCTGCCCAGTACCACGGCGGCAATCACCTGCAACTCAAAGCCTTCGCCCTGATTGGACGAGCCGCTGCCCAGACGCGCAGTGATAATCATGCCCGCCAGCGCCGCTGCCATGCCGCTGATAATGTAGACCTTCATGGTCACCGCTTTGGTATTGATGCCGCTGCGGCGTGCGCCTTCGGCATTGGATCCAATCGCCGTAACGTAGCGACCAAAACGCATATGGTTCAGGACAACGTGCCCGGCAAACAGCACCAGAATACCAATCAGCGCGGGCATGGGAATGCCGAGCACCCACGCGCGGCCCATCAGGGTAAACAAACTGTCTGCTGGCACCGGAATGGAGTAGCCCTGAGTGACCAGCAGCGCGATCCCGCGTACTACCGCTAACGTGGCTAAGGTGACGATAAACGCCGGAATCCCCTCAAAGGCGATAAAGAAGCCGTTGATGGCGCCGACGACACCGCCGAGCAGCAATCCGCCAATCAGCACCACCGGCCACGGCAATCCCCAATTATTCAATGCGATAGCCGAAAGCGCGCCGACTAAAGCCAGCGTTGAACCTACCGACAAATCAATGCCGCCGGTGGTGATCACCAGCGTCATCGCGGTGGCGACAATCAGCAGCGGTGCGCTTTGCCGAATGATATTCAGCCAGTTAGTGCTGGTGAGAAAGTTGCTGGTGATCAGCGAGAACACCACGCAGCAAAAGATGAAAAACAGCGCAATGCTCACCACGCCCGAGTGGTTGTGCAACAGGCGACGCGGCAGCGAATGCTGGATCATGCGCGAACTGCTTAAATTCATGATGCTCATCCCGTTACCTCAGTGTGCCGCCGCAGAGTGAGCCGTAAATTTCTCACCCACGATCAAATTAACGATATCGCTCAGGCTGGTATCCGCCACGCGGCGCTCCGCCACATTGGTACCTTCGTACATCACCATGATGCGATCGCACACCAGGAACAGATCCTGCAGGCGATGGGTAATGAGGATGACGCTGACACCGCGCGCGGAGACGCGCCGAATCAGCGCCAGCACCGCTTCCACTTCCGCCACGGCGAGTGCAGCGGTCGGTTCATCCATGATCAGCACTTTGGGATCAAAAGCCGCTGCGCGGGCAATGGCGATTGCCTGACGCTGACCGCCGGACAAATTACGCACCAGCAAGCGCGTATCCGGAATGGAGATGCCTAAACCTTGCAGCATTTCGCGCGCATCGGCGTGCATTTTGGCCTGATCGAGAAAAGGAATCCCCAGCACGCTTTTCATCGGTTCGCGGCCCATAAAAAGATTGCCTGCGACATCAACGGTGTCGCATAGCGATAAATCCTGGTAGACCATTTCGATGTGGCAGCGGCGCGAATCGGCAGGATTAGTGAAGTGCTGCTGCTCGCCATCAATGCGAATGGTGCCGCTGGTGGGCACCACCGCGCCGGAAAGCACTTTGGTGAGCGTCGATTTTCCGGCGCCGTTATCGCCCACTAATCCCAGCACTTCACCCGGTGCCAGTTGCAGATTGACACCGCGCAGGGATCGTATCGAACCGTAAGTTTTGGTGATGTTAATCATCTCTACCCGAGCGGGGGTAGCGTGTGGCTGCTGCATCTGAACACTCCCAATTTGTTGCCGGGAAAATTGCCTGCCAGCGCGAAAATGCGCTATCTGACACGATTTACCCTCTAGTAAACCGGTTTACCTGCCAGATAGAACACAGTCCAACGCTTACAGGGCAACACGTTTCAACGATATTTGTTTGCCGCTGAGATCGTTGCAGGTTCTGTGCCAGGTTAGAATTTAGTCATTTTGGCGTTAAATAAAATAGTGATGAATCAATGAATTAAAAAATAAGCGTTAAGTAAACCGGTTTACCTCGCGACCGATTGAGGTACCGCGTTGATCAACTTTTGCGCCAAGGCTGTGCAATTTAGCGCCATTTTGGGTCAGGGTTGCTGAATCTGGATCGAATCTCGGCCAATCCATTCCACCGGCAGGCGCGTTTCGAGCGGGATATTGGTTTCGTTATTGAGCAGGCGCAGCATGATATCCACTGCGGTGTAACCCAGCTCCCGCGCGGGTTGGCGGATGGTTGAGATGCGTGGCTGGGTGAGGTCGGTGTAGTTGGCGTCATCAAAGCCAACCAGCGAAAGGGCGGACGGAGCCTGCAATCCACTGGCGCGTAAACCGTCCAGCAATCCCAATACCAGATAATCGCTGGCGGCAAATACGGCAGAAGGACGCTGCGGCTGGCTGAATAGCCGTTGCAAGGCCTGCTGGCCGAACTCGCGCTCATAGTTGCCATACATTACCCATTCGGCTGGCACCGGCAAACCGGCCTGCTTCATGGCGGTGCAGTAACCTAAATAGCGCTCACGTACGCTCATCAACTGCTCGGGGCCACCGATGAAAGCGATGTGGCGATGTCCGGCGGCGATCAGCTGTTCAGTGGCGATACGCCCGCCTTGCACGTTGTCGGCAAATACTTTGGGGACGCTGCTGCCGGGAATGTCTTCATCGAGCAACACAATATGCTGGTGGCGCTGAATCTCTTTACGCAACAGGCCGTTATCCGGTCGGTTGGTGGTAAATAGCAGACCATCAACCTGACGCGTATCCAGCCAGCGAATAAACTGCGCTTCTTTGTCAGGATTGTTGCGGGTAATACACAGCACCAAACTGTAACCGCGCGCCGACGCTGCTTCTTCAGCGGCATCGGCCAGTTCTGCGAAGAAGGAGTTGGTGATATCGGGCAGCACCAAACCGAGCGTTTCGCTGCCGCCTTTACTCAGACGGCGCGCCAGGCTGTTGCCGCGATAATCGAGCTGGGTGATTGCCGCTTCAATGCGGTCAATCGTCTCCTGCGGCAAGACAATGCTGTGGTTCAAATAGCGCGACACCGTGGCTTTAGAAAGCCCAGCTCGCTTTGCCACGTCGGATAACAACACGCGTTTTGTACTCATTTTCCTCGCCATACTGATTTTTCGGTCGTCATGAATGACGACCCTACAAAAACGCGCCGAACAATTGTAGGGTCGCCATTTATGGCGACCTCACAATAACGCGCGGAGTCGCAAGAGGATGCGTTTTTATCCACACAGATATCTGTAACACAGTTAAGCGCGGCTGATACAGCGCTTTCCCTGGTGCACTGGCGCATAAATAAACACTTGACAAAAAAAGTCACTCGACGAATTGTATGCACAGTTTACCGCAATACCGGGAATCCATTCCCAAACCGGCTTAAGTTATTTCATCAGGCGTTCCTAACGGATGGGTTGCCGAAAAACACTTAAGCAGGATGTTATAAAACACTGTAACTGTGCAGTGAATAAATCATTCCATCGATATTTGCCCGCCAAAAAATAATCTCAGTGTCTTAACGCTGAGAAACGCTGATTATTGTTTATTCCCGACGAGGAACACCATGATGTTATCTTTCACCGGAAAACTGCGTTCATTGGTTTTGGCAACAGGTCTATTTTCTGCGGGTGCTATTTTTACCCTGGCACAAGCCGCACCCACGTATGCCTTAGTACAAATTAATCAGCAGGCGCTGTTCTTTAATCTGATGAATCAGGGCGCGCAAGAGGCCGCCAAAGCCAGCGGTAAAGAATTGGTTATATTCAATGCCACTGATAATCCGGTTGCGCAGAATGATGCGATTGAAAACTATATTCAGCAAGGTGTGAAGGGTATTTTGGTAGATGCCATTGACGTCAACGGCATTATGCCAGCGATCAAAGAAGCCGCCGCTGCCAAAATTCCGGTGATTGCCATCGATGCCGTATTACCGGCGGGCCCCCAAGCGGCACAGGTTGGCGTAGATAATATGGAAGGCGGAAAAATTCTCGGCAAATATTTTGTCGATTACGTGGCGAAAGAGATGGGCGGAAAAGCGCGTTTGGGTATTGTTGGCGCATTAAACTCGGCCATTCAGAACCAGCGTCAGAAAGGCTTTGAAGAGACGATTAAAAACAACAGCAAAATCACCGTCGCCGATGTAGTGGATGGCCAGAATATTCAGGACAACGCCATGACCGCAGCGGAAAACCTGATCACCGGCAATCCAGATTTAACCGCGATTTATGCCACCGGTGAACCGGCGTTGCTCGGAGCGATTGCGGCGGTAGAAAACCAGGGTCGCCAGAAAGATATCAAAGTCTTTGGCTGGGATCTGACGGCTAAAGCCATCAGCGGTATCGATGGCGGCTACGTCACCGCCGTACTGCAGCAGGATCCGAAAAAGATGGGTGAAGAGGCGTTGAAGGCACTCAATGCGCTCTCTGAAGGCAAAACGGTGAGCAAAACCATTCTGGTTCCGGCCACCGTGGTGACCAAAGCGAACGTCGACAGTTACCGTCCGCTTTTTAAGTAACCGATTACTCGCTGCGCACGGCGAGCAGCGCAGCGAGTTCCGCGGGTGTAGGAAACGCGTTTAGAGTGCCGGTGCGGCTCACCGTGATGGCAGCAGCCTGGCTGGCGTGCCGCAAGGCAAGGGCATCGGGTTGCACACCGCGTAATAGCGAGGATGCAAGCAGCACGGCGAGGAAGGTATCGCCAGCGCCGGTGCTGTCCATCGCTTGCACCGGTGTGGCCGGGCAGAAGAGGCGTTGAGCGTCGGTGATGAGCCAGACACCCGCAGCGCCTTGGGTAATGACCAGCGTGTTAACGCCAGCCGGTTGCAGTAAATCGGCTTCCAGCTGGTTCACCACGGCGATATCGACCAGCGGCCAGAGTTGTGCGAAATCAGGATTGACGGGCGAGGGATTGAATACCGTTTTCAGGCCGTTGGCTTTAGCCCACATGAAAAGGAGGCGGGTTTTCTCAACGGAGAAATTGCCCTGCTGCAGCAAAATATCGCCGGCCTGGGCATCGGCTAAATGAGGCAGCATCTGTTCAATGCTTAAGGCGTCTGCTGCCGCCGTGGTGGTAATAATGGCATTATCGCCATCGCTACTGTTTAAAATAATTGAGGCGTCGCTGTGAGAAGATGAATATTCAGTGGGAAAAAGAGTCAATGTTTCATGTGATATTTTCTCACGCATCCAGCGGCCATTAATATCGTGACCGATGGCCGCAATTAATCGTGTGTCGATACCACAGCGAGAAATAACGATCGCCTGATTAGCGCCTTTGCCGCCAATATCCTGCGACGTTTTCACGCCGTGAATAGACGCGCCTTTTTGCGGCAGATCGCCAATCGACCAGGTTTCATCAACAACAATATTCCCTGCAACATAAATTCGCATGATGGTTCTCGTTAATAAGGTGGAGAAGATGGTTTCTATATCAGCAGGAAAAGTCAGCGCAATTCAAGATATTTTTTCCAGAAAGAAAGCGGTGATTGGTGTGGTGCATTGCGATGCTTTCCCAGGCTCGCCAAAATATCGCGGCAAGCCACTTTCAACAATTATTGAGCGAGCGCTACGCGATGCCGATAATTATATTGCCGGTGGCGTGCACGGTTTAATTGTGGAGAATCACGGCGATATTCCTTTTGCCAAGCCGGAAGATATTGGTCCGGAAACCGCCGCTTTTATGGCGGTGATAACGGAAAAGATTCGTGAACGTTTTGGCGTGCCGCTCGGAATTAACGTGCTGGCCAACGCCGCCATTCCCGCCTTCGCCACCGCCTTAGCGGGCGGCGCGGATTTTGTGCGGGTCAATCAGTGGGCCAACGCCTATATCGCCAACGAAGGCTTTATTGAAGGTGCCGCGGCGAAAGCGCTGCGTTATCGCAGCCAGCTGCGCGCCGAGCATATTAAGGTGTTTGCCGACAGCCACGTCAAACATGGCAGCCACGCCATTGTCGCCGACCGATCGATTCAGGAACTGACGCGCGATGTGGATTTCTTTGAAGCGGATGCGGTAATCGCCACCGGGCAGCGCACCGGCGATAGCGCCACGCTAGACGAGATCGACGAAATCCGTGCCGCCACCGAGCTGCCGCTGCTGGTGGGTTCCGGCGTAACCCCGGCTAACGTGTGTCAGATTCTGGCACGTACTCAGGGCGTGATTGTTGCCAGCACGCTGAAAGTGGATGGCGTGTGGTGGAACGAGGTGGAGCTTGCACGCGTGAAACACTTTATGTCCGTGGCGCAAGCGGCGCTGGAGGAAGCCTGATGAACAGCTTCACTGACCAGCTTTTGCAGCAGCACCCTGCGTTATGGCAGGCGATGCAGCAACATCAGTTTGTGCTAGATATCGAGCGCAACCAGCTACCCGAAACGGCGTTTAAGCGTTATCTGGTGTTTGAAGGCAACTTTGTCGCCACCGCCATCAATATCTTCGCATTGGCAGTGAGTAAAGCGCCCGACATTCGCCAGCAGCGCTGGTTAATCGGCGTACTCAATGCGCTAGTGGATACGCAGATCGCCTGGTTTGAAGAGGTGCTGGCACGGCGCAACATCAATCCGGCGGATTATCCGCATGATGTGCCCGGCGTCACCGCGTTTCGCGATGGCATGTTGCAGGTGGCGCAGCAGGGCAGTTTCGCCGAGATCATCACGCTGATGTTTGGCGCCGAGTGGATGTATTACCACTGGTGCGCACGCGTCAGCGCCCAACCGCTGCTGGATGACGATATCCGTCGCTGGGTCGATATGCATGCTGAAGAGGCGTTTCATCAGCAGGCGCTGTGGCTGAAAACTGAGCTCGACCGCTGTGCACAGGATCTCAGTGAGGCAGAAAAAAACCGCTTATCCCTGCTCTACGGCCAGGTGCTGCAGTGGGAAATCGATTTCCACAGCGCCGCCTATCTCAGCGCTGGGGAGGGAAGATGACGACGTGTTTTATTGAGGCGCGCAACATCTGCAAACGCTTCGGTGCCTTAACGGCACTTAACCAGGTCAATCTCACCATCCATCGCGGCGAAGTGCTGGCGCTGCTCGGCGATAACGGTGCCGGTAAATCCACTTTCACCAAAGTGCTGTCAGGCGCTTACAGCGCCAGCGACGGCGAACTGTGGATTGACGGCCAGGCGGTGAAATTCACCTCGCCGCGCCAGGCATCCGAACACGGCATCGCCACCATTTACCAGGAGCTGGCGTTGGCGGAGAACCTCAGCATTGCTGAAAACGTGTTTCTTGGTCGCGAGCTCAAGCGGCGCGTGCTGGGCATTCCTTTTTTACGCCGACGCGAGATGCGTGAGCAGGTCGATCAGCTGTTAAAGGATCTCGACGCGCATATCTCCGATGCCGAAGCCTCGGTCGGCAGTCTCTCCGGCGGACAGCGCCAGGCGGTGGCGATCTGCCGCGCGCTCAACCTCAACGCGCAGCTGGTGATCATGGATGAGCCAACCGCCGCGCTGGCGGTAGCCGAAACGCAGAAAGTGCTGCAACTAACGCGGCGACTCGCCGAGCGTGGCTGTGCGGTGGTGTTGATCAGCCACAATATCAGCGATGTGTTCGCGGTAGCCGATCGCATGGTGGTGTTCCGCCGTGGACGAAAAATTGCCGAGCGCCGTCACGCCGAAACCTCACCCGATGAAATCGTTTCACTGATTACCGGTGCGCATCCCGATGCGCGCGTGTTTGAGAATCAGTAATTGTTATGCCATTAACCCAGGGGAAATAAACATGCGTCGACTCACTACTGCAGTCTGTTCTCTCTCATTACTGTTTTCAGGTTTTGCCATCGCCGCTGAGAAAGTGGCCTTTGTGCCGCAAATTATCGGTATTCCCTATTTTCAGGCGATGGAAGCGGGCGGTAAACGCGCGGCCAGCGATCTGGGCGTCGAGTTTGTCTATAGCGGTCCGGTAGATACCAATCCGATGGATCAACTGCAGATCGTGCAGAACCTGATTGCGCAGAAGGTCAACGCGATCGGCATCAGCGTGCTCGATGCTTCCAGCATCGCGCCGGTGCTGGCGCAGGCGAAAGCGAATAATGTGCACTTGTTTACCAGCGACAGCGATGCGCCTGACAGCGGACGCCCGGTGTATGTCGCACAGGCTACCGATCAAGGTTTGGGCGAAACCATCATTGATGAAATGGTCAAACGCGTCGGCGATCGTGGCAAGATCGGCATCGTGTCCGGTGAAGCCACGGCCTCTAACCTCAACAGCTGGATTGGTTTTATGCAGCAGCGGGTGAAAAGCAAATACCCCAACATCACCTTGCTAAAACCGCAGTATGCCGGCGGCTCGGCCAGCCGCGCGGCACAGATCGCCACCGATTTAATGTCAGCTAATCCGGATATTAAAGGCCTGATCGCCATGGCATCGACCACCTGTCCGGGCGTGGCGCAGGCGATTGAGACCGCCGGTAAAAAAGGCAAGGTCATCGGCAGCGGTTTCTGCAGCCCGAACACCGCGCGCGCCTATCTGAAAAGCGGAGCCTTTGGTTACACCGTGCTGTGGGATCCGGAAAAACTCGGCTATCTCACGGTGTGGGCCGGTAAACAGCTGATTGATGGTAAAGCCTTCAGCGCCGAAAACCGCGTGCCGGGCTTCGCCGAGCCGGTGAAGTTTGACAGCAAAACCGGCGTACTGCTGCTGGGATCGCCGGCGGTATTTACCAAAGAGAATGTCGATCAGTTCAAATTCTAATGGGGATGCGCATGCATATGACTTCACGGGAGATCGCCTTGCTGGCGATTGCCCTGTTCGCCAGCGCCGGCTTCTTCTGGTTCTCACCCTGGTTCGCCACGCTCGATAACCTGCTTACCATCCTGCGCAACAGCAGCGAGCTGCTGTTAATTGCGCTGGGTATGACGCTGGTGATCGCCATGGGCGGCGTGGATGTTTCTGTCGGCGTGGTGATGGGCGTAGCGGCGTGGGCGGTTGGCCAATTGCTGCTGGCCAACTCGCCGTGGCTGGCGGCGCTGGCGGGGCCGTTACTTGGATTGGGGCTGGGTTTAATCACCGCGCTGGTGGTGGTGATGGGCCGCATTCCGGCGATTGTCGGCACGCTCGGTTTGTTCGGCGTGTGGCGCACCGGGCTGTTTGCGCTGCTGGGTGGACAGTGGTTATCCGGGCTGCCCGGCAACCTGAGCAGCGGCTTAATGCACGCCTTTTTGGGCGTACCGGTAATGGCGTGGATCATCGTGTTGGTGTGGGCCAGCGTATGGCTGATGCTGCGCCACACACCGTACGGTTTGTGGCTATTGGCGGCAGGCAGCTCTGAGGAAAAAGCCCGGCTGGCGGGCATTCCGGTCACTCAGGTGCGCATCGCTACCTTCATGATCAGCGGTTTGCTGTGTGGCATAGCGGCAACCTGCTATATCGCCACCTATCGCAATGTCGAAATGACGGTGGGCGGCAGTCTGGCGCTGGAAGCCATCGCCGCAGTGGTGCTGGGCGGCACGCGCATTACCGGCGGCTCCTGCAGTTTATTGGGCACACTGCTCGGTGTGTTGCTGCTGCGCATTCTGCAAAACGGTTTGCTGCTGGTGGGGATTCCATCGCTGTGGCAAACGGTGGTGACCGGCGCAGTGCTGCTTATCGTATTGAGCAGTGAAGCGGCGAGTGGGCGAGTGTTGGCATTCAGGAGGATCGCATGACCTTGTGGCGCAAATCTCCCGACTTAACCTTGCTGAGCGCGCTATGGCTGCTGTTGGCCATCGGTATCGTGCTGGTGTTGCCGCAAATGCTGGCTTCCTGGTCGATCACCTCGATCCTGCAGTTCGCCACGTTGCTGTCACTGGTGGCGCTCGGCCAATCGTTAGTGGTGATGACCGGTGGCGGCGGCATCGATCTCTCGGTGGGCGGCAACGTTTCGCTCTCGGCGGTGATCGGCATGCTGGCGCTCGATCAGGGCATTAATCCGCTTTGGCTGCCGCTGATTTGCCTGATAACCGGCACGCTAGCGGGTGCGCTCAACGGCTGGCTGATCGCGCGGCTGCGTCTTTGGCCGCTGATCGTCACGCTGGGCAGCTTCTATCTGTTTTCCGGACTGGCGCTGGCGCTGACCGGCGGCGCCGCGCTTGCCGGTGTTCCAACGGCGTTAACCCAATGGGGGCGCGGCACGCAGTTCTTCATCCCACTACCGTTTCTCACCTGCGTCATTCCGGCTTTCCTTATTGCCTGGCTGATTCTGAGCAAAAGCGCGTGGGGGAAATGGATTTACGCCTGTGGCTTCAATGAACACGCCACGCGCTTAGTCGGCATTCCTGTCGATCGTCTGCGCTTGCTCGCCTACTGCCTGAGCGGCTTGCTGGCGGGCTGCGCAGGATTCGTCTCGCTGACCTGGTTAGGCAGTGCGCGTCCGGAAATTGGCGTCAATCTGGAACTCGAATCCCTTACCGCGGCTCTGCTCGGCGGCGTGGCGATCTTTGGCGGGCGCGGCAGCGTGATCGGCGTATTAGCCGCCGCGCTGATGCTGGTGACGATCAAAACCTGCATGTTACAGCTGGGGTTAAACAGCGTCTGGCAACTGGGCGTGGTGGGCATTTTGTTGATTATGGTGTTGATGGCACAACGACTTTTTATCTATCGGAGATAACCAATGAATCTGACCGAACACATTAGCGCGCACGTTGATGCGAGCGCAGAACGCATCGCGCAAACCCTGTGCGATCTGCTGGCGTTTCCCTCTATCGTGAAAGTTGATCCGCGTGAAGCCGGACCGGGCGAGCGCGATTGCCAGCTTTATCTGCAGCAACGTCTTGCATCGCTAGGCATGGAGACCGATTTATGGGATCCCGACGGCCCAGCCCTGTACGCCAAATATCAGGGCCGACCGGGCGCCAATAAGGGCCGCACCTTTGAAGGCCGACCTAATCTCGGCGGCACGCTAGCGGGCGCGGGCGGCGGCAAATCGCTGATGCTCACCGGCCACATTGATGTGGTCCCGCCAGGCCCGCCGGAACATTGGCACACCGATCCCTTCGTGCCGCAGATCAAAAACGCGGCGGTTTATGGTCGCGGCGCAGTAGATATGAAAGGGGGCGTCGCCTGCATGTTGATGGCGGTGGAGCTGTTGCAGGATCTCAATATTCGTCTGGCGGGCGACGTGGTATTTACCACCGTGGTCGATGAAGAGATTGGCGGCATGGGCTCGCTGGCGATGGTCGATCGCGGATTTAAAGCCGATGCCGGCATCATGACCGAGCCGACCGCCAACCGTATTTCACCAATTTGCCATGGCATTCTGTGGGGCCGCATTATCCTCGACGGCATTGGCGGCCACGCCGAACTCACGCCAAACAGCTGGGACAGCAGCGGTCCGGTTGATGCGGTGATGCTGTGTCGGCAGATGCTGGATGGCCTCGATGTGCTCAATCGCCGCTGGCAGACGCAGCCGAGCAAAAATCATCCGCTGATGGAACTGCCCAACCAGATTATCGTGACGCAGCTGAAAGTCGGTGAACACCCGGCCTCGATAGCCGGGCGCGCAGAGATTGTCATTGATGTGCAGTATCTGCCAGCCGAGAAGGATGAGATGGGGCTGGGCGGCCACGTTAAAAAAGAGATTGAAGCGCACGTTGCCAGGGTTTGCGCGCTCGATCCCTATCTGGCAAAGCATCCGGCTAAAATCGAGTGGATTCTGGATGCCGATTGTGCAGAAATCGCGGCGGAGCATCCGTTTGTTACCACCTTCCAGCAGGGCGTGACCGATGCGGCACTGAATCCGCAGCTGGCGGGGTTCGGCGCGCACAGCGATATTGGTTTGCCAAGTACGCTGGGCCAGACGCCAACAGTGAACTTTGGCCCGGGCGATCCGGCGATGTCGCACCAGCCCAACGAACACGTACCGATTGCCGATCTGGTGGCGTGCACCAAGGCGATTGCGTTGACGTTAGTGCGCTGGTGTGGCGTGGCATCGTAGGCTCGCCATCAGGGACGCCTCTTAACAGAAAGGGCGGATTTGCCCACGGAAGTGAAGATGGCGTCATCCTGCGGCGTGTGGATGCGACCGCACAGTACGTTGCGTAGGTGACGTTGTAACGGATGGTGGCGCGTTAAGGCGTGATTGCCGATGCTCTCCACCATCAGCTGCACGCTGCGAATGGCGTTTTCGGTCACCACCTGTTTGATTTGTGCGGCATGTCCACTGGCGATGTGGCCGTGTGCGGCGCTGCTCAGCAGGGTTTGATTGGTGAACAGCAGTGTATCGATGCGACCCACCAGCTCATGAAAGCGCGGCAGTGAAGCCAGTGGCGCGCCCAGATTGGCAGGCGCCCGCTGCTGTAAAAAGGTGATAAACCAGTCACGCGCGCTCTGCGCAATCGCGTCGTACAGCGAGCCGAGCAGCACCGCCATCCACAGCGCTTCCTCTTCATTCAGGCCGGCTCGCGGCTCGCTCCACGGCGCCACGTTAACCGCGTGGTCAAGCGGGATCAGCACGTCATCCAGCACCACGCGATGGCTGCAGGTGCCCCGCATGCCGAGGTGATCCCACTCATCGATAATCGTAATGCCAGGCGCGTGGGCGGGCACCAGATAGCCGCCGACCAGCGGATCGGCATCATCGCTGCTGGCCCAAACCAGCATCCAGCTCAGCCCATAGCTGCCGGTGGAGTAAATCTTCTCGCCGCTGATGCGCCAGCCCTCAGATGTGCGGCGGGCGCGGGTGGCGGGCAATCCGCCGCGCGCCGGCGTGCCCAACTCGGGTTCGACGCGCAGTGCATTGATCAACGCACCTTCAGCAATCACGCTCGCCGCCACTTTGCGCCGTATTGCTTCCGGCCAGCTTGAGGTGTCGTCGAGGCGACGTATATGGAGGTACTGCATGATGAGGATTAGCGCGGCGGAAGGTTCACCGCGTGCCACCGCCTGCACAATCGTCTGGCAATCAATCAGGTTTCCGCCGCCACCACCTAATTCAAGCGGCAATGCAAAATGCAGCAAACCCTGTTGCTGCAATACGCTGAATGCCGCTTTAGGGAATTCGCCGCTGCGATCAACCTGTTCGGCATCTTTTTCTAACGCGCGGGTTACCACCGGCAATATTTCAGCCAGGAACGGCAGGTTATTTGCCATGCGTAATTAATTCCTCTGTGCAATAAGCGTTAATTGTTTACTTTTCCTTTGTGGCTGTAAAAGCAATAAAGCGGGTATAGACATGCGTAATCGGCATAATTGCGCCGCCGTTTGAGGTGTTAATTTGCAATGGCTGTTTCTGCGTATCGCATTAATTAGGGTTAACCCTTCACCTGCATATTTTTTTTCGGAGTTATTTAATGCCAAATAATTATTTACTTTCGCGTCGGCATTTTCTGGGATATTCCGCTGCGGCGGCGATGGCGGCAACCTTACCGGGAAGGGCGTTTGCCGAGGATCATATGGCGGGCATGCCGATGCCGGGCGATTTACTCAAGGATGGCCCAGGTAAATGGGCGCTGGCAAAACCGACGCACGTGCGCCTTGCGGTCAATCTCAATGCCATTTGCCTCGCACCGGTTGTGGTGGCCGATCAGCATAACTTCTTCAAAGCACACAATCTGGAAGTGGAGTTCGTTAACTTCGGCAACTCAACCGAGCTGCTGCTGGAATCGATTGCCACCGGCAAAGCGGAAGCGGCAATTGGCATGGCGCTGCGCTGGCTCAAAGCGCTGGAGCAGGGCTTTGACGTTAAACTCACCGCCGGTACGCACGGCGGCTGTATGCGTCTGCTGGCGCGCGATGGCGGTCCAACCACGCTGGAGCAGTTGAAGGGCAAAACTATCGGTGTCACCGACATGGCTGGCGCAGATAAAAACTTCTTTTCGCTGATGCTGAAAAAGCACGGCGTCGATCCCAATAGCGATGTCGACTGGCGCGTATTCCCGCAGGATTTGCTGCCAATGGTACTGGAGAAGGGCGAAATTCAGGCCGCCAGCGGCTCCGATCCGGTGATGTGGCGTTTGACGCAGAAGCCGGGCTATCGCGAGATTGGCACTAACTTAATGGACGAATACGCCAAACTGAGCTGCTGCGTGGTAGGCACGCGCGGCAGCCTGATTCGCGAGCAGCCAGAAGTGGCCGCCGCCATTACTCACGCCATTCTGCAGGCGCATGCCTATGCGGCGGCGCATCCGGAAGCGATTGGCAGCGAGTTTAACGGCCATGCGCTGAACACCACGCCACAAGAGATCGCCAGCGTGTTGAAAACCCATACGCATGGGCATTACTCGGTGGGCAATGCGTTTGTGAATGAGATCGACGTCTATGCGCGGGATTTGAAGGCGATCAACGTGTTACGACCGGAGACCGATCCGTTGTTGTTTGCCAAAGGGATCACCAGTAACGTGCTGGCTTAATGGGTAAACCAGGTCGGCATGAATGCCGTAATGCTCGTCAGTTAAGCAGCGTACTGGCTCCGCGGGGGTTCCGCCCGCTAAGCGTATGGCAGTTTCAGAATGTGTGAAGCCGGCGGCCGGGCTAAGGTCCGAAGGCGCGGACCTTAGCAATCCGCGCCTGCGCCGTCCTCGCTGTTCCCTCGCTTATCACTCCGGCCTGACGGACCGCGCGGATTCGCCATCCCTGGCTCATGCCGCGCTTTCGCCGACGTCGTGTCGGCTCATCCTGGCCGTCACTCTGCGCTCGGCGCTGCGGATAGCGCCCAACACCATCGCCTGGCATTACCGCATCTGATTTGAAATTTTGCAGGCTGAAGATTCTGGGTTACCGGGTCGCCATGAATGGCGACCCTACAGGCGTTACAGCGATGACGAGTCAGTAAGACGCATTGATGCTGCAGCGTGGGGGGTGAGGCGACATCCCAGCCCGCTGAGCGAGTGAGGGATTCCAGGGCGAGCCGCAGGGATGCGGCGAGAGGCGGCGCTGAGCAGGAGCGAATCGCCGCCGGTCCGTCAGGAATCGCGATTGAGTGAAGGCACCGCGTAGCGGCGGGATGGGCTGGCGCAGGGCCGGGGAGTGAAGAGGGCGTGGCCCAGACGCCCTCTTCTCGGTCGCCGCACGGCGTAGATGAAACTGCCTCAGCCGATGGCGAACGAAAGTCGCTCAGCGCTTAACTGATCGGCATTACGGCATGAATGCCGACCCAACGAGATTGTAGAGTGCGCATTCATGCGCACCTCGACGTTCAGGCAATTTTTCTCGATGTCTGCACGGCGCTCGCCAGCTTGAGCGATTCGGCCGGCACCTGATGCGCAAACAGCTGGGTGGTCAGATAACTGCTGCCGCCATCTGCCAGCAACACCACAATGCGCTTGCCATGATTCTCCGGCCGTGCCGCCACCTGTTGCGCTGCCCACAGCACCGCACCGGATGAATCGCCCACCAGCACACCTTCGCTTAGCGCCAGCTGCCGTGCGGCGGCGTAAGCCTGCCAGGTCTCCACCGCGATCACCTCATCGTAAACGCGATGATCGAGATTGGCGGGAATGCGTTCCGGCGTCTGATTACTGAAGGCATGAACGCCGGTGATCTCCAGCGGATCGGGACGCAGTTCGCTGGGCTGTGAGCCGACGCCCGGTTCCACCGCAATCACCTGCAAACCCGGATGCTGCTGTTTAAGGTAGCGCCCGGTACCGGATAGCGTGCCGCCGGTGCCAACCGCGGCGATAAAAATATCCAGCTCGCCACCGCTGTCGCGCCAGATTTCCGGCCCGGTGGTGCGCTCGTGTACCGCCGGATTGGCGGGATTATCCAACTGCAGCAGGAAATGCACCTCCGGCTCTGCGGCGGTGACTTGCTCGGCCAGCCATTTAGTGGCGGCGACGAAATCGCCGTTGCTGGCATCGTAAAACGCTTTGAAACCTTCGATGGTGCTGAATGGCACCACTTCCGCACCGTAGGCCTGAATGATCTGGCTGCGTTCGATGCTGACAAAATCATTGATATAGACGCGAAATTTGTAGCCTTTGGCCGCGGCAATTGCAGCCAGGCCAATACCGGTATTACCGCTGGTGGTTTCTACCAGCGTATCGCCAGGCTGGATGATGCCGTTGCGTTCGGCAGCTTCAATCATGCTGAGGGCGATGCGATCTTTTACGCTGTGATTGGGGTTAAACAGCTCCAGCTTGGCGACCAAATCGGCCTGGATCGCCTGCTGCTGCGCATAACGCGACAGGCGCAACAGTGGCGTGTTGCCAATCAGTTCAGTGATAGAAGCAGAAATTTTTGCAGCCATAATCGACCTCGGCAATGGATGATTTGAACCGAATATCTGCGCGATAAATCGCGCCGCTACGAATGCATGCACATACCGTAGCGGCGCAATTTATTGCGCAATGTGTGTTGTTACCATTTCACCGCGCTGCGCTGCCACGACAGCAGCCGGTCGCGAACCAGGAACAGCAGGGAGATTAGCGAGGAGAAGAGCAGCGCCATCACTATCAGCGCGGCATACATGTTGGCGTAGGCCGCCCAGCCTTGCGCCCACTGCAGATACCAACCCAGTCCGGATTTCACCCCCATCATTTCCGCTGCCACCAGCACCGAGAACGAGGCGCCCAGCCCCATAAACAGGCCGACAAACAGGTGCGGCAGCGCCGCAGGAACGGCTACACGCAGCACGAGAAACAGCGAATTAGCACCTAGCGTGCGCGCCACGTCGTAATAACGGGTATCAACGCTGGAGACGCCGGACCAGGTGAGCACCGTTACCGGGAACCAGGTGGCGAGCGCGATCAGGAATACCGCCGCAGAGAAGCTTGACGGGAAGAAGTAGAGCGACAGCGGCAGCAGCGCGGTAGAGGGAACCGGGCCAAGAAACCGCAGAATCGGATGTACCCAATATCCCAGCCCGCGCGACCAGCCAATCGCCACGCCCGTCACAAAGCCCACCACGCTGCCGTAGATAAAGCCGAAAGCCAGCAGGCGCAGCGAATTCAACACGCTATCGAGCAGGCGCGGCCAATCGGTGGCGTAGGCCTCCACCAGCGCACGCGGCGGGGCGAAAAACGGCGCTGGCAGCAGCGCCAGTTTGCCCGTCACGATTTCCCACAGACCGATCAACAGCGCCAGTACAATCAGCCACGGTCCGCTGCGCTTGAGCGGTGCCAGCAGCGTCAGGCGTGGAAACAGGCTGGAGGCGATGGCCAGCACGCTGAGCAACAGCGCAATGCCGGCAAACAGCTCATGTGTCTCATTAACAAAGCGCGGGGCGGCAAAACCCTGCGGCTTATCCGGCACCGCCACCATCAGCGCTACCAGCGCCCACCACAGCAGCAGCGCGCCCCACACCGCCGGTTGAATACGGCGCGGCTCGTCACGGTTGCGGGTAATCGTCAGGGTTTCACTGGCCATCATCGTCTCCTTAGCTCGACATATTGCTCATGTGCGCCATGTTGCTGGCGTGCTGATGGCCGGATTCCGCTGGCAGCAGCTCCGGCACATAGTGCTCGGCGAAGCGCTGCGCATCGGTATCCGGGCGGATCACATTGATTTTCTTCAACTCATCGATGTATACCGCCACCTCTTTGCGCAGCTGCGCTCCGGTGGAATGGTGGCTATGGGTATGCTCTTTCAACATCGCGGCAATATCCTCAACCGCCACGGAGCCCGGCACAAACGGCTGGAAGATTTTCGCCGTCTCTTCCGGGTGCTCGGCGGTCCACTGCTGCGCATCGACGATCGCCTGCGTGATGGCGCGCGCGGTAGCCGGATCGTCACGCACCAGCGAGCCGCGCAGACCCAGCACGCAGCAGGTGAGGTTGGCGTATTCGCCTTTTAGGTTGTTATCCACCTCCACCAGATCATGCTGCTTCTTCAGCAGCCAGCCCTGCGGGTCATCGGTGGCCAGCGCCTGTACTTCGCCTTTGCGCAGCGCTTCGCCAAACAGATCGGGCGGATATTGCAGCCAGTTCACCTGCTTATCGGGATCGATGCCCTGTTTCGCCAGCTGGATGGCAAAGAAGTTGCGGATCGGGCTAGCCTGATCGCTGACCGCCACCGATTTACCCACCAAATCTTTCACATCACGAATACCGCTGTTTTGCGGCGCGAGCAAACGCATGCAGCCGCCGTGGGTGCCGACCGTGAGGTCAACATCAAAGCCTTGCTCCAGCGGCTTCAGCCAGCGCAGCGCCATACCAATACCGCCATCGGCTTGTCCGGTGGCAATCGCCTGCAGCAGCGCATCCGTTGGGCCGCTGAAGTTCACTGGTTCAACATTCAGGCCGTACTTTTTAAAGAAACCTTGCTTCAGCGCTACCGAAATCGGTGACTGACACACCGCCGTTTGTCCCCATGCCAGCTTGATAGTTTTGAGGGGTTTGTCGTCGGCAAATACCCTGCTGCTCAGCAAAGGATTGACCGCTACACCGGCACTGAAAAGACCCAACCCGCGTAATAACGCGCGTCGGCTCAGAGAGAATTGTTGAAATGCCATCCTGTCTTCCTTGTAGATAAAGTTCACAGGCACTATGGCAAAGGTGCTAAGCGCGACCAAATAACAATCCCGCATGACAACATGCAGTTTTTCATTATGAGTATTTGCGGATAAGTTTGCCGAAATGGCTATTTCGAGGTGTGGCATGTGCGGCTTATGCTTTATTTCTTAGCTTATTTTGCTGGAGCGGAAATATGACCCATACCACGGCGGGCGTTAATATCGCAATTGAGAAAGTTAATCATCACTTTACGTTAGAAGGCGAAGATTTGCCGGTGCTGGAGAATATTAATCTGCAGGTGAAAGCCGGTGAATTTGTCGCGCTGTTGGGGCCTTCCGGCTGTGGCAAATCGACGCTGCTGCGTCTGCTGGCAGGGCTGGAACCGCCAGCCAGCGGCTTACTGGCGGAAGAGGGCAAGGCGATCACCGCACCCGATCCGTCGCGCGTGGTGGTGTTTCAGGATCCGACGCTCTATCCGTGGCGCACTGTGTATGACAACGTCGGTCTCGGCCTGCAGATTCGCGGTGAAAGCCGTCCGGTGCGTGAACAGCGTATCAACGCGATGCTCGATCGCGTGGGGCTGAAACAGTTTGCGCGCGCCTGGCCGCATCAACTCTCCGGCGGCATGGCGCAGCGTGCGGCACTGGCGCGCGCGCTGGTTAACGTGCCGCGATTGCTGATTCTCGATGAACCGCTGGGTAAGCTTGATTCACTCACGCGGTTGCGCATGCAGCAGGAGATTGTTGACCTGTGGCAGGAGCAGCAGTTCACCACGCTGATGGTGACGCACGATGTGGAAGAGGCGCTGGTGATGGCTAATCGCGTGGTAGTGTTCAGCCCACGTCCGGCAAAAGTGGTGGATGTAATTGATGTTGATCTGCCGTGGCCGCGTCGGCGTGACGATCCGCAGCTGGTGGCACTGCGCAGCCGGATTCTGGATTTGCTGGGGGCGGATCGGGTGGCGGCTTGATACAAAGAGCCTTTATTGTAGCGGCGCAATTTATTGCGCGATAAATCGCGCCGCTACGGCATGTGCGGTATTGGACTACTTTAACTCAGTCTGCTCCGGCAAGTGCTGATAATATCGTCCTTAGCCTGATATTCACTGGTCTGTACTCCCGTCAATCCCAGCAGGGTGGAGAACAGGTTATCTTGTGAAAAGCTTTGGTGCGCCGCTTGCTGGTCAACACAGGCTTTGCTGACGCCATAGCGCTGTTGATAGTCTGGCGACAGCCACATCAGCATCGGCACATGTTTCTGCACATCCGGCGCAATGGCATACGGCATACCGTGCAAATAGGCGCCATTTTCGCCTAACGACTCCCCGTGGTCGGAGAGGTAGACCAGGCTGGTGGTATATTCATCCTGATGCGCTTTAAGCACCTTAATCGCTTTGTCGACAATATAATCGATATACAGAATGGTATTGTCGTAAGTGTTAACCAGCTGCTCTTGCGAACAATCCTGAATTTGATTGGTATCGCAGGTCGGAGTGAATTTTCTAAACTGTGGCGGATAACGATTGAAATATGTCGGTCCGTGGCTGCCAATAGTGTGCAATACGATCACGCCATTGCCTTTGAGATGTTTAATATAGTCCTCAATACCGTGGAATAACACCTCGTCATAACACTCACCGTCATGGCACATATTCGGCAGATTCAGGCTGGTCATATCCTGATGCGGGACACGATCGCAGGCGCCTTTACAGCCACCGTCGTTATCATTCCACAGCACCTGCACACCGGCACGCTGGATAATATCGAGCAAGCCTTCCTGATGATCGGCAAGCTGATCGTCATAATGGCTGCGCGGCATATTGGAGAACATGCACGGCAACGAAACCGCCGTGGCGGTGCCGCAGGACTGCGTGTTGGGAAAATAGGAAACCGCGTCCTTAGCCAGCAACGGCGTGGTCTCCCGCGCATAACCATTTAGCTGAAAATTCACCGCGCGCGTGGTTTCACCCACCACCAAAATGGTGAGATTTTTCTTTGGTCCAATCAACATCGCGGGTTGTTGCTTTGCGTCTAAACCAATCTTCACCAGCGGCAAATTGGCGGTGCGGCTGTGGTTATACCAGGAGATCGACGCCACAATGGCGTTCGACGGACTGAGTGATTTAATCAGCTCTTTTTGATTACGAAATAGCGAGGCGTAATCTTTATAGAAAAACATGGCCACTAAGCAGATACAAATAATCGATACCAGCATCGACGCGGCTCGTTTAGCATAACTTTTCCACAATGGTGTTCCATTATTAATACGCAGCCAAAAAGCCAACACGGCGACCAATAAGCCGCTGCAGCCCAACGTAATAATCAGTTTGGGTGACAATAACGCAAAGGATTCAGAAGCGGTGGTATCGAGAATATTCACGATCATCGAGCGGTCGATGACAATGCCGAAGCTCCAGATAAAATATTGAGCGGAAGCCGCCACCAATACGAATAACGCCAGAACAATGCGGTCGAGCCAGACCAATGAGGCAAGCGTTGCAATAATATTGATAACGCTAAATGCCACTAGCGGCATTGAGACGAACACCAACATCGTGCGTAGATTATCGAGCGGCATGGCGTCAATAACCTGACGGTAAAAGGCGATGTTCAGAAACAGCGCAATATAGATCGAAAACAGCGTAATAAAAGTTAGCCGACTTACCGTCGGTCTTTTAGACAGCGAAAACGTCATGGGTTTATCCGAATAGGTAGAGAAGGCGAGAGCTTAATAAACCAAGGTTAAGTGAACCTTAATTAAGGCAAAGCATTGACGCTCGACTTAACAGACGGGCGTGCTACCAGGAGAACCAGACGGTAACAAAACTCACTACGGCAAATACGCTGACAGCAACAGCCAGATATTCGCTAAACGGGCGGGACATCATCGATTTCATGGAAAATTTCCTCTTTAGTTGAGGCTATTTTCAGTGCTGAAGATTAAGTGATCCTTAGCGTGAGGCGAATAAATCCCTTTAAGAGCTATAGTGATCGGCAGCGACAGTTTATCGACCCTCATCGCCGCCTACTTAGCTACCGCCGTTTATTCAACGCTCGGGCAGCGCTAACGTTCGGACTCAAATTGCCGTGGCGAACAGCAGTTCGCGCAACCAACGATGCCCAGCATCGCGGTGTGTGCGTTCGTGCCACGCTACGGTTTTAGTGAAGCCCTGAATCGCCAGCGGCGGTGCGCACACTTTTAAACCCGCGTGATGCTGCGCCAAACGACGTGGCACCACGCTAATCAGATCGCTGACGCGCAAAATTTCGGGCAACACCAGGAAACTGCATACCGAAAGCGTGACGCGCCGCGAACGTCCGATTGCCGCCAGGGCTTGATCGGTGACGCCGTGAAAATTGCCGCCGAGATACGAGACCAGCGCGTGATCCTGTGCACAGAAGTCGTCCAGCGTAAGGGTTTCCTGTTGCGCCAGCGGATGGTCATCACGCATCAGACACACATACTCTTCATCATATAACGCGCGGGCATGCAGGTCGGGCGGCGCGCTATCGGGCGTGATTAAGGCGATATCCACCGTTCCGCGTTCAAACTGCAGCGCTAACTGCTCATTATTCACCGGCAAAACCGCCACACGTATGCCCGGTGCCTGCTGACGCAACGCCGCCATAAACGGCACAACCACCGCCCGCAGGGCGTAATCGGTGGCCGCGATATTGATGGTCATCTGTGCCGTTGCCGGATCAAACTGCTTTGGCTGCAGCAGCTCACTGACGTCGGTCAAAATAGTTTTCACCGGCAGCGCCAGCTCCAGCGCGCGCAGCGTCGGCACAATACCGCGCTGGGTGCGGGTAAACAGCGGATCGTCAAAACATTCCCGTAAACGCGTCAACATGCCGCTGACGGCAGGCTGCGTGAGTGACAGACGCTCTGCCGCACGCGTGACGTTGCGCTCGTCCAGCAGGGCATCAAGCGCTTTCAATAAGTTGAGATCCAACGTACGCAAATCGGTTTTCATGTTAATTCACCAACAGCCGGGAAGGTGTGCAGCATAACCTTGTTCAGTTATCACGATAAGTAATATCAGAAATAAAAAATGGCGATTGGCCTTATTTCTTTCGCAGCGGAATACTGCATCCGTCCGCTACCGACGGCGGTGGCTCATCGAACAACATGAGAACGTATCAATGAAAATGAACGCGATTAACTGGCCGGAAGGCTTCGTACCCGGTTTTACTGACAATTACTGCTCGAATGAAGTGATCGTTGCTGGCCTGACCACCCGTGAAATCTGGCCGCTGCTCAACACGCCGGCACTGTGGCCGACCTACTACAAGAACTCAGCGAACGCGCGTTTTTATGACAACAAAGGCCCGGAGCTGGCGCAGGGCGCACGCTTTTACTTTGAAACCTTTGGCTTTCCGGTGGAAGCGTTGGTTACCGAGTTGGTTGCGCCTGCTGCGGGTGAACCGGCGCGCGTTTCCTGGCACGGTTGGGCAGGCGAGCCGGGCAGCGATGATCGTTTGGACGTGCTGCATGCGTGGCTGATTGAAGATCTTTCCGATAACCGGGTGCGCATTCTTACCCAGGAAACGCAAAATGGAAAACCGGCTGTTGAGCTGGCAAAAGCGCAGCCTAATCCGATGATAAATGGTCATCAGGATTGGCTGGATGGTTTGGTCGCTGCGGCAAAAGTCCGTCAGTAATGTATTAAAGCCGATTAGACAGATTTGGAATCAGCATAATACTCAATTTGTAAAGGCGCGATTTAACGCGTGTTGTTTAAGGGCGCGCAATAAATTACGCCGCTACGGTGAGTACAAACGTGGCGTAGCCTTTAAACAGTTGCATCGTGCTAGCGATTAAACAACGTTGCGAATAAATAATAAGCGGCAGACATTAGGTGTGCTGCTTATTTGTACGTCACTTCGATGATTTTAAAATTATTTACTGTTTTGACAATTACGGTGCCCAGTTGATAAGGCAACGTTTGTGTTTGTCTGTTGAATGCAATCGTGCGCACTTTGTTAATACCTTCGCGATTACAAGTAACTGACGTACGTTGTTGCAGCGTGGACGTGGTACAGGCGGGTTCAACAATGGCACCGCTGAAGTTAATCGTTCCACCCTCGGCCATCGCCGTTTGCAGCATCACAAGGCCTGACAATACAACCAGGATTTTTAACATATGACATCCTCCAAATACCTTTAAGGATTTTCGTCCTCGTATGGTTAAACTTTAGAGGATAAGAAATGGAGTTAAGAAAAATCTTGGTTTTATTTTTGTAATTACATGAAGTACACAACCTTCAGGCTTGGAAGTCACTGCTGAAAGGTGATTGCCACGCCTCATACATGCGTTTAAAGGGTGAGGGATGTTGAGTACTCTCCGCGCAGCAGCCCAAACAGCCAGTCGTTATGCCACGCATTTCTCAGCCAGTAGCTTTCCCGCAGTTCCCCCTCCAATACGAAGCCAACTTTTTCTAGCAGTCGACGTGAGGGCATATTGCCTGCGGTAACGGTTGCAGTAAGCCGCCGGATGCCGCCGTCCTTAAACGCATAGTCACACAGCGCGATTAGCGACTCATACGCATAGCCTTTGCCTTGCGCTTCGGGCGCGAACAGAAAGCCGACCTCGGCGCAGTCGCTGTCGCGATGAATATAGCCGCTAACGCCGATGCGATTGCCCGACTGTTTTTCACGAACTATCAGGCACAGCCAATGTTCGCTCTGGGGCGACCAAAGCGGCAATCTTGCTGAAAAATCTGCGAGAATTTTTTCTTCGGATTTTTGGTCCGCGACGTAGTGCATGACCTGTGGCGCTAGCTGTAGCTCTCGGTAGAAAGCCCAGTCGGCTTCCTCGAGTTGCGCGTAGGTGAGTCTGGTGGTTTCGAGATGCAATCGGCTGGTCAATGTTCACCTGCATAAATCCGACAAGGAAGATGAAGGTATTTTAGAACGCACGTAACGTAGCGGCGCAATTTATTGCGCAATATCTGGATGGGCACGGAGTCGCGACTAATACACGCGATAAATCGCGCCGCTACAAATATGTGCAATCATTCTGTAGCGGTGCAATAAATTGCGCTGATCTTTACTGCTGAAACCTTAACGCCACGCCAAACGCCTGTTCAGCACCGACAATAATCGCGGACTCCTCTTCGCGGAACGGTACGTCGCCAAGTAGCAGGCTCGCTTTCACCTTGCGCAAATCAGTAGTGCGCAAGGTTAATCCGGCCATGCGCGCGCTGCCGTCGTAATCGAGCGGTAAACTGGCAAAGCGCTGGGTGACGTACTCCGCGGCGGCAAAGCGCACCGTCGCCACGCCGGCTTTCAACACAAACGCGCCCTCCTGACAGGCAGTAAGCTTATCGGCGCCAAACAAACGGCTGTAAGGCTGTGCGGCGGCGGCGGGATCCTGTGCAACCACCACAAACTCAACGATATCGCTTACGCCATTAGGATGGATGCGCCACGCGTCCTGCCATACCGAATCTGGCGTGTCGTGCTGGCAAAAGAAGCTGCGGCCATTGGCAACCAGCGACGGACGCAGCCGCACGGTGCGGAAACGCGCTTCCTGCTCGCTGCCATCCGGCAAGGTCACCGGACGGAAAAAGCTTGCCGGTTGATCGCCGTCGATATCCTGGCTCTCCAGATAGCGCCACACCGCATCGGCATCCTCGGTTTTCCACACTAAACCGCTCAGGCCAATCGGCGACTGCCACAAATCCTGGCGCAGATTGCCGCGCCCGGCTTCAAAACCTAATAACTCCAGATAGTTATCACCGAAGATCGCCAGGTGATTGCTGGAACCGAGCGAATGATGGCCGCGCTCGGTGAGCTGAAAACCCAGACGGCGAAACAGCGCGCTGGCGTCGTCTAGCTGGTCAGCAACATTGATCACCACATGGTCGAGACGGGGAACCGGTACAGGAATCGCCATCGCTTTTTTCCTTGCTCTTAGGGTCACGATGCCAGCGCCTGTTGTTGGCGCAGCGTCAGCAGCGCGCGCTGCGCCAGCTCGGTGAAGTATCGCACCGCCGGTTCCAGCATCGCTTCATCCGGATCGAAACCGGCGTGATGCAGGCCAAACTCACTGGCGCTGCCAATGCTGACGAAAGCGCCTGGCAGCTGCTGCAGGTAAAAGGCAAAGTCTTCGCCGCCCATTTGCGGCGTGCCGACTTGCGTTTCATAGCCCTGATCGGCAGCCAAATCCAGCGCGAAATCGGCCCATTCCGACGTGTTGACCAGCGATGGCGGACCTTCCTGCCACACCAGCTCAACCTGCGCGCCAAATCCGGCGGCGATACCGTTAATCAGCGCCGTCATTTTCTGCGGGATTTGTGCCCGTATCTCAGCGTTGTGGGTGCGCACCGTACCTTCCAGCTCCACCGTTTGCGGCAACACATTCCAGCTATTGCCGGCCGTGAAGCGCGTTACGCTAACCACCACCGATTCCAGCGAGCTGAACACGCGGCTCGGCAGCGTTTGCAGCGCGGTGACGATGTGGCTGCCAATCACAATGCTATCGATACCTTCATGCGGTCGCGCGGCGTGCGCACCTTTACCGGTGATATTGATTTGGAAACGATCGACGTTGGCGTAATAAGCGCCACCGCGAGTTCGCAGCGTGCCGGTGGGCAGATCCGGCGCGTTATGCAGGCCAAAAATCGCCTGCACATCGTTAAGTGCGCCTGCCGCCAGCAGCTGTTTCGCGCCGGTGAAAATCTCTTCCGCGGGCTGGAACAGAATGCGCACGCGGCCAGGCAATTGGGCTTCGATGCGTTTTAGCTGCTGTGCCACGCCGAGCATTACGCTGCTGTGCAGATCGTGTCCGCAGGCGTGCATCACGCCCGGCTGCTGCGAGCGCCACGGTTGGTCGGTTTGCTCATCGATCGGCAGGGCATCGATATCGGCCCGCAGCGCGATCAGCGGTTCGCCGTGACCAATTTCAGCGACCACCCCGGTTTTCAGCGCCAGCGGCAGCAGCTTAACGTTGAGTTGTTGCAGCCAGCGCGTTAGCCGCTCGGTGGTGGCAAACTCCTGATCCGACAGTTCGGGATGCTGATGCAGCTCGCGTCGCCAACGCACCAGCTGTTGAGGGGAAAGATCGGTCATGGTCATCCTTGGGTTTGTGCAGGTAAGAAAGGTTCGCCGAGCGTCAGCATCAGGCGGTTCGCCCAGGCAAAGAAGGCGGCGGATTGAATCAGATCCAGCAATTCCAGCGTGCTGAATCCCTGATCGCGCAGCGCTTGCAGCTGCTTCAGGCTGGTGGCAGCGGGGGTGATCGATAAGGTCGCCACCAGATCGATCTGTGCCGCCCAGCGCGCCGATTGTCCGTGCGACAATTCGGCACCCGGCGCAACATTCAGCAACTTCTGTACCGCCGGTTCATCTTTCGACAGCTGGCTGGCTTTGCGCGCGTGGACCGAGGCGCAGTAAATGCAGCCGTTAACCTTGCTTACCACCGTCGCGGCAATTTCGCGTTCCGCGCGCGAAAGTCCACCCGCGGTATAGAAGATGCCTTTATCGGTGAGCGTGCGCTGCTCCAGCAGCGGCTGGTTGCGTCCCAACAGGCGGAAGTAATCGGAATCGCTGTGGCCGAATTTCGCCAGCGTGGCCTGCTCGTCAGCGCTAAATTCATTGAGCGGTTTAGCCGCCAGCCACGGCTCCCAGCCGAGTTCCTGCTGGGTAAAGGCGGTGAGGGCGGTTTTGCCGCTCAGGGTTAACGGCGCATCGTGCCACTTTCCGGCCACCGCATGCGGCTGCGCAGCCGTCTCTTCGCCGCTGAGTAAACGCAAACCGAGCAGCAAACGACTCTGGAAGCTGACAAACGCAATCAGCTGCGCCAGCGTGACGATACCGCGCGGCGACCAGCCGGCATGTTGCAGTGTCTCGATGTGCTGCGGCGCGGCCTCCACCGGATGCAGACTGAGCAGTTCAGCAAACGCTAAACCGGCGTCAAAGCGTGCGTTTTGCGCTGGCGGTTGTGCCTGCTGCTGATAATGCGCCTGCAGCGCGGTTACGCCGTGCCAGGCCGCGACCTGTGCGGCGAGCGCAAAGCGTTCGGCTAACGGAAAATCCTCATCATCTTGCGTAAACAGCACCTCGTAGCTGCCTTGCGTATGCTGCGTGGCGGCGGCGCGTTCAGCACGGGCTTGCGCCAGTTCGGAAGCGGGATCGATATCGGCCAGCGCACTAAGTAAATCAAACGGTTGGGACATACAATTCTCCAGTTAAAGCATTAGTAGGGTCGCCATTTAGTACCGTGCTGGCTATCCCCCACCTCGGTCCTCCCCCATAAATGGGGGAGGAAGATGCTGCTATATGTGAGTTGGGAGCTGCATGTGGCAGCGTCTCCTTCCCCCGCTTGCGGGGGAAGGCCGGGATGGGGGACAGCAAGCATCTTCTAATGTTACCCATCAGCCCGGTTTGTACCTTTATGGTGACCGCACCGACTTAGCCACGCAGCGCGGGCGCGATGTGGTCGGCAATTAACTCTATGGAACGCAAAATGTCGGCGTGCGGTGGATCGATGGAGTGCACCTGGAAGCTGATATCGGTGACGCGTTGCAACACGCTATCGGCCAGCAGCGATTGCCGCACCCGGTCGGCATCACCAAAGTGTGCGTCCAGCTGACGCGCCTGCTCGTCAAGCGTATGGCCAATAACATGTCCTGACTCGCGGAAATGAGCGGCCTGGCGCTGTAAACCGGGCTCGGCAAGACGGCGCGCGTAGTCATTGGAGTCAGCGACAAAAGCGGTGCGCGACGCCAGAATGCGCGGTGCGATGCCTGGCGGTAACGCCGCCAGATAGGCGTCGATCATCGGGTTCTGCATCTGATCGAGCGTTAAATCAGGTTGACCCGCCGGGCGCGGCTGGGTGCGCGACAGCATCAAACCGTGGCCCGCCTGGCCCGCGCGTGCCGCACCCTCTACCGAAAAGGTGGCAATCCACACGCGCTGCGCCAACGTCGGCGCGGCAGGATAGAGATGATTATCCGGATGTCCCAGCGTATCGCCGCGCCATGCGCTAAGCAGCTGATGCAGATGATCGGCAAACACGCTGGCGCGTTGATCGATGGTGATGCCGAACGGCAGAAACGAAGTGGCGGTGCCGCCCGATCCTAAACCGACCTCCAGCCGCCCGTTACTCAGCAAATCCAGTACTGCAGCATCTTCAGCCACGCGCAGCGCGTTCTCCATCGCCAGCGTGATGATGCCGGTGCCGAGGCGAATGGTGCGGGTATGCGCGGCAACGTGTGCCAGGAACAGCAGCGGCGACGGCAAGCCGCCCTCTTTTTCATGAAAGTGGTGCTGAGCGATCCACGCACTGTCAAAACCGGTACGCTCGGCGTGCTGAATCTGTTCGGTGGCCAGGCGATAGCGCTGTTG
The DNA here is from genome assembly GCF_037149875.1 of Pantoea sp. USHLN256. Taxonomy (NCBI): domain Bacteria; kingdom Pseudomonadati; phylum Pseudomonadota; class Gammaproteobacteria; order Enterobacterales; family Erwiniaceae; genus Pantoea; species Pantoea sp. USHLN256. The sequence goes on along the minus strand of NZ_JBBCQO010000002.1, from coordinate 303,436 downwards.
CGCGCTGGTGTCATCCAGCAGGCGGGTGAAAAAGCCAATGCGTTTACGCGTCATGCAGACTCCTTAATCAGCGGACGGAAAGCGGGAATCGCGTCAATCAGCGCGCGGGTATAGGCATGCTGAGGCGCAGAAAATAGCGTGACGGCGTCACCTTGCTCCACCACTTCACCGGCGCGCAGCACGGTGACGCTGTGCGCAATGCGGCGCACGGTGGCGAGATCGTGGGTGATAAACAGGTAGGTGAGGCCGAGTTCGCGTTGCAGTTGCTGCAGTAGTTGCAGAATCTGCGCCTGTACCGTGACATCCAGCGCTGAGGTGGCTTCGTCCAGCACCAGAATCGCCGGCTGCAGAATCAGGGCGCGGGCAATCGCCACACGCTGCCGCTGGCCGCCGGACAACTCGCGCGGTTTGCGCGTCAATAACTCGAGCGGCAAGGCGACGCGTTGCGCCACCGCTTCGACGCGCTGACGACGCGTTTCGCGGCTGAGTTTTTCAAAGTTAAGCAGCGGCTCTTCAATAATGGCGAACAGCGTTTGGCGCGGATCGAGCGAAGCAAATGGATTCTGATAAACGAACTGAATTTTGCGGCGCAGCTGGCGCTGGGCTTCACCGCGCAACGCGGTGGCATCGATGCCGTCGATCACTACGCGTCCGCTATCGGCCTGCTCAAATCCCAGCAGAATGCGCGCCAGCGTGGTTTTACCGGAACCGGATTCGCCGACCAGCGCGTGCGTGGTGCCGCGCGCCACGGTGACGCATACCTCTTTGGCCACCTGCAGCTGCTGCTGGCGACCGAGAGAGAACTGTTTGTTGATGCCGGAGAGCTGAATCGCCGGTGATGAGAAGTTGGCACGGGCAGGAACGGCCAGCGCGGCTTCACCGGGATCGGCATCCTGCAGTAGCTGTCGCGTGTAGGGATGCTGCGGCGCGTTGATCACCTGCGCCGCCGGACCTTGCTCTTGCACTTCGCCGTGACGGAACACCAGCAAACGATCGGCGCGTTCTGCCGCCAGCGCTAAATCGTGCGTGACAAACAGCACCGCGGTGCCGGATTCGCGGCGCAGCACGTCCAGCAGATCAAGGATGCGCTTTTGCACCGTCACATCCAGCGCGCTGGTCGGTTCATCGGCGATGATGATTTGTGGGCGCAGGGCGAGGGCGATAGCAATCAGCACCCGCTGTTTCATACCGCCAGAGAGTTGATGCGGATACTGCTTCAGGCGTTGCTCCGGATGGCTCAAACCCACTTTTTGCAACAGCTCCAGCACGCGCTGCTGGCGCTCGGCTTTGCTGATTTTCAGGTGCAGCTGCAGCATTTCACCCACCTGATCGCCGATGGTTTTCACCGGATTGAGCGAGTTGCCCGGATCCTGTGGCACTAAGCTGATGCTGACGCCGCGCAGGCTATCGAGCCGTTTTGACGACCAACCGGCGATATCGGTGCCGTTCAGCACAATCTTGCCGCTATCACGGCGGCCGTTTTCCGCCATCAAACCTATGATCGCCTGCGCGGTGGTGGTTTTACCGGAACCGGATTCCCCCACCAGTGCCACCATTTCACCGGGCTGTAATTCGAAACTGACGTTGTGTACCACCGCGCGCCACTCGCCGCGCTGGCGATAGCTCAGGGTTAAATTCTCAATGGCTAATAGCGCGCTCATGCGTCACCTCCGGCCAGTTGACGGCTGATGCGATTGGCGGCCAGCACGATGGCGACCACCACGATGCCAGGGAAGGTAGTGAGCCACCAGGCGGTGGCCAGATAGTTGCGGCCTTCGGCGATCAGCAAACCCCATTCTGGCGTTGGCGGCGGCGTGCCGTAGCCGAGAAAACTGAGCGTTGATAACGCCAGAATCGCCTGACCAAACTGCAGGGCGGCGAAGGCGATCACCGCCGTGAGCGAGTTGGGCAAAATATGGCGCCACAGCACGCGCCAGAAACTGCCGCCGCTGCCGTAAGCGGCTTCGACGAATTCACTGCGGCGCACGCGCACCACTTCACCGCGCGCCAAACGGGCAAAGCTGGCAATCGACGCGATGCCGACCGCCAGCGCGGCGTGCACGGTGCCGAAGCCGAGCAGGATCAGAATGCTCAGTGACAGCAGCAGCGACGGAATCGACAGCAGCACATCGACTACGCGCATCAGCCAATTCTCGCTGCGTCCGCCTATCGCGCCCGCCAGCACGCCGAGCGTGGTGCCGCCAATCAACCCCATCGCGACGGCGGCGACAGCGGCCGACAGCGACTGTGATGAACCATAAATAATGCGCGCATAGAGATCGCGGCCCAGCTGATCGGTACCGAGCCAGTAAGCGGCCTGCGGCGGCAGACGCTGCGCGCCTGGCACGCCTTCGGTTGGGCTGAAATGGGTAAACAAACTGGGTGCAAAGGCCGCCAGCAGCGCCAGTAGCATCACGCCCCACGCCAGCCATAAACCCGGCTGGATATGTAGCGCGCGCGACGCACGGGCCTTGCCGTTGCTCTGACGCGCAGTTGAGTAATCGACCAGGCTCATCGGTGGCCTCCGGCAATGGATTGCAGACGCGGATCGAACAGCGGCATCAGCGCATCGACCAACAGGTTAATCAGCACAAAGGCCAGCGCAGAGATCATCACCACCGCTTGCAACACCGCGACGTCCTGATTATTCACCGCCTGCTGCGTCAGCTGACCGATGCCGCTCAAACCAAATACGGTTTCGGTAATCAGCGCACCGGCAATCAGTTCGCCGAGCAGTAAGCCGGCGACGTTGAGTACCGGCAGCAGCGCATTGCGCATCACGTGATGCCACAATACGTGGCTTTCACTGGCGCCTTTGGCGCGTGCCACCGCCACAAACGGTTGGGTGGAAACCTGATCGATACTGCGTAACAGAATCTGTGCCAGCGGCGCGGAGATCGGAATCGCCACGGTAATCACCGGCAGGATTAAGCCTTGTAGCGCTGAAGGGTTGATTACCGGGATCCAGCGCAGTTGGAAGGAGAACAGCTGAATCAGCGCGATGCCGAGCCAAAAGGTGGGCAGCGAGATAAACAGCGCGGGCACCGATTGCAGCACGGAACGCAGGAAGCGCAGTCCCGGCAAACGCGACAGCGCCGCCAATGCAAAGGCAATCAGCGTGGCGAGCGCAAAACCGAGCAGCGCCAGTTGCAGCGTGGCGGGCAGGTTGCTGACCAGCTGTTCGCTGACCGGCACGCCCGCCTGCACCGAGTAACCAAAATCGCCGCGCAGCATCGCCAGCAGCGTGTGCACGTACTGCTGCCAGAGCGGATTATCCGCGCCGTAAGCCAGTCGCATTTCGGCGATTTGATCCGGGCTGAGGCCCAGATCCGGGTTCTGAAACTTTATCAGCACCGCATCGCCGGGCAGCACCTGCAGCAGAAAGAACGACAGGGTAAACGCGGCCCACAGCACCAAAACGCTTTGACCCACTCTTCGCAGCAGTGAACGTTGCATTATTGACCTGCCTTAGTGTTTTTCCAGCCACGCGCCGTAGAACGACGGGCGACCCACGGCTTCAAAATTCACGCCTTTCAACCACGGCGCGCCGGCAAAGACCTGCGGTTCTTCGAAGATGGGAATCACATATGCCTGATCGAGCAGATAACGCTGCGCATCGGCGGTCACCGCCAGGCGCTTAGCCGGATCGACCTCCGACGAGATGCTCAGCAATAGCGTGTTGAGCTTGTCGTCGCGGAAGTTCTGCACCTTGTCGCTGGAGCCGCCTTTCTGCAGCAGCGCATCGCGGTTAGTCGGATAAAACTGGCTTTTCACCACGTCGGGATCGGCGCGGCCCACTTCGGAAACCACCAGCGGAGTTTTCAGCGGATCGAGGTTATCCAGCACGCGGCTACCGGCATCACCGGCTTTTACCGCCAGCGCCACGCCGACCTGACGCCACTGCTGCGCCACCAGCTGCAGCACTTCTTTGTTCTGCGGCTGCGGCAATGACTCATAAATGGTTAACGCCAGTTTCTTACCATCCTTCTCACGAATGCCGTCGCTGCCCGGTTTCCAGCCCGCTTCATCCAGCAGTTTTTTCGAAAGCGTTGGATCGTATTTCAGCTTGTCGGCGAGGTTGACGTAACCGGCCGCCGAAGTGGCGATCACCGAGGTGGCCTGCGGATAGTTCGGCGAGAACAGGGTTTGCACCACCTGCTGCGCGTTAGTGGCGTGCAGCAGCGCCTGACGCACTTTCACCTCGCTGACCAGCGGGTTATCCGGGCGGAAGCTGATGCTGTCGTTGACGCCGCGCGTGGGTGCGGCATAAATCGGGAAGTTTTGCTGCTGCGCCTGCTTCTCGTCATAGGCTTGCACCTGACGAATAAAGTCGGCCTGACCGGCCAGCAATGCGCCAATGCGCACGCTGTCTTCCGGCGTGACGATAAACTTGATGCCGTCGAGATTGGCAGGACCTTGCTGGGCGCTGTTTTTCGGGCCCCACTGGTAATCTTTGCGCGCGGTTAAATCGACTTCGCGCCCGAGTTTTTCATCGCTGACCACAAACGGGCCGGAGCCAATGATATGGCGCGCATCGCCTAGCTGATCGAAGCTACGCTGCAGAGTGCTGAGGGAAACCAGACCTGACCCAATGGTTGCGGTGCCCTGCAAAAAACCGGGGGACGGTTTTTTGAAATAGAATTTCACCGTCTGCGGATCAATAACCTCACTGCGATCGTAATTATTAATCACTTCGGAAACCGGCAGGCGCTGGGCTTTATTTCCCAGCCCGTAAGTATCAAAGTTTTTTGCCACCGCATTAGCATCTAATGGCGTGCCATCAGAGAAAGTCACGCCGGGACGAATTTTAAAGGTGTATTCGGTTTTATCGGCGTTGCTGCTCCAGCTTTCGGCAATCCACGGCTCAACCTGTAAGGTTTTTGGGTTTTGCCACGTCAGCTTATCGGTTATTTGATTCAGAATACCGCCATTCGGATAAAAGCCGCCAGCGGGTGGATAAAGGTTGGTGTGCGCCTGTTGTTCAAGATAAACCAGCGTACCGCCTTTGACCGGCGTGTCCGCCGCGTGGGCGCTAAAAATCCCTGAGAGCAGGGCTAAACTGAGCGCCTGCAAGTGAAAATGCTTAGTCATGGTGTTTCCCTTTTTTATCAAAGCTTGAGCGGTCTGATTGCATCATCAAATGCCGCATCCGGGAGTTGAACCAATGAATTGCACTAAGCTTTGCCGAAAAAAATAAAAAGGATTGGAGAAGGTGAACAGATGTCGTGGCGCTTCTTAACATCTTTGTTGATATGAACAACGATATTGCTTATCCCATGAATTGTAGCGGCGCAATTTATTGCGCGATAAATCGCGCCGCTACACAATGTGTGAATATTAAATAACCTGCTCACTCCTTATAAATGAGCGTTGTTACATCACCCCCATTAATCGCGGCAGCCACAGCGATAATGCCGGGATATAGGTGATCAGCATCAGCACAATAAATAACACACCATAGAACGGCAGCATGGCCGTGACCACTTGCTCAATTTTCTGCTTACTCACCGCGCTGGCCACAAATAATACCGTGCCGACCGGCGGGGTGATTAAACCAATGCCAAGGTTGGTCAGCATGATCATGCCGAAATGTACCGGATCAACGCCCAGTGCAGTCGCCACGGGCAATAATACCGGCGTCAGAATAAGGATGAGCGGTGCCATGTCCATTAGTGTTCCCACTACCAGTAACAGCAGGTTGATGCACATCAAAATCACATACTTGTTACTGGAAAATTGAGTAAAGGCCTCGGTAATAATGGTAGGTAATTGCATAAAGGTCATTACCGCACCGAAACCGGCGGCGAAGGCAATCAGCACCATCACTATGGTCACTGTTTTGATGGTGCGGAATACCAAAATATGCAACTGAGTCCATTTGAAATCGCGGTAGATAAACATCGTCACGAAGAACGCCCAAATACAGGCTATTGCTGCCGACTCAGAGGCGGTGAAAACGCCCGAGAGTATCCCGCCGAGAATAATAAATATGGTGAACAGTCCCCAAAATGCATCGAAGAAGATTTTCAACGCCTGCTTATAAGGGATGCGCTCGCCTTTAGGATAACCCCGTTTACGCGCAAAGATCAGGCACATGATCATTAAGCATAAACCGAGTAACAGACCTGGAATGATGCCGGCGACAAACAGCGAAGAGATAGTGACGATACCGCCGGTGGCGAGTGAATAAATCACCGAGTTGTGACTGGGCGGAGTTAAAACCGCTTGCACCGAGCCGCTAGCGGTTACTGCTGCAGCGAAATCACGCGGATAGCCTTTCTCCTCCATCTGGGGAATCATGACCGAACCAATTGAGGCGGTATCGGCAACCGACGAGCCCGAAATGGCGCCAAAGAAGGTTGAGGCGACAATATTCACCAGTGACAGTCCACCACGAATGAATCCGACAAATATATAGGCGAAATTAACCAACCTGCGAGCAATGCCGCCTTCCGCCATAATGGCGCCAGCCAGAATAAAGAAGGGAATGGTCAGCAGTGAAAATTTGTTAATACCGTTAGTAATCTGAATCACGACGGCTTCCCACGGCAAATCGATCCACCACGCGCCGATAAATGCGCTTAATCCTACGGCAAACGCGACCGGGAAACCGAGCAACAGCAATACCACCAGACTGCCAATTAAAATGAGTGCGTCCATTTTTTGCTCCGCTTAATGGGTGCCACCAAGAGTGACGATTGCGCGCTGGCTTTGATCGCCATTAATTAATCGCTCAGCGACAAACAACAGCGTAAATACCGCGCCGATCGGGATGGGCAGATACATTTCGCCGTAAGTCACCATGGGTAAAGAAGCCAGCGTTTGTACCCACATCGCTTCGCACAGGTTGTAACTGGCACGGAAAATCACCACACAGGTGACGATCATCAGCAGATCTGACAGTTTTAACAGCCAGCGCTGATTGGCTGGTGAGAGTCGGTCAGTCATCATTGACACGCAGATATGCGTACCCGCGCGGAATCCCACCGGCGCGCCAATAAAGGTAAAGATGATCATGCAAATAATGGCGACCGGTTCAGGCCAGGAAAGCGCATCATTTAACACATAGCGAGAAAAAATCCCGATGGGAATTACTGTCACCATGATCAACAACGCTACGGCGGCAATCGCCATGCACAGTAAATAAAGCCCATCCATCAGACGAGAATATGCAGTCATCGTGTTTACCTGAGTAAAACGCCACGCAGAGACGTGGCGTGGAGAGGATTACTTCACATCAGCAATCTGTGTCATCAGATCCTGATATTTGCCACCAAATTGATCGCGCACTGGCTGCGTCGCCTTGACGAAGGCTTCACGATCGGTTTGCTGGAAGGTCACGCCACCCGCTTTCATCTTTTCAACGGATTGTTGCGTGTAGGTGGCCCATAACTGGCGTTCTTCATCCTGCGCCTCTTTGCCTAATTTCTTCAGCAGGGCCTGATCCTCAGCGGATAGACGATTCCATAAGGGTTTGGAGTAGAGGATCATTTCGGGCTGAATGAAGTGACCGGTTAGGGTGTAGTACTTAGTGACGGGCATGTAGTTATGGGCGACAAATGTCGGGGGATTGTTTTCGGTGCCATCAACAACACCCGTTTGCATGGCGCTAAACACTTCACTCACGCCCATCGCTACCGGATTCGCGCCCATCGCTTTTAACGTTGCCAGTGAGATGGCACTGTTTTGTACACGGATCTTCATACCCTTGAGATCGTCGGGTTTGGTGATCGGCTCTTTGGTGATCATGTTTCGCACACCCGCGTCAGTCCAGCCGAGGAAAATCATGCGGGCGTTCGGGTCGTTATCGAACTTTGTGACAATCTGTTTGCCGATATCGCCGTCTAACACCTGATGCATATGATTCTCATCGCGAAAAACATACGGCAAGGTCAACACGCTGGTTTCTGGGGCGATGGTGGTGACCGGGGCCAGCGACACGCGAATCATATCGATAGCCCCAAGCTGCACCTGCTGTAACGTTTGATCTTCATCGCCTAACACGCCGCCAGCATAAATTTTCATTTCTAAGCGCCCGTCAGTGGCTTTTTTAAGCTTCTCGCCCATGTGCTCAAGCGCCACGACGGTGGGATAGCCTGCGGGTTGGACTTCCGCCACTTTGATGACTTTCGCTGACACCACGGCAGGGCAAAATGCTGCAGCGGAGGATAACGAAACTACCAGCAGTAATTTTTTTAACGTCATTCTTTTTTCTCCAGCAAAGGATGAGGCAGAGGTGCGGCGCAGTGATTTTCCGAAGGGAGCCGCGTGGTGCCAGCATAGATAAAATGTTTCGTGGAAAAATAAGGCAATTGCGATTGAATGAATTACGTCACGTTTTGAAACGATGTTTTAATAATTTTATACGGAATGTCACATTTTCAAAATATCTCCATAACAATCCCCATTCGGTTTTCTTAATTGTGTGTTTTAAAAGGGATTTAACGAGATTGCCTTAGCCTATCTATCTGATATGCATAAAGTAAATATAGATACGACAATATGATGTTTTACGAATCAGTGATTACCACACCAAACTACTCGCCATATTCACGTTGATAAGGATAAGGCGCATGTCATACCGACTGAGTTTGCTGGATAAATCGCCGATTGCCGATGGAGAGACCGCCAGTCACGCGCTACATCGCACTTTACAGCTGGCGCAACAGGCAGAAGCCTGGGGCTATCACCGCTTCTGGTTGGCCGAGCATCACAATACCGATCGTCTGGCGAGCCCTTCGCCGGAACTGCTGATCGCCTGGATCATTGGCCAGACACAACATATTCGCGTTGGCTCCGGTGGCGTGATGCTGCAGCACTACAGCCCTTACAAGGTGGCGGAAAACTTCAACTTACTGGCATCGCTGGCGCCGGGCCGCATCGACATCGGTGTTGGTAAAGCGCCGGGCGGCTTGCCGCTCTCCACGCGGGCGCTGCAGCTCGGTGTCCATCTGCAGGAGAAAGGCAGCTTTGCGGAGCAGCTAACGCTGCTGGATAGCTGGCTGCAGGTGCCGCCGGTAGGCGATGAAGAGATTTTGCGCGCCACGCCGCAGCCGCCGCGTCCGGCGAATCGTTTCCTGCTGGGTGCCAGTGAAGAGAGCGCCAAACTGGCGGCTGAACTCGGCTGGCAGCTGGTATTCGCTGCGCATCACAACGGCGATCCACAGCTGATGGAGAAAGTCCTCAATAGCTATCGTCAGCACAGCAACGGCCAGCGTGCGCTGGTGGCGGTGCAGGTGGTGGTGGCGGATTCTCCGGCGGAAGCCGATCTGCTGGTGGATACGCTGCGCGTCTATCACGTCAGCGTAAAAGATGGCCCTAGCGTCAACGTCGGCAGCGTTGAGCAGGCGGAACGCTATGTACGTCAGGGCGGCTACAGCGATTACGTGATTGAACCGCGCACGCCATCGTTGCTGAAAGGCACCGCCGCGCAGGTGCATGCCAAGCTGGATGCGCTGCATCAGAATTTCGGCATTGAAGAGTTCGTGATTGATACGCCGGTGGCTGAAGAGCAGGCGCGCGTGAAATCACTCGAACTGTTGGCCACGCACCGTTTAGTGACGGCATGATTCGCCGATTCCGGAGGCAGGTATGACGCAATTTAGCGAACATCAGCTGATCGACTGGCGGCGCGAGCTGCACAGCTGGCCGGAGTTATCCGGTCGCGAAGTCGAAACCACTGCGCGCCTGCGCCGCTGGTTACAGGACGCCGGTTTGCGTCTGCTGGACTACCCGCTGGAAACCGGCGTAGTGGTAGAAGTGGGACGCGGCGACACGCTGATTGCGCTGCGTGCCGATATCGATGCGTTACCTATTCACGAAGCCACCGGACTCGCTTACCGCTCGCGCAATAGCGGTGTGATGCATGCCTGCGGTCACGACGTGCACAGCGCCGTAATGCTGGGTGCGGCATTACAACTGAAAGCGATTGAAGATCAGTTGCCAGGCCGCATCCGTATTCTGTTCCAACCGGCGGAAGAGAACGCTACCGGTGCACGCCAGCTGATTAATGCCGGGGTGCTCGACGGCGTGCAGGCGATTTTCGGTATGCACAATGAACCCGGTTTACCGACCGGCACCTTCGCCACGCGCGGCGGCGCGTTTTATGCCAATGCGGATAAATTTATCGTACGCGTGGGCGGTAAAGGCGCGCATGCGGCGCACCCGGAAGAGGGCGTCGATAGCATTGTGGTCGCCAGCCAGATCATTCAGGCGCTGCAATCGCTCACCAGCCGAAGCTTCAATACGCTGGATAGCTTAGTGCTGAGCGTCACGCGCATCGACGCCGGCAAAACCTGGAACGTGCTGCCCGGTTAGGCTGAATTTGGCGGCACGGTACGCACCCATGACAAGCAGGTGCGCGCCGAGCTGGAGCAGCGCGCACGCACCCTGGTGGAGAACATCGCGGCAGCCAACGGTGCCAGCGCTACCTTTAGCTGGCATCCTGGTCCACCGGTGCTGGAGAACGATGCGCGCTGGGCGCAGTTTGCCAGCCACGTGGCGCAGCAAGCGGGTTATCGCGTGCAAACCGCCGAGCTACATCTTGGCGGTGAAGATTTCGCATTCTACTTACAGCACATCCCCGGCGCGTTTGTCAGCATTGGCAGCGCCAGCGAGTTTGGTCTGCATCATGGCGGCTTCAACCCTGATGAAGCGCTGATTGCCCCCGCTGCACACTACTTTACGCAACTGGCTCAGCAAGCGTTGCAGCACCTCAATGCGCGATGTCGTGACGCCATCCTGAACTAGCTCGATTCACTCATTTAATACCTGTTCTGCACGGCGACGCTCTGTCGCCGTCAGGCTGCGCCTTGGCAAAAGAGAGAACATTATGACTGCAAGACAACTGCGATTGGGCACCATCCTGCATGGCGCATCTGGCAATATGTCCGCGTGGCGTCATCCGGCGGCGCTGGCCGATGCCAGTATCAATTTTGACTATGCCAAACACATCGCGCGTAAGGCGGAAGCGGGCAAGCTGGATTTCCTGTTTGTCGCCGATGGTCTGTTTATTAACGAAAAATCGATCCCGCATTTTCTTAATCGCTTTGAACCGCTGACGCTGCTGTCGGCACTGGCGGGCGTCACCGAGCATCTCGGTTTGGTCGGCACCGTGTCCACGTCCTATAGCGAACCCTTCACCGTGGCGCGTCAGTTTGCCAGCCTCGATCATCTGAGCGGCGGTCGCGCCGGCTGGAACGTGGTGACCTCGCCGCTGGAGGGATCGGCGAAGAACTTCTCGCGTCAGCAGCATCCGGAACACGCGCTGCGCTATCGCATTGCCGATGAGTATCTGCAAGTGGTGAAAGGGCTGTGGGATTCGTGGGAACACGATGCTTTCGTGCGCAATAAAGAGAGCGGTCAGTTCTTTGATACCAGCAAACTGCACACCTTGAATCACCACGGCGATTTCTTCCAGGTGCAGGGGCCGCTGAACATCGAACGCACGCCGCAAGGCCGCCCAGTGGTGTTTCAGGCGGGCGCGTCTGAAGATGGCAGAAAGCTGGCGGCGCGCCATGCCGATGCCATTTTTACCCATCAGCCGACGCGTGAAGAAGCGCAGGAGTTCTACCGCGATGTGAAAAAGCAGCTGGTGGCGAACGGCCGTGAGCCAGGCGATTTGCACATTTTCCAGGGCGTCGGCGTGATTGTGGGCGATAGCGCGGAAGATGTGGAGCAGCAGTATCAAACCACCGCGGCGCTGGTTTCCATCAAGGATGCGCTCAACTATCTCGGTCGCTTCTTCGATCATCACGACTTCTCGCAATATCCGCTGGATGAACCGTTCCCGGAACTCGGCGCTATCGGTCAGAACAGCTTCCGCAGCACCACCGACGAAATCAAACGCAAGGCGCGCGAGCACGGTCATACGCTGCGTCAGGCGGCATTGGAGGCTGCGACGCCGCGTCCATTGTTCCACGGCACGCCAGAGCAGGTGGCTGACGGTTTGCAGCTGTGGTTTGAGAGCGAAGCGACCGATGGCTTCATCATTCAGGGCGGCACGCCCGATACCTTCGAACGCTTTGTCGATCGCGTGGTACCGATTCTGCAAGCGCGCTGCTTAACCCGTACCGAATATCCCGGCACCACGCTGCGTGCCAGCTTTGGCCTAAAAGATCCGCTTAACCAATTCACACAACAATAAGAGTCGAGAAAACGCTATGCAGAAAAAATCCCTTATCGCGCTGCTGTTGCTGGGCATGAGCAGCGCCGTATTTGCCGAGGATGTGGCGGTTAACGGTCAGAATGTCAGTGTGGAAGCCAACAAAACGCCGATCAATACCGCGAAGAATGACGCCGCTGTGGCGCAGATTCCGGCCGGACATCACTTCGCGGTGCCAGGTTCATTCACCGTGGCCGTCGCCGCGCTCAACTCACCGCCGCTGACGGTGTTCAGTGATGACAACAAAACCCTGCTCGGCAGCGAAGTGGATATCGCCCGCTTAGTCGCCGATAGCCTGGGTTTGAAACTTAACGTGGTGCCAACCTCGTGGGAAGACTGGCCGCTTGGCGTGGCATCGGGTAAATACGATGCGGCGATCAGTAACGTGACCGTCACCAAAGAACGTAAAGAGCGCTTCGATTTCGCCACCTACCGCAAAGATTCACTCGGTTTTTACGTCAAATCCACCAGCCCGATTAAGGCGATCACCAAAGCAGAAGATATCGCCGGACTGCGCATTATCGTTGGCTCCGGTACCAATCAGGAGTCGATCCTGTTGGCCTGGGATAAAGAGAATCAGGCCAAAGGGTTGAAGCCGTTTACGCCGGTGTATACCAAAGACGATGCGGCACAAACCCTGGCGCTGCAGTCGGGTCGCGCGGATGCCTTTTTTGGCCCCAACGTGATTGGCGCGTGGAAAGCGGCGTTGACTAAACAGACGCGTTTGGTGGGCAGCGTCGATGGTGGCTGGCCGAAAGCGGCACACATCGCGGTGACGGTGAAGAAAGATGGCGGCCTGGTGCAGCCGATCAACACCGCGCTGAATGGCGTGATCAAGAACGGTGATTACGACAAGGTGCTGAAGCGCTGGGGGGAAGGCGTCGAGCGCATCGACAGTTCCGAAATCAATCCAGCCGGCTTGGGCGACTAAGGAGGCCGCATGAGCGAGCAATTTTTCCGCGAAGTGTCACCGGAAGCGCCGGAGCTGCAGCCGATTTTGACTGGACTGTTTGGCGAGTATACGGCGCGCTACGGCGAATTCTTTACCAGCCAAAAAGAAGTTGAGCTGACCGAATGGTATTTGCCGCCGCGCGGGCTATTTATTGTGCTGGAGCGCGACGGCGAGATTATCGCCATGGGGGCTTACAAACCGTATGACGCGGTGACCGCCGAGTTCAAGCGCATCTGGACGCGCAGCGATCTGCGTCGTCAGGGTTTGGCGCTGCTCATCCTGCAGGAACTGGAGCGGCGCGCGCTGCGCGCGGGTTACCAGCGCGTGTTTCTCACCACCGGTTTCCGCCAGCCGGAAGCGGTGAAGCTGTATATCGGCCACGGTTATCAGCCACAGTTTGAGCTGCTGGAAGATATGGAGATCTACAGCCGCCCGCCACACGATGGACGCTTGCGCTTCCTGAAAGTGATTGATGTGCATAGCGTGGCGCAGGCCAGCTAAGGAGTAACAATGAGCGATCAACAACGATTAACCGTGGTGCCGGCGCGATATCCGGCACGTACCGTCGGCGCGATTGTCGCGCTGTTTATTCTGGCCAGCGTGATCGATTCCGTTGCCTTTAACCCGCGCTGGGAATGGGGCGTGTTCGCCAAATGGTTTTTTGATCCGGTGATCCTCAGCGGTTTAGGGCAAACGCTGCTGCTAACGCTGTTTGGCACAATTCTCAGCCTGATCTTCGGCGGCCTGCTGGCGTTGGCGCGGCTTTCGTCATCGTGGCTGCTGAGTACGCTGGCGTTCGGCTATATCTGGCTGTTCCGCTCGCTGCCGCTGATTGTGGTGCTGATTATCCTGTACAACTTCTCCTATCTGTACGACACGCTGTCGCTCGGTATCCCGTTTACCGCGCTGTCGTGGGGCCATTTTCAGACCATAAACGTGCTCGGCCAGTTCCCGGCAGCGGTGATTGGGTTGACGTTGGTGCAGAGCGCCTACAGCGCCGAGATCATTCGCGGCGGCTTTTTGGGTGTCGACCACGGTCAGTTTGAAGCGGCATCGGCGCTCGGTTTGTCCTCAACGCGGCGTACTTTCCGCATCATTCTGCCGCAGGCGCTACGCGCGATCATTCCTACTACGTTTAATGAAATTATCAGCCTCGCCAAAGGCACCTCAATGGTGTACGTGCTGGCGATGCCGGAGCTGTTTTACACCATCCAGATGATCTACAACCGTACCCAGCAGGTGATTCCGCTGCTGATGGTCGGTGCCGCCTGGTATCTGATTATCACCACCGTGTTGTCACTGCTGCAGCACAGCGTTGAGCGCTGGCTGGCGCGCAGCGTCACGCGTGAACCGCAGCCGTCGCGCTGGCGTCAATGGCGTAACCGCAGCGCCAAACCTGCAACCGAGGAGCTCTCCCATGTCCGAAGCCATTGATTACCGCAAGAATCTGCATACCGCTGGCGCAATTAGCATTACCGGCGTGAGCAAATCGTTCGGCAAGCTAAAAGCGCTGGATGACGTGTCCCTGGAACTGGAACCGGGATCGGTCACAGTAATCCTCGGTCCATCCGGTTCGGGTAAATCGACGCTGCTGCGCACCATTAACCATTTGGAGCGCGTCGATGAAGGGTATATCCAGATTGATGGCGACTATATTGGCTATCAGCGGCGCGGAGACAAGCTGTATGAGCTGAAGGAAAAGGCGATTCTGCGTCAGCGCATCAACGTCGGCTACGTGTTCCAGAACTTCAACTTGTTCCCGCATCTGACGGTGCTGGAGAACCTGATTGAAGCGCCGATTGCGCATCGTCAGCTGTCGCGGCGTGCAGCTATCGATCGCGCGGGCGATCTGCTGGATGTGGTGGGGTTGCGCCACAAAGCCGATGCCTGGCCGCGTCATCTCTCCGGCGGTCAGCAGCAGCGTATCGCCATTGCGCGGGCGCTGATGCTCAATCCACGCGTGATGCTGTTTGACGAACCGACATCGGCGCTCGATCCCGAGCTGGTGGGCGAAGTACTGGACGTGATTAAAAAGCTGGCGCGTTCCGGTACCACGCTGGTGATTGTGACGCATGAAGTTGGCTTTGCACGTGAAGTGGCCGATAACGTAGTGTTTATGGTCGACGGCCGCATTGTTGAGCAGGGCAGCAGCCATCAGGTGCTGAATCAGCCGCGCCATGAGCGCACTAAACGTTTTCTGGCACGGGTACTTTAATGCAACGTGTAATTATTACAGCGCTACTGAGCGCGATGTTGGCCTCTCCGGCTATCGCGGCAGAAACGCTGGATGCCAAAAATAACGAAACGCCGATCAATATTGCCGCCAATCCGCAGGCGATTGCCAAAATTCCGGCCGGTTTTCATTTCGTTAATCCAGGCTATTTAACGGTAGCGACTACCGCGATGAATTCACCGCCGATTGGGTTGTGGGCGTCGGATAATAAGACGCTAATTGGCAGCGATCCGGATATGGCGCGCCTGCTGGCGGATAGTCTGGGCCTTAAATTGAAACTGGTGCCGGCGGCGTGGGAAGATTGGCCGCTGGGCATAACCGCCGGACGCTATGACGTGGCCATGTTCAATATTGCGGTGACCGAGGAGCGCAAGAAGAAGTTCGATTTCGCCACCTATCGCGCGGATAACCACGCGTTTGCGGTGAAAACCAACAGCGCGATTACCGCAATCAAAGGGCGCGAGGATGTGGCGGGTAAACGCATCATCGTCGGTTCCGGTACCAATCAGGAGCGTATTCTGCTCGGCTGGGATGAGAAGAACCGTGCGCAGGGCTTAGCGCCGGTGCAACCGATTTATCTCAATGATGATGCGGCGGCGACGCTGGCGCTGCTTTCCGGACGCGCGGATGCGTCGTTTGGCCCGCAGGCGCTGGCCGCATGGAAGGTTGCTTCACGCGGACAAACCAAAATCGTCGGCCACGGCCCGTTCCGCGCATGGGTGGCGGTAACGACGAAGAAAGGGAATGGCTTGGACGTGGCGCTGCAGCAGGCGATTAACGGCGCTATCGCCAGCGGCGAGTACAAACAGGTGCTGGCGCGCTGGGGTGAACAGGAGGAGGCGGTTGAAACATCTCAGGTTAATCCACCGGGCATTGTTTATCAGTAATTGTTTTTAATTGGCCTGATTTAGCGAGAAAGCTCACGATGTAAAAGTCGTGGGCTTTATTGTTTTATTTAGATGGCTGCGCATTTTATTGCGCCATTTAATAAGTGATTGCGCTAGGTCGTATTTTTTTAATTTCCACTTCTTATGGCAAACGCTAATGTTTTTAAATAATTGCTGTGCCACGATACTGATGGTTTTGGGCGAGTGCGGTGTTTAACGTTCACCCTATTAAAAGGGATTTTGATGATATGGCTTACCGTCGACCTGCATCACCCAATCAATAGCAAACAAGATTGGGGTGAAGTAATGTTAGCTGAACCGTTAAGTAAAAGCGTTATCAATTATTCGTGCCGTCGACCTAAATGCGATCAAGGCGGACAACCACCGGGCGGAGGAAAAGGAATGCAAGAACGGGTTAAAAGGCTGGAAGATAACGTGACCGTATTGGTCGCGGATGTGGCAGTTATTAAGTCGAACTATGCCACGAAACAGGATGTGGAAGCCGTTAAGGCGGATGTGGCGGTAATCAAGTCAAATTATGCGACAAAGGAGGATGTGGCTGCGGTGAAAGCGGATGTGGCGGTGATCAAGTCCAATTACGCCACTAAAGAGGATGTTGCGGCGATAAAGGTAGATTTGTATAAAGCGATGATGACGCAAACTAAATGGATGGTGACTACCCAATTTGTAACCTTAGGGGCGGGTCTTTCACTTGCGAAATTGCTGTTTTAATGAGTATGCCTTGTACCGGTCGCCATTAATGGCGACCCTACGAGATCGTAAGGTGCGCATTAATGCGCACCGGGTAAATAGTGATTTATATTTTGGCTTTTTTAATCCATAGCACTGCATCGGCCACGGGAAGCGGTCGGGAAAAATGATAGCCCTGGAACAAGTGACAACCTTTATCGCGCAGGTAAGTAAAATATTCCTCGCTTTCGATGCCTTCGGCGAGGACCTTCATCCCCATTTCACGCGATAGCTCAATGGTTTTCTGCACTACTATTGCCGATGATTCATTCTTGAATATTTGCATAATCAGCGATTTATCAATCTTAATATCATCAATAGCGAAGTCGCTAATTGATTTCAGCGACGAATAGCCCACGCCAAAGTCATCAATCGCCCACTTGATACCTAACTGGCTGAAGTGGTTGATAACATCGCCAATGCGCTTTTGATCGTAAATAAACGTCGTCTCAGTGATTTCGAACTTCAAGCGTTCAGGTCGAATTTTGTAATGTGACAGTGCCAGTAACGTGTCCTGAGTAAAATCTCTGTGCATTAACTGCAGTGGACTGATGTTAATAGAGAAGACTAAATCGCCCAGATATTGCGCACGATCCCATTCGGCGATTTGCTGCAGAGTGCGCTCCATGACCCATTTACCGATTTCGATAATTAAGCCGCTTTTCTCCGCGACGGGAATAAACACTTCAGGGGAGATAAATCCTTTGGCAGGGTGCTTCCAGCGCAATAGCGCTTCGAAACCAATCAGCTTTTTATCGCTGTCGACCTGAGGTTGGTAATAGAGCTCCAATTGGTTTTTACCCATCGCCAGCGCAAGCTCACGTTTGATTAGGTCAGTTTCAGAGTAGTTACCGCGCAGGGTAAAGGCGGTTAATAACAGTGAAATCATCGGTACCGCGCAGTTTACGATATAAAATCCCGATTCTTGCGGGAAATTAAAATGGAACTGTTTGAACTGCCAGGTCAATCCGGTCGAAATGAAAAACAGATAAACCGCCAGACAGATTAGCGGAAATATCTTGCTTAAATAGGGTGATTGCTGACGTAACACCAACGCCGATCCCACGGTTAACGCAATCAGATAGTTGTATTCGGAGTGTTTTTCAATCGCATGACCATTATCCAGCAGGAACAGTAGCATTATGATCAGTAACAAAGCATGGACGATGACATACAGATGTTTATTCAGCTGGTCACGAAAAGCGGCGGCTGAAATATAAAATCCAAAGGCCGTGCTCAAGCAATATAGACCTGCAATCTCATTGTGCCCGCTGTAGAAATTGCTTACCACCATATAGGTGCCGGCTAAAATGCTTGAAAACCCTGCAATTAATAAGGTTAAGCGTAATTTTTTCTCAGGACTGTCACCTTGTAAAATAAAGGGCAGGTTCTTTACCATAGAATATCTGGAATTAAAATAAGAGATCATCTGCAGTTCTCATTTCTTTACTGTCATATTAATTTAATATTTTGCTATAACTATTCTAGGGTTAAGCGAGGCGAGTGCCATAACTTTTTGCTGAAATTTTGCATTTGGCTGAGCTGATTTAAAATTTGGCCCAGGCAATGACAATTGTCTAATTTCTTCTGCTCTGGTGGTTCAAGCGTTCAGCAATTTTGCGCAGTGCGCGATGAGCTAAACACATCCCGATCAACTGTGCTTTGGCTGATGAAAGAGATTGTTCCTACCCAGTTAACCCTTCACGCGTTAGAATGAAAGCATAATCAACAGGCTGTCTCAGAACGTAAATTCACACTTAACTTACTGATTGCAATGAAAATACGATTCCTGTCCGCAAATGAGCTAAAGCTGGCCGAGGTGCGTACCATCCTTGAGCCGGTGGGCGTCGAGGTTCTTCCTATCGCACGCCGTATCGAAGAGATCCAGACGGAAAATGAAGTTGAACTGGTGCGCGATAAGCTCACTAAGGCGTTCTCGATTATTGGTCGCCCACTGTTCGTTGAGCATACCGGATTGTATCTGGACGGCTTAAATGGCTTACCGGCCGGTCTGACGCGCATCTTCTGGAGCCGTCTCAATGCCGAACGTTTTACCAAACTGGTGAATGGTTTGGACAGTCCCTGCGTCACGGCGAAAACCGTGCTGGGCTACTGCGACGGACAAAAAATGTATCAGTTTGAAGGTGAGCTGCGCGGCACTATTGCCACTAAGCCTGCCGGTCCGCAAGAGTTTCAGTGGGACTGTGTGTTTATCCCGGAAGGCCACACGCAAACCTTTGCCGAAATGGGCGAATTAAAAAATGAGATCTCCATGCGCCGCCTGGCGCTGGATCGCTTCGCTACCTTCTTGAAAACATCGCGGGGACTGGCATGAAACCGGAGCTCAAACGCGCCTACGACGCCGGTAAACTGATCCTGTTTGCGGGTGCAGGTATCTCGCGCAATCTTGGCCTGCCGGAGTGGCATGAGTTGATTGCCCATTTGGCTAAAGAGTTGGGTTACGACCCGAAGATTTTCAATACTTACGGCACGCATCTGTCGCTAGCCGAATATTATAAGCAGCGGAAAGGTTCACTCGGGCCGCTGCGTAGCTGGATGGATCGCGAATGGCATCGTCCGGATATCGACGTACGCAGTTCTGAAATTCACACTATGATCACCCAGGGCAATTTCTCACGCATCTATACCACCAATTATGACCGCTGGCTGGAGATGGCGCATGAAGCGCATAACGTGCCTTACAGCAAGGTAGCCAATGCCGCAGACCTGGTGTCATTGACCGAGGATAAACGCCATATCATTAAACTGCACGGCGATTTCGACGACGATACCTCGATTGTATTGGATGAGAGCAGCTACTTTGAGCGCCTCTATTTCGATTCGCCGCTCGACATTAAATTGACGCATGACGTGATGGGTAACTCGGTATTGTTTGTCGGCTACAGCATCAGTGATTTCAATATTCGTCTGCTATTCTACCGCCTGACAAAAATGTGGGGTCGAACCGGACTGGCCACCGCGCGCCCCAAATCCTATCTGTTCACCAACCGTAATAATCCGGTGGCGAAAGAGGTGCTGGGACAGTGGGGCATTGAGATGATCGTTTCTGAAGAGGACGATCCGCGCAAAGCGCTGGCGCTCTTCCTGGAAGAATTACTGGCTTAAGGGCAGAAAGTGATTGCCTGAAAAAGTTTGATCAGAATATACTGTATATAAATACAGTCAATCGAGGTGCATCATGGCAGTCGAAACCAAATATGTTGTAGTCAGAAAGGGTGAAGAGAAGATGACGTTTGCCAACAAAAAAGACGCGGATGCCTGGGACAAAATGCTCGATATGGCAGACGCCTTTACCGATTGGCTGCAACAGCATCAGCCAGCTCTGGATGAAGCGCAGGCCGAAGCATTGGGTCTGCTGTTGGCTGAACAGAAAGACGCGGTGCAGCATATCCTGCGTACCAGCAAACTCCCGGACGTGGTGAAGAGTGACGCGGCGGAAGTTGCCGAACCTGCTGATCTTACTGAGGCATCTGCGGAACCGGATGCTGAAGCGGCAGCGCCGGAAAAGAAAGTCCGCGCGGTTAAAGCAGCCTGATATCACTCCACGCACACACTGTAGCGGCGCAATTTATTGCGCTATCTTTCAATGGGCACGGCGTCGCCATTGATACGCGCGATAAATCGCGCCGCTACGAAACGTGCGGTGATTTAGCTAAGTGCTTATTAACAGATTCATGCGCACCGGCGCGTTTTAACGTTTGATCTGGTAGCGGGTGCTGCGCCCGCCGCCGGGTAATTTCTCCAGACAGCCTTTCATCACTAATTCCGCTAAATGGCGCGTCGCCGTGGCTTTACTCACTTTCGCCACCTTCTGATATTGGCCGGCGCTGATGCCATCGCTAAAGCCCTGTTCACCGCCATCCAGCAAACGATTCAACACGCGGGTTTGTTCCGCACTTAGCTCGGCCGCATTGTGCATCAACCAGAAGCGTGCTTTATTTTGCGTGCGCGTAACGGCCTCCAGCGCGTGCTCCAGGCTGTCATTCAGCACATCGAAAAACCACAGCAGCCAGGCCGTAACGTCCAGTTCACCACGCTGCGTCTCCTGCAGAATGCAGTAATAATCTGCACGTCGCGTCAGAATCGACGCCGACATGGCATACAAACGGATGCTTTGGCTATCGGCCTGTGCCAGTGCGAGGTCGGTCAGGGCGCGGGTGATACGTCCGTTGCCATCATCAAACGGGTGCAGCGTGACAAACCACAGGTGGCAAAGCGCGGCGCGTAGCAGCGGATCAAGTAGAGGATCTTCGCGGCTATGATTAAACCAACTGACAAATTCGTTGAGCTGCGCTTCCAGCCCGGCGCGCGGTGGCGCTTCGAAATGCACTGTTGGTCGATCGATACGGCCCGAAACCACCTGCATCGGCTCTTCACCGCGCAGCGTTCCGACATTCAATCGCTTGAACGTCCATTCACTTGCGGGGAACAACCAGCGATGCCACTGGCACAAACGTGGCAGCGTGAGCGCTTCATCGCGCTGAGTGATGGCGTCCATCATCATGGTTGCCAAACCTTCTGAACGTTCGGAAACCGGATAAGGTTGGTTGAGCGAAACGCCTAAACGGCGCGCAAGAGACGATCTTACCGACTGCGCATTAACGCGTTCATCCTCAATTGCTGAGGATGCCAGGATGTTACTCAGCAGCGTATCCAGCGTCTGTTGATCGCTATTATCTTGCACGCTGGCGCGCCCCAGCAATACGCCACGTTGCTGCTGCAGCTGGCGCAAGCGTGGCAATAATTTTTCATCCTGCCAGCGGAACTGCGGCCAGTCAGGCTGCTGCCAAATCCACATCATGAAGTTGCTCCGGAGTCGCATGAGTCGAATAGCGATGCTATTCGGCTCAGTTAGTGAGCTGAATAATAGCCTGTAATCGGCTCATTAACCAGAAGGAAAGGAGCGGGTTGGTGATGAGAGAGAATCAGTGATTACAAAATTTCGGCAAAAGTAATATCGGTAACGCGCTATTCAAATTTATCCCAGAAACTATAGGGAAAATAAGCGGATAAAAAGTGCCGAATATTGCGCATATTTACCCATTAACCCGGCGAAGTGGTTAATGAATTCTAAAATTTACAGCGAAGTTAAAAAATATTTGTACCTGTGATTATTAATGGCAAAGGGAAACATATTTTGGATATCGCAAATCGAATAACCAGACTTTCGCTCTGGAATATCTTGTTCGCTACGGTTTTGCTGCTGCTCGGCATTGCATTAGCGGCAGGCGGCGGCTGGCTGGTCGCGCTAGGAGGTAATTGGTATTACGTGCTGGCGGGGATAGGTTTAGTTATCTCTGCCGTGCTGATCTTCATGAAACGCACCAGCGGTGCAGCCTGGTTTACGCTGGTGTTTATCGGCACGTTAATCTGGACCATTTATGAATCGGGTCTCGACTATTGGCGTTGGGTGCCGCGCTTCGCACTGATGCTGATATTGGGCATCTGGTTCGCTTTCCAGCTGCCTAATCTGGCGCCACGCGTCAGTCGTGGTACCTCACGCGTGTTGGCGAGCGTGTTAATTGTCGCTTTCATCGTCGCCGCTGCGCTGCCGTTTGCCCCGCTTAATGAAACGCCGGCCAGCAACGTTCCAGCAGCCGGCTCGGCCAACTTTATGGCGGATACCGGTAGCGGCAAAGCCTCCACGCCGGACAGCGGCGACTGGTATACCTATGGCGGATCGCTGGCGTCTCAGCGCTTCGTCAATGCCAGTCAAATCACGCCGGACAACGTCAAAGATCTCAAGCTGGCGTGGCAGTTCCGTACTGGCGATTTGCCTAAGGCGCGCTGGGGCGGGGAGAACACGCCAATTAAAGTGGGCGATACACTCTACACCTGTAGCGCGCGCAATAGTGTGTTTGCGCTGGATGCCAGCACCGGCAAGGAGAAATGGCACTTTGATCCTAAAGTTAGCGACAAATCCATTCCTTATACCGCGGCCTGTCGCGGGCTGACATGGTATGACAGCCAAACCAACAGCCACGTCACCGCCGGACAAAACAGCGCAGTGACGAGTGCGCCAGCCGGCGATAACAGCGATTGCCAGCAGCGCATCATTCTCGGCACGCTGGACGCACGCATTATCGAACTGAATGCGCAAACCGGTGAAGTCTGCCGCAGCTTTGGCAATCAAGGCACGGTAAATCTGGCTGAAGATATGGGCGAAACCTATGACGGTTATGTGGCGATTAACTCCGCGCCGGTGGTGATCCGCGATACCTTAGTAGTGGCGCACCAAACCATTGATGGTCAACGCGCATTTGGCCCACCGGGCGTGATCAAAGCGTACGACGTGCGTACCGGTCAGTTGAAGTGGGCGTGGGATGCGGCAGCACCGGATACCGCGACGCCGAAAACCGGGCCGAATGCCTATAAACGCGGTTCGCCAGATGTCTGGACCTCGTTCACCGGTGACGACAAGCTCGGACTGGTCTATTTGCCGGTGGGCAACGCTTCGGGGGATTACTGGAGCGGCACGCGGACAGCGGCGGAGAACACGTATTCGGTATCGCTGACGGCACTGAATATCGACACCGGTTTACCTGCCTGGTCATTCCAAACCGCACATAAAGACGTGTGGGATTACGATCCTGGCTCGCAGCCTACGCTGGTGGATTATCCGGATAAAAACGGTGGCAAAATCCCGGCTATCATCATGCCGACCAAGCAGGGTGAGATTTACGTATTGGATCGCCGCACCGGTAAATCACTGTTTGGCGTCGAGGAGCGTAAAGTCACCGGCGGCGGCATTGAGCCGGATCAGCGCTCGCCCACGCAGCCCTATTCGCTGTTCCATCATCTGAGTAAGCCGGATCTGACGCCGCAGGATATGTGGGGCTTAACCCCGGTTGATCAGCTGGTATGCCGCATTCAGTTCCAGAAGGCCAGCTACCGTGGTCAGTACACGCCGCCGGAAGCCGATCGTCATTCGATTGAGTATCCGGGCTACAACGGCGGTTCTGACTGGGGCAGCGTTGCCGTGGATCCTACTCGCGGCATCATCATTGCGAACTACAACGATATGCCGAACTACAACATTCTGGTGCCACGCGCCAAAGCGGATGCGTTGGGCTGGAAACCGCGTGATGAGATTCCTTACAACCCACACGATGAAGGGCATGCGGAAGGCGCCGGCGATCCACAAATTGGCGTGCCTTATGCGGTCAACGTCAATGCGGGCTGGCGCTTGCCGTTCACCGGCATGCTGTGCAAAGAGCCCCCGTACGGCGGCATTCGCGCTATTGATATGCGTGATGGTCGCACCATTTGGGATCGTCCGCTCGGCACGGCGCGTCGTAATGGTCCGTTCGGTCTGCCGACCGGTTTGCCGATTAATATCGGTACGCCGAATAACGGCGGTTCGGTGGTGACATCGAGCGGATTAATCTTTGTTGCCGCAGCAACCGACGATTTGATTCGCGCTATTGATATGCAAACCGGCAAGCAGGTGTGGAGCACTGAATTGCCCGCGGGTGGCCAGGCCAATCCGATGATCTACACGCAGAATGGGCGTGAATATCTGGTGATTGTCGCTGCCGGTCACCACTTTATGGAGACGCCGGTTGGCGATTACGTGCTGGCCTACGCGTTGCCGGAGAAAAAGTAACGCTTAAGGAAAAGACCGGCATTGGGCGCTGGCCTGATGCCGGTCGCCCTCTCAAAAGCGCACATTCCGTAGCGGCGCAATTTATTGCGCGATAAATCGCGCCGCTACGGAATGTGCGATGCTTTGATTCAGCGCTCTGATCCGACCTCCTTCGCCATCAAGTTCCCCCGCCGCGCGCCGATAGTCTCTTCAAAGGGATGTACGCGCACAGGGAGTGGTTCTGATTACCGAAAAGTGTCAACTCCAGGAGCGCCATAATGGCCAAACACGCATCACCTAAGAAAACCATGAGCACCCGCACGCAGATGCTGCTGACGGGCGCCTTGACCATCACGCTCGGCTTTGCCGTAACCATCGGCGTGCTGAGCTGGCAATCCAGTAACGAACAAAAGTCGCTGGCCGAAAACTACCTGCAACAGATCGCGCAGAGCCAGGCGCTGCAAATTCAGCATCAACTTAGCTACGCGCGCGATGTTGCCCACAACCTCGGCCATAGCCTGATCGCGCTGCCCGCAGCGGGCATTCAGGATCGTAAGGTCGCCGACAAACTGATGGAGTCGGCACTGCGCGACAATCCAGACTATCTCTCGATCTCGGTGATCTTCGAAGAAAACGCCTTTGACGGCCGCGACGCGGAGTTTGCCGCCCAGCCGAATGCGGCGCCAAAAGGTCGCTACGCGTTTTTTGTCGATCGCGACCAAACCGGCAATTTCAACCTGCATCCGCTGACCTCAATCTTCACTCCAGGCCAGGGCGATTACTATTTGCTGCCGCAGAAAAGCCAGAAAGACACGCTGATTGAGCCTTACAGCTACGCCTACAACGGCGTGCCTACGCTGCTGACCTCCGTCGCGGCACCGATTGTCAGCCAGGGCAAGCTGTGGGGCGTAGTGACGTCGGATATTTCGCTGGCTTCGCTGCAGGAGAAGGTGAATAAAATCAAACCCTGGGATGGCAGCGGCTATGCGATGTTGCTCTCCAGTGCTGGCAAGGTGGTTTCGTACCCGGATAAAAGCCAGACCAGCAAAGCGTGGAAGGGCGATACCCACAACTTCAGCCATAGCGTAACGGAACAACACGATGCGTTGCTCGGTGAAGATGCGCTGGTGACCTGGCAGCCGGTGACAATCGGTAACAGCGATCAGCAATGGTATCTCGGCGTGGTGGCGCCGGTGAGCAAAGTGATGGCCGCCGCGCATCGCCAGCTGATCCACGCGGTAATCCTGATGATCATCAGTATTCTGGTGGTGTGTACGCTGCTTGGCATGCTGTTTAACCGGAAGGTGCTGAAACCCATTGGTGGCGAACCGCTGGAGGCGGCAACCATCGCGCTAGCGGTGGCCGATGGCAAATTGGATAACGTCATCACCCTGAAAGGGCGCGATAACAGCAGCTTGTTCTATGCGCTGCATACCATGCAAAACCAGCTGCGTGAGATCGTTGGGCAGATTCAGGACGCCAGTTCATCGGTACGTCAGGGCGCGGGTGAGATCGCCAGCGGCAACCTGAATCTGGCATCACGCACTGAACAGCAGGCTGCCGCGTTGGAGCAAACTGCTGCCAGCATGGAGCAGATCACCGCGACGGTGAAACACAACGCCACCAATGCGCATCAGGCGACAACGCTGACCGATAACGCCACGCACATCGCCAGCCGTGGGGAAACGCTGGTGGGTGAGGTGGTGCAAACCATGGCGCAGATCGACGACAGCGCGAAGAAGATTGGCGATATCACGGCGATTATTAATAGCATCGCCTTCCAGACCAATATTCTGGCGCTAAACGCCGCAGTTGAAGCCGCACGTGCCGGTGAGCAGGGGCGCGGTTTTGCCGTGGTGGCATCGGAAGTGCGGAATCTGGCACAGCGCAGCGCCAATGCGGTGAAGGATATCGGTGCGCTGATTGAGGAGTCGACGCAGCGCGTTGGTAGCGGGGTGCAGCTGGTGCAGGATGCCGGCAGAACCATGCAGGAGATGACGCAGGCGGTAAATTCGGTGCGCACCATCATCGGTGAAATTGTTATTGCCTCCGATGAACAAGCGCGCGGTATCAGCCAGGTCACTATCGCAGTCAATGAAATGGACAGCACCACGCAGCAGAATGCCGCGCTGGTGCAGGAGATGTCCGCCGCCGCCAGTTCGCTGGAAGATCAGGCATCGCAGCTGGCGAACACCGTTGGGCGTTTCCAGCTGAGTTGATGTCTTAAGCGTTTGGCACCCGTTCCTGGGTGCCAAACCGCTGCCGGTACTGGCCAGGCGTGATGCCGGTGAGTTTACGGAATATTTTACGGAAGGCGGAAGGATCGCTATAGCCAATTTCCCAGGCGATCTGATCGACAGCACGATTGCTCAGCTCCAGCGCATCGCGCGCTTTCATAATACGCACCTGCTGCAAATAATCCGTTGGGCGCATGCCGGTCGCTTTCTGAAAATGACGCAGGAAAGTGCGTGGCGTCATGCTTGCCAGCTCGGACATGGTCTCAATGCTGTGCTGTTCGGCATAGCGTGCATGCAGGTGATGCTGCGCGCGCAGAATCTGACTATCCCCGTGCTCAAAGTTAGGAATGAAAGCGGAATAGGTACTTTGTTCACGTCGCGGCGGATCGATAAGCAAGAAGCGCGAGGTGGCTAACATGGTGCCGGTGCCTAACACTTTTTCGATCAGCGTCAAACCTAAATCCGTCCATGCCAGTATCCCGCCAGCGGTAATAATATCGCCATCGTCGATAACCATATTTTCTACCGCCACCTCAACCGCCGGAAAACGCTCTGCCAGCGTCTGCGCAAACGCCCAGTGCGTGGTGGCGCGGCGATGATCGATTAGCCCGGTTTCAGCCAGCACAAATGCGCCGGCGCATACCGAACACAGGGTAACACCCGCGTTATACAGCTCGCTCATCCAGGCGGCAGGCACCTTCATCGGCACCATCCTGGCGGGCACCACCAGGCTTGGCGGCGCAATCACGTAGCTTAAACGATGCGGCGTCTCAGGATGACTATCCCAGACGCACTGCATGTGGTCGCTGTTTGGGTCTATCTGCCAATGCGATACGCGGATGGTTCGTTTGCGTTCCTCTCCGGAGATATTCTCCGCCCACTCTGCGGCGATCCTGAACATATCGGTTAGCCCATATATCGCCGCGAGCTGGCAATCGGGATACATCACCAGGCCGACCTCGGCAACAACGTGGTTTTCAGCTGAGTTCATTATTTGTCACTTACGGCCCTTAATGTGTCATTAATGACAATATTACACCTTGCCGTTTTCCCTGACAATGCATCCATCGAACAGCAATCAGCGTTAACAGGGATTGAATATGTCAGGTGCAGTGATTGAACAGCTAGCGATTTCACGACGAAGTTTATTGATTCTTGGCGGTACGCTGTCAGCCAGCATCGGGCTGGCGCACTCGGCCTTCGCCACCGGTTTAACATCATTATCATCACAGTCTGGAGATTCTAAAATGAGCAACGGCATCATCACTACTAAAGACGGTACCCGCATCTTCTACAAAGACTGGGGTCCAAAAAACGCGCAACCGGTGGTGTTTCACCACGGCTGGCCTTTAAGCGCAGATGACTGGGACAACCAAATGTTGTTCTTCTTAGCCGAAGGTTACCGCGTTATCGCCCACGACCGTCGCGGACATGGGCGTTCCGATCAAACCGACAGCGGCAATGATATGACCACCTACGCTGCCGACGTCGCGGAACTGGCCAGGGCGTTAGATCTGCGCAACGCCATCCATATTGGTCACTCCACCGGCGGCGGCGAAGTGGCGCGTTATGTGGCGCACGCTGAGAAAGGTCGGGTGGCGAAGGCGGTATTGATGGGCGCGGTGCCGCCAATCATGCTGAAAACCGCAGCCAATCCGCAAGGTTTACCAAAGTCGGTGTTTGACGGTTTCCGCTCGGCGCTGGCAGCCAACCGCGCGCAATTCTTTATCGATGTGCCGGCAGGACCGTTCTACGGTTTTAATCGTCCTGGCGCGAAAGTCAGCCAGGGATTGATTGATAACTGGTGGCGTCAGGGCATGGCGGGCGGTGCCAAAGCGCAATACGACTGTATCGCTGCCTTCTCTGAAACCGATTTTACCGAAGATTTGAAAGCGATTAGCGTGCCGGTATTGGTGCTGCATGGTGAAGACGATCAGGTGGTGCCGATTGATGACTCAGCACACAAAGCCATCAAATTGCTGAAGCATGGCACGCTGAAAACTTATCCGGGTTTGTCACACGGTATGTTCGCGACCCATCCTGAGCAGATTAACCCCGATCTGCTGGCGTTTGCTAAAGCGTAACTAACCTCTCATGAGCCGGACATCCGTCCGGCTTTTAGCTTTTTGCGTTCATTTTGCTGTAAGCCGAGGGCGTCATACCGGTTACCCGGCTGAACACACGCCGCATGACATCCGCACCCGAGAATCCGCACTGCAACGCCAGCGCTTTTGCCGGCAGTGATTTTTGCTCCAGCAGTTGTTTAGCTTTGGCGACGCGTTCGCGCTCCAGCCATTGTCCTGGCGTCATGCCTAGCGCCTGGCGAAACAGCCGCGTCATATGGCGCTCACTGATCGCCATATGTTCTGCCATCATTGCTACCGTTTTGACCTCTGCCAGATGGGAGATCGCCCAGCGCTGTAGCTCCTGCAACGCCGAGCGGCCATTAAGCGATGCGCCGTTGCTGCGCATAAAGTGCGTCTGATTCACCGGACGGCGGAAAAACATCACCAGATGCGCGGCAATCTCCATCGCCACGTCGCGTCCCAAATCCTCCTCAACCAGGCGCAGCGCCAGATCCAGCCCGGAAGTCACGCCAGCCGCGGTGCGCACACGTCCATCGGCAACGCATAACGCATCGGCATCTACCGTTATCTCGGGATAAAGCGCCGCCAGCAAACCCGCGCACTCCCAATGGGTGGTGACGCGTTTGCCCTGCAGCAAGCCAGTGCGAGCCAACAACAATGCGCCGCTGCAAACCGATCCGAAACGCTGGCTGCGCTCGCATAAACCGGTTAGCGCGTGCAGCGTGCTTTCATCGGCGGCGAAATCGGCAATGCCCGGCGCGCCCGCAATCAGTAAGGTGTGTGGCGTAAAGTTGTCGCTATTTTCCAGCAGGAGATCGGCATTCAACCTTACGCCGGAGGAAGCCTGAACTTCAGCATCGGTGACGGAAATAATCCTTGATGAGTAAACCTGGCGCTTAAGCAGGCGATTGGCTTCGGCGAAAACATCCAGCGGGCCGCACACGTCCAGCAGCTGAACGCCCGGTATTGCCACAATCGCTATTTCATGACTCATTCTCTTTCTCCTGTCCCAAAACAACGCAATGTCCTTAATCATCTTTATTGAACACTTCAAGACTTTAGCTTGCGCTTTATTCTGGCTGTAGACAACCCACAGGAGAGAGAACATGAGTTTGAACATTACCGGCATCCGCATCCCGGATAGCAAAATGGCGCGCGAAGCGACAGAATTTGTGCGCGATACCGAATCAGAGTTGCTGTTTAACCACTCCAGCCGCGTGTATTACTGGGGCGCGCTGGCTGGACAGCAGCGCGGACTCAGCGTGGATAGCGAGCTGCTGTATATCGGCTGCATGTTTCATGACATTGGGCTGACGCATGAACATTGCAGCTGTGATAAACGTTTTGAAGTTGATGGGGCAAATGCCGCACGAGATTTTCTGCAAGGATACGGCATCGCCACCAGCGATATCGACAAGGTGTGGACCGCCATTGCGTTGCACACCACGCCGGGAATTCCCGAGTTTATGGCGCCAGAAATCGCGCTGGTTACCGCTGGGGTGGAGATGGATGTGCTGGGCATCGGCTATGAGCAATTTGCTGAGGAGCAGATTGGCGCGGTAACGAGCCGCTACCCGCGTTCGACGGCGTTTAAAGAGGAGATCATCCAGGCGTTCTACGATGGCATCCGGCATAAACCGGACACCACCTTTGGTAATGTCAAAGCCGATGTGATCAAGGACAAACAGCCTGAATTCTCGCCGCTCAATTTCTGCAGTGTTATACGTCAGTCTCGCTGGCAGGGCTGAGTGATACTTTGGCTCTGCTGCTCATCGCTGGGAAACCCTGATGTGCACGTCGGGCAATCGCTAATGCGACCAACAGCAATATGAGGATCGCCCACGGGAACGATTGGGAACCGGCATGCTTGAGCAGCAATCCGCCGGTTAAACCGCCGAGGGCGATGGCGCTGTTCCATGTTACGACATTCATCGAGAGCGCGACGTCGGCATATTCACCGGCAGCATCGGCCAATGCCGTCTGGAGCAGCGTCGCGGCACCGCCGAATGTCAGCCCCCAGACGGCGACGCCTGGATAGATTACGCCGGGTGTTAACGTGATCAAGCCAAACACCAGCGCTACCGCCGCAAACATCGACAGGGATAACAGCACCGCTTTGCGCAGATGGGTATCGATAATTTTGCCGGTGATGAAAATCCCGCCCAGCGCGGCAATGCCAAAGATCAGCAGTACCAGATCCACTCGCGCCGCCAGTCCCGCCGAGGCAATAAAGGGTGCGATATAGGTATAGAGAATGTTATGCGCCAGCATCCACGCCAGCACCACGCCAAGCACGGAGCGTACGCCGGGCAGGCGTAATACCGCCGCGAGCGGCATTTTTTGCTTGGCGGAATGGCCGGGATAATTCGGCACGGCCAGCAGTATCCAGCCAATCAGGATGATCGACAGCCCCGACATCACGGCAAAAGTCAGACGCCATCCAAGTAACGATCCCATCCAGGTTCCCGCTGGAACGCCCAATGAGAGCGCAATTGGCGTGCCTACCATGGCGAGTGCCAATGCACGTCCCTGCAGCGAGGGAATCACCATTCTGCGTGCATAGCCCGCAATCAAACTCCACGCTAAGCCAGCCGACGCCCCGGCTAAAAATCTCGCGATTAAAATGAGGGTGATGTTAGAAGAGACGGCGGTGAGCGTGTTAAAAACCAGAAATCCACCGACGGTGCTCAACAGAACCACGCGGCGTGACCAGCTTCGTGTCAGCAGCGTCAGCGGAATCGCTGCGATCAGGGAACCGGCGGCATACGCGGTAACCATCTGACCCGCCAGCGCAGGCGAAATAGCCAGTCCCTGACTGATTTGCGGCAGCAAACCAGCGGGTATCGTCTCCGTCAGAATACAGATAAAGCCCGCCATCGCCAGCGCCAACAGCGCCAATATCGGCAGTTGCTGCGCTTCTCCATGTTTATCTAATTTCATCGTTAAGCCTTTAGTTGAGTAAGAACAACGCCATCGCGCAATATCAATATATGTATCGATCGGTATTTATATTGCGTAGTGGTGCTGTACGTTGTCAATGAATTCTGTATCGATTAGTATAAATAGCGGAGGAGTTGATGATGAGAACAGGCAGACCAAGACAATTTGACCGGGATGAAGCGGTAGTGAAAGCCATGCACCTCTTTTGGCAAAATGGCTACGATTCAACCTCGCTCGCGCAACTGAAAGCATCGATAGGCAAGGGGATAACCGCGCCAAGCTTCTATGCCGCGTTTGGATCGAAAGAAGCACTGTTTGCTGAAGCGGCGAACTGTTATCTGCAAACGCATGCCCAGGTAACGGAAGCGTTGTGGGATAGCCGCTTACCCGCCCGGCAGGCGCTGGAGACGGCGCTGCTGAACTCCGCCAGAATGCAGTACGATCCTTCGCATCCGCGCGGATGCATGGTTGCGCTCAGCGTGATGTCATCCTGCGCTGAAGAGAATCGTCACGTGCTGAGACCGCTTGAGGCGTCGCGCATGCGTACCGGTGCAGGCATTAAGCATTGCGTTGAGAGAGGCATCAGCAGTGGAGAGTTGAAAAATGATGAGGAGACGCTGGCACTGACGGTCAGCTTCAACAGTTTTATGCTGGGCATTTCAACGCTGGCGCGGGATAACGTTCCCCTCGTGGAGGTTGAGCGGGGCATCGCGCAAATGATGAGATTGTGGGATGCGTCGCGGCGCTGATGTGCTTTACATTCCAGCGCGCATTGAGGCCTCAATGCGCGCTGGCGACCTGAGTGAGCGCTTTATTCTTTACGCTGCAGGGTAATGCGAGTTAACTCCGATGGTCGGCCTAAGCGAACCGCCATGCCCGGCCAAAGTGCGGTTCCATTGTTGACATAGAGTTGCATGCCATCCACCTGATACAACCCCGAGACAAAACCCGCGTTAGGTTTGGCAAACAGCCGGTCAAAGCCCACAATCAGGCCGCCGTGCGTATGTCCGGACAGCTGCAGATCGATGTTCTTCACGGCGTTTTGCCGTGCATTGCGCGGCTGGTGATCGAGCAGAATTACCGGCGCATTTTCCGGTGCACCTGCCAACGCCAAATCTAAATCCGGCCCTACGGCACCACGACGTGAAGCTGAGGTATCCGGCATGCCGGCAATCACCAGCTCTGCGCCATGGCGGTTAATCACGGTATGGCGATTAAGCAAAGGTTCCAGCCCCAGCGATGCCAAATGCGCGGTCCAGCGCTCCTGCTCGAAGAAATATTCATGGTTGCCGGTGATGGCAAAAACACCATCAGACGCATGTAAACCGCGCAGTGGCTCCACGTCCGCGCGGCGATTGTGCAACGTGCCATCAATCACATCACCGGTCACCAGAATCAGATCGACATCCAGCGTCATGGCTTTTTGCACCAGCGCGCGCGTCCACTTCTCATTGAACAGTTTGGTGATGTGCATATCGGTCAGCTGCAGCAGCTGATAGCCTTCGAACTCGCGGGGAAGATCTTTAATGGCGATCGTCACATCTTTAACCGGCGGAACGCGTATCGCCTGATAAACGCCGACGGTAGCAAGAATGAAAGCAAAAGCCGCCGCCACATAACGAATCGCCGGCACGATTTCAAACGGATGACGGAATAACAGCGAGATCAGCGCCACCACATCAATCACAAACTGGGTGAGCGCGAGAAACAAAACGGCGCTAAAACCCCAGTTGAACAGAATGACGATGGCGCGGGGCATTTCCGGCGAGAACATGCTGCCGGAGGTAAATCGACTGACCAGCAGATACTGTGAAGCCAGTAACACCAGCAGAGAGAGAACAATTTTTAATAGCAGCGGCATCGCTAACGGGAATATAAACCGCGCGATTACATACCAGCTCGGTATGCTGAAAATCAGATGAAACATCATTCACTTCCCTGGTTTAAGGGCGCTGTTTCAGCGCAAAAAAATCAATACGCAGTGTAGTCTTTACTGATTAGTATGATGGCTTCGCACGTGCTTTTTTTGCGCGTGGCTCACCACGGAGGATGCATGACACGCCAGCAGCTGTTCGACTACATATATCAGCACTATCAGGTAGAACCCGATTATCCCTGGAAAAAACACAGTGAATACGCGGTGCTGCGTCATCCGCGACATCGCAAATGGTTTGCGCTGGTGTTCCCGCTGGAGAGCCACAAACTCGGTTTGCCGGATGGACCGGTGATCGACGTGATGAACATTAAAACCCGGCCCGAACTGAATGGTTCGCTGCGTCAACAGCATGGCGTCTATCCGGCTTACCATATGAATAAAGAGCACTGGCTCAGCATCACGCTGGAAAACGGCTTGCCGGATAGCGAGATTTTAGCCTTGCTTGACGACAGTTTTAGTCTGACGTTTTAGCCACGCTGCGTGACGTTGTCACTACGCGTGTTAACGTGAGCGACGCGATGGCATCATGCGCAATAACGTATTGTCTTTGAACAGATAATGGTGCGCTAAAGCGGCAACCGCGTGAATGCCAATCAGCCAATAGCCATAAGGCGCGAGGGTTTCGTGCCAGTCTGCAATCATGTCAGCAAAATCGGGATCGGGATCGCCACTCACCGGCATCGGAATGCCGAAAATCCACCATGTGCGGCCCATATAGAAGCGCGACAAAATGCCCAGCGTCGGCAATACGATGAAAAACAGGTAGATCGCCAGATGCATCAGATGCGCCAGGCCGGTTTGCCAGTGCGGGGGCTTGGGTATAATTGCCGGGCTGCGATGACGAAAACTCAGCATCACGCGTGACAGCATCAGCACCAGCACACAACTGCCGGCGCTGAAGTGACCAATGATCATCGCGAAGCCTTGCCATGAACCGCGCGTCGCCAGTCCACGAAATTCCATGGTGCAATACGCAGTGACGACCAACAGAAAGGTCAACCAGTGAAGAAATATTTGCGACGGGGCGTATTTGTTGCTCATCTCTAATCCGTAACAATGCCGGGCGGGAGGCATACTTTAACGGAAAAAGCGCTGAATTAATTCATATTTTGACACATCGATAACCGCGAATTAACTTCCCGTTTCGCTTGCCACCAGCAGCTGACTGAGCAGAGATTGCAGTTGCTGCTGTTGCGCATCATCCAGCGTACTCAGCAAGTGGTTTTGCGTTTGCGTATGCACTTGCAGCGCCTGCTCAATCTTTGCGAGGCCAGCGTCGGTGAGCGCCACCAGCGTGCTGCGCTTATCCTCGGGATCGGCGATACGCATAATCAAACCCACGTCTTCCAGTCGATTGAGCCGATTGGTCATGGCGCCCGAAGTCACCAGCAAGGATTTATACAGCTGCGTTGGCGATAAGCGATAGGGCGCATCCGCGCGCCGCAGCGTCGCCAGCACATCAAATTCGCCATCACGGAAACCAAAAGGTGCCAGTGCCGCCGCGCGGGTTTTCGCCAGATGCTGCATGATGCGCAGCATGCGACCAAACACCGCCATTGATGATGCATCCAGCTCAGGCATAGCGCTGGTCCACTGTTCCATTACAAAATCAACGTGATCCGCCAATCTGATTCTCCATTCATTAACTTTTATACATTTTGCACCATCCGTAGCGGCGCGATTTATCGCGCATCTCAATGACGGCTAAATGCGCCCATACAGGCATTGCGCAATAAATTGCGCCGCTACGATTGGTATGTGTTATTCAGCCTTGCCCTCCTAACTTTTAATTTGTTGCTTTGTGCGCAGGGGCTATTGCTGTCGCGAAAAGTATCTTAACGTTAAGATACTTTTAATGTGCAAGGAGTTGCAAAGTGAATCGTACTTTACCTGCGGTTGGGATGTTTGCCTTACTGGTTTTTGTTATCGCGCTGAATCTGCGACCAATTATGGCGGCGATGGGGCCGCTATTTCCGCTGCTGCAACAGGACGCGCACCTTAGCGCCACGCAGCTAAGTCTGCTGACTACCTTACCGGTGATCATGATGGGATTAGCGGCGCTGGCCGGTCCGCTGCTGCTGCGTACGCTTGGCGAAGTGCGTGGCATAGCGGCGGGATTGCTGTTACTGGCGCTGGCCAGCCTGGCGCGTGGATTCGACCAATCCGCCACTGCATTGATTGTCAGCGCGCTGGTGGCGGGCTGTGGCATTGGCTTAATTCAGGCGTTGATGCCAGCGCAGATTAAACGTCACTTCGGCGCGAAAGCGGGCACGCTGATGGCGCTGTTCACCACCGGCATCATGGCAGGCGCAGCGATTGCGGCAGCCAGTGCCGTGCCATTGGCGAACTCCTGGGGCTTGGCGGTAACGCTCGCGATTCCGCTGTTACCTGCTGCGATTGCACTGCTGTTGTGGCTGGTAGGTTCGTCCGGCAGCGCGCCAGCACAACACCGCACCGCTCCCCGCGCGGATCGCGCACGCCGTGCCTGGCTGCTGATGATCTTCTTTGGTATCGGCACCGGCGCTTATACCTTAGTGCTGGCGTGGCTGCCGCCGTTTTATATCCAGCACGGTTGGCTGCCGGAGCAGAGCGGTTACGTGCTGGGGGCTTTAACGCTAACCGAGGTGGTGGCGGGGTTTGTGCTGTCGGCGCTGATTCACCGCTTCCGCGATCGTCGCCGTCCGCTGCTGGTGGTCTTGGCCCTGATTTTGTTGGGTTTGATCAGCCTGATATTACTGGGCGGCGCGCAGGTGTGGCTGCCCACCTTGCTGCTGGGATTGGGCATCGGCGCGTTGTTCCCGCTTTCGCTAATTGTCACGCTGGATCATGCGCACACGCCAGAAGAGGCGGGCGCGCTGCTCTCCTTCGTGCAGGGCGGTGGCTATTTGCTGGCAGCACTAATGCCGCTGATTGCCGGCATGGTGCGCGATCGCGCCGCATCGCTGGATAGCGCGTGGGCAATAATGAGCGTGGGCATTGTGCTGCTAATGGTGATGGCGTTACGTTTCAAACCGCAGCAATAAAGAGTGTGATAAAACGTGGGGCAGTTTTTCGATAACCTCAGGTCGTCATTTATGACGACCTGGCAAACAAGGAGCACATATGTCGCCACAAGTGGGCATCGGCGTGTTAATTTTTCGCGATGGGAAACTGTTGTTAGGGCAGCGTAAAGGTAGCCATGGCGCAGGGGATTGGTCCGCGCCGGGCGGTCATCTGGAATTTGGTGAGGCGCCGGAAGCGTGCGCGCGACGCGAAGTGCTGGAAGAAACCGGCTTGCAGCTCGGTGAGGTGCAAAACGGCGCCTTTGTGAGCGATGTGTTTCCCGAGGTCAACAAGCATTACATCACGCTGTTACTGGTGGCGCAGGACGCTAGCGGCGAGCCGCAGCTGATGGAGCCGGAAAAGTGCAGCGGCTGGCACTGGTTCGCGCCCGAGGAATTGCCTGAACCGTTATTTGCGCCGCTGCGTAGCTGGATTACGCGTGATGGACTGGCGGCGCTGCAGGCGCTGGCGAAATCATCTTAAATGACCAACTTCATCACCGTCACATCTTCATTAGCAATCTCGCGCTGTTCCACATCTTGCCAGCCGAAGCGGCGATAGAGCGCTTGCTGGTCGGGTGTATACAGCCACAGCGCCGCGATGCCACGCAGACGCGCTTCGGCAATTAATTGCGTCACCAAAGCACTCGCCAGGCCTTTGCCACGATGTTCTGACGCGGTAATGACCTCGCCGAGCCAAAACTCGCGCTCGCTGAGATCGCCTAATTCGTAGTGGATGATGCTGGCGGTCGCCATTAACTCGCCAGCTGTGGTGGTCGCTACCAGCGTGACCGTTTTAGCCCGATCCGCGTTGCGTGCCTGCAAGCGCTGCTGAATAACAGACGCATCGCGCCAGTTTGGTAAATCTGACCATTCACGATGCAACATCTGGGTGACTGCATCGAATAACTGTGGCTGCTGCGCCAACGGGCTGATGTGCATGCAGAGTCCTAAAAGTGAGCAGGCGAGAGTGACAACATAGCGGTTAGCTATTGATATTGCCAAACAAACTGCGCACCACGCTGGCGCCCGGCATCATCTGCTGAATACCTTGTTGTCGCCGAGATTCACAGTTAACCTGGCTGGTTGGCTAACGCCACCGCATCTTCACCGGCAGGAATGCGCATCGGCGCATCGGGATCGGTTGCCGCGCGCCACACCGCTTCAGCAACATCGCTCGCTTTGGTGGTCGGCTGCGGCTGTTGCATCGCGTTAAACACGCCATCAAGCAGCGGCTGATACGGTTCAAGCTGGGTGTTTTCCATGCGCGGCATCGCGTTCTTGCCGAAATCGGTGGTGGGAGCCAGACCCGGCAGCACCAGACGCACGTTGATGTTGAACGGTTGTAGCTCCAGCGCCAGCGATTCGGTAAAGGCATTCACTGCGGCTTTACTGCCGGTGTAAACCGCCAGCAGCGGCAAGGATTTCAGTGTGACCGTCGATGTCACGTTGATAATGGTACCGCTCTGCCTGGCACGGAACTGCGGCAGCACAGCCTGCGTCAGTGCAATCGTGCCGAGCGTGTTAGTTTCAAAGACGTCACGCACGGTCGACATTGGCGTGCCTTCCAGCGAGGTCAGCACGCCAATTCCAGCATTATTCACCAGCACATCAATATCGCCCGCTGCGGCGATAGCCTGCTCGATACTGGCCGCATCGCTGACATCCAACTGCAGCAAACGCAGATTATCTGCAGCGGGAAACAGGTCGGCACGCGGATTGCGCATGGTGGCGATCACGTTCCAGCCGCGCTCAAGGAAATAGAGCGCGGTGGCGTGACCAAAGCCGGAAGAACAGCCGGTGATTAGAATCGTTTTCATCTTTCACTCCTGCATTGCCTTAGGGTAGGCGATCACTATAGAGTCAATGTGCTGGACTCACTACAATGCAGAGTCCTACTTTCATTAGCAGGAGTCCAAATGATCGATCCCTTAGCTGAGATGGTTTCGTTGCTACAGCCGCAAGCAGCTTTCTCCAAGCGTGCGCGAGCTAATGGTAGCTGGCGCGTACATCGTAGCGAAACCGGCCAACCATTCTATTGCCTGGTGCTGGCAGGCCGCAGCCAATTGAAGATGAAAGGGCATGCGCCAATAAACCTTGAGCAGGGCGACTTTGTACTGATTCCGGCCGCATGGGAATTTTGCATGACCAGCGCTGAACCACCTGCCGACGATGCGCCAGAAACCGTGCCGCAGATGCTCGCACCCGGCGAGTTCTGGATTGGCGATCAGCAGCAGCCAGCCGACGTGGAAACCTTAATTGGCTATTGCCAGTTCGGCGCGCCCGATGCTGGATTGATCGTCTCGCTGCTGCCGCAGTTTATTCAGGTGCGCGGTGAATCTCGCCTGACCACCTTGGTGCAATTGGTGATGGACGAATGTCGCGCGCAGCGGCCGGCGCGCCATGTGGTGCTGGAGCGCTTGCTGGAGCTGCTATTAATAGAGGCGCTGCGATCGATGCCGATCTGTAATACGTGTCCGGGCGTAATGGGCGGATTAGCCGATGAGCGCCTGGCGGCAGCGATCCGCGCTATTCACGCTAATCCGGCGCACAGCTGGACGGTGGCAGAACTGGCTAAAGCCGCTGCGCTTTCGCGTTCCGCTTTCTTTGTGCGTTTTCGGGCTGCAGTTGGCGTCGCGCCGATGGTTTATCTGCTGACGTGGCGCATGGCGCTCGCGAAAAATCTGCTGCGTGGTAAAAACATGGCGGTAGCCGAAGTGGCGGAGCGCGTCGGTTATCGCTCTGCCAGCGCGTTCAGCGTGGCATTCAGCCGCTACGTCGGCCAGCCACCTGCATGGTTTGCGGCCGAAGAGGATGTTTAGCGATAAAGCTTCAAATTGCCGGTTAAACGGGTAATTTTTTTCCTGGGACCGATCAAACCCAACGCCACCAACTCAATATGATCGCTGTGCGCGTTGGCGATACGTTCGCCATATTCATCGTAGGTTTTGCAGGATTGTGCCAGCGCGCTGAACGGCATCGCAAAGATCTCATTATCGACGCCGCTTATTTGCTGCAACTCGCGCAGGTAATTGCCATCCGCCAATAACACCGGCAGCGGCGCGTAAATAACGCCAGGATAGCTCACGCCATCCTGGCTCTGCTGGTCCGGCCCCACCAAATTGCCTATCAATTTTCCAAAACTAATGCCGATAACGCTACAAGCGTTCATTGCCAATCCTGCGGGCAGTTGCTGATCAATCACGATGGTGCAGCGATGGATGTTTGCGTCGAAATTCATGATACAGCCTTCACTTTGAGTGGGTTTAGAGGTGCGCGGTTCAGCGAATAATCTGGTCTGCCTGGCGCGCATAAATGCGCACCCTACGACGTAGGGTCGCCATTCATGGCGACTTCCGTGCAATGATTCTGATGGCAATCATCAAGTGAAAAGTATGCGGCAAGGCGAAAGAAAAGTGCTTGCGGAATGCATTGCAAAAAGGACGCGTTAGGGATAAAAAATCCCTAAACCGCAAGTCTACGGAAAGGATTATCCCGTTATGAGCTTAAGCAAGACAGATATCAAAATTCTTCAGCAGTTGCAGCAGGACGCGCGCATCACCAACCAACACCTCGCCGACGAAATTGGCCTCTCCGCATCCCCCACCTGGCGCAAAGTGCGCAAGCTGGAAGAGGATGAAGTGATTCAGGGTTATCGTGCGGTACTTAATCGAAAAAAGATTGGCCTTAATGTGATGGTGTTCGTGCGCGTCTCTATTGATAGCCACAGTGAAGCCGAAGCGCGTAAATTCGAACAGGAAGTGATGTCGCTGGATAATGTGGTGTCCTGCTATAGCATCGGCGGCGATGCCGATTTCTTATTGCAGGTGGTGGCGGCAGATATGGATGCGTATGCCGACTTCGCGATGTCGGTTATTCGTAGACTGCCGGGGATAAAAGAGATGCAGAGTATGTTTGTGCTGAAAGAGATAAAGGGCTTGGCGGCCTGGCCATTGAGGACTGGTAGTTAGTCATTCTTATGAAATTTTTATTGGCGATTTCATCAAAAAAGTGTAATTTCTACTTTGTCAAAAAAAATCAATGTATTTTGCATTT
Organism: Pantoea sp. USHLN256; assembly: GCF_037149875.1. Taxonomy (NCBI): domain Bacteria; kingdom Pseudomonadati; phylum Pseudomonadota; class Gammaproteobacteria; order Enterobacterales; family Erwiniaceae; genus Pantoea; species Pantoea sp. USHLN256. The sequence continues at coordinate 262,548 of NZ_JBBCQO010000002.1, read as the reverse complement.
TGCTCACTCTATAGAATCGGGCATGCAATAATTATTATGGTCACCGCGTTGAAGGAGCAGCAATGGTTGATATTGAAGAAGTTATAACAAAAAAACGAAATTCACTGAAGGCAGATCGATTAGATATGTCTTTTGGTGAGCTCATGAATATGTATGAGGATGGGGATTTATTCATCACTCCAGAATACCAACGTGCCTTTCGATGGTCGATATTTCAGCAGACTCGATTCATTGAGTCTGTCTTATTAGGAATTCCAATCCCTCCCATTTTTGTAGCTGAAGATGATAAAGGCAAATGGGAGGTGGTGGATGGCCTTCAAAGGATATCAACAATTTTTTCTTTCTTTGGAATATTAGCCAACTTTCCTGAAAGAAATAATCTTAAACTTTGCGAAGGAGAAATGGTTGCGGAACTTGACGAAGTAACCATAGATAATTTTCCAATCAGGCTTAAAACGACAATTAAGAGAGCAGTATGTAGGGTGGAAATTGTTAGGTGGGATAGTAATGAAGATATAAGGTATGAGTTGTTTAATAGGTTAAATACCGGTGCTAGTCCTTTGTCCGATCAAGAAATAAGAAATTGTATTTTTAGATCTTATCCTGTTGATCTTAATCAAGTTTTAAGAGATGTTGCAGTTTTACCAAGTTTTAATCACCTTATAAGCCCATCTCCTACTAAAAAGGAAGAGATGTTCTTAGAAGAATTAGTGCTTCGCTATTTTGCGTTTAAACACTTTGATGGTGATTTTAAGACAACCATTCCTAATTTTCTCTCAGATTTTATGAGAAATGTTTCTAAGGGAGAGATCGAGTTTGATCTTGAAAAAGAAAAACGTTCGATTGTTGAATTTGTTGATTTTTTAGTCAAGAATAATGGTAATAGAATGTTCCGCCCGAAAGGTCCATTTGCTCAACATTTATTTGATTCAGTATCATATGCTATGCCTAAGGTTTTTGATTCCATATTAGGAAATGAAAAAAGAATTCTGAAGGCAATTGAAATTCTATTAAACGATAAGCAGTATCAAGATATTAGTGTGCAAACTTTTTCAACAACGCGAATTCGATTGAGAATGGATCGTGCACTTGAGATATTCAAAAGTGCATAGGTTGATTGATGAAATCAATGAAATGAATGTTTGGCGTGATGGAGAGTTTGCAAAATTTAAAATCAATCCTAATGAAGTTGATTCACAATTATGGGCCAGAATGTGCGTGCCCATGATATATGCTCATTGGGAAGGCTTCGTTGTTAGCTCTTTGAAAATGTTACTCAAGCATCTAAATGCACTAAATTTGAGACCAACTCAAATTCCGACAAAACTCATAGTTGTAGGTTTAGGAGACTATTATAGGACGTTAAGTGGAAAACAATCATTCAGCCAACGTTGTGATTTTACTGATAGGTTCCATAATTTACTTTCAGATACTATTAAATTCAAAACTAAAGTTGAGACAAAATCAAATTTGAAAAGCGAAGTTCTTAATGAACTTTGTCAGATGTTTGATTTTGAATTTAAAAAATTCAAAGAAGTGAATCCAATATTAGATCGTCTGGTCCAAGTGCGAAACTGTATTGCTCATGGTGAGAATTCAATTATACCATCTCAGCAAAACATTGAAGACTATATTAAAGCGGTACAAGACGGTGTCGATATATTAATTGGTGAAATAGATAACTACTTGACTCATCAAAACTATCTCTATGCGCGGTCAGCTTGACAGTTAAGCCTCTTCATAGAAGGGGCTTAATTGAAAATTAGTATAGATAACTATTTGCTTGATGATAAAAGTTGATGATATGCAGCATTATTAGATTGGCTTAATAATTACTGCATCCTTATGACATATTTTACTTTCTGAAGATGATAATTAGATCCAATAGTTAGGCTTTATTTGTTAGCCAAATTCCTAAATCCTCTCTCCCATCTCACAAATCCTTAACTCAAACTAGACGCTAACCCTACCTAGCGTTGATACTCATTTCACCCAATTTCAAACATTAAAAACCTGAAACAAAATAATTCAGTCAGTTAAACAAACCTGAAGCGTACATCCGTACGCAATTTGTCTTTTCTCTGTTGAGGAAAACATTGTGTTTAAATTAAATCCGGTGTTACTAAGCCTTGTGGCTGCGCAAGGCATGATGTTCCCTGTGCTGCCGACAACGGCTGCGATATTAAAGCCCTATACGCCTGAAATTAATGACAATAAGGTGGGGGCGTACTGTTTATGTAATGGCAGCACGCAAACGCTCAGTGGATTACCGCAGTTTACGCCCGGTGAGAATGGCACGGGCAGCGTGACGATTGGTGAGTTGCGCACTATTGGCCGAATTATCAATGACAATGTCATTGGCGAAGCACGACTGCAAATCGGTCAGCAGAGCTATTTAATTGGTATTCCTAATTATGAGGAAAATACTTACACCACATATTCAGTGTTTAAAACGTCTGAAATTGTCGATCTTCCCGCAGTAGGTCTGGATACCGTAGTGCCAGATTATTTTGATGTAAACGACAAACAATATATTAATGCACGCGTCGCTGCCGTCAGCAATGGCACGCTTAATATCGATATTGGCGAGCATAACGCAGCGGCCAATTCCTCAACGAATAGCTGGTCGATGGCGGCGAAGCAAAGCCAGTTATTTACCGCCAGCAACAAAGGCAACCTCAATTGGAATTCCAATAATCGCATCACCTTCACCGCAGGCACCACGCCATACGGCGGCGATCGCCTGGCTTATGACGTGGACAACGTGGTGCAATATGCGGGTGTTTTCACCGTCAACACGCTGGACGGCGGCACCAGCACCTTCAACGTCACCAATCTCAATGATCTACGCAATTACAACGATTGGCTGATCGATCAACTGTCCAACGCCAATCTCAGCACCGACAGCTACAACGCAGAATTTAACAAAGCCTACGCGCTGCGGGACGGACGCGTGGTCTATCGCATGAGCAGCAACAACTTCGACGATGAGGTGGCGCTACCGATTTTCGATCAGGTGGTGCTCAGCGCCGATGGTCCTAAGGCGACGGTCAAAATCAATCGCGGCAAAACGCTGGAGGTGGTGAACAGCAATAGCGTGGTGATGCGCGCCATAAATGGCGCGAAAGCGATTATCAATGGCAAGCTCTCCAGCACCGGTTCTGGCCTGGAGTTGCTCAACGGCGCGCGCGGAATAAACAATGGCGTGATTAATGCCGGTTTTCTTAATAATGCCAACGGCAAAGGCGTCGATAGCAGCACGGTTGGTACGGCCGGTAGCGCGGTGACCGCCAATTACAGTAGCCACTTTATCAATCGAGGCGTCATCAATCTGCAACCCGGTGCGGACTTTAGTACCGGCATCAGTTCCTACAACAGCAAGATAGTGAACCACGGCAATATCAATGTCGGCGTCAGCGACATTTCCGGCGCTGGCGGCGCGGCGGGCGTGCTGCCGAGCAGCGATGGAAACGGTAGTTTCGTGAATGCCAAAGACGGCACTCTCTATATCGGCCGTGCACCGCAGAATCGTAAAAATGATCGCAGCGAAGAGGTCGCCGTTAATTTGAGTGGCGGTGTCAGCGGCATTTATCAGCTGCTGGATTCAAAAGTGATTAACGATGGCCGCATCGTGATTGGTTCCAAAGTACAAAATGCGGTGGGAATGCGGGTAGAACTTGCGCCGAACGCCGTTACCCGCAACAACGGTGTGATCGATGTAAATGGCAAAGCGCAATATCAGCCCCTTGAAAACGTTGGCATGTTGGCGATTAATGCCGGCAGCGGCGGTAAGGTGGGCAATGCTGGCACCATCAATCTTAATGGCGATAACGGCACCGGCCTCAAAGTCATCGCGCGTGATGGTGACAGCGCTAGCGCTTACTCCAGCGGCACCATTAACCTGCGTGGTGATGCCGATCGTTTTAGCGGCACCAACAATACCGCGGTTTGGGTAATAGGTGAGCCGGGCAGCAGCGCTACGGCTAATCTCAGCGGGAAAATTAATTTGCGCGGCACGGCAGGCATCGGCATCCGCGCTGAAGGCAATGCCACAGTCAACGTCACTCCCAGCGCCGTGCCCTCATCCGTAGGCAATGGAGACTTTCTCGCTCAGCGACAAATCAGTTTTTACACCATCGGGCCCAACGCCAAAATCAACTTGCCGGCTAACGGGCACTACGCCACATCTAGTAACGGCGGCACGCTTTTTCGCCTTGAGCAGGGCGCGGATTTTGATGGCCGCGGCACGACGCTCTCCATGAATGCGCCCTTTGCCCTTGGCGTATTTGCCGCTGGCGACGGCAGCGAGATCGCCACTCACGGTGCGACCTTCAATCTGAACAGTGATTACGCTTCCGGGCTGTGGATTACCGACGGTGCACGTGCCACCGTTGATGCGGCAACCAAGGTCAACCTTATCGGTCAAGATGCCCGCTGGGCTCAAGTGGACGGTAATCGCTATTTGTTGCAGGGCTCTGTGGTTAATCCCGATACGCAGTTTAATGAAAATACCTTGTTAACCAACCATGCAGCGCTAAGCGGTAATGATAAATTTCAGCGTGGTTTGATTGCGCGTAATCATGCGCAGGTGATCAATACCGCCAATATCAGCTTAATGGGGTTGGCACCGCAGGCTATCTATGCGACTAACGGCGGCAAGGTGACCAATAGCGGCGTAATCAGCGTCGCCAATAATGGTGTGGCGCTGTATGCCGATGGTTATGAGTTTGTCGGCGACAAGGTGACAACCACTGACATCAACAATACCGGTACGCTGAATATTTACTCGGGCGCCTACGGCTTTGTTGCCTATGACCGGCTATCCCGCATCAATCAAAACAGCACCATGAATCTGTTTGGCGATTACACGGTCGGTGGACTGGTGAGCGCGGGGGGACAGGTAAACCTTGGCCCGCAGAGTAGCGTGGTGTTTCATCATCCGCAGCAGGTGGGCTATCAGATTCAGGATCACGGTTCGCGGCTGATCAGCAATGGTGGCAACGTTAACGTTAGTACTGAAGGTTCGACGCTGTATGAAGTCGCCACAGAGGGGTGGCTCTACCCGCAGGCCGCCGGCACCGTTACGCTCAGCGGCAAAAACACCACCGGTATTGTGGTGTCAGAGTCGGGATCCTACGTGTCTGGGACCGATAATTATCTTGTTACCGGCAAGAATGCCACGGTGATGCGCGCAACCTATAACGCTTCCGGCGTATTAACCAACACCATCACGCTTAACGGACGCAACAATACCGCGGCACAGGCGAGTACCAATGAAACGGAGATCTACGCCGCGGGTTTAATCAACGGCAATGGCCGCCATGCCACCGCTTTTGATGTCAGCGACGGCGCGCGCATTTTCAACCAGTATCAGGGCGCAGTCGATCTGCGCGGCCCCAACAGCACCGGCGCGCGCGTGCATGACGGCGGTAATTTCATTAACCGTGGCAGCATCCATATTGCTTCGGGCACGGGCGTAGACGTCAGCAGCGGCTACGGGCAATACGTGCCAATGGATAGCTCCCTGCGCGTTGACGACGGCATCGCCGCGTTGCGTGTTGGCGACGGTGGCTGGCTAAAAATCTATGGTGACGGGCAGGGCGCGAGCACGATACAAGCGATGCGCAAAGCCGACGGTTTGCTGCTCGATAGCGGTGCGCAGGGCGTTGAAGCCAACGACATCATTATCGGCGCTTTAGGCAGCGGAAGTGCCCTCAATAACCGCGCTGAAACCGCCAACATCTCGCTGGATAACGTGATGCTTGAAGTATCAGGCGGCAACGGCGTGCGTTCGGCCACCTCATTTGATCCTAATGGTCGCGTGCTGATTAACGTCAGCGGTACCGGCACCGGCTATCGCTTCGAAAATGAAGATGGCTCGACCACCAGTAACGATCTGGTGATCGGCAAGGACTATTCGATTCTGGTTTCCACGCAGGGCACCGGCGTCCGCGCCAATACCAGCGGCAGCGTCATTTCGCAGGGGTCGATTAGCATTCGCGATGCTAACGGCGGCTCGGCGATTAAGACCAGCACCGCCAGCCAGGTGATCAATCAGGGATCGATTAGCTCACTCAGTCGCGTCTCTCCGCTAATCGATTTGCGCGGCGGAAACACGGTATTTGTCAATGAAGGCACCATCAACGCACCGTTCCCGGATCAGGTCGTGGTGGCCGGTGGCGCAGGCAATGATGTGATCGCGCTCCTTGATGGTTCGGTAATCGGCGACGTGAATACCGGCAGCGGCAGCGATGAGCTGATCGTTACCGGCGGCACGCTGAACGGCAGCCTGACGATGGGCAGCGGTGCGGCGAATCAGGCGACGGTGCAAAAAGTCAGCCTGGCGGATACGCGCCACATCACCACGGAAAACGGGGCGGGCAGCACGCTTAACCTCAGCACGCTGTCGGCGCGCGGCGGTTCCTTTGCCAGCGATGATGCCAGCAAAGGCACCAACCTCGGCGCGGGCTGGAGCACGCTCAACTTCTTCGATACCCAATGGACGCTGACCGACAATATCAAACTGGCACACAGCACCATCAATATTGATGCCGGCAGTACGTTGTACGCCGGTGATAACGTTAATCCGCTGCTGCAGGGCGCAACCGGCGATTCGCTGGTGGTAAACAACGCCGGTACGCTGGATCTCACCAACGGCGACAACGCAGCGGCGAATACCTTAACCATTGATGGCGATTTGGCATCAACCGGCGGCAACCTGAAACTCAATTCGACGGCAACGCAAAGTGATTTGTTACGCGTCAACGGCAATGCCACGGGCACCACTTTGATTGAGGATAAACTGGCTGGCGGCCCGCTGCTGAATAGCAACCGCGATGGCGTGATAGCTGCCAACGAAGGCGTCTCGCTGGCGCAGGTAACCGGTAACGCCAACGCCACCAGCTTTGTGCTGAAGAATGGCTATGTCGCATCTGGGCCGTGGCAATACGGCTTAGCCAGCTTCGCGCCAGGCAGTTCGGCTGCGGGCGCTTGGGATTATCGTCTCGCCAACACCTTCGTCTGTGAAGACGGCTCGCTGTGCCAGCCGCGAGCGGGCAGCGGCCAGCGTGCGGCGCGCCTGGCCGTTACACCGCAGGTGCCATCGTATATCTCGGCGCCGGTCGGTCTGGCTTACTACTCGCTGGCGGTGACTGACGACTTGCATAAGCGCCTCGGTGAACTGCGTCAGCAGCAAGGCGGGCCTGAAGGCGTGGGCGGCGAGATGTTTATCCGTTATCTCGGCTCTAATCTGAAGTACCAAAGTAATCGCGGTTTAGCCGATTACGGTTACGACTTCGACCTGGATTACAGCGCGGTGCAACTGGGCGGCAATCTGCTGCAGGTGGATGGCGCTGAAGAGAGCCTGCGCGGTGGGGTGGCGTATACGCGGGGTAATACGCGTATTCGTCCACAGGCGGCGGACGGTTACAGCTCCACCAGTTTCGATAGCGACACCATTTCGCTCTACGGCACCTGGCTGCGCGACAGCGGATTCTACCTCGATGGCTCATTGAGTTGGGGCTGGTATCGCGGCGAGACGGATATTGCGCGGCAGAAAGAGGTGGCATCACCGAAAGGCAACGGCTGGACGGCCTCGGTGGAGTCGGGCTATCCGTTCACCTTCGCCAACGGCGTGCGCCTCGAACCGCAGGCGCAAATTACCTGGCTGCAGATGAAGATGGATAGCTTCACCGATCGTGATAACACCCGCGTGTCGTATAACGATTACGATCAAACCATTGGCCGCCTCGGCGCGCGCCTCGATCGCACCTGGCAAGACGGCAGCCAGAACGCCTATACGCCATATGTTCGCGCCAATTACTACAAAGGCTGGGGCGGCACTGCGAAAACCAAAATTGGTGCGGCGGATGCAGAAGGCAGTCAAACGTTTGACAGCGGTAAAATCGGCCAGATGTGGGATGTCGGCCTGGGCGGCAGCGCAACGCTAAACAAGGATGTATCGTTGTATGCCGAAGCGGATTACCGCAAAGAGATCGACGGCAACGGTGCCAAAGGCTGGCGCTATAATGCAGGCGTTAGGTGGTCATTTTGATTGATCCAGGTCGCCATGAATGGCGTAATGCTCGTCAGTTAAGCAGCACACTGGCTCCGCGGGGGTTATCTGGTCGCCATGAATGGCGACCCTACAGGCGTTATAGCGATGGTGATTTGGAAAAACGCATTGATGCTGCAGCGCGGGTGTTGAGGCGACATCCCAGCCCGCTGAGCGAGTGAGGGATTCCAGGGCGAGCCGCAGGGATGCGGCGAGAGGCGGCGCTGAGCAGGAGCGAATCGCCGCCGGTCCGTCAGGAATCGTGAGGGAGTGAAGGCACCGCGTAGCGGCGGGATGGGCTGGCGCAGGGCCGGGGAGTGAAGAGGGCGTGGCCCAGACGCCCTCTTCTCGGTCGCCGCACGGCGTAGATGAAACTGCCTCAGCCGATGGCGAACGAAAGTCGCTCAGCGCTTAACTGATCGGCATTACGCCATGAATGGCGCCCCTACAAATTTCACGCTTCGTAGAGGCGCCATTTATGTGACCGAAAAAACGCTTAACTGACGTTCAACACGCTATGGATGGCAACCGTTCGAATCCCTTTCAAACTTCGTCGGTAAAATAAATTCTGCTTGGATTTAATATACGCTTTCGCTACATTCGAATCATACTTGAATTAACGCGCCTATTGCCAATCAATTTCGCACATAGTTAACCCATTATTTGACTTAATATGATAAGGAACTTCATTCGATGATCACTTCGGCTGCTGAGCTACATCGCTTTTTGCTAAAAAACCAAAATTTTGATTTCCATCCTGAACATTCTCGCGATCTTGATCTGTATCGAAAAATGAAACAGCGGTTGGATTTACCCGAAGGTGAGTTCATTTCAGCATTGGAGTCGCGTCATGTTTCTGCCGAAGCATATTTGCGCGCCTTGATTGCTGTAGCAGAACCGTTATCTAAAATGTATGCCGATATTATTAATTATTGTGAACGTTTTAACTTCCTTACAGCAAGCGGCGAAGGTTTAATTCAATGGCAAGTTGAAACAGACAGTGGTAACGTGGATTTTACCATGGAAGCATTTCGTCATTTTGAACAACTCAAAACCTTGATGCCCGGAGATTACGAGCAGATGCGGCGGGTCAAGAATGATGTGATGGATTGGATGGGGCATGAAGTTATTAATAAACTTTCCATTGATATTAGCGATAATAACATTGACTGGAGTGCATTAGAGCTTTTTTCAATTCTTAAACGCGCAAACAAAATCTACGGCGATGAACATTATACTATCTTTAAGGGGTTGAATAATTGTTACATTGGCGATAGACATCATGAAAAAAATGGCCATATTGAAGAAGTTGTCGAAAATCATCCTGGTTATGCTGAGTTACTAACTGAAGTCCAAACCCATTTCAGCAATGAAAATATCGAACAAATTGCCAGTGAATTTATTGAATTGCCCTTCTGGAAATTCAGATGGCAAGTGTATGAAATCTGGGTAATTGCTATTAGCTGTCAGCAATTATCCCGCTGCGGATTCCAGCTCAAAGCCGCGCAAGATGGCCGCTCGCCGCTGGCGCTAGGAAAAACAGTAACGCTTGCGACGCATCCGCATTCTGATTACAAGTTGATTTATCAACCCCGCTATGTGAACCAAGATAATGATGCTATTCATCCCGATTTAGTGCTTACCACTGATGAAAATGTTACTGCTCAAAACTCAACGTTAATTATCGAATGTAAACAACGTATCGAATTGACCGATGCGCATATTGATATTGTGTTCAATAAATATTCTGCCGGTGTTTGTCCGCAACATGGACAGGTGGTGGTAGTTAATTATGATGGCATTGATAATCACCGTCATGTGAATAACAGTCGCCAAATGCTTTTCACCCAAGTCTCACCAGATACGACAGAAACTCAGGCGTTTGAAGATTTTTTACAACAAACACACCTCTTTAAACGCCATCTCAATGAAGTATGGTATATCGATATATCACATAGCATGCGCCATTATTTTAATGGGGAATTCCAGGATTTTGTTACCGAGAAGGCGGATTTATCCGCTGAAGGCGGGCAGGTTAAAATTTGGACCTTTGCCCATGAGGTTATGAGTTATGAAGGGGAGAGCTATCCCGGGTTAATAGATATGTCGGGTGAAACTGACGGGGTAAATAATGAGGTTAGAGGAATGGAAAGGTTGTGCCAGCACATAATCAGCCAACAAATACATTATCCTGGAAGTCGCATTTATATCATTACTGATTTAGTGGATGATTTAGGTTACATGCTTAGGCAACAGGGTATTGAGTCAGACACCGTGAGTATAATTAATCCCAGTAAGTAATGTTTCGAGATATGGAATAACTCTTGCATCACCTTGTGCGATAAATCCTTTACACAGGGCGATGTAAGTGAACCTCAACACCTATAAATACTTCAACGAAGTCGCTGCCACCGGATCGATCAGGCGCGCAGCGGATCGTCTGCACGTCGCGCCCTCGGCCATTAGTCGGCAAATCGCCTTACTCGAACATACGCTTGGCGTGATGCTGCTTGAACGTAGTAATACCGGCATTCGCCTGACCCCGGCAGGCATGATGCTCGAGCGCTTTACGCGCAAGATGTGTCGCGACCTCGATCGCATTCACGAGTCGATCAAAAACTTAAAAGGGTTGCGCGAAGGCGAAGTGAAAATTTGGGTGATTGAAGCGGTGGTACAGGCTATTTTACCGCGCATCATGACTGACTTTAATGAAAACTACCCCGCGATTCAGTTCTCCATTAACAGCGAATCTTCCGATCGGACCATTGAAGCCATCATTCGTGATGAGATCGATATTGGCATCGTCTTCAACATGGGCGATCGCCCTGGAATAGAAGTGATTAAGCGCTGTCCTGCACCAATTCAGTGCCTGGTTTCCCCGCAGCATCCGCTTACCCAGCACCAATCCCTTACCCTTGAAGACATCTGTTTTTATCCGGTGGCGCTGCCGGTGTCCAGTTTTGGCATGCGGCAAACTTTCGACAAAGTCACGCGCAGCCTGCATCTCAACCCGCGTTCGATAGTGAACACCAACAATCTCGAACTGACCAAAGCGATGGCCATTGCCGGGCGCACGTTAACCATTGGTCCGAAACAAATAGCCGCACGTGAAATAGAACAGAACAGATTGATTGCCATACCGATTGATAACGAAGCCATGGAATCGGCCAACATCGAGATCTGTGTGCATCGCGACCGCACGCTCTCCTTTGCCGCCCATCAATTTCTCAAGCATGTGTGCCGGGAATTTAATTGAGTGATCGACCCGGTTGGTAGCGTCGCGATTTTTGGCGACCGGATCGAGGTGCTGCACGTCCCGCGCGTTCTAAAAGCGGCAACGCCGCGTGCTGCATTCGATATTACAGCTGGCAGGAAAGTGCATGGTACTTATTAGTCATCGCTGCAGACAGGCAAAAATCCACCAGGGGGAAATCGATGCCGAGCATCATGACTAACGGAATTCGCACCCATTATAAAATTGCGGGACAGGGACCGACGATCATTTTTGTCTCCGGACTCGGCGGAACCGCCGCTTACTGGCAACCACAGGTCAGTGCTTTCGCGGATGACTTTACCGTGGTGACTTACGATCAACGTGGTGCGGGCCAGTCCGATCATCCTACCGGACCTTACAGCATCGATACGCTGGTGGACGATTTGCAGGCGTTGATTGCCGCGCTGCAACTGCATCGTCCGATTTTAGTCGGGCACTCTACCGGCGGCGCGATTGGCCAGATTCTGGCGGCACGTCAACCGCAGCTGCTGGCGGGCATGGTGCAGTACGCCAGCTGGGCCAAGTCAGATATGCATTTCAACTGGTGCTTCCGTATGCGCCGTGCGCTGCTGCTAGGTAGCTCACTGGAAGAGTATGTGCATGGCAGCGCGCTTTTTCTCTATCCGCCAGAACATATCAAGGCCAACGCCGACACCTTATCGCCCGCGCTGCTGGCTTCGGCAACACGCTTTCCGGCGCGCGACGTGGTGCTGAGCCGTATTGACGCGATTATGGCGCACGATGCCAGCGCCGCGCTGCCACAAATCCAAACGCCAACGCTGGTGATGTGTGCGCAGGACGACATTCTGACGCCGCCCTATCAATCACGCCTGCTGGCCGAGAACATCCCCGGCGCGCAGCTGAAAATTGTGCCGCAGGGTGGCCACAGTTTTTCCGAGACTGAAACCCCGCTGTTTAACCAAATTACCCGAGACTTTATGGCGAGCCTTCACTCGCCTGTGCATTGAATCGAGGAGTTGAAATGACTAGCGCGAAAAATGTTGAGTTCGGCGTCTTTCTGCCGGTTGGCAACGGCGGCTGGATTACCTCTACCACCAGCCCGCAGCTACCAGCCACATACGATTACAACAAGCAGGTGGCGATGCTAGCGGAACAGCTGGGATTTGATTTTGCGCTGTCGATGGCGAAATGGCGCGGCTACGGTGGGCCCTCACAGCATTGGGACGTGACGCTGGAAAGCCTGACCACCATGGCGGGGATTGCCGAAGCCACCAGCCGTATTGGCGTGTGGGGCACGGTACACACCATGGTGTTTCATCCGGCGGTGGTAGCGAAAATGAGCGCGGTGCTGGATCAAATCTCGCAGGGACGTTTTGGTCTGAATATCGTCTCCGGTTCAAATCCCACCGATCAGGGGCAAATGGGCTTGTGGATGGATCTCGATCATGCCGAGCGCTACGAACTGGCGGCGGAGTGGCTGACGGTGCTGAAGCGGTTATGGACGGAAGATCGCGTCGATCATAACGGCAAGCATTACCAACTGACCGATTGCATGTCGAACCCAAAACCGGCATCGCCGCCACCGATTATCTGTGCTGGCGCCTCAGACCGCGGTTTTCTGTTCACTATGGAGCACTGTACCGGCAGCTTTATGCTCGGTTCGGATCACGACGACTTCATCAAAACCGGGCTGCGTGCCAAAGAACTCGCTATGCAGCAGGGCAAACCGGACTTCAAAACCTACGGGCTTTTCACCATCGTGCCAGGCGCAACGGATGCTGAAGCACATGAGCGGGTGGCGCTGTATGACGCGGGCGTCGACACCATCGCGCTGGATAATCAGACGCGCGAATACTCCGGCGATAAGAGCTTCAAGCAGAACACCATGGCGCAACGTTTTGTGTCGCAGGGCGAGCAGCGCAACTCCATGACGCGCGCCGCGTTGGTCGGGTCGCCTGAAACCATCGGCAGCAAATTGGCCGCGATTATTAAAGGCGCACAACTTGATGGTGTGACGGTGATAGTACCGGACTTTATTGACGATTTGCGCACGGTTGGCACTGAGGTGCTGGAAGTGCTGGAGCAGCATGGCGTCAACACCCACGCACGCGAATACCAACGCGCGAATGCAGTGTAGTGCCGTCATTGATGGCGATTGGGAACAATACATAGTCACCCACCTTTTTTCCGCGATGCGGATTGCCAGGAGTCGAGCGATGAAAATGAAAATGATGTTGGCTGTTGCAGTAGCGGCGGCGATGGGCAGCAGCGCCATGGTGCAAGCCGATGAGAGCAAACCACGCGTGGCGGCACTGTTCACGCAGACTGTCACCCAAGGTTCATGGGATATGGCGGGTTATGCCGCATTCAAATCGATGGCCACGCAACAGGGTTTCGCGCCGAGCTATCTTGAACATACCACTTACGAAGCAGCGCCATCGGTGTTACGCCAGCTCGCCTCTGACGGCGTGAAGCTAATCATTGCGCACTCATCCGGCTATTCCGCGGCGATCAAAGAGGTGGCACCGGCATTCCCCAACACTCAGTTTGTCCTCTATTCCTATGAGGGTTCGACCAATAATCTACCTAACTACTCGGCATGGTCAGTGGATTGGGATGAATACGGTTTTGTGCTCGGTGCTCTGGCGGCCTCCGCCAGTAAAAGCGGGCATATTGCGGTCATCAGCGGTGAACCGATTCCGTCGGCAGAACGCACCGTGCAGTTCATCAAGAAAGGTGCCGCCTATGTTAATCCCAAGGTCGTGGTCGATTCCGCCTACGTTGGCTCCTTTACTGACGTGGCGCGCGCCAAAGAGATCGCGACAGGCGCCATCGCGCGCGGTGCCGATTTCGTTATTCCTTCTGCTGATACCGCCGATGCCGGGATTCAACAAGCGGCGGATGAAGAGGGCGTGCTGACCATTGGTTCTTATACCGATCAAGCCAAATCGTTTCCTAACTCGATTATGACCTCAACGGTGATGAACTTTGATAAATCCTACGCCGATATCGGCAAGCATTATGCCGATCATCAGTTAGGCAATCGCATCATTACCGAAAACCTGAAAACCAACGGCTGGACCCTGTCGAAACCCTTTGCCCACGTGGATAAAGCGGTGCAGGACAAGGTGTTTAAGGTGATGGACGACATCAAATCCGGCAAGGTCAAGGTTGAGGATTGATATCATGTCGAGCCCGCTTATCGAACTCGATCACGTCTCAAAGCACTATGCCAACGGCTTAGTCGCGCTGGACAAGGTTTCGTTGTCGCTCTTTTCCGGCGAGATTCACGCGTTGCTGGGTGAAAACGGCGCGGGCAAATCGACATTGATGAACATTCTGTATGGCGTGCATGAGCCAACGGAAGGCGGAGTTCTGATGGGCGGACGTCAGGTGATTCACCGACGACCAGCCGATGCCATCGCCAATGGTATTGGCATGGTGCATCAGCATTTCAAACTGGTGGCACCCTTCAGCGTCGCAGAGAACCTCACGCTGGTGGCACGTGGCGATCGGCGCAAAGCGTTTCGCCGTCATGCTGACATCCGTGCCTTTATGCAGCACTACGGCGTTGATCTCGATCCGGCAGCGCGGGTCGCTCACTTGCCGCTGGCGTTGCAGCAGCGGGTTGAGATTCTCAAAGCGCTGGTCAATGACACGCGCGTGCTGCTGCTGGATGAGCCTTCCACCATTCTCACCCCCACAGAGATCGCTGCATTGTACGCAACACTGCGCCGCATCTGTGCCAGCGGCACGGCGGTGGCGGTGGTCACGCACAACGTCGATGAAGTGCTGGCAAATACCGATCGCTACACCATTTTGCGTCGCGGTAAAACCAACGGCAGCGGATTAACCGCTGGCTGTTCGCCGGATGAACTGGTGGAGAAAATTGTTGGGCGCGCGGTCAGCAGCGGCACGCGACTGGGTTTACAGCGCAGTCGCGGAGCCGAGCAGTTGCGTCTGAACAACATTCAGGTGCGTCCTGGCAGCGGCTCTCCAGGTTTGCATGACATCAACTTAACGCTGGCTGCACGCGAGGTGATTGGTGTCGCGGGCGTGGAGGGTAACGGGCAGAGCGAGCTGTTTGCCTTGTTGGCGGGTGAACTGCAGCCGGAAAGCGGTGACGTCATGCGCTTGAGTGACAACGTCACCCTGGCGCTGGTGCCGCAGGATCGTCATCACGAAGGGTTGTCGCTTGATTTGCCAGTTTCACACAACTTGCTCTATCCCAACATTATGCGTGGCGCCTATCGTCGCATGGGGTTGCTTGATCATCCGGCGATTGCCCGGCGCGCCAGCGAGATGATCGAACACGCCGATATTCGCACTCATTCCCATGCCAGCCCGGCGCGCTCGCTGTCGGGCGGCAATCAGCAAAAGATTGTGGTGGCGCGCGCACTGGCGCAGGCGGCGTCAATTATCGTGGTGTATCAACCGACGCGCGGTCTTGATATGGCCGCAGCTGAAGCGGTGCTCACACGCCTCGCTGATGCGGCAGATGCGGGCACCGCGGTCATGATTATCTCCTCAAACATTGAAGAATTAATTCGCGTATCGGACCGCATCGTCGTGATGAACGGTGGACGTATTACCGGCACTGTAGTGGGTGATGAGATGAATATGGAACGAATTGGCACCTTGATGACATCGGGTCACAGTGCGCAGATGACTGGAGGTGTGCATGTCTGATTCCGTCACCACGCTGGCACAAACCAGCGCTTCCTTGCGCCGCGTGCTGGCACAGCTCAGCGCGTCACGATCGTTGTGGATCACACTCAGTGCCTTTGTCGGCTCTTTAGGGGTGGGCTTAGCCCTCATCGATGGCATGGGCGTGCCGATGCATGCGGCGCTGTCCACCGCCATTGACGGCGCATTCGGTAATATCCGTGCATTTTCGGACACGCTGGTGTTTATGACGCCACGCCTGCTGGTGGCGCTCGGCGCACTGATCGCCATTCGTGGCGGCATGTTTAATCTCGGCGGTGAAGGGCAGCTGCAGATGGGAGCGATTGGCGCGATGTTACCGTTTCTCGCCTTCGGTGATGTGGGGGCGGCGCTGCTGCCACTGGCAATTATCAGCGGTGCTTTGTGCGGTGCTATCTGGGGCGCGATCCCGGCACTGCTGAAAGTGTGGCGTGGCATCGATGAAATCATCGTTACGTTGATGATGAATTTTATCGCCATCTATTTGCTGAAGTATCTGGTGCAGGGACCGATGCGCCCGGTGAACTCAAATTTCAATATGTCAGCGCAGCTTCCGGGCGATGGCGTATTTCAGCAGGTGATTGAGGGCACGCGACTGCATGCGGGCGTGTTTCTGGCGCTGCTGATCGCCGTGGCAGTGTGGGTGATGCTCAACCATAGCGCCTTCGGTTTAAAACTGCGCGCCAGTGGGCAAAGTCCACGCTTTGTGCGCTTACAGGGACAATCTGCCGCTAAAACCGTGCTCTCCAGCATGGCAATTTCTGGTGCCATCAGCGGCCTGGCGGGCACCTTTGAAGTGCTCGGCGTGCAGTATCGCCTGATCGACGGCTTCTCATCGGGGTTAGGTTTTGAAGGACTGGCGGTGTCATTTCTCGCCGGACTGCAACCGTTTGGGGCGGTAATCGTCTCACTCTACTTTGGTGCGGTTAACAGTGCTGCGCTGGCACTACAAACTACCTTTTCGATTCCTGCGGCAATAGCCGATGTTCTGGGCGGTATGCCGATTCTGATTCTGGCGGTTTTAAGCGGCTTAATGCTGGTGAAAGGGAGGCCAGTATGGAATTCAACACTGTAACTCTGGCGCTGTTTCTTGCGGGTGGGTTGCGCCTGTGCGTGCCGGTGTTGCTGGCGGCGCTAGGAGAAACCGTTTCTGAACGTGCGGGGGTTTTCACCATTGGGCTGGAAGGCTTAATGCTCTTCGGTGCTTCTACCTCGGCGCTAGGGCTGGCTTTAACCGGTTCGCCGCTGCTGGCGCTTGGCGCGGGCATGCTGGGTGGTTTGCTCGCCGCGCTGCTGCTGGCGTTAGGTACCGTGCTGGCACGCGCTAACCAAATCGTGATGGGCATCGGTTTTAACCTGTTCGCCATTGGCGCGACCTCGCTGATTCGCCAGCTATGGCTGAGTGGTGCGCCTGCAGCCGGATCGATGCGTTCGGTTTCGATACTTAAGCTGCCAATCCTGGCGGAGTTGCCGGTAGTGGGACGCGCGCTGTTTTCCCAAAGCCCTGTGTTTTATCTGGCGGTCGTGATCGCCATTGTTTTGTGGGGCGTGCTGCGCTTCACCCGCGCCGGATTACTGCTGCGTGCGGTGGGTGAGAATGCATTAGCGGCCGATGCCGCCGGGCATTCCGTGCTGCGAATTCGTTTCAGCGCTACGCTTTTCACCGGCCTGATGGCGGGGTTGGGCGGCGCGTACCTGTGTATTGTCGCCTCAGGCGGCACCTTCGTTGACAACATGACCGCGGGACGCGGCTATCTGGCGATTGCCATCACCATATTTGCCCGCTGGATGCCGTTGCGCGTATTGATCGTCGCCACGTTACTCGGATTGCTGGAGGCATTGCAGTTTCAGGGCCAATACCTTGGCGTGAACATTGCGCCCGCGTTACTGATGGCGATGCCGTTTGTCGTCGCGCTCATTGCCTGGATCATGATGGGCAAAGCTGGTGCCGCACCGGGCGATTTAGGCCGGCCTTTCTTACGTCATTCAGGACGTTAACCCTTAACTATTATCGGGAGATGTAGATGAATCAGGCAATTAATCCACAAGGTTGGATCATCGGAAAAACGGCCACCGGCCTTAATCACCTTAATTGGGGAGTTAAAGCGGGTAATCATGTCTACGTCGCGGGGATGCTATCCACCGATCCGGTTGATGGCAGCATTGTGGGCATCGGCGATATCGAAGTGCAGACGCGGCGCGTGCTCGACAGCATCAAAGTGGTACTGGAAGCGGCGGGCAGCAGCATGGATCATGCGGTGATGAACCAGATCTTCCTGCGCGATCTCGACGATTATCACAAATTCAATGAAATCTACGTGACCTATTTCCCGGCACTGCTGCCGGCGCGTTTCTGCGTGAAACTTGAAATGGTGCGTCCCGAATTTCTGGTTGAGATCGCCACTACCGCGGTAATTCCCGGCTAGTTGTTGGGTTGTCCTTTATCGCGATCAAATAGAGAGGATGTGTACATGCAATACCGATATCTCGGGCGCAGCGGGCTCAAGGTTTCTGAAATTTGTCTTGGCACCATGATGTTCGGCGGCGCCACCGACGAAATGACGTCAAAGCGCATCATCGCCGACGCCCGTGACAGCGGCGTGAACTTCATCGATACCGCCGATATGTACAACAAAGGTGAATCCGAGCTGGTGGTTGGTCGCGCGATTGCTGACGATCGCGATAATTGGGTACTGGCCACCAAGGTTGGCAATCCAATGGGCGATGGTCCGAATCAGCGGGGCATGTCGCGCAAGTGGATTCGCGAGGCGACGCACGCATCGCTGACGCGCCTCGGTACGGATTACATTGATGTGCTGTATATGCATAAAGCGGATTTCGCTGCGCCATTGGAGGAGATGGTGCTGGCGTTTGCCGACCTGATTCGTGAGGGAAAAATCGGCTATTTTGCCGTCTCAAACTTCAAAGCCTGGCGTTTAGCGGAAACCGTGCGCCTGGCGCGCGCGGCTGGCATTGCCGGGCCAATAGCGACGCAGCCGTTATATAACCTTGCTAACCGCGAAGCCGAGGTGGAAATTTTACCGTCAGCGGCTTACTTCGGCGCAGCAGCCGTGTGCTACAGCCCGTTAGCGCGCGGTATCCTGACCGGAAAGTATCGCGTGGATACGGCTCCTGAGAGTGATAGTCGCGCTGGACGAGCCGATCCGCGCATGATGGAAGCGGAATGGCGCCCGGAATCACTCAAAGTAGCGAGTGAGCTGGCGGCCTATGCCGAGAGCAGCGGACGGCAACCGGCGCACGTGGCGCAGATGTGGGTGATGCGTAATCAGCTGGTCACCAGCACATTGATCGGACCGCGTACCTTTGAGCAGTGGCGTGAGGGGATTGCCGCGCTGGATTGTCCGTGGACGGTGGAGGATGAACGCTTCTGCGATCGGCTGGTATCGCCGGGTAAAGGTTCCAGCCTCGGACCGGGCGATCCGCATCATCCCATTGAGGGCCGTATCATGCGCGAGAGCCAATCATGACAGAGCATGCCATTCCCCTTGCCGATGCTTATCGCGGTGGTATGCGCCAACTGGCGGCAGGCGTATGTTTAATTACCGTAAATCATCAGGGGCAGCCCGGCGGCATGATCGCCACGGCGGTCACCTCATTAAGTGCGGAACCGCCTACTTTGCTGGTATGCGTTAATCGCAACGCATCGATGTTTGCGATGCTCATTGAGAGCGGGCAATTTTGTGTCAACGTATTAGCTGCGGATGCGCGAGCGCAGGTGGAGATGTTCAGTAGCTCTACCCGCCGACATGAGCGCTTTAACAGCGGCCAATGGCACACTGGCGCGAATGGTGCGCCAGTGTGCGCGGATTCACTGGTGACATTTGAGTGTCGGCTGGCGCAAACCGTTGACTGGCAGACGCACGCGATTTTCCTAGGTGAAGTAACCGAAGTACGGCATCCGCGTAGTAATGTCGCGCCGTTAGTCTATTACGATCGGGAATTTCATCAGCTGGTGGATGTCGCGCGGGAGTAAGAAGAGGGCGCCAGGCCGCGCCCACTGTTCAATCGGTCGTATTTTATCATCTCATCAACGCTGCAACGCTTGTAGGGTCGCTATACGTGGCGACCCGCTAAATTAATCAGTAACCTGTATTCACAGCGGCAGCATAATAACCACATCAATTTCCAGCATGAGCTCGGGTTCTGCCAGCGCGGCAATCTGGAATAGCGTACTGGCGGGCAATTCCAGTCCGGTGAAAAATTGCTGGCGTATCGGATGAATTTTCGGGACGAGTGCAAGGTCGGTCACATAGGTGGTCGTGCGCACAATCCAGTCGCGCTGTGCGCCCAATCCTTCCAGTAATCGATCGATGTTGGCATAAACCTGCTCGACCTGTTTTTTCATATCACCAATGCCAACCACGTCACCGTTTTCATCCCACGCCACCTGGCCCGTGGGAAAGACCGGCGTGCCCGGTCGGATTTTTACGTGATTGTAATAGCTGCGTGCCTTGAGCCCAGCGGGATTGACGATGCTCATCATGTTCCTTAATCGTAGGTGATATCTGGCCAACAAAACATTAAGGCTACCATTTGCGTAAAGGAGTGCGTAATCGTATTTCGGCAACGTGGCGCTGCCCTTTAAGCAACACCATAAGATTGGCAAGTGGATTACTTTAGTGTTTCACCACTATTTATCGCTAACCTTATGCAGATAATGAATTTCGTCCCGAGTGATGGATCTAGTATGGTTCGTGAAAGAATATTAACTCTTTGCATTATAACAATTAATTATTGCTTTTCGCATTCATCACCTGGGGTTTAACCATGCTAAACATAAAATCTCTGTTAATGGGATCGCTATTAACGTCAGCCTTATTAGCAAGTTCTGCGCACGCTCAGGAGGAGAGCGGTGTGGCAGCCAAAATTAATTTTCAGGTCGCATCGGATAAAAAACTGCAGGCTTTATTACCCGAAGAGATAATTAAAAAAGGTTATGTCATTGCCGGCACTAATCCAAATACACCTCCCACCACCTTTTTCCTTGAAGATAATAAAACCTTATCCGGACGCGACGTTGATATCATGAATGCGATTGGTCAGCGTCTGGGTTTGAAAGTCATCTGGAAAGAGACCGGTGGCTTCGACAATATTATTCCCGGCTTAAAAACCGGACGTTTTGATGCGGTGCTTTCTAATATCAGGCCAAGTCAAAAACGCTTTGCGCAAATCGATTTCATTAGCTATTTCGATAGCTCGCGCCAGGCGGTGATTTCACGGAAAGATCGTAATGTGGCACCGTTCAAAGCCTTAACCGCGCTGTGCGGCGAAACCGTCGGGGCGGGAGTGGGCACCGCGCAGATTGAATTTCTCAATGAGGCGAGTAAAACCTGTCTGAGCGAAAATAAACCGGCGATCAACGTGGCGGTATTCCCCAGCCGTCCTGATGGTGTGGTCGCGGTATTAAGCGGCAGAATCTCGTTCTATTACGGCCCGTGGGAAGGTTTAGCGTATCAAGCTGCGCAGCTGAAGAATCTGGCGATAACCGGTGAAATAAGCGTGCAGGAACCGCCGATGTCGATCGGTTTACCCAAAGGTTCACCTATTGAGCTGGCTGTTCAGGCGGCACTGAACTCCTTAATCCAGGATGGCACCTATCAAAAGATTCTCGATAGCTGGTTCATCGGCTACGGCGCAGTGAAAGAAGCCAAACTGAATCAAGATATCTTCGCCTCACAATCATAGGAAAAGCGATGAGCGGTTTCCGCATAATAACCAGAACGCGAAAAGCCAGTGCGCAGCAAATAGCGGCCTACCAGGATTTACCGGTGGCAAATATTAGCGATGCCATGCACCGCCTGACGGCAGGCGGCGCCAATCTGCGTCCTTATCACGCCGGTGGATATATGGCGGGTGCTGCGCTGACGGTGAAGTGTCGGCCAGGCGATAATTTGCTGGTGCACTATGCATTGAATATTGCAGAGCCGGGCGATGTGATTGTGGTGGATGCTGGCGGCGAGGTGACCAACGCCATTGTCGGCGAACTCATGCTGACGTATGCGGCGAAGAAACGCATTGCAGGCGTGGTGATTAACGGCGCGGTGCGTGACAGCCAAAGTATTCGAAAAAATGCCTTGCCGGTGTATGCGGCGGCCGTTACTCATCGCGGACCTTATAAAGACGGTCCTGGTGAAGTGAATGTGCCCATTTCACTCAACGGTATGGTGATTGAGGCGGGCGATTTAATTGTGGGTGACGACGACGGCGTGCTCTGTGTGCCGTATCAACAAATCGATGAGATACATGCGCTTGCCAGCGAGCGCCGCAGTGGCGAAATCGCCAAACTGCAGGCTATTGCGGAAGGGCGCAATAAACGCGATTGGGTCGAGAAAAAATTGCGCGAGTTGGGCTGCATTTTTCCTGCTTAGCGACGCCATTTATGGCGATCAGGTGCGCAGCAGGTGCGCACCTGCCCAATCAGCTGTGCACCTGCTGCGTGCGGCGATCTCTCACCGTTACAAACACAAACGCCAACACAAACAGCGCGGCATAAATCACCACGATGGTTGGACCCGGTGCGCTATCGAGGAAGAACGACGCATAGACGCCGCTGAAACCTGTCACCATGGCAATGCCCATCGCCAGCAGCATCACATGCAGAAAACGGCGCGCCAACAGCAAGGCAATGGCGCCTGGCGCAATCAGCATGGAAATCGACAAAATCACCCCTACCGATTTCAACGCGGCGACGATGGTTAATGAAATCAGACACAGCAAGCCGTAATGCATCAGTTTGCCGTTGATGCCGCAGGCGCGCGCCTGATTGGGATCGAACGCATGCAGCAGTAAATCTCGCCATTTCATGCCAATCAGCACGCTGACAATCACAGCGATCACCGCGGTCTGAATGATATCCGCCAGGCTGATGCCCAACATATCGCCGAACAAAATGTGGTCGAGATGCACTTCAGGTTGCAGCTTCAGGTACAGCACCAAACCTGCGCCAAACATGCCCGAGAAGACAATTCCCATTACCGTATCGGGTTTGATGCGGCTATTTTCGCTGATATAGCCGGTGGCGACGGCGCACACCATTCCGGCGATAAAGGCGCCGATAGCGTAGGGCAAACCAATCAGCCAGGCGATCACTACGCCGGGAAACACCGCGTGGCTCATCGCATCACCCAGCAACGACCAGCCTTTAAGCACCAGAAATGCCGACAGCATCGCGCAAGGCAGCGACAGCACCAACGTGGTGATCAGCGCCATGTTCATAAACTCGAACTGGAAGGGGCTCAGCAATAATTCACTCATTGACGCCATCCTCCATGGTTAGACGTGCGCGACGACGCGCAGCCAGCACGCCATGTTTCGGGGCAAACACAAACGCCACTAAAAACACCAGCGTCTGCGCCACCACAATCACGCCGCCGGTGGCACCGTCAAGAAAGTAGCTGCTCCAGGCGCCGAGAAAACTGGTGACGCTGCCGATGGTGACGGCAATCAGCAACAGGCGCGGAAAACGGTCCGTCAGCAAATAGGCGGTAGCGCCCGGTGTCACCACCAGACAAATCACCATAAAGGCGCCAACCGTTTGCAGCGCAGCAACGGTGGAAGCGGACAGCAGGGTAAAGAACAGGATTTTTAGCCGCAGCGTATTTAAACCCAGCGAGCGCGCGTGACTTTCGTCGAAGAACGTCACCATCAGGTCTTTCCACTTCAGCAGCAGAATGGCGAGGGTGATAAAACCAATGGCGCCGAGCTGCCAGATATCGGCAGGCGCGACCGATAAAATATTGCCCAGCACGATGGTTTGAATATTCACCGAGGTGGGATTGAGCGACACCATAAATAGCCCGATGCCGAAAAATGACGAGAAGATCAGGCCAATAATCGCATCTTCTTTTAAGCGCGTGCGCTGATTAAGAAAAAGCATGCTGCCCGCCGCCAGGCCGCCGGAGAGGAATGCGCCAAGGGCAAAGGGCATTCCAAGCATATAGGCGCCTGCTACGCCGGGCACAATCGAGTGTGACAGCGCATCGCCAATCAATGACCAGCCTTTTAGCATCAGGAAACAGGAGAGGAAAGCGCAAATCGCCCCGACCAGCGCGGCGATCCACATCGCATTCAGCATGTATTGATAGCCGAACGGCTCAATAATCCACGACATGGTTAGCTCCCCGCTGCGGATTTTTGTCTTTCATCAGCTGCATTAATACCGCGTTACGCTCGAGCAGCGCGCCATCAAAGGTTTGTGCCAGGTTATCCGCGGTGAACGTCTCATGCAGCAAGCCACTCGCCAGCACGGTATTTTTCACCAGCACGCAGCGGTCGCAGAAATCCGGAATGGCGTTGAGATCGTGCGTAGAGACCAGCATGGTGCGGCCTTCGTCACGCAGCTCTTTCAGCAGGGCGATGATCGCGGCTTCGGTTTTGACATCCACGCCGGTAAAGGGCTCATCCAGCAGGATAATCTGGCCACTTTGCGCCAGCGCGCGCGCCAGGAAAACGCGCTTTTTCTGCCCGCCGGACAACTCACCAATCTGTCGATGGCGATAAGCGCTCATCCCGACACGTTCCAGCGCCTGATCAACGCTCTGTTTATCGGCCGCACGCGGAATGCGCAGCATGCCCATATAGCCGTAGCGGCCCATCATCACCACATCTTCCACCAGCACCGGAAAGCTCCAGTCGACCTCCTCAGATTGCGGCACATAGGAGACGATATTGTGTTTCAACGCCTTATTGGCCGGCATTCCGGCCAGCGTCACCGTCCCGGAAGAGAGCGGGACAAATCCCATGATCGCCTTGAACAGCGTAGATTTTCCGGAACCGTTGACGCCAATCAGCGCGGTGATGCTGCCGGCGGGCACGCTAAATGAGGCTTTACGTAGCGCGGTGTGGCCGTTGCGGTAGGTGACGCCGACGTTTTCCACGCTCAATCCTGCGGCGGCATTGACTTCGATTCTGCTCATTTCTGGCTTCCTTCGGTAATGCCTTGCACCACGGTTGCGGTGGTGACGCGCAGCAGATCAAGATAGGTCGGTACCGGGCCATCGCTATTGCTCAGCGAATCCACATACAACACGCCGCCGTAATGAATACCGGCTTCGCGCGCCACCTGCTGCGCCGGTTTAGCCGAAATAGTGCTTTCACTGAAAATCACCGGAATTTGATGGGTGCGCACCGCATCGATCACTTTACGCACCTGCTGCGGCGTACCTTGCTGATCGGCGTTGATCGGCCATAGATAAAGCTCTTTTAAGCCGAAATCACGAGCCAGATACGAGAAAGCGCCTTCGCTAGTGACCAGCCAGCGTTTATCTGCTGGAAGTTTATCGATAGCTTCGCGCATCGGGGCAATGGTTTGCTGGATCTGCGCTTTATAGCGGTCGGCGTTGGCCTGATAAATCGCGGCATTGTCAGGATCATATTGCTGCAGCGCTTTGCGAATGTTATCGACATAAATCAGTGCGTTATCTGGCGACATCCATGCGTGCGGATTAGGCTTGCCGTTATACGGTCCTTCGGAAATGCCCATCGGTTCAATGCCTTGCGTCACGGTAACCTGCGGCACATCGTTCAGACGCTGGTAAAAGCGGCTAAACCACAGCTCAAGATTAAAGCCGTTCACCAGAATCAGATTAGCGCCCTGCGCGCGACGAATATCACCCGGCGTGGGTTGATATTCATGGATTTCGGCGCCGGTTTTAGTAATTGAGGTCACCTCGGCGGCATCACCCGCCACGTTTTTTGCCATATCCGCAATCACCGTAAAAGTGGTCACCACTTTAAGTTTTTCTGCCGCTGATGCCGCAAAGGGCAACAGCGAGCTAAGTGACAGCAGCATGACGACGGCAGGCACAAGGCGTTGAGCAAACATGATCATCTCCAGAGGAATATAGCCAATGCTATAAAAGATAGCTGA
The DNA here is from genome assembly GCF_037149875.1 of Pantoea sp. USHLN256. Taxonomy (NCBI): domain Bacteria; kingdom Pseudomonadati; phylum Pseudomonadota; class Gammaproteobacteria; order Enterobacterales; family Erwiniaceae; genus Pantoea; species Pantoea sp. USHLN256. Next base: position 236,667 of record NZ_JBBCQO010000002.1, on the reverse strand, counting down.
TGCTATCTATATGAGTCATTTTTGTGCAAAATGCCAGTGTGAAGACAAAAATTTACGAAACAGGCGGGTCAAAGTAAGGCGGGATTCTGTAGGGTGCGCATTGATGCGCACCAGGCAACATTAGATATTTAAAAGCAGCGCACCAATTAGCTGGCGTCGAAAATCACATACAGTTTGCGCATGGTGTTTTCAATTACCCAGGTGCCTTCGGTATTGGCTTCAAAGAACAACGAATCGCCGGGCTGGAAATAGAGCGTCTCTTCGCCATCCGGCGTAAATGAGCCGTTGCCGTTGAGAAAGTGCATGATTTCAGCCTGTTTTACCGCGCGACGATAGGAACCTACGCCGCATTCGAAGATGCCGGTGTCGATATCTTCTTTTCCGGGAATCACTTTTTGTATGCCGGATAATGCAATGCTGCCGCTACCCGGCAAACCTGCCACGCTGCCCCACGGCTCCATAACTTCAATGGCTGCCGGCTGGGTGATTTTTTGTACTTTCATGTTTTCCCTTGCTAATTAAGAACTATACCAACCGCACATTTCGTAGCGGCGCAATTTATTGCGCAATGCCTCGATGGGCATAGAGCCGTCATTAATGCGCGCGATAAATCGCGCCGCTACAATTTGTGCGAGCAATAATTAATGAGTTCAAGATTAAAGCGTTCGCGAAATACAGGATGTAATGAATTGCCGCGCAAATAACCGATTCATGCGCTTATCAGCGCGGCTTTGGCAGAAACTTTCGCGGCGGATTAAACCGCCTGCTGGCAGCAGGCGCAGGTCGTCGACACCACGTTGCCCAGCACGCGGCGCAGGAAATCTTGCGTGCGTGGCTCTTGAGGTTTGAGCAAAATCTGATCGGCGGGACCTTGCTCGACAATCTGCCCGCTGTGCAGGAAGCAGACGCGATCGGCGACTTCGCGCGCGAATTGCATCTCATGTGTCACCACAATCATCGTCATGCCTTCACGCGCCAGGTTGCGCATAACCTGCAGCACTTCGCCCACCAGTTCTGGATCGAGCGCCGAGGTCGGTTCATCAAACAGAATGGCTTTGGGCTGCAGCGCCAGAGTGCGCGCAATCGCCACGCGCTGCTGCTGTCCGCCCGAAAGCTGGGTTGGCCATGCGTTAATCTTCTCGCCAAGACCAACCATCGCCAGCAAATCTTTAGCCCTTTTTTCCGCCACCTGACGCGGTTCGCCGTTGACGTGAATCGGGCCTTCCATCACGTTTTCTAACACGCTGCGATGGGGGAACAGGTTGAAACGTTGGAACACCATGCCAATCTGGCGACGTAGATCATTGATGCTTTTATGTTTGTTGTTGACGCGCTGACCCAGCACGTCGATGTCGCCGCCTTCATAAGTTTCGAGGCCGTTAATGCAGCGCAAAATGGTCGATTTTCCTGAGCCGGAAGGGCCGATCAAACACACCACTTCGCCCTCGCTGACGCTAAAACTCACGCCTTTCAGCACCTCGACATGACCGAATCTTTTGTGCACATCACGAATTTCAATCATCTCAGGCTCCTTTAATCTGACGTTTTTCCAGCTGTTTAGTCAGTGCCAGCAGCGGCAGGCACAGCACCAGATAGAGCAGCGCCACCAGCGTGTACACCGTGGTGTTATCGAACGTGGAGGCGGCAATCAGCTGGCCCTGACGCGTCATTTCGGTGACGGCGATGGTGGATGCCAGCGCAGAATCTTTCAGCATCATCACCAGCGTATTGCTGTAAGGCGGCAGCGCGACATGAAATGCCTGCGGCAACACCACGCGGTACATCGCTTTCGGAAAACTCATGCCCATGGAACGTGCGGCTTCCAGCTGGCCGCGATCGACCGACTCAATACCGGCCCGAAAAATCTCCGCGATATAGGTTGAAAAGCAAAAGGCAATGCCAATTACGCTGGCCTGGAATGACGACAGCGTGATGCCGATATCCGGAAAGACAAAATAGATATAAAACAGCACCACAATCATTGGCAGGCCGCGCGTAATATTAATGACGGTCGCGATGGGCCAGGAGACTATTTTCCACGGACACATCTTCGCTGCGGCGAAAATCAGTCCCAGCGGTGTACTGATTATCAGAGACAAAAGGGTGATGTAAATCGTCATTTCTGCCCCTTGCAACAGGAAGGGCAGATAAACGTGAATACTACTCCAATCCATGATAATCCCCTGCAGGTTAATTTCATTATAATGAATATCCCCGATAGCAAATCACTGTCAATCAATACCCGCCGGGGAGAGATAGCTTTTACTTATTATCGCCATATGAACAAGCTATAGGTGTAATAATGCATGTAATCAAAGGGTTTATCTGTGAATTGTGAATTCACGCATTTTGCTTAAATAAAATATTGACACCCACCTGACTAATTTCATTATAGTGAAAATGACGTTCGCCCTTTTCATTTGATTCAGGAGTGAGTTATGTCTGCTAATCGTTCCCGGTTATTATTCGCCTGTCTGGCGGCTGCATTTAGCCTCAATGCCCAGGCTGCGGCGCTCACCGCGGGCTCGCCGCCGTCCAGCGCGCCGACCACTTTCCTCGATACTAAAAGCGGTAAAATTGAAGGCTTCATGCCCGACGTAGCGGCAGAAGTGGCTAAGCGCCAGCACCTTGAAATTAATTACACGGCGATTCCTTTTTCCACCCTGATTCAGTCGGTGATTGCCGGCAAAATCGACATGATCGTGGCGGGTATGACGCCCACGGAAGAGCGCGCCAAACGTATTACTTTCTCGCAGCCCGTGACCGCATTTGGTGCCGGTTTAGTGGTGCGCGATGACAACAAGAAGACCTATAACTCGTGGCAGGATGTGAAGGGTGACATCGTCGGCACCATGGCAGGCACCGATTATACCCAAAGCCTGATGGCCAGCGGCATTGCCAAAGAGGTGAAGGTTTATGACAGCCCGGCTGATATGACGCGTGATTTATCGCTGGGACGCATCGCGGCGGGGATGAATGATTATCCGATTCTTAAAGCGCAGGAAAAAGCCGGTGGGTTAAAAGGCATGCATGTGATTGACGGTTATAAGCCCGAACATGTTTCGCCGATGGCGTTTGGCGTGAAAAAAGGCAACGATAAATTAATGGCCGAAATTAATAGCGCCTTAACCGCGATGAAAGATGACGGTACCTTGCAGACCATTAAAACCAAATGGGGCATGCCATAATATTGCTGCGGCATATATTGCTGTCTCGCACCCTTAATTTCAGCGAAAAACACAGTATCAGGGAAATAAACGCGGCGACTGCGCTGTGCGAAATTCGATAAAGTTATCCGCTGGAAGGGTTAAAGCCGATGAAAAAAGTGAATATCAGTGACGAAGCGACGGGCGCGCAGGAAGCGGATATTGGATCGCGCCTGAAACGGATTCGCAAGGCGCGCAATATGACCATCACTGATTTGGCGCAGCTGGCGAATGTATCCGCTGGCGCCATTAGCCAAATAGAGCGCAACCTGACCAATCCCACCGTGCGCGTGCTGGAGCAGCTGCGGCTGGTGCTGAAGGTGCCGCTCTCTGCCTTTCTCGAAGAGCACGCATCGACGCTACGCGGCGCGGAACACTATGTGCGGCGCGCCGTTGAGCGACCGCATTTCAACGTCGGGAAACGGGGCATCTCAAAGGAGATGCTGTCAGCGGCGGGCGAACACGATTTGCAGTTTATGTTTATCAATATTCCACCGGGCGTGCGTTCCGACGAAATGTTGATGGGCAAGGGCGAGAAGGCGGGTTTAGTGATGGAGGGTGAGTTGATGCTGGAGATTGATGGCGACAGCGCCCGATTACGCGCTGGCGATAGCTTCCAGTTTCAGAGCCATTTACCGCATAACATTTTCAACCATAGCGCGAGTGAAGCCAGAGTGTTGTGGATCATGCACATCCCCTCTGAACATCATTTGTGATTTCGTCACCCTAGTGGCGTGCAGGACTTAAGACGATGCGCATAAAAGTTAATGCAGTTGCAGACAGTGAACGCTTTCCCGAATCCGTTGATGTGATTGTGATTGGCGGCGGCATTATTGGCACCTCGGTGAGCTATGAGCTGGCCAAACAGGGCGTTTCAGTGGCGCTGTTTGAAAAAGGGGTGATTGGCGGTGAGCAGTCCGGGCGCAACTGGGGCTGGGTTCGTCAGCAGAACCGCGACCTGTACGAATTGCCGATGGCGATCCGCAGTTTACAGCGCTGGGATGAGTTAAGCCGCGAAATCGGCCTCGATCTGGGCTTCTCACGTCAGGGCATCACTTACGGTACACAGAGCGAAAGCGATCTGGCGCGCTGGGAAGCGTGGGGAAAACAGGCGCAGCAAATCGGCTTTGTTAGCCATTTGCTATCAGCGAAAGAAGCGCGCGATCGCATCGGCAACAGTTCGCCTTGGGTCGGCGGCGTGTGGTCACCGAGCGATGGCCGCGCTGAGCCGTCACTTGCCGCACCGGCCATTGCCACCGGCGCGAAAAATCTGGGTGCTTTTGTGCATCAACGCTGCGCGGTGCGCGGCCTGGATGTCTCCGGCGGACGCGTGACGGGCGTCTGGACCGAGCGCGGCCTGGTAAAAGCGAACCGCGTAATTTGCTGCGGCGGCGCGTGGAGTTCGCGCTTCCTGAAGCAATACGGCATTGAATTGCCGAGCGCCAATATTCTCGGCACCGCGTTCAAAACCACCGCCGCCCCGGAAGTGATCAAAGGTTGTCTGAGCACCGGTGGCTTGTGCATTCGCCGTCGCCAGGATGGCAGCTACACCGTGGCGCTTTCCGGGCGCGGGCAGATTGACCTCGCGCCGCAAAATATCCGCTATGCCACCAAATTCTACCCGATGTATCGCAGCAAAATCGCCAAGAAGCTCAAGGTGCGGATTAACGGCTCTTTCTTTAACGGTCCGGAAGCGGCGGGTACGTGGTCGAACCAAGGCGTGTCGCCGTTCGAGAAGATCCGCACCCTCGATCCAGCAGCGGATAATGACATCGTGCAGGAAGCAATGCAGGCGCTGGTGCAGCTTTATCCTCAGCTGAACGGCATTAAAGTCGATCACGCATGGGGCGGCTGGATAGATACCACGCCGGATCTGGTGCCGGTGATTGATGAGATGAATAACCTGCCAGGTTTGTTTATCGCCTCGGGTTTCAGCGGGCACGGTTTTGGTATCGGCCCCGGCGCGGGTTTGCTGTGCGCGCAGCGGGTGAATAATAAACCGCTGTTCACCGATATGACGCCGTACAGTTTGGCGCGGTTTGCCAAAGGTCAGGCAATCCGTGAACCGCAAATGATGTAATTTTCCGCAGATACCGTAGCGGCGCGATAAATCGCGCCGCTACCGAAAATGTGCGGTATGAAGCCTCTTCGTCTCAAACATCCAACCGATGTATCACATTCACAAACTCATGTACGCCGCTGTTAATCTCGCGCAGGCTGCGTGACAGCACGCTGATTTTATCCTGCTCGGTCACCACAAACTGCTTCACCTCATTCAGCTGCTGCTCCATTTGCGCAATCAGGCTGGCGTTGTGTTCAACCACCTGAGTGATCTGCCTGGTGGCGCTGGAGGTTGATGCCGCCAGGCGCCGCACTTCGCCCGCCACCACGCTAAAGCCGCGACCGGCTTCACCGGCGCGCGCGGATTCAATCGCCGCATTGAGTGCCAGAATATTGGTTTGTGAGGCGATCAGGTTGATGGTCTCGACCACCTCGCTGATGCTTTTCGCCGAGGCGTTGAGCTCGGCACCGATGGCGGTCGCCGCATTCACCTGTACCGCGACAAGGCCCGAGTTACGGATGGTTTCATCCAGCACTTCGTTGGCGTTATCGGTGATTTGCGAGGTCTCTTCCGAGGTGGTGAGCGCAATATCGGCCACCCGCTTGGCGGCTTCTACGCGCGCGGTGATGTCCGACGCAATCTTAATCACCTTGTAGACTTTGCCATCCGCGTCATACACCGGGTTGTAGCTGGCTTCCAGCCAGATACGCTCGCCGCTGGCGGTTTTGCGCTCGAAGCGGCCAACGAAATGTTGTCCTTTGGCAATTTTGCGCCAGAAGTCGGGATTCTCGTGATAGAAGTTATCGAAGCAGAACAGACGATGGTGCTGCCCAACAATTGCAGCCAGCTCATAGCCCATGTGAGTCAGGAAGTTATTATTAGCGCTGAGGATCTGGCCATCCGGCGTGAATTCAATCACCGCCATGGAGAGGTCGAGCGCGGTAATCACCGCCTCTTTATGCTCCAGCTCCTGATGACGTTCGGTGATGTCGGAAGCGACTTTAATCACCTTATAAACATGCCCTTTCTCATCACTTACCGGGAAATAAGTGGCACTCAGATAGAAGCGCTGATGTTGCTTATTGAAGCGCTCAAAAATGCCGGTAACCGATTCGCCAGCCGCCAGAGTTTGCCAAAAGGTGAGGTAGCTGGAGGATTGGCTGTACTGCGGGCTGCAGAAGATGCGGTGATGCTTGCCCTGAATCTCATTGAGCTGATAGCCGGTGGTAGCAAGGAATAGGGGATTAGCAGTGATGATTTCGCCGTGGGGCGAAAACTCAATCCATGCAACATGCTGTTTGATCGCATTGATATCTTTAATCACATCGCCACTTTTATAAAACGGCAATGAAAGACTCGACTTTTTCACACCAAACATGGGCAGCCTCAGGCGATAATTATGCTGTTGAACATAAGGCGCGCAGCGTAATGGCGATCGCGCCGCAATGCGCAACCTCAGCTGCTTCGCAAGATTCCCCTTCGCCGGACACTTCTGTATGTGTCTCTCTGCGCTTCAGCGCCGCATGGGGTTATTAAGTAACCGACCTGATGTTTTAAACGAACCGTTTAACGGTTCATCTTTGGTTATCGGCGGGATGATCTAAAGGTTTAATTAAAATGCATGTCATCACCGCGCCCGCAATTTTGCAGCAGCAAACTGGTAATACCTCCGCTTCATGACTAGATATTTAACGTCCTTGTTATCACTTTGCGCATCCCTGATGCGCCTTTGCTGGCCTGCGCTGCTGTGACTGCCCGCGCGCGGTTTACCCTTTTCGGAGTTGATGATGAAAAACCCTAAATCTGCACTTTCTGCTGTTGCGCTCGCCACGCTCAGCGCCTTGCTGACGCCAGTTTCCGCGCTGGCGTGGGATAACCTGACGGTGTTTGGCGATAGCCTAAGTGATGGCGGCAACGTGGGTCGCTTCACGTTCGATGGCGCGCAACATCCGCTGTATGACGAAATTCTTGCGGCGCATCTCGGACAAAATCTGCAAGCCTCGTCGCGCGGCGGCAGCAACTATGCGCAGGGTGGCGGGGTGGCGGTGCCAGAAATTGATCCCAACCTGAATACGCAGGATCAGCTGGCGAGCTATCTGCAATCCACCGGCGGTCGCGCTGACAGCAACGGGCTCTACATCCATTGGGTCGGTGCCAACGACATCGCCGCTGCCGTCACCAATCCGCTGACCGCGCGTGAAACCATCAGCACCAGCGCCACGGCCGCAGTGGCCCAGGTCAAAACCCTGTTAGATGCCGGTGCCGGCGCGGTGATTGTGCCGAACGTCCCGCAGCTGGGTTCGACGCCCTATATGGTGGAAGCGGTTTTAAGCGTGCTGGGTTCGGCTGCCACACCGGCGCTGGTGGCGGCATTTCAGTCGCTGGATAGTGCAGCAACGCCCGATGCCGCCGCGCGCCAGCAGGCGGTGCAGCAGGCTTTTGATCAGGCGGCAGGGCAGATTTCGTCAATCCCGCTGGTGCGCGATGCACTGGCACAGCAGCTGTATGCCGCATGGCAAGTGCTCACCGAGCAGGTTACCGCACTGTCTGATGGCTACAACCAACAACAAGAAGCGGGATTGGCGGCGCTGCGCGGCAACATCGTGCGCGTTGATATCGCCGGTTTGTTTAATGAAGTGATCGCCAGCCCCACGCAATATGGTTTGACTAACACCATCGGCATGGCCTGTCCGGTGGGAACGTCGGCGGCGGAATGCACTTCCGGCACACCCGGTTTTACCCGCGCGCAGGATTATCTGTTTGCCGATCACCTGCATCCCAGCCCGGCAGTCCATGCGATGATCGCCGATTACATTCAGTCGATTCTTGATGCGCCCGCGCAGGTGGCGGCGCTATCGCAGTCACCGCTGATGATGGCGCGCGATATGCAAAACACGCTGGACGGACATCTGCAGCAGCAGCGTCAACAGCCGTCTAGTGCCGGTCAGTTCAGCGTGTTTGGCGGTTATGCCGGGCAGCATGTCGATTATCGCGGTGAAAGCTGGAATAACGGTGATGCTAACACCGCCAACATCACGCTCGGTATCGGCTATCAGCTCACCGATAACTGGCAAACCGGCGTGCTGTTCTCCAACAGCAACCAACGTCAGCGACCCTCCTCCAACTATGATTACAAGCTGCGCGGCAATCTGGTGGCGCTCTATAGCCAGCTGACGCTGTTCGATCAGGGCTGGATCAACGCCGATCTGCACTATGCCGATCTCGATTTTGACAGCATCGAACGTGACATTCACATCGGCCCGGCGCAGCGCACTGAGCAGGGCAGCAGCAGCGGAAAATTGCTCGGGATGCGGGTACAAACCGGCTGGGCGCTGCCGTTGGGCGAGCATCTGAGTACCGGACCCATGGCCGGTTACGCCCTGGATTACGGCCGCGTTGGCGGCTATAGCGAAAACAGCAACAGCAGCACCGCGATGCGCTATGGCGATCAAACCACGCATTCGCAGATTGGCTCGGTTGGCTGGCGCATTGATAGCAAACAGTGGCCGATCAATCCGTGGGCGCAGGTCAGTTACAATCACCAGTTTGGCGATAGCGATGCCACGGTGCGGGCTGGGCTGAAATCAACGCGAACTTCTTTTGAGCGCAGCATTGAAGCCGGCGACAAAAACTGGCTGGACATGTCGCTTGGCGCCAACGTGCCGCTCGGGCAAACGGTGAATGCGTTTGCCGCCGTTTCAACCGTCGCCGGTAACAGTGATTACCATCAGGTCAGCTGGAATGTCGGCCTGAACGCCACGTTCTGAGCCGCGCGGCCAGTAACTCATAGTTACTGGCCGCTTCACTGTTGATGAAAATAAATCAATTCTCCGCTGAGGAAATCACGGGTATTACCCGGTATTTACGGCTTATTCGCGCCAATCAAAGCCACAACCTGCCTGCGAAAATTCTGTTAATCATCATTTTGTCGCTGCGCTTTTTATCACAATTCATGGTGTTGTCTTAAGCAGAACGCCAGGCGGGTTCTCAATGCCGTTGTTTAGATTGGTACTCAGCAACATATTAATTTTCAGTTACTTATACTGCAGGGGGCAGTTACTTTCTCTTAACGGTTAAGGGGTACACCATGACGAATTCGTCCGGCAATACCAATATCACGCCGCAAAATGCCGTTGCGGCAGCGGCATCTGTGATTCAGTTACGTGATATCGCACAACTACGTGCGACGGAGCCGTCAACCGCAGGTGAAGTTGCTTCGGTACTGGAATATACACAAGGCACTAAAATGGGCGGTGGTGTATTTATCTACGATGCTTCCGATACCACAACCGTAGATGATGGCGGACTGAACTTTGTTACCGCAGGAAGAAAGCGCTGGAAGCGTGTGCTGTTCGATTACAACGCAGTAACGGTGGTTGATTTTGGCGCGGTCGCCGATGGTAAAACTGACTGTGTTGAGGCGGTAAAGCGCATGTTTGCCTGGTCACAGCGCGTATTGCCTTCAGCTGGGATTCGCTTTACCGCAGGCGTGTTTAGCATGTCGACGTTTGATATCTCGGCCACTGAAATCAACCGTTTTAAAGTCACCGGCGCATCGGTTAACTTCGGCTATTTTCCTACTACCACGCTGGTGTTTAACTGGGAAACCAAACCGCGCGGCCTGCATTTCTTCAAAGTAAAGGCGCGTTACGCCGAGGTTTCCGGTTTTGTCATCAAAGGGATGAGTTCCAATAGTGGTGAGGATGGCGGCACAGCGTTTAACAAAGTGGGCTTCTTTGCTAACACCATCACAGGTGGCCAGTTCCTGCGCGTCAGCAGCATGGAGTTCCGTTATTTGGGGGGGCGCGCACTCGATCTGATCGATACGCTGGATTGTAAAATCGACCAGTTTTATGCGCGCGGCTGCCAGGACAGCATCGTCTATGCGCGCTGGTCCGATCAGGCTCAGGGTGCGTGGGATCATTCAACGGCGATTGAGCTATCAAATTTCAACCTTCAAGGCGGCACCCTTAAACCGGTGTTGGATTTGCCGCGTTGTACCCAATCCTTTATCCGCAATGGCTGGATTGAGCATTCCGAATTTGCCGGTGACCTAACGAACGGTCAGTGGGTGATTGAAGGTTTAGCGATTGAGTCGACCGCTAATCCGCTCAAACTCGGCTACTGTCGCGCTACCATTATTCAAAAGAGCATTCACAATCAGAGCGCCGGTTTTGATTACAGCACCGATGGCATTGAGCCCTGGGCTCTGCTGGCGGAAGGCGATCGTGGCGTGATGGAGATCTCTGATTGGGGCGCGATTATTCAGGGCTCGCTTAATTACGATGTCATCACTTCGCAGCACCATATGGATAACCGTAAAGACGCTGACCAGTGGTTTTACGTCGGTGAATTCAACTTTTCAGGGTCGTCCACGCAAATACACGTGCGCATTGTCGGCACCGCGCAATATCTTTCGCAAAGTGAAACCCAGGTCGACTTCAGCAATCGCACGCCAGAAGGCGCCGCCAATATCTATTTGCAGGCGCGTGACAATGCCGATTCGATTGGTAGCTGGCACAGCGAAGGCTCCAGCCCGGTGGTGAAGGTGCACATTTCCGGCCAGGGCGCGCGCACCAAACTCTACGTCAAAATCGCCGCCTATACCGGTTTCTCGATTGCGCTGGTAGAGACCAATGGCAAAGATCGTTATCAGGCCGGTTTATGCTTTATTTTCCGTAAAAGTTTTACCGCCTGCAGCGCCGAAGAGAGTAGAACGCTGGATGCGGCAAAAGTCGTGGCGTTTGAGCAGCACTGGATTGGCAATAAAGATGTCGGCTTTGGTTACAACAATAATAAAGAGCTGCTGCTGCATGGCCCGACATTTGAAAAAGCGGTGCAAAATCCCGATGGCAGCTGGCGTACCCGACGTTTTCTTAAGGTGCGGGTGAACGGGGTGGAACGCAGTATTGAATTAATGAGCGCCACCGATCCCTATTAATGAAAATAGCCAGCAACAGGAGGTTGCTGGCGGATATTACGTTAAAAATCGTATTGCAAACTTAAACGGTTTTGCCAGAAGTGACTATCGTACAGCGGTGACGTTTGCACCCCGGCGAAATCAGTCACACTCAATCCTTTTAGCACGCCGCTGAAAGCCCAGGTGAAATAGACCAGATATTCAGATTGATTAATACTGTCCGAAGCGGCTGAAGGTTTAAGATCCATAAATGAATATTGCGTACCCAGTGAAAGATTTTCATTCAGCACGTAATTCAGATTGGTTGAATAAGCATTGCCGCTACCTAAATCCTGGGTGCTGGTAAAGAACGGCTGGGCGAAATAGGGGCCGGATGACGTGTTATGCGCATACGGCACGACCAGCGAACCGTTGCCCCAGCTATTGGCACTGGCGGCGATGTGGTTATAACCCAGCTTCCAGCTCAGCGCTGGGGTAAAGCTTAGCGCCAGCTGTGCACCGTAAGAGGTGCTGTTCACTTCACCTGCTAACGCTTTGCCGTCGCTGGTGCCGCGCATAAATTGCAAGCCCACGTCCGGCTGGAATAGCGTTTGTTGCCACTGCAGATGACTCTCACCGTACACCAGGCGTGAATAGTCGGCGTACTCTTCGTACCACAACTGACCCGCGAGCTTTTTATCATCCCACTGCGTACCGCGCCCGCCGCCAATCGCCCACATGCCGTTAGTGCGCTCATCAATATCGGTGTAGGCGGTGGTGTTGAGGAACTGATCGTCGCCCCAGGGCTTATAACGCCAGACTTTGGTGGCATGGAGATAATTGGTGCTGTCGCCGTAATTAGCATCCACGCCGCGGAACAGAATTGGCGTAATACGCCAGTCGTAGTCGCCGACAAAGGGAATATTGATGCGCTGATCGCCGGCGGTGATGTGGAAATCATCCTGCTGCCAGCTTAAATAGGCTTCACCGACGTTGGTCTGATTATCACCAATATCACTAATCGTATGTGCTTCATCGGGATGATCGATGCCACGCAGGAATATCGCGCTGACACCCGCACGAAAACCATAGACCGGCGCCGTTTCATATTTCAGGCTGCCGCCATAGCTGGCGGTATCCTGATTGAACCCTTTGGCGAAATACGCATTATGCGTGGAGTAATAAAGCGTGCGTAAACTGCCGCTCACCGTGCCGCAGGTAAATATATCGCTAAAGCTATTTACCCCGCTGGCATCGTACTGACAATCGCTGATATTGCTCTGCGTGGCGGCGAATGCCGCCGGAGCCAGAGGGAAAAACAGCGCAGCCAATCCGACACATTTAAGTGTTTTCATTTGCACATCCCTAATTAAAATAAAATGATCAATTCACGCCCGGAATAGGCACATCCGGTAACGTGTCACGCACTTCCCAGCCGCGTAATTTGCCGGGATTTAATAAATTATGCGGATCGCAGGCGCGTTTCATCGCCACCACATCGGCGCGCACCATGCCTTGTTTGCCATCTTCAATATGAATCACGTGCGGATTATTTATTTTCACGCCGTTAGCGCGGTAAATATCCATGATGGCGTTAAGACGATCTTCGTCGCTATAGCGCACCAGCGGCAAACCGCTACAGGTGATACTGCCGTTCATGTCGCGCAGGAATTCAATATGCGACATCACTTCATCGGAGAGTTGCGCTTCCAGCGCTACGGCTTGCTGCTGATAGTTCTCCGCCGTATAGGCGGTTTGCAGGTAAGTGAGCGTTTTATCGATTTTCAGCGCCTGCAGCGTGGTGTGGTTCCAGCAATATTCGATCAGCGAATGGCCGCTGTTTTCCCCTTCAGCGAAATGGAGTGCATTGCGGCCAGCGTGTTGGGCAACCAGCGCAGCTAGCAACCCATCGCTTTCGCTGCCGACCACTGCAATCACGCCGTGCTTGCCCGCCACATCAGCAGCGGCCAGATCGGTGAAGTAATCAAGAACCGGCGCAGCGAATACGGCAATCTGGCGTTTTACCATGCCGGGCGAGCGTGCTAACGCATCGGCGAAGGCCATCGCTGCCGGGAAGTCAGCGAAGAGGTCGAGACGCTCGATCCAGTTATGACGTGGCGCCAGCGCCAGTTCAATCTCCAGTACGATGCCGTTGCTGCCATACGCATGATGCAGCAGCAATGCGTCCGGCGCTTGTAGGGTAATAATGCGCGGCGTCTCTTCCATGGTCATCAGCCGCACCGACAACACGTTACCCGGCGCGGCCAGCGGACCATAGTTGATCGATCCAACACCGCCAAATCCACCACCAAATAAGCCGCCGAGCGTCGCCAGTTTCCAGGTGGAGGGCATGCAGCGCAGTTCCCAGCCGAGCGGACGCGTATGCGCTTCCAGCTCGCCAAGGCGAATGCCCGCCTGCGCGCGCACCGTGCCGTGACCAACGGCGGTAACGGCGTTGAGCCGCGTCATATCGACCATCAATCCGCCGTTCAGCGGAATCAGCTGACCATAGTTGCCGGTACCGCCGCCGCGCAGGTTCAGCGGCACGCGCTGTTTGGCACAGGCCGCGACGATTTGCGTGAGCTCCTGTTCATCACGCGGTCGCACCGCCAGTTCTGCAAACTTCTCCTCCAGCTGCGGTTTCAGCACCGGGCTGAACCAGTGGAAATCACGCGACAGACGTTTAACCTTCGGCGCTTCTTTGATCCAGTCGAGTTCAGGCAACGCCGCGACCAGCGCCGCCAGTGCAGACTGGCGATCGGAATCAGACATGTTTTATTCCTATTGTTTATTGGGTTCTGGCGCCGCACCTGATGCATGCACATGTTCGTAGCGGCGCGATTTATCGCGCTGTTTCACACTCACCGTGCCAGCAATGCGCAATAAATTGCGCCGCTACGTTGGGTGCGACCATTAGCTGGGACTTAGCTCACTCTCATGCCATGCCGCCAGCACGCGGCGCGTCAGCCACGACATCAGAGCGAACAGCAGGAAGCCAGCCAGCGAAATCAGCAGAAGCGCGGCAAACATCAGCGGGATATTGAGCTGATAACCGGCCTGCAAAATCTGGTACGCCAGCCCGGTATCGGTGCCGCCGGTGCCGGCAACAAACTCCGCTACCACCGCGCCAATCAGCGACAAACCGCTGGAGATCCGCAACGCGCCGAAGAAGTAGGGCAGCGCGGAAGGAATACGCAGGCGCAGCAGAATCTGCAGCCGCGAGGCGTGATTGAGACGGAAATAGCTCAGCAAACCTGGCGACACGCTACGCAGACCTTGCGTGGTATTGGAAATTATTGGAAACACCGCCATCAGCGTGGCGCACACTACCAGCGACAGCGTGGTGTCTTTCACCCAAATGATGATCAGCGGGGCGATGGCGACGATCGGCGTTACCTGCAAAAACACGATATAGGGGAACAGCGCGGTCTCGATAAAGCGATTTTGCACCAGCAGAAACGCCACAATTGAGCCGATAATAATCGCCAGCACAAACGAGATGACGGTGATTTTCAGGGTGTAAAGCAGCGACATAAACAGCGTCGGGAAGTTTTGCACCAGGCTTTGCGCTACCACCAGCGGTGAAGGGACCAGAAACGTTGGCACCTTGAAGGTGGTGACCAGAAACTGCCACAGCAGCAGCATGGCGATGGCGACGATAGCCGGAAATAGCCACTGCTGAAATTGGCGATGTGCCGCTAGCGGTTTCATCATTGACTCTCCTTGCTCGCTGCCAACAGGCCGCGCTGCAGCTGTTGGGCATATTGGGTGAAGTGCTGGCTGACGCGGAATTCATCATCACGCGGCGCACTACTTTCAATGCGGATGTCATCCACCACGCGCCCCGGCCGCGCCGCCATCATGATCACCCGCTGCGAGAGAAACACCGCTTCCTGAATCGAGTGGGTGACGAACACCACGGTCAGCTTCTGCTCCTGCCATAAATCGAGCAGATCGCTATCCAGCTTGTTACGCGTAATCTCATCCAGCGCACCGAACGGTTCGTCCATTAACAGCACTTTGGGACGCGTCACCAGACCGCGCGCAATCGACACGCGCATCTGCATGCCGCCGGAGAGCTCGCGCGGCAGCACGTGACCAAACTGGCCGAGACCAACCAGCTCAAGGATCTCACGCACGCGCGTATCGGCTTCGGCACGCGGTACACCGGCTAAATCGAGCGGCAGACGCACGTTTTTATGCACGTTGCTCCACGGCATTAGCGTGGCTTCCTGAAACACGAATGACAGCGGCAGATCGCGCTGATTTTCACGGCGATCGCGACGAAACAGCAGCAATTTGCCATCGGTCGGCTCAATCAGCCCGGCGATCATTTTCAGCAAGGTACTTTTGCCGCAGCCGGAGGGACCGAGCAGCGAGACAAATTCGCCCTGACGAATGGTGAGATCGACCGGCAGCAGCGCGCGCGTGCCGTTGGGATAGATTTTTTCTGCTGACAGCACTTCAATTGCCGGCGGCGCCGCAGAACGCGGCACCGCTTGCGCATCGTGATTCAGCAGCGTCAGATGGCTGGCGGTATTCATGGCAGAACCTTGACGTCTTGAATGAATTTAAGCGTGTAGCTGCCATCAAACGGTACTTTGGCCGGATCGATCAGCTTGGTATCGACCAGCAGTTGCCAGGTTTGCTTGAGACGCGCTTCAGTCATGATGCCGATACCGCCGGTTTGCGCATCGCCGCCGGTCAGCATCTGATATTTCTTCATCTGAGCGATGCCGAAAGCGATCTGTTCATCGCTCATTTGTGGGTTCTCTTTCTTGATCAGCACGTTACCGGCGCTGGGATCCTGCAGGTAATTCTTCCAGCCCTGCATCGAGGCCTTCACAAACGCCGCAACTGCGGCGGGACGTTTCTCAATCGTCGATTTCATGCACACGATGCTGTTGCCGTACGGTGGATAACCCCAATCGCTGATCGGATAAACATTGGCCTGCGCATTGGCCTTCTGCACCGCAAACGGTTCGGAGGTGATATAGCCTTGCTGCACCAGAGTTTTATCGGCGAGGAACGGCTGAATGCTGAAGGTATAAGGGCGCACGCGGGCATTTTTCAGGTTCAATGCGCTCTGCGCCCACGGCCAATAGGAGGTGTAAGCTTCAGCGGCCAGCAGGAAGGTTTTGCCCTGCAAATCGGCCTGACTCTTCACGTCCGGATGGGTGAGAAACGCAATGGCCGAGTGCTGGAAGGTGGTGGCCACCGGCATCGCTTCCACGCCTTGCTGCCAGATTTCCAGCGCCTGCATGTTATCGCTGATGATGCAGTCCGCCTGGCCCGCGGCCATCAGCTGCATGGTATGCACCTGCGGACCCCCCATTTTAATCGTGACGTCGAGACCAGCATCGCGATACAGATTCTGCGCCTGCGCCTGGTAGAAGCCGCCGTGCTCGGCCTGCGCATACCAGTTGGTCATAAAGGTGAATTTCTCAGCCGCCATGCTCGGGGCCGACAGGGCCAGCGCAAGTGCGGCAGCAATGCTCAATGTTTTTTTCATCAATATTCCCTAGCGCGGTTGTAAAAAGGCGGCTGCGTCGTTGTGGTCTAATACTTTGCCTTGCCACTGGCCGGTGCCCCACGCCGGTTCGGCGCGTGTCACCCACGTCATTTGATGCACTTCGGTAATGACCTGCGCCCAGCTTTCCGCCAGCGAGTCGAGGATCGCCGCGCCTTGCTCAGGCGTGGAGGGCAACGGATCGCCAATCACGCCGCTGGGACCGAAGTCGTAAGAAGCCCACGCCGCCATCGGTTTGTTGGTTGAGAGCGTTGGGCAGGGGAATGCCGGCGGATAGTTAGCCACCGCTTTGTCCATTTGCACGGTGTCGGGCGCCAGCGCCAGCATCAGCGCGGTTTCGGCGTGACCGGCGTGCATCGCCATTTGCCGCTCTTTATCATCCATAAAACTCTCGGCGCAGTTCGGAACTTTGAAGGTGTCTTGCATGATGATGATCATGTCGCCGTGGCGCAGACGCAGCTCGCGCGCCGCCATCTGCAACGGCTGCGGTTGACCGCCGTGGCCGTTAACCATCAGGAATTTGCGGAAACCGGCGCGATAGAGTGATTCGCCAATCTCCAGAATGGTGTGCAGCAGGGTTTCGCCGGTCAGCGTCAGCGTGCCGGGAAAATGCAGATGTTCATCTGATTTGCCATAGGTGATGGGCGGGATGGCGTAAGCCGGGATCGCCGCCGGTAAACGCGCCAGCGCATGACCGACCACGCCCGAGGAGATCACGCTATCCACCGCGCACGGCAGGTGTGGGCCATGCTGTTCAATCGCGCCGGTTGGCAACACGATAACGGTGTTGGCTTTATCGTCCAGCGTGGCGATATCGGTCCAGCTCAGATACGGCAAAAAGCGGTTTGCCGGAATATAACCATGCAACATTTCAACTCCTCGTGTTATTGCGGCAACCACGCCGTGGCTTCAACTTCAATCAGTACGTCCGGGCTCGGCAGCATTTCACTCACCTGCACCACGGTAGAAACCGGCGGTGCATCAGGGAAAAACTGCTTACGCACCCGGCTGTAGTGGGGGAAATGGTCGAGATTGCGGAAATACTGCACCAGCTTGAAGACATCGCTCATCTGGCCGCCCGCGCTTTCGATGGTGGCGCGAATGCTCTCCAGCACGTACCAGCTTTGCGCCAGAATCGGCCCCTCTTTGATATCGGTGGAGAACTCACCGCTGCGACCTAGCAGCCGCTGCGCCGCTTCAGGAATGTCGTCGTAACCGCGCACGATGGTGGCAGTTTGCGGATTCACCGGGATAATGCCGGAGAGGAAAATGAAGTCGCCCGCGCGTCGCCACGCAGCATATTTCGCCAGCGGTTTTCCCGCTCCTTCATCAAGCGCCATCTGTTGTTTCTCCATAACGCACACCGTTTTTTAGCCGATAGCGCTGGCGTTGACGTAACGGCCAGCTCGCCACCTCAGCATCAGGAAATATCACTAAATCGTTGGCCTGCAGCGCGCTGCGTTGGCAGATCAGCGCCGAGGCCTGATCAAACGCCGCGTCGAGTTGCAGACTGAGCAAACCGCTAAACAACGTATCAAGCGGGTCATAGCTGCCGAACGGGCAAAACGCGTCCTGCACGTTGTCGGCGCCGAGCAGCAGCGGAATGCCGCGCGCCTGCGCCTCTTTTACCAGCGTTAACCCGCGCTGACGCGGCGTGCGATCCGGCACCGCATCCTGTAACAGCAGATTGGTGAGCGGCAGCGCAATCAACGTGACCTTATGTTGAGCCAGCACATCGAGAATCTGCTCCGCATCCTCCTGCTGCGATAACGCACAGCTGTGGCTACAGGTGATCTGCCCGCTAAAGGGATGCTGCTGCAAATAGTGCGCCAGCCAGCGTAATCCTTGCGCTTGCGGGTTAAGTTCTTCATCAATATGCAGATCGACATCCAGCTGCCACAGCTCGGCGGCGTCCAGCAGATGCTGAAACGCCTGCGCATCCCAGTTGCTGCTGTGAATAAAACCGCCCAACAGCGCGCCCGGACCGCTGGTCGCCACCTGCGCGGCAATGTGCTGTGCATCGCTGGCATCGGCGAAGAAGGTGAGGGGCGCCAGCGCCACGCGTTCGAGATTGCACAGCGGATGGTGCAGATCGCCAATCACTTGCCACGCTAATGGTGCATCAACCGAGAACCAGTCAATGTGCGTGCGCAGCAAACCGACACCGGCTTCCACCGCCCAGTGCAGCGCCTGCGTGGCGCGCTGCTGCAAATCTTCGGCGTTCCAGTGCACACGGTCCTGATGCATCGCTGCAATCGCCGCCAGCAAGCCGGGCTGTTGCGCTGGACTGCGCTGAATTGTGAAGGTTTTATCCAGATGCGCATGCGGCTCGATAAAGGCCGGCAGCACCAGCGCGCCGTTGAGCGGCAGATATTCTGGATGTGGCTGATGGCTGGCAGGTTCGAACTGCAGACCCGCCGCGTGGAAATGTAAGGTGGCCAGCTGCGGTTGCTGGTTCGTCAGCGGCCAGTTTTCTGGCAGCAGCCAGCGGGGTAAACGTGCCCCGTTCGCTCCAGGATAACGGTTCATAGATCCAGCACCAGCAGTGGGGATCGTGCGCGCGAACAGCACAGCACGATGCAATTATTGGCCGCGCGCTCTTGCTGGCTCAGCACGTCATCGCGGTGATCCGGCTCGCCGGCTAATACGCCGGTAATACAGGCGCCGCACATGCCCTGTTCGCAGGAAAGTTCGATTTCAATGCCCGCCTCCTCAAGCACTTCCGCGATAGTTTGTTCTGCGCCCACGGCATAGCGTGCGCCGGAAGAGGCGATTTCCACGTCAAACGCGCCGCCAGCCGTCACTGCCGCTGTGGGTTTGAAGCGTTCGCTGTGCAATTGATCGGCTTTCCAGCCCTGCTGCAACGCCCGCTGCTGCAGAGCGTCCATAAAACCGGCCGGGCCGCAGGCGACCAGTACACTGTTGTGCGGCTGCCGGAGATCGTCCGGGATGTGCTGGCGCAGGCTGTCGCCTTCGCTGCTGTAGTGGACTACCAGCTGTGCGCCAAGCTGGTTGAGGCGTTCACTGAATGCCAACTCATCGGCGCGTTTGAGATAAAGATGCAACGTGAAATCCGCCTGACGCGCCGCCAGCGCTTCGGCCATCACCAGCAGCGGGGTTAATCCGATACCCGCAGCAAACAGCAGCGTGCGCGGCGCGTGTGGCAGGGGAAAATGGTTGCGAGGTGCGGAGATCTGTAAGCTAGCGCCGCAGTCGACTTGCTGGTGCAGCCAGCGCGAGCCGCCGCTGGAGTTATCATCAAGACGCACGCAAATTTCGTAACGATCGGCCGTTGCTGCCGCTGAACAGAGTGAATACTGGCGCGTACCGCAGTCGGGAATCACTACATCGATATGCGCACCGGGCGTGAAGGCCGGCAGCGGCTGGGCGTTGTCACTCGCCAGCGTGAATAACACATTGCCTGCACCGTTGACCTGCTTTGCGATGACGGTGACAGGGAAGTTGGTCGATTTCATAATCTGTCTGCCTGAACAGGGATGTCACCAGCGTTGCAGCTACGCAAACCCTTGTTTTTATCATGGCGACGATTATTATTTTGCCCATGTGTAAGCGTCCATCTGTTTAATTCGCATGATGCGTTGCAAAAAAGAGAGCACCCCTTATGTTCGCCTTCTCTCGATTTCTGCTTTATTTCACTGAGGTGGCCCGCCAGGGTTCACTGCGCAAGGCTTCTGAGGTGCTGCACGTCTCGGCATCGTCAATCGATCGACAGATATTGCGGGTGGAGGAGCAGCTGGATATGCCACTGTTTGAGCGCCATCCATCAGGATTACGTATGACCGCCGCCGGTGAGATCCTGCTGAATGCAGCAAAAAACTGGCAGCGCGACTTTGGCCGCGTCTGTACACAACTGGACGATCTGCGCGGGTTGCGCCACGGTCATGTGCATATCGCCACCATCGATGCCATTAATCGCGGCTTCTTCTCCGCGATTTTGCAGCGCATTCGCGCCGACTATCCGGGCATTTCGTTTACGTTGACCACCATGAGCAACATTCATATTGCCAACGCGCTCACGGCGGGGGATGCGGATTTCGGCATCATGCTCAATCCGCAAAGCTCGCGCGAGCTGCTGGTGAAATCGTTTGCTGATTTACGTCTGGGGATTGTAGTGAGTAGCCAACATCCGCTGGCTAATCTGGAATCAATTCGCTTTAGCCACTGTGAATCCTGGTCGTTTATCGTACCGGCTGCGCCGCTGATGCTGGCCGATCCGCTGGACGCGTTGGTAAACAGTTCGGGGATTAAGATTAATGAAGTGGCGCGCACCAATAACATTCACATGCTGCGTTCGCTGGTGCGGGATGACGTGGGCATCAGCCTGATGTGCTGGCTGGATATCGTCGATGAATATCGGCGCGGTGAACTGAAGTTTATCCCGCTGATCGATACCGTGCTGAAACCCTTTACCTTATCGCTGTGCGTCGCGCCGCAGCGTCAGCTGTCCATTGCCGCCTCCATGATGCTGCGTGAACTGGAGTCGTTTTTTGCCTTGATGCAGAGTGAGGAGTTGCTGGCGGGAAGTGACAACATTGAATAGCGGTAGAAACAAGAAGCCCCAGCAGAACTGGGGCAATGATTCTTGCGCTTGATGTCTTAGATCTGGCACCGCACAGGTCGGGAGAAGAACGTCAGACTAGCTACGCGCTTATTCTATTCTGACGATAAAAATATTGCAATCGCACTGAACGCTTATCTGGAGTATAAATTTAACCTCTATAGGGAAATTATAAGTAGCGCAACCATGCCGAATAATTTTGATTTTACTGATATGGTTCGACTTGTCTCTCCAGCAAGACTCACCAGTTATCATACAGCGTTTTCAGTAACTAATAAGGCTGAGGTTTTTGGTCTTTATAGTTGGAATCTGGAACTTTCGGGTAGTATCAATAGTTTATTGCAACTGGTTGAGGTCGCATTACGTAATGCTATTAATGAAGCAGGTAAAGATTGTATTGTCGTCACACCTCATCAACTTTGGTTTGAACAGCTTCCTTATCATCTTATAACCGATGAAAATACAGCTCCTTCTGCTAATGGATTAAAGCCCTTAATTAAGGCCAGCCAGGTGAGAAATTTTGAGAGCGGGTTTGCAAAAGCGAAAAAGAATGCGCAGAGACTGCTCAGAAAAAAGCTCGGAGCAAACACAACAGCTGTTGCCACGCTTGACCAGATCATCTCTCAGACCGATTTCAGTGTCTGGGAGTATATTTTTGATAAAAGCTTTTATGACGGAGATGCTTCGAAAGGATTCCTTTGGCCTCGAGGCTTTTTGACAGCCTTCAAAAGGTTGCCGCACGTATCAGGCAAAAATCAGCAATTCCAGCAGCGTGATATTATCCGACGAAGAGTAGAATCAATCCGCATGTTAAGAAATCGTGTTGCGCATAACGAACCGGTTTGGAAGGATGTAGAATTTAGTGATTGCGCCGCTATTATTGCGGGCCTAACGAAAAAGATAGCTGAAATTGTTGAACTGACTTATTGGATTTCTCCCGTACTCAATACGTTTGTACGTAACAGTGCATTGATGCACAGACTAAATATGCTTCTTTGTGTGCATGAAATGGAGAATGCGACTTATCATAACGGTAGTCTGGAAATGACCAGTATGGATACGTTACACGACACCCTAATAAAAAGCGGTCAATACAATAGGAGGGTGTTGATTTCATTGCGAGGATTGAATGGCGTTATTCACGCCAGGAAGCACAGATTCAATTAAGAGTGTAATTAATATGCCGAAAGTCTTAATTTAATTTTGCCACGCTTTATTTTTGAAAAGCTAGGGCTATGTGCCCCAGCGACTTCTCAGGTAATTCACCGCCTCCTGCGTTTGCGGCTGATTGAGGTAATTTTCGCGGAACAAAATGGTGCCGTTAATTTGCGGCACCGACTCATTGAGATCGAGCTGTTTTTTCAACTCCGGCACGCCGCCGTTGACCGTCCAGTCGGGTTCGCTTTTCGAGGCTTCGCCGATTTTATACAGCGCGACGCCAATATACAGGCGCGTGTGCGTCGGCTTCACCACATCGGCCCACCAATTGGCCAGGACGTCGTAACGTGCTGCCTGGCGTGCGAACGGCCAGTAAAGCTGCGGCGCGATGTAATCGAGTAACCCCATTTGCACCCAGCGGCGCGTATCGGCATAGGCTTCGTCGTAAGCGGCCGCACCGCGCGTGTCGGAGCCCGCCGCATCATGGGAAAGATTGCGCCACACGCCCGCTGGGCTGACGCCAAATTCAACGTTTGGATTGAGCTGCTTAATGGTGCGT
Organism: Pantoea sp. USHLN256; assembly: GCF_037149875.1. NCBI lineage: Bacteria > Pseudomonadati > Pseudomonadota > Gammaproteobacteria > Enterobacterales > Erwiniaceae > Pantoea > Pantoea sp. USHLN256. The sequence continues at coordinate 213,674 of NZ_JBBCQO010000002.1, read as the reverse complement.
GAAACCTGCTCAATCAATAACAAGGTATTGTTGCGCCGCCAGTCAGCCTTAGAGGCAAAGCCCTGACCATATTGGCGGAAAGTGGCGCTGTCGTTGAGCATCGAACCGGGCGTTTCGGTATAGAAATAGTCATCGAACTGCACGCCATCAATGGGATAATGCGACACCACTTCTGCAACGATGCTGGTGATCCAGTCACGCGCCGCAGGAATGCCTGGATCGAGCACGAAGCGGTCGCTGGCGGTGCGGATCCAGTCGCGATGCAGCACATACACGCTAGCCGGCTGCAGCGCTAACGTATTGTTCAACGCATTCATGGTGGAGGGTTTGACGTTGGTAGAGACGCGGTAGGGATTAAACCACGCGTGCACCTTCATACCGCGTTGGTGCGCCTCATCGAGCATAAATTTCAGCGGATCGTAGCCGGGATCTGCACCGATTTTGCCAGTCAGCATATCGGACCACGGCAAAATACTTGAACGCCACAGCGCGGTACCGTCCGGTTTGACCTGGAAAAACACGGTATTGATGCCGAGGCTTTTCAGTTTATCCAGCTTGTCTGTCAACGCTTGTTGCTGCTGGTGAATACGACTGGCCGGGCTGGCATTGACAGAATTAATCGGTGGCCAGTCAAGGCGCGAAACCGTGGTCAGCCACACGCCACGCACCGGTTCTTTGCTTAACGTGGGTTTGGTGGGCATCGGCGGCTTGTTGACCGTTGGTAAAGGCGTTACCAGCGATTTCGGCGGCGGTGAGGAGCAGCTGGCGAGAGAGAGGGCGACAGCAATGGCCAGCAACGCAGCGGATTTTTTGTTGGTGTTAACCCAGGGAAAACGATGTGAACAGGCTATGATAAACTCCATTTCTTGCAACTTTCTGTTCGAAGAGCCTCATTCTCTTATCATGCGAACTAAAGTCAATATAATCGCACCTCATCAATGCGATGTAATACATTGCGCGATGAATCGCGCCGCTACAGATAGGTGCAATGACGTTGTAGCGGCGCAATTTATTGCGCGCAGCTAATTAATTCGAGGAACCCAAGACCTATGCAATACGAAGACCTTTATCGCCGTATCGGCCAGATCATCTTTAGCTGTGGCCCACAAGGTGCGCGGGAATTGATCGTCCAGGCCGAACTGTTTGCGGACGATGATGGCGGGCAATTTCAATTCGATTACATCGATGAAAACGGTGAGCCGGATTGGTTTGAACCGGATGCGCGGGCGATAGGCGATCTTTCGTTAGCGCTGAAAGACTTTCAGCAGTACTTCATTGATAACAACATGACCAACGGCTTGCCGGTGTGGCGAAAGTGCGCCATTAACCTTAATGTGCTGGAAGAGTCGATCAGTATCGACGTGCAGTACGATTAAGTTCCACGGCATCCTTGCCCGGAATTCAGCGCTTATGAGCGCAACGCCACCATCTCCTCACTTTTACGCGCTACGCGTTTACGCTGCACAATGCGACTGGCGGCCACCACCGCCAGCGTGAGCAGGCCGGTAGCAATAATCTCTGGTCGATGTTGCTGATTAAACAGCATGGCAATCAACACGCCGACGATGAATACCATCGTCGCCCACGTCAGGCCAGGGAACAGCCACATGCGATAGCTGAGCGTTTCGCCGCGCGCTTCGCGCTTTTTGCGCAGCACCAGATGCGAGGCGGCGATCACTAGATACACCAGCAAAGCGATGGCACCGGAACTGGCCAGCAGGAATTCAAACACCGCGCTGGGCGCCAGATAGTTAGCGATCACCGCAAGGAAGGCCGCTGCCGTGGAAAGCAGCACCGCCACCCACGGCGTGCCGCTGCGCGTGGTACGTGACGCCATGGCGGGTGCATCCTGACGGCGTGACAGCGAGTAGATCATGCGCGACGCGGTATACAGCGCCGAATTGAGACAGCTACACACCGCAATCAACACCACCACATCAACGATCTGTTTGGCGTAAGGCACGTTCATCATCTGCATCGCCGTCTGGTAAGAACCGGCTTTCATCAGTGATGGCGTGTTCCACGGCACCAGCGCTACCACAATGAAAATCGACAGCAAATAGAACAGCGCAATACGCCAGATCACCGAGTTGGTTGCCTGAGTAATCTGCTTCTTCGGCTCGCGCGATTCCGCTGCGGCAATGGTGACGATCTCCGTGCCCATAAACGAGAACATCGTGGTGAGAATCGCCGCCAATACCGCGCTGATGCCGTTTGGCATAAAGCCATGCGTATCATACAGATGCGAAATGCCTTGCGTGCTGCTGCCAGGCATTAAACCGAATACCGCCAGGCTGCCCGCGCAGAGGAAAGCGACAATCGCCACGACTTTCAGCAGAGCAAACCAAAACTCGAACTCGCCATAATTTTTGACGCTGAACAGGTTGCTGATGGTGAGAAACGTGGTGATCGCCAGCGTGTATTCCCATACCGCAACCTGTGGAAACCACGAATGCAGAATGGTGCCTGCCGCGTTGGCCTCCAGCGGAATTACCAGCACCCAAAACCACCAGTAGAGCCAGCCGATGGTAAAACCGGCCCAACGCCCCAGCGATTTGTCGGCGTAAGTGGAGAAGGAGCCGGAATCCGGTGAGGCCACCGCCATCTCCGCCAGCATACGCATAATCAGCACGACCAGCGCACCGGCGGCAAGGTAGGCCAGCAGCACGGCGGGACCGGCCTCAGCGATGGCATGACCCGAACCGACAAACAGTCCGGCGCCGATAACGCCACCAATCGATAACATCCGCACGTGGCGTGGCTTCAGGCCTTGCGCCAAAACATCGGCATTCTGTGAACTCATCAATATTTCTCCAAAGCGTCTCTCAGGCAGCAGCGGTCGCCACCAGGTTACAACAGGTGAGAAGCCCAGCCCGCAGCGCGGGCCGGGAAGAGTGGCAAAAGCCTAAGAATCGAAATGCTGACTCAGCACGCTGCTGAGAATCTCCAGCGCCTGGCTGAATTGCGCATCAGGGATGGTGAGCGGATAGAGGAAGCGGATGACATTGCCCTGTGGGCCGCAGGTCAGCAGCAGCAGCCCGTGCGCCATCGCCTGTTGCTGAATAGTCTGTGCGGTTTGCGCTGAGGCGAACTCCACCGCAATCATCGAGCCAAGACCACGAATATCGGTGATCGCCGCGCACTGGCTACGTATGCCGTGCAGAAAATCGGTCAGCTGTGCGCCGAGTTGTTGAGAACGCTCACACAGCTTCTCATCGGCAATCACGTCGAGCACCGCGTGTGCTGAGGCAATGGCGAGCGGGTTGCCGGCGTAGGTGCCGCCGAGACCACCGGGACCCGGCGCATCCATAATCTCGGCGCGACCGCTTACCGCTGAGAGCGGCATACCGCCCGCGAGACTTTTCGCCATCGTGATCAGATCTGCTTTCACCGCATAGTGTTCCATGGCGAACAGCTTACCGGTGCGGGCAAATCCGGATTGCACTTCATCGGCAATCAGTAAAATGCCGTGTTCATCGGCCAATGTGCGCAGGCGGTTGAAGAACTCAGGCGGGGCGACGTGGAATCCGCCTTCACCCTGAATCGGCTCGAGCACGATGGCGGCAACATCCTGCGGTGCGATGTCCTGAGTCAAGATATCCTGCAGGCTGGTCAGCGCATCCTCCACGCTGATGCCGGTGACGCTGTTGGGATAGCGCGCGTGCCATACCGAAGCAGGCATCGGGCCAAAATCGCGTTTGTAGGGTGCCACTTTGCCGGTCATCGCCATGGTCATAAAGGTGCGCCCGTGGAATGAATTGCCGAAAGTGATGATGCCGTGGCGCCGCGTGGCTGCACGCGCCACTTTCACCGCGTTTTCGACCGCTTCGGCGCCGGTGGAGAAGAAGGCGGTTTTGGCTTTGCCCGCAATGGGCACCACGCGGTTAAGGCGTTCGGCCAGCGCCACATAGCTCTCATACGGCGTGACCTGGAACGCCGTATGGGTAAATTTCTCTAACTGTTCGGCAATCGCCTGCACGATGCGTGGATGGCGGTGACCGGTATTCAGCACCGCAATGCCGCCGGCGAAATCGATCCAGCTATTGCCTTCACCGTCGCGCAGCGTCGCGTTTTCGGCGTGTTCTACATACCACTGACAAAGATTACCGGTGCCGCGTGGCAGGGCGTCATCTTTGCGTTGTTGCAACTGGCTGTTTTTACCTTCCATAACCTTTCCTTAGCGATACGCGTCTTTACAAATCACGACAAACACGCTTATTTATGCTCGGGCTGCGTTATGATGCCAGAGCCACTTTTAGAGAAAAGAGGGGAGCCAATTGCGAAGTTTGTACGCCGATCATGTATTAGAGCGCATGCAGTTTATGCAGGAAGGGACGTTGCAGCAGCGTTTGCTGGCTTGCATGCAAATCGCTATCGCTGAAGGGATATTTCCGCGCGCCACGCGATTACCCGCCACTCGCGATTTAGCGCGTGAACTGTCGGTGTCACGCAACACCGTGTTGAACGTGTATGAGAATTTGATGGCGCAGGGCTACGTCACGGCGCGCACCGGCAGCGGCACCTGGATTGCAGAAAACCTGCCGGAAGGCTCGCTGAACACGCCGCGCAATGACGCGGCCATGGCGCCATTAACCAGCAAACCGGCGGCAATTTCTAAACGCGGCGCATCTTTGCTCGGCCATGCCAATGCGTCGCCGTATCAGTGGGGAGCATTCGTTCCGGGTGCGCCCGATGTCACGCAGTTTCCGCATAAACTTTTCAGCCAAATTCAGGCGCGCCTGAACCGTGAACCGGATATTGAGCGGCTGATCTACAGCAGCAACGGCGGCTGTCCGCATTTACGCCAGGCATTGGCGGAGTACCTTAGCGTGGCGCGTTCGGTGCGTGCCGATGCCGATCAAATCATCATTACCGAAGGCATTCATCAGGCCGTGGATCTCGTGTCGCGCGTACTATGCGATCCCGGCGATCAAGTGTGGATTGAGGAGCCCGGCTATTGGGGAACGCGAAATTTGCTGCGCATTAATGGACTGAAAATTAATGCCATTTCAGTAGATGAGCAGGGCTTGATCCCGGAATTACCCTCGCGCAGTCGGGCACCCAAGATGATTTTCGTGACACCGTCACATCAATATCCCCTTGGCGTGCATCTTAGCCTTGAGCGCCGTAAACAGCTGCTGGATTTGGCGCGCAAACACAAAAGCTGGCTGGTTGAAGATGATTACGACAGTGAGTTTCGTTTCTCCGGCCAGCCGTTCCCATCACTGCAAGGGTTTGAACCGGATGCGCCAGTGATTTACATGGGCACCTTCAGCAAGACGCTCTATCCGGCACTGCGATTAGGTTATCTGGTGGTACCGAAAGCGCTGGCACAACCGCTGCGCGTGGCGGCGGCGGAACTCTATCGCGGCGGTCATCTGTTGGTGCAGCGCGCGTTGGCCGAGTTCATCCAGAAAGGGCATTACGTGGCGCACATCCGCCGCATGCGTAAGCTCTACAGCCAGCGCCGACGATTTATGATCGGCCTGATTGAACGCTATCTCGGTGCGGCGTTTTTACCGCTGGTGAATCATGAAGCGGGTTTGCATCTGGTGATGAATTTACCGGCTGGCTGCGACGATGTGGCGGTGGCCGCGCTGGCGCTGCGGCGTGGCGTAAAGGTGCGTCCGCTGTCGCAATACTATATGCATCCGCAGGACCGGCGCGGCTTGCTGCTGGGATTTGCCTGTGTCGACGAACGGCAGTGCCAGGATGCATTTGGTGTGCTTAAAGGTTGTTTGGTAGACGCAGGAATCGTTTAGACGATGACACACACTGTAGCGGCGCGATTTATCGCGCGTTTTAATGGCGGCACGTTGCTCATCCAGAAATCGCGCAATAAATTGCGCCGCTACGATAGGTGCTTTATGCCTTTCCGATGCTGTCTAAACGCTCAACCACTTCTGGCGTCAGCGTCACTTCGCGACTCGCTAGATTCTGCTTCAAATGCTCTGGCGATGAGGTGCCGGGAATCAGCAGAATGTTCGGTGAACGTTGCAGCAGCCACGCCAGCGCGACTTGTAACGGCGTAACGTTCAACTCGTTCGCCACTTCGGTTAGCCGATCCGACTGCAGCGGTGAAAAACCGCCCAGCGGGAAGAACGGCACGTAAGCAATTCCTTGTGCTGCCAGCTGATCGATTAGCGCTTCATCCTGGCGATTGGCCAGATTGTAGAGGTTCTGCACGCAGGCAATCGGCGTCATCGCCTGCGCATCGGCTACTTGTTTGGCGGTAACGTTGCTGAGCCCGATATGACGAATCAAACCACGCTCTTTCAGTTTGATCATCGCCTCCACCTGCGGCTCCAGCGAGCCTTCCTTCGGTCCATGCACGTCCAGCATCGAACGCAGATTCACCACTTCCATCACCTCAAGTCCGAGATTACGCAGGTTATCTTCCACCGCCTGCGTCAGCGCTTCCGGCGTAAATGCCGGCAGCCAGCCGCCTTTCTCATCGCGCCGCGCGCCCACTTTGGTGACGATCACCAGATCGTCAGCGTAAGGGTGCAACGCTTTTTTAATCAGCTGATTGGTTATGTGCGGGCCATAAAAGTCACTGGTGTCGATGTGATTGACGCCAGCGGCGATAGCATCGCGCAGCACCTGTAAAGCGCGTGCTTCATCTTTCGGCGGACCAAATACGCCGGGGCCAGCCAACTGCATGGCACCGTAACCGAGTCGTGCAACCTGGCGATCGCCAAGTGTATAAGTCATTGCGGGATGAGACATGGAAAGCTCCTTGGTCAGTGTGTAGAGAGATTGTAATCGCCCTGTCGCTGTGCAACTATCCGTGCAAATCGGGACACAGTGTACGGGGTGACGGACAATGGCGCTGGATATCGCACTGCTTCACGCAGTTGTAGCAGTAGCAAAAGCAGGTGGATTTCGTGAAGCGGCACGGATGACCGGCAGTAACCCGTCGCGCTTGAGTGATGCGGTGCGGCGCGCTGAAGAGCAGCTCGGCGTGCGGTTGTTCAATCGCACCACGCGAACGGTAGCGTTAACCGAAGCCGGCAGGGCGCTGATGTCGCGCTTACTGCCCGCAATGAATGAAGTGGATGCCGCACTGGATGCGCTAAATAATTTCCGCGATACGCCGGGCGGTACCTTACGTCTGAACGTACCGGTGAGCGCAGCACGCATCGTGTTACCGGCGATTGTGCCGGGCTTTCTGCAGCGCTATCCGGATATCCAGCTGGAAGTGGTGGCAGAAAGTAACGTGCAGGATGTGTTCCGCGATAGCTGCGATGCAGGGATTCGTTACGACGATCATCTGGAGCAGGATATGGTGGCGCTGCCGATTGGACCTCGCACTCAGCGTTTCGCCGCGGCGGCATCGCCCGGCTATCTGGCGCAGTTTGGTACGCCGCAGCATCCGCGCGAACTGATGCAGCATCGCTGTTTGTACGGGCGCTATGCGACGGGCGTGGTGGCCGAGTGGGAATTTACCCACGGCGAGGAAACCGTCCGCCTGCAGCCGCAGGGGCCGCTCATTTGTAGCATTGGCGCAGCAATGGATTTGACGGTTGAAGCGGCGATTGCCGGTTGCGGCGTAGTGTATCTGTTTGAAGATTGGATCAAACCGGCGCTCAACGATGGCAGCCTGCAGCCGATTTTGCCGCAATGGTGGCAAAGCTTTTCCGGCTTATGGCTCTACTACAACGGGCGTCGCCTGATCCCCGCGCCGCTGCAGGCATTTCTTGATTATGTGCGCGAGCTTAATGCTCAGACGTCTGTAGATTAATCAGCAAACAAGAGTCGCGACGACCACGACTAAAGGCCAATAAAAAAGCCGATAACCGTTGCCAGTTATCGGCTTTTTCGCATCACAGGTTATTACGCGTTCAGCAGCTGATCTGCCGTTTTCTCAACCAGCGCCAGCAGGACTTTAACATCCTCGAGCGTCATGGTTGGATTCAGCAGCGTCAACTTCAGGCAAGTTACGCCCTGGTTCTCAGTCACGCCGACGTTGGCACGGCCTGAATCCAGCAGCGCATCGCCGATACGCTGGTTGAACAGCGCAATCTGCGCGGTATCAGTCAGTTGCTCTGGACGGTAGCGGAACAGTACGCTGGCCAACTGTGGCTGCATCACCAGCTCCAGACGCGGTTCAGAGGTGACAAACTTCGCCACTTCCTGTGCCAGGGTAACACCGTGATCGATGATCGCGGCATACTGTTTCTGCCCCAGCGCTTCCAGGCCCATCCACAGTTTCAGCGCATCGAAACGACGCGTGGTTTGCAGTGACTTGGATACCAGATTCGGTACGCCTGCCTCTTCGTCAAACTCAGAGTTCAGGTAAGCCGCCTGATAGCGCATCAGCTCATAATGACGCTCATCTTTCAGCAGGAATGCACCGCAGCTAATGGTCTGGAAATACTGTTTATGGAAGTCCAGCGTGACAGAATCCACCAGTTCCAGGCCATCAAGGTAGTCGCGATACTTCTCGGAAAGCAGCAGTGCGCCGCCCCAGGCTGCATCAACGTGTACCCAGATATTGTGTTCTGCAGCGATACCGGCAATTTCACGCAGCGGATCGATAGCACCTGCATCGGTGGTACCGGCGGTGGCAACGATAGCCAGGATCTGTTCGCCGTTAGCGTCGGCCTGAGCCAGTTTGGCTTTCAGGTCTGACACATCCATACGAGCAAACTGATCGGACTTCACCTGTACCACAGACTGATAGCCGTGGCCGAGCAATGCCATGTTCTTCTGTACTGAGAAGTGCGCATTTTCTGAACACAGCACTTTTATCTTACGCAGATCGCCAGTAATGCCGTGCTGTTGCACCGAGTGCCCCTGACGCTGATAGAACGCATCACGCGCCAGCATCAGGCCCATCAGATTGCTCTGTGTGCCGCCGCTGGTGAAGACACCCGCATCGCCAGCCGGATAACCAACCTGTGCACGCAACCACTCGATCAGTTTGATCTCAATGATGGTGGCAGAAGGGCTCTGATCCCACGAATCCATACTCTGATTGGTGGCGTTAATCAACACTTCAGCCGCCTGGCTTACCACCAGGCTAGGGCAGTGCAGGTGCGCCACACACTGTGGGTGATGCACTGAAAGGCTATCTTTTAGGAAATATTCAATCGCGCGTTCAATCGCGGCCTGGTTACCCAGGCCGTTTGGATTGAAGTCGAGCGTGATACGCTCGCGCAGTTCGGCAACTGTTTTGCCTTGATACATCTCAGGCTGTTGCAGCCACTGCACAACCGCGGCGCTGCTTTGGGCAATCGCCTGCTGGTAAGCCTCAATGCTCGATGCAGAGGCGGCCAGAATCGGGTTTACTTCAGACATTTACTCTTCCAATCAAACAGGTTTGACGCCAGCGCCAATCAGCGCCTGCTCAAATTTATCCAGGAAAATCGCCAGCTCATCGTTGGTGATCAGCAGTGAAGGCAGCAGACGCAACACTGCGCCATGACGGCCACCGCGCTCCAGAATCAGACCTGCTTCGAAGCACTTCTTCTGCAGCAGCGCAGAGAGTTCGCCGTCTGCCGGGAAGCTGCCCATGTGGTCTGCCGCTTCGTTCGGTTTAACGATCTCAATACCGATCATCATGCCGAGACCGCGAACGTGACCAATCACCGGGAAACGTTTCTGCATAGCGGTCAACTGCGCTTTCAGCCATTCGCCCTGCGCCGCAACTTTGCCCGCGATATCCTGCTCTTTCAGGATTTTCAGCGTGGTCAGGCCGGTGGCCATCGCCAGCTGGTTACCACGGAAGGTGCCGGTGTGGTGACCTGGAGACCAAACGTCGAACTGCTTTTTGATGCCCAGCACCGCCAGTGGCAGACCGCCGCCGACAGCTTTAGACATCACAATGATGTCGGGTTCGATACCCGCGTGTTCGAAGGCGAAGAATTTACCGGTACGGGCAAAGCCAGCCTGAACTTCGTCAAGAATCAGCAGAATGCCGTGTTCCTGAGTCACTTTACGGATACGTTGCAGCCACTCAGCTGGCGCTGGGTTCACACCGCCTTCGCCCTGAACGGCTTCAAGGATAACTGCCGCAGGCTTGCGCACGCCGCTTTCCACGTCGTTGATCAGGTTATCGAAGTAGTAAGTCAGCGCTTTAACGCCGGCTTCACCACCGATGCCCAGCGGGCAGCGATACTGGTGCGGGTAAGGCATGAACTGGACTTCTGGCATCATGCCATCAACCGCCTCTTTAGGCGCCAGGTTACCGGTGACGGACAGCGCGCCGTGCGTCATACCGTGGTAGCCGCCAGAGAAGCTGATCACACCGCTACGACCAGTGGCTTTCTTCGCCAGTTTCAGCGCGGCTTCAACGGCATCGGCACCGGAAGGACCGGTGAACTGCAGGCAATAATCCTTACCCTGGCCAGGCAGCAGCGAGAGCAGAGATTCAGAGAACTGATCTTTAAGAGGCGTAGTCAGATCAAGAGTATGTAACGGCAAGCCGCTGGTAATGACATTTTGTATGCTCTGAAGAACATCAGGATGGTTATGACCCAGTGCCAGCGTCCCTGCGCCAGCCAGACAGTCAAGATATTGTTTATTCTCAACATCTGTGATCCACACGCCATGGGCTTTAGCGATCGCTAAAGGCAATTTGCGCGGGTAACTCCTAACGTTAGATTCAAACTCAGCCTGACGGGCTAAGAATGCGTCGTTGTTTCCGTTGAATGCATTGGCACCAAAACTATCAATACGGACTTTATCCGTCATCATATCTCTCCTTCAACCGGGGCTCGTATGGCTCGCCAATTGACTAATTGAACAAAAAAGTAACAGCTGTGAAAAAACGCGGCCAATATAGAGCCTTTTGACCTACATCACAATGATTAATTTTGTTTAGATTTGTTTACTCTTTCCATATATGAATCAGGGCGTTGGCCAGAAATTGGCCGCTTAATTTCGCACCGCTAATGGGGTGGTTAAAAAATAATCGAATGAATAAAGTGACTTATAGCCGCTAAGGCGATCCATGGACCAAAGGCGATAGCGTGATTGAGCTCGCGCCGCCAGGCCATTCTGGCAATCAAAACACATGAAATAGCGCCAGCCGAAGCGAATAACAGCACGGAGGGTAAAAGTGGCCAGCCTAGCCAGGCGCCCATTGCTGCCAGCAGTTTTGCATCACCCATTCCTAGCGCTTCAATGCCTCTAATTTGTTGATATACGGCGGCTAAGAGCCATAAAACGGCGTATCCGGCGATGGCACCTAATACGGCTTCGTGTAACGAGCCTGGCAGCCAGCCGAGGGTTTTAAACAGCAGACCGGCCCAAAGTAAAGGCAGCGTAATTACGTCGGGCAACAGCAAATGTTCGAGGTCGATTAGGGCGAGGACTATTAGCGCCCACAGCAATAGCAACGCGGCCATCAAGTGCAGAGTGAAAGGTAAAAGCCAGATAAACAGCAGCGTTAAAAGTGCCGTTAACAACTCGACCTGTGGATAACGCCCGCTAATTTCGCCACGGCAATACCGACATTTTCCGCGCAGCAGCAGCCAGCTCAGCAGCGGAATATTGTCGCGCCAGCGCAAGGGGGTAGCACAATTTGGACAATGAGAAGGTGGGTAGAACAAACTGAGCGCTAAGCCCGGTTGCAGCAATTGCCGCGGCAAACGATAGATCACCACATTGAGAAAGCTGCCAACCGATAACCCCAGCAAACTGCCAATTAACCCATATTCCCATTCCATTGCCGCTACTCCGCACCATCCAGCTCATTGGTGCCGAGACGTTACGCCGTAGCGAGCAGGAGTGCGAGAGGAAAAGGGAGGTTGCAGCGGCTTACATCAGAATTGCAGAGCGGGCTCGAGAATCAGCTGGTTCAAAATGTTTAAGACTGCTGTTTAAACAGCTGAATGGCTTCCTGCACGTTACTGGTAGCAAGCGACATGATGCGGTCGTTATTGAGAAACACATCATAGTGATCGGCATTAAAGCGAAACACATAGAGATCGCCGCGATAACGTAACCCTTTGGTCTTCACGCCAATATGGTGGCGGCGCAGTGCAGCCTGAGAAAGTCTGTCTGTCGCGTTACTCATCGCAATCTCCTCCAGTCGTTATAAGACATAACCTGACTCAGTATAGGGTTAAAACCTTAGGATAACCTTAAGAACAGTGCTGGTTCATGCTCAATAATGAGCAAATGCGACTTTTCCTCTACCAACCTTCAACGTGTCAGAAAAAGGCCATTGAGCACCTGACCCATTTAATGTTGCGTTAAGTTTACCGGCGTATTTTGGATTGCATGGTCGTAAAAAACACTTAAATCCAAGGTAATGCTATGAATTTTTTACCCTTTTCACGCCCTTCGCTTGGCGAGGAAGAGTTAGCAGCGGTCAAAGCGGTATTTGAATCAGGTTGGATTACCACCGGAACGAAAAACGCAGAACTGGAACAGGCCTTTTGCCAGCTGACCGGCAATCAACATGCGATTGCCGTCAGCTCCGCGACCGCCGGCATGCACGTTGCGCTGCTGGCGCTGGCCATTCAGCCCGGCGATGAAGTGATTACGCCTTCACTGACCTGGGTCTCCACGCTCAATATCATCACGCTGCTGGGTGCCACACCGGTGATGATAGATATCGATCGAGACACCTTAATGGTAACGCCGGAGCAGATCGAAGCGGCCATCACCCCGCGTACTCGCGCCATTATTCCGGTGCATTACGCCGGTGCGCCGGCCGATATGGACGCCATTCGTGCCATTGGCGCGCGTCACGGTATCGCGGTCATTGAAGATGCAGCCCACGCGACGGGTTGTTACTACCAGGGGCAGCACGTCGGTCATCAGGGCACCGCCATCTTCTCGTTCCACGCCATTAAAAATATGACCTGCGCCGAAGGTGGCTTAATTGTGACGGATGATGCGGCATTGGCCGATCGGATGCGCAGCCTGAAGTTCCACGGCTTAGGCGTGGATGCCTACGACCGACATACGCACGGGCGTAAACCACAGGCGGAAGTGATCATGCCTGGCTTTAAATACAACCTGCCGGATATCAGCGCCGCTATTGCGCTGGTTCAATTGAAGAAGTTGCCCGCTATTAACCAACGCCGTGCCGCCATCGCACAGCGCTATCTTTCCGAGTTGGCGGATACGCCATTTATGCCGCTGGCGCAGCCTGGCTGGCGACATCAGCACGCCTGGCACCTGTTCATCATTCGCGTCGATGAAGCGCAGTGCGGCATCAGCCGTGATGCGCTGATGGAGGCATTAAAAGCCCAGGATATCGGCACCGGGCTGCATTTCCGCGCGGCGCACACGCACAAATATTACCGCGAGCGCTATCCGCAGCTGTCGCTGCCGAATACCGAATGGAACAGCGATCGCATCTGCTCAATACCGTTGTTCCCTGATATGCGCGACGAGGACGTCGCTCGCGTGGTTAACGCGTTACGTCAGATTGCTGGAGTTTGACATGCTGGAAGAGAAAGCGATTCGTAAAGTATCCGTGGTGATCCCAGTCTATAACGAGCAGGAGAGCCTGCCGGAACTGCTGCGTCGCACCGACGCGGCCTGCGCGGGATTGGGGCTCGATTATGAAATTTTGCTGGTAGATGACGGCAGCAGCGATCGCTCCGGCGAGATGATCGCCGATGCGGCGGATATGCCCGGCAGCCACGTGGTCGGCGTGTTACTAAATCGTAATTACGGTCAACACTCGGCGATTATGGCCGGTTTCAGCCACGTCAGCGGCGATGTGATCATTACGCTGGATGCCGATCTGCAAAACCCGCCGGAGGAGATCCCGCATCTGGTGCATGCCGCGCTGCAGGGTTATGACGTGGTCGGCACGGTGCGGCAGAACCGTCAGGATAGCTGGTTCCGTCGCCGTGCATCGCGCACCATCAACCAGCTTATTCAGCGCGTCACCGGCAAAGCGATGGGCGATTACGGCTGCATGCTGCGCGCCTATCGCCGCCATATTGTTGATGCGATGCTGAACTGCCATGAGCGCAGCACCTTTATCCCGATCCTCGCCAACACCTTCGCGCGACGCACTATCGAGTTGCCCGTTGCGCACGCTGAGCGTGAGTTTGGTGATTCCAAATACAGCTTTATGCGGCTGATCAACCTGATGTACGACCTGGTGACCTGCCTGACCACCACGCCACTGCGTTTGTTAAGCATCGTTGGCAGCTTAATCGCCTTAACCGGTTTCGCCTTCTCGCTAGTGTTGATCGTGCTGCGCCTGTTCCTCGGCGCCGCCTGGTCTGGCGACGGCGTATTCCTGCTGTTCGCCGTGCTGTTCATTTTTGTCGGCGCGCAGTTTATCGGTATGGGCTTACTCGGCGAATACATTGGACGTATTTACAACGATGTTCGCGCGCGTCCGCGCTACTTCATTCAACGTGTTATTCACCCACAGCAAGACACCGCTTCAGTACAGGAAATTAAGCAATGAAAACAATCGTCTTCGCCTACGCCGAAATGGGCTGCACTGGCATTACTGCGTTGTTGAACGCGGGTTATGAAATCAGCGCTATCTTCACTCACGCTGACACCTCGCCAGAGAGCCACGCTTTTCCTTCGGTGGCGCGGCTGGCTGCGGAACATGGCATTGCGGTGTATGCGCCGGAAGATGCGGATCACCCGCTGTGGGTCGATCGCATCAAATCGATGACGCCGGATTTCATCTTCTCCTTCTATTATCGCAAGCTGCTGAGCGACAACATTCTCAATTGCGCCCGCGTGGGGGCGTTTAATCTGCACGGCTCGCTGTTGCCGAAATATCGTGGCCGTGCGCCGCTCAACTGGGTGCTGGTGAACGGTGAAAAAGAAACCGGTGTTACGCTGCATCGCATGGTGAAACGTGCTGATGCGGGCGACATCGTGGCGCAACAGCGCGTCGCCATCGACGAACAGGACAATGCGTTAACCTTGCATCGCAAACTGGTGGCCTGCGCCACGCAGTTGCTGGAAAGCGCACTGCCCGCGTTGCAATACGGCGATATCGTGACAACGCCGCAGGATCACAGTCAGGCGACGGTGGTGGGACGCCGTACGCCGGATGATGGGCGCATCAAGTGGGAGCAGTCGGCTCAATCTATTAATAATCTGGTGCGTGCGGTAACCGATCCCTGGCCCGGCGCGTTCGCGTTCGCCGGTACGGTGAAATTTGTGGTGTGGAAAGGGCGCGTGCACAGCACTGAGCAGCACGCTAAACCCGGCACCGTGCTATCCGTCGAACCCTTCATTATTGCCTGTGGTGAAGGGGCACTGGAAGTGGTCACCGGTCAAAGTGACAACGGTGTGTATATGAATGGCAGCCAGCTGGCACAGAGCCTCGGCATGGTGAAGGGCGCGTTGCTCTATTCCCAGCCGGTGGCTGCGGTGAAACGCCGCACGCGTGTGCTGATCCTCGGCGTGAATGGCTTTATCGGTAACCATTTGACCGAACGTTTGCTGCAGGATGATAACTTCGAGGTTTACGGTTTAGATATTGGTTCTGATGCCATCAGCCGCTTCCTTGATCAGCCGCGCTTCCACTTTGTTGAAGGCGACATCAGTATTCATTCGGAGTGGATTGAGTATCACATCAAGAAGTGTGATGTGGTGCTGCCACTGGTGGCGATTGCGACACCGATTGAGTACACCCGTAATCCGCTGCGCGTATTCGAACTCGATTTTGAAGAGAACCTCAAAATCATTCGTGACTGCGTGAAGTATAAAAAGCGCATTATTTTCCCTTCAACGTCCGAAGTGTACGGCATGTGCACCGATCAGCATTTCGATGAGGATCACTCCAACCTGGTGGTGGGGCCGATCAATAAACAGCGCTGGATCTACTCGGTCTCCAAGCAACTGCTGGATCGGGTGATTTGGGCCTACGGCGAGAAAGAGGGGTTACGCTTCACGCTGTTCCGTCCGTTTAACTGGATGGGGCCGCGTCTGGATAACCTCAACGCCGCGCGTATTGGCAGCTCACGCGCCATCACTCAGTTGATTCTCAATCTGGTGGAAGGTTCGCCGATCAAGCTAATCGATGGTGGCGCGCAAAAACGCTGTTTCACCGATATCAGTGATGGCATTGAAGCGCTGTTCCGCATTATCGAAAACCAGCACAACAATTGCGATGGCCAAATCGTGAATATCGGTAACCCGGAAAATGAAGCCAGCATCAAAGAGTTGGCTGAACGGCTGCTGGCCAGCTTTGAGCGTCATCCACTGCGCAGCAACTTCCCGCCGTTTGCCGGCTTCCGCGAAGTGGAAAGCAGCAGCTATTACGGCAAGGGTTACCAGGACGTGGAACACCGCAAGCCGTCGATCAAGAATGCGCGCCGCCTGATCGACTGGACGCCGACGGTCGAAATGGACACCACCATCGATAACACGCTGGACTTCTTCCTGCGCACCGTTGAGCTGCAGGAGAAGCCATGAAGAGAGTCGGTTTACGCGTTGATGTGGATACCTGGCGCGGCACCCAACTTGGCGTGCCTGCTCTGCTGGAGCAATTCAGTCTGCATCAGCTGCAGGCCAGTTTTTTCTTCAGCATAGGACCTGACAACATGGGACGCCACTTGTGGCGGCTGATGAAACCGCGCTTTCTGTGGAAAATGCTGCGTTCACGCGCAGCATCGCTCTACGGCTGGGATATTTTGCTGGCCGGCACCGCCTGGCCGGGACGTGAAATTGGTCGCGGCCTGGAGGAGATTATCAGCGCCACTGCCGACCACCATGAAGTGGGGTTGCACGCCTGGGATCACTTTGCCTGGCAAACCTGGGCGGGTGTCTGGCCAGCAGATAAGCTGGAAGAGCAGATAGCCCGTGGTAAACAGGCGCTGGAGGCGATAATTAGTGACAATGTCACCTGCTCTGCGGTGGCGGGCTGGCGGGCAGATGGCCGCGTGGTAGCCGCTAAACAGCGCTTTGGTTTTCGTTATAACAGCGACTGCCGCGGCAGCGGACCCTTTTTGCCCATGCTCAGTGATGGCAGCACGGGCACGGTGCAGATTCCAGTGACGTTACCCACATGGGATGAAGTGGTCGGCCAGTCGGCTAGCGCCGAAGGATTCAATGACTACATCCTTGAGCAAATTCATGCCGCGAGCGGCTCGCCGGTTTACACCATTCATGCCGAAGTGGAAGGCATTGTTGGCCTTGAGGCGTTCGGCGATCTGCTACGACGTGCGGCGCAGCAGGAGATCTGTTTTTGCCCGCTGAGCGCGCTGTTACCCGATGATCTCACTACGCTGCCACAGGGCTCCATCGTGCGCGGACATATTCCCGGACGTGAAGGCTGGCTAGGCTGCCAACGTTAATTTTCAACAGGATTCACGGATGCGAACAGGCACCAAAACCGCGCTGCTCTTGGCACTCTTTGCGCTGTATTACCTGATCCCGATAGAATTCCGCGCCTTATGGCAGCCGGATGAAACCCGCTATGCCGAAATCAGCCGCGAAATGTTGTTCAGCGGTAATTGGGTGGTACCGCACTTCTTTGATTTACGCTATTTCGAGAAGCCGATTGCCGGTTATTGGGTGAATAATCTCGGCCAACTGCTGTTCGGACACAGTAACTTTGGCGTACGCGCCGGCGCGATTTTTAGCACCACGTTAAGTGCGCTACTGATCTACTGGCTGGGTATGCAGATGTTTGCCCGTCGCCAAATCGCACTGAGCGGCAGCGTTATTTTCCTGACTTCGCTATTAGTATACGGCGTGGGAACTTATGCGGTGCTTGACCCGATCCTGCTGCTGTGGCTGGTAGCGGCGATGTGCAGTTTTTGGCTGGCCGCCCAGGCGCAGAACACGCAGCAGCGCTTATGGGGTTATGTGCTGCTCGGCGCCGCCTGCGCCATGGGTTTCATGACCAAAGGTTTTCTGGCGCTGGCGGTGCCGGTGCTGGCAATTCTCCCCTGGGCCATTTGGCAGCGTCGTTTTACTGAGCTGTTACGCTGGGGTCCGCTGACTATCGTGGTTGCCGCGCTGCTCAGCTCGCCGTGGGCGCTGGCAATCAATCAGCAGGAAGGCGATTTCTGGCACTACTTCTTCTGGGTTGAGCATATTCAGCGTTTCGCCGAGGCGGATGCGCAGCACAAGGCGCCATTCTGGTACTACCTTCCGGTGCTGCTGGCGGGATGTCTGCCGTGGCTGGCGCTGCTGCCCGGATCGCTGATGGGGGCGTGGCGCCAGCGCAGTCAGCATGCCGGAACGGTGTATCTGCTGAGCTGGGTGCTGCTGCCACTGCTGTTTTTCAGTATCGCCAAAGGCAAACTGCCAACCTATATTCTGCCGTGCTTCGCCCCGCTGGCGTTGTTAATGGCGCACTATGCGCACAGCGGATCGGCGCAGGTGATGGACGCGCTCAGAGTGAATGGGTGGATTAACCTGCTGTTCGGCGCGCTTACCACACTGGTGTTATTGGTGGTGCTGGCGCCCTGGGGCGTGGCACAAAGGCCGGTTTACAGCAGCGATGAAGTCAGCGGAGTGATCTGTGCGGCGCTTATCTTTATCGCATGGGGCGTGATGGGCTGGCTGAGCCGCAAACCGCAGCAGGGCCGCTGGCAGTTAGCCGCGCTCTGTCCGCTGGCGCTGGCGCTGCTGGTTGGTTTTGCTATCCCACACAAGGTGCGCGACTCAAAACAGCCGCAGAGCTTTGTCAGTGCGGTGCATGACCAACTGGCATCCAGCCGTTATCTGCTGGCAAATAATCCTGGCGTGGCATCGGCGGTTGCGTGGGAGCTGCAGCGCAGCGATATCAATTTCTATGATGCGAAAGGTGAGTTGCAATATGGCCTGAGCTATCCGGATGCGCAGTCGCATTATATTGATGCAGATGACTTTGCCGACTGGCTACGCGTGCATCGTCGTCAGGGGCGAGTTTCGTTGGTGTTGATGATGAGTTCGAGTGACAGCACGCCGGACAAAAACTTACCGCAACCCGATGACGTCTATCGTCAGGGGCGGCTGGTTTATTACGGCTACGATGCGAAACCATGAATCTACTGCTGATTTTATTAGTAAGCGTGCTGAGTTGCGCCGCCCAGCTTTGCCAAAAGCAGGCGGCACATTTGGGCCTTCAACGCGGTAAAAAACGCCTGCTGATGTGGATCGCCCTGAGCATACTGCTACTCGGCGCGGCAATGTTGTTGTGGTTGATGGTGCTGCGCGTTGTGCCGGTCAGCGTTGCTTATCCGATGCTGAGCCTTAATTTTGTGTTAGTGGCTGTAGCCGCGCGGCTGATATGGCGGGAAACGTATAGCGTGCAGCAGTGGATCGGTACCCTGGCGATTGTCGCCGGCGTGGCGCTAATGGGAAGTCATCTATGAAAGGGCTGACGCTGGCGCTGTGCAGCGTGTTACTGGTGTCGTTGGCGCAGTTGGTTCTGCGCCTGGCGATGCTCGATCTCCCACCGTTTAGGGAGATATTGCAGATGCATCACCTGAAACCGCTGCTGTTACTCGCCATCGGCCTCGGCGCCTATGCGCTGTCGATGCTGTGCTGGATGCTGGCGTTGCGTCATCTGCCACTGAATCGACTCTATCCATTACTGAGCTTGAGCTATGTGCTGGTTTGGCTGGCCGCGATTTCATTACCGACATTCGGTGAAAACTTCCGTTGGAGCAGCTTTGCGGGCGTAATGCTGATCGTGCTGGGGTTGCTGCTGGTGTCGTTACCGAAACGAAGCTAAGCCCATTTCATAGTGGGATAGGATTCAGCCCGTAATCCGCAGATGCTTTTCCCCTAAATCCGCCAATGCAGCCGCGCCCAGCATGCCTAAATCACGACTGATCTCGCTGGTAATCAAGTCAATCGCCAGGTTCACCCCCGCCGCGCCGCCCACGGCGCAGGCATAATTAAAGGGCCGTCCAACAAAGCAGGCTTGCGCGCCCAGCGCGATGGCTTTTATCGCATCGGTACCGCGCCGAATGCCGCTATCAAACATCACCGTCATATCCCCGACGGCCTCAACAATCTCCGGCAAAACGTAGAGTGGCGGAATCACGGTATCGAGCTGGCGCCCGCCATGATTGGAGACCACAATCCCATCGATGCCGATAGCTTTACAGCGCAGCGCATCGGTACGACTGAGAATACCTTTGATCACCATGGCGCCCGGCCAGCGGCCGCGAATGTGTTCAATATGCTGCCAGGTTAAATGGCTTCGGCCGCTGAAATCCCGCACCGCGTTTTTCGAAAAAAGCGGTGCGCCACGCTGCGCGCTATTGTTCTCGAAATAGGGCATGCCGCTTTTTAACACCGTCTTTAGCAAGGTGCCGGTTAACCAGCGTGGATGCGTGATGCCTTCCCATGCCAGCCGCAGGCTGGGACGGAACGGCGTAGCGAAACCGGCGCGCACGTTATTTTCGCGGTTGGCTTTGACGGGCGTATCTACGGTGATGACCAGCACCGGAATGTCTGCGCGTTTTACCCGATCGATCAGGGCATCAATCTCTTCCAGCGTTTTCGGTAGATAGGCCTGAAACCACATGTTGGGATTGACCTGCGCCACATCTTCCAGCCGCGTGAGCGAGGAACCACTCATGATAAACGGCACGTTTTTCTCCTTTGCGCAGCGTGCCAGCGTAATGTCCCCATCAAAACCGGTTAAGGCAGAAATGCCCATCGGCGCTATACCCACCGGTGCGGCGTAGCGATGGCCAAATAGATCAACGTGGATGTTGCGCTGCGACACATCCACCATATTTTCCGGAATCAGGCTGTAACGTGCGTAGGATGCGAGCGTATTGCGCAGCGCAATATTGTCTTCGACGCCGCCCGAAACATAGGCGAAGAGCGGATGCGGCAAATGACGTTGGGCGTACTTTTCGAAGTCATTCAGGGATAGACAACGCGACAGCATATTGCGCATGGAGATAGCGATCCGATTAGGCGAGAGGTGCAGGAAAATGTTGAAAATAAAGGATATTGCATCGGCGAACTTTTACAAATCCCTAAACCGGCAATGCTTCTGCGAAAAATGCATAAGTAAAAACTGCAGAGCGGCAAGTCGCCGCTCTGTCAGGATATCAATGCTGTTGCCACTGATGATATTCGCCGTTGCGGCGACCTGGCGCAGTTTCGGGCAACCGCAGTAAACCAATGACCGAAATAACCCCCAACACCGCGACATACAGCGCTAAACCATACCAATGCCCCTCGGTCATTTGCAGAATTTTAACCGCCACTAATCCCAGCACGCCGCTGCCAATTAATGAACCGACTTGCCAGATCACTGCGATGCCGCTGCAGCGAATGTGAGTAGGGAAGAGCTCCGGGAACCAGGATGCTTGCGGCGCGTAACACATGCTGTGGCCCAGCGTCAGCGCGATGATCATGGCGATCTGCGTCAACCAATAGATGTTTTGCTGCAGGGCGAGGAAGAACGGCACAATGGCGATGACGATCAGCAGCGCACCCATCATATACACCGGCTTACGGCCAATTCTGTCTGACAGTGCGCCCATCAGTGGAATGGCAAAGACTTCAAGAATGATCGCCACAATCATGCTGTTCATCAGAATGCCGGAATCCAGGTTATTGGTTTTGCCCCATGCCAGAATAATCACGGTAAACAAAGCAAACGCACAGGCTTCAATCAGTTTGGCTGCCACGCCATTGATCACCAAACGCGGATTGCCACGAATCACCTCTTTTAAAGGACGCGACTCCGCGGCTTTGGTTTCCCGGATGGCGGCAAATACCGGTGACTCATCAATGCGCAGGCGGATGAACAAACCGACAATGACCAGCAACGCACTCAACAGAAACGGCACGCGCCAGCCCCAATCCATCATTTGATCTGACGACAGCGTCGCGTTGAGGATCGCGAAGAGCGCCAGCGGCAGTAGAAAACCAACCGGAGCGCCAATTTGCACCCAGCTGGCGAAGAAGCCGCGTCGGGCGGGCTGCGCATACTCCGCCGTCATCAATACGGCGCCAGCTTGTTCACCCCCCACGCCAAAGCCCTGCAACAGACGAATCAAAATCAGCAGCACCGGCGCCCAGATACCGATCTTTTCGTAGGTCGGCAGTAAGCCGATGCAAAACGTTCCGAGTCCGACAATCAGAATGGTGGCGACCAGCGCTTTTTTCCGTCCTACTTTATCGCCGATATGGCCAAAAACGATGCCGCCAATCGGGCGAGCGAGAAACCCGACCGCATAGGTGGCAAACGCGGCAAGGGTGCTGATGAGCGGATCGTGGCTCGGAAAGAAAAGGTGGCCGAAAAACAGCACGGCCGCCGTGCCGTAAGCAAAGAAATCATAGTATTCGGCTGCAGTACCAATTGCGGATGCACTGGCGACGCGCTTAATCAGCGAAGTGTTATCTTTCTCGGTGGCTGGCGTTTGCGTAATGGTTGTCGATGCCATGGGGTAAATCCCTGCGCTATAAATGTTCTACTACCATACAAGGGTGTTTACCAGGATGTTGCGAATATGATCACAGATCGTAAGAGACAAAATGAGGTGCGAAAGTGATTGCGGATAGATGTCGTTGCGGCCTAATGCAGCGTGTGTTTTCAAAACCCTGTTATTTGAGACTTCTAATTAATATCGACTACACAGCGCCTCGAAATGTGCATTATTAATTATGCATACAACTATATATAGCAACCTGAAAATTTAAGCTTTTAACTTCAATTTATTCTGGTCCTATTTATTGCTCTATTTAATTGATCTGCCACAACTTGGTTTCTCTACCTGAGCAGTTGTTAACTGCTGAATCACAACGGTAAATTCTTAATTTGACTTAATTTTATCTTGTTCTCTTATCCCGATCTGGACGTTTTCTTTACAAAGTGTTGTGATACCGCAGTTCAGAACTCTACATATTTATATTTTCAATATCACTTTCTAAAAAAACGTCATGCCTGGCGGCGTTTCGCCGTGCCGAAAATTTTATTTTCTCTCTGGAGGAAAGAATGTTGTTTAAATTAAAACCCCTTGTTATTAGCCTGCTGGCCGCGCAGGGCATGATGTATCCCGCGGCGCAAACTTCAGCCGCTATTATTCAGCCATTTACGCCTGAAAAGAGTGACAACAAAGCTGGCGTATTTTGCGTGTGTAATGGCAGCACACAATCGTTGACCGGCTTGCCGCAGTTTACCCCGGGTAAAAGCGGTGAAGTAGCAACCACCCTGGGTCAGTTACAAGACGAGGGGCGCATCTTTACCGACAGCTTAACCGGTAAAGAGCGCCTCTCGCTCGGGGCGCAAAATTATGACGTGCTGGTTTCGGATGTCGCCAACGGCCTTTATAGCCACTACGCAACCTATGATTCAGCCGCGCTGCGTAATCTGGCCCCCATTAGCCTTAATCAAGCCGTGACCGATTATGAAGATGTGACCGATCAGCAATATCTCAACGCCCGCGTTGCATCAGTGAGTAACGGCACCATCAATGTTCAACTTGGCTCGGCCGGCGCATCCACCACAGCCAACGGTTGGGAGATGGCAGCCAAGCAGAGTCGGCTGTTTACCGCCATGAGCAGCGGCAATATGAACTGGGATAGCGACAATCGCGTTGATTTCAGCGCCATCCAGGCTCCAGCCGGTGCGCGCTGGGCTTACAGTGACGATGCGCTGGTGAACTACAGCGGCAATTTCACGGTTACCACCAAAGATGGCAAGGTGACGAATTTCAATGTCACCAATGTGAGCGATCTGCAGCGTTATAACGATTGGCTGATCGCTCAGTTACAGAGCGCGAATCTCGATCCTGCGACTTACAACAGCGAATTTGATAAAGCCTTTAGCTTCACCAGCGGTAGCGTGGTATGGGCGCTGAACACCCGCGATCCTGACGATGAAGTACTGAAACCGATCGGTGAACGCGTGGTGCTGAGTGCCGATGGCCCCAAAGCCACTGCGACCATCAATGCCGGTAAAACGCTGGAAGTGGTCAACGCTAATGGCGGTGCAATGCGCGCGGATAACGGCGCTACGGCCACCATTAATGGCACGTTATCCAGCAGCGGCAACCGACTCACCGACAACAATGCCTTGGTGTTAACCAACGGCAGTCGCGGCACCAATAACGGCGTGATTAACGGTGGCTTCCTCAATAATGCCGATGGCAGCGGGGTGGATAGCAGCACGCTGGGCTATAACGCGGCGACCGTCGAAGTCAACAACAGCCGTTTTACTAATAATGGCGTGCTCAATCATGCGCTATCAGACGGCTCAAGCGCCATCACCTTGCGTGATGGCAACGCGGTAAATAATGGCACCCTCAATCTTGGGGTCACCGAAACGGTGGAAACTGGCAGCAGCGCAGGCGTGGTGCTGGGCGGTACCACCTCGAGCTTCACCAACAACGGCACGCTGTATATTGGCCGCACGCCGCAAAGCAGTGCCACCGACGCCACCACTGACGTCGCGATCAACCAGAGCGGCGGCACGCGCGGCATGACGCAGCTGTTTGACTCCAGCGCGGTGAATAACGGCCATATCGTGATCGGTTCTTTGGTGCAAAATGCCACGGCGATGCGCGTTGAAAACGCCCCCGATGCCGTGACGCTCAACAATGGCATCATCGATGTTAACGGTCGCGCGCAGTTTAAGCCGGCAGAAAACATCGCTATGCAGGTGATCAATTCCGGCAGCGGCGGCCAGGTAGGCAATGCAGGGATCATTAATCTTAACGGGGACAACAGCACCGGTCTCAAAATCACCGCTACGCCGGGTAATAGCGCGCATGCGTGGTCAACCGGCGCGATCAACGTTAGCGGCGATGCTGACGCCGCTAACGGCACGCGCAATACTGCAGTGTGGGTAACGGGCGAGGATGGCGGCGCCGCGTCTGCCGATCTCAGCGGGCCGATCACTCTTAGCGGTGGAGCGGCGATCGGTATTCGCGCCGAAGGCAATGCCACGGTAAACGTAGCACCGAGCGCGGTGCCCATCTCCGGTAGCGGGCAGTATCAAATCAATTTTCTGGCTATTGGCCCGGATGCCAAAATCAATTTGCCCAGCAACGGTCAATACGGCGTTTCCAGCGGGTACTCGACTATTTTTCGCTATCAGGATGGTGCAGATTTTGATGGCAGCGGCATGACGCTAACACCTGATGCATCCTTCTCTACTGGCGTGATTGGCAGCGGTGAGGGCACGGATATCAATACCCACGGCGCAAGATTAAATATTGGTGGTTATTCCACGGGCGTAGTGGTTGAAGGGGGCGCGCAGGGAACGATCGATGCGGCGACACAGTTGAATTTTGGCAATTATAATAGCCTCGCGGCGCTGGTTGATGGCAACAAACACGATCTCACCGGCTACATCACCAATAGTGTTGCGCATCCTTTCAGCAATACCAGCCTGACCAACCATGCGGCCATGCGCAGCGATTTTGATCGTCAGATGGGCTTGATTGCGCAAAACCAGGCGCAGTTGGTCAACACCGGGAATATCGCGTTTGGCGGAAGCGATACGATTGGGATTCAGTCGCTTTGGGGCGCCAATGTCACCAATAGTGGCGATATCAGCGTGACAAATGGCAGCACCGCGCTGTATGCACAAGGTTATTCGTTCAGCGATCCGCGGGCTGCAACCATCAACAACAGCGGAACACTGAACGTCACCGCAGGTAATGCGCCCGGTTATGCGCCATCGCACGGCATATTGGGCGTGGGCGACAATGTGGAGATTAACCAAAACGGCACCATTAATTTGTACGGCAGTAACGCAGTGGCGGCGGAATTATCCGGCGGCGGGCTGTTAAGGCTGGGGGAAAATAGCAAAGTCGTTTTCCATGATACGAATCAGACGGGTTATGTCTCAACGGCGGCTTTCGCTAATATCGTCAGCAGCGGCGGGCAAACCGATGTCAGCACCGCGGGATCGACTTTGTACCGCCTGGCGGCTGGCAGCATTTTCTATCCCCTGCAACCCGCGGCAATTACTTTGAGCGGTGCGAATACCACCGGGATCGACGCCAGCGGCGTGGGCACCACGCTATTTGGTAGCGATCAATATAACGTCACTGGCGAAGGAGCCACGGCGGTGCGTGGCTCAGAGGGTGCATACGGCTCGGTGAATAACGCCATCACCTTGAGCGGAAATCACACCACTGGGGTGGCAACCGACAGCGGTGGTGCGAACCTGTATCTCACGGCACCGATCACCGGTTCTGGTGACAACGTCACGGCATTAAGCAGCGGCAACGGCGCCCGCGTGCAGAATTTCAGCACAATCGATCTGTTAGGCAATAACAGCACCGGTGCGCACCTCTATGCGGGTGGCAACTTTATCAACGCGGGCAATGTGCACGTAGCCAATGGGGTTGGCGTTGATGCCAGCACCGGCTACGGCCAATACACGCAGATGAGCGGTCAATTGCAGGTTGATAATGGCAGTGCGTTACGCGTGGGTAATGGTGGGGTGCTAAATATCGTCGGAGATGGTGCCGATGATTATTTCAATTACACCAGTACCACTTTTGCCAATAACCATGCCGATACGGTTTTACTGGATCGCGGCGCAAGCGGTTTTATCGCCGACCACGTGGTACTCAGCGCTAACAAAGGTAATGTGATCAACAACCGCGCAGAGACCAGCAATATTTCACTTAACCGGGTGCGGCTGGATATTAACGGCGGCACCGGGATTCGCTCCGCCACCTCATTTGATGAAGGCGGCAGTGCTTATATCAATGTCACGGGCAGCGGCACGGGCTATCTGTTTGCCAATGAAGATGGCTCAACCACCAGCAATGATTTGGTGATCGGACCTGATTACTACATGTTTGTTTCCGGTGACAGCACGGGCGTGCGCGCTAACACCAGCGGCAAAGTGATCACTGAAGGCACCATTGCGGTCTATGACCAAAATGGAGGTTCAGCAATTGTCACCAGTACCGCCAGCGAAGTGATCAACCGTGGCGGCATCATTTCGCTGAGCACGGTATCGCCCATCATCGACTTACGCGGTGGCCAATCGGTGTTTATCAACGAGGGCAATATCAGCGCGCCATTCCCCGAAACCGTTATCGTGGCGGGCGGGGCGACTAACGATCAATTCGCTTTGCTGTCCGGCAAGGTGGTCGGTGACGTCAATACCGGCAACGGTAATGACACTCTGCAACTCTCCGGTGGCACTCTTGATGGCAGCCTGACGATGGGCAGCGGCAGCAATCAGGCGCTGGTAGAGAATGTCAGCCTTGCCAACACGCGCCATATCACCACTGGAAACGGTGTCGGCAGCACGCTGAGCTTTAATCAGATAACGGCACGTGGCGGTTCGCTGGCGGCAGACGATCTCAGCAAAGGTACGAATCTTGGCGGCGGCTGGAGCACCATCAACTTCGCCAATACGCAATGGACGCTCACCGACAACCTCAAACTGGCGCACAGCACCATCAATATTGGCGCAGGATCGACGCTATTTGCCGGCGACGGCGTGAATCCGCTGCTGAGTGGCGCCACTGACGACTCGCTGGTAGTGAATAATGCCGGCACGCTGGATCTCACCAACGGCGGCGGTGCGCCAGGCAACACTCTGACGATTGATGGCGATCTGACCTCCAGCGGCGGACGCGTGAAGCTAAACACGCAAATCGCAGCGGGCGGAACCAGCGACACCCTACGCGTGAACGGCAACACCCGTGGCACCACCTTGCTTGATGTCACGCCAGTGGCAGGCAGTACGGCAATCCTCTCGCCGGATCACGGCATCTCTCTGGCGCAGGTGAGCGGCACGGCCAGCGCTAGCAGTTTTGCGCTGAGCAACGGTTATGTGGCAAGCGGTCCGTGGCAATATGGGCTGTACGGAACACAAAACGCGGCCGCATGGAATTATCGCCTGGCAAACAATTTTATTACGGATGCGGCAGGGAGCGTGGTGCGGCCGAAGGTGACGCCGCAGATGCCCGCGTATATCTCTGCGCCGGTTGGATTGGCATATTACAACATGGCGGTCATGGACGATCTGCATAAGCGTCTTGGCGAGCAGCGTTCAGATAGAAGTGACGCCAGCGGTGAAATGTTTATCCGTTATCTCGGTTCAAACCTGAAGTACAAAACTAATCGCGATGTTAGCCAATACGGCTATGACTTTGACCTTGATTACAGCGCAGTTCAGCTCGGCGGCAATCTGCTGCATCTGCAGGGCGCCAACGACAGCTTGCGGGCGGGTGTGGCTTACACGCGCGGTAATGCGCGTATCCGCCCCGATGCAGTCGATGGCTACAGCTCGACCAGCTTTGATAACGACACCTTGTCGCTATATGCCACCTGGCTGCGCGACAGCGGTTTGTATCTTGATGGCGCGCTGTCGTTTGACTGGCATCGCGGCGACACCGACATTGCCCGGCAAAAAGAGGTCGGCAAGCTTAAAGGCAATGGATGGGGCGCCTCGCTGGAAAGCGGTTACCCATGGCAATTTGCCAACGGCATCCGCCTCGAACCGCAGGCGCAGCTGATGTATTTGCAGCTGAACATGGATGATGTGGTCGATCGCGATAACACCCGCGTGAGCTGGGGCAATTACGATCAAACCATTGGCCGCGTGGGTGCGCGTCTCGATCGCACCTGGCAGGATCAGGCCGGTCAGCAATATACGCCCTATTTGCGGACCAGCTATACGCGCGGTTGGGGCGGATCGGCGACTACGCGCGCCGGTGCCAGCGGTGCGCCAGACAGCGTGAGCTTTGACAGCGGCAAGTTCGGTCAGATGTGGGATATTGGCCTGGGCGGCACGGCAACGCTGAAAAGTGATGTATCGCTGTATGCGGAAGCGGATTACCGCCAGGAGATTGACGGTAATGGTGCTAAAGGCTGGCGTTATAATGCGGGACTACGCTGGATGTTTTAAATTAAAGCGTTTTGTTTCCAGGTGCGCATAAATGCGCACCCTAGGAAACCAATCCGTGCATTTCATGATAACCGCGCTGTTATTCTGTTGGGTCGCCATTCATGGCGACCTTTTTATTTATTACCAATCCAAAACCCGCTCAAATAACTATCTCCCCACCTGATGTAATTCCATCAAAATAAAAATCGCAAAATGCTTGAACTCACATTTCGGAAATTATATTTCAAATAAAAATTAACATGAAATAAAAACGTCGATAGCGTAAAGGTTCTGTTTTGTTCTGCCGTATTTCCTTAAGCATTTTTTACCAGGAGGTATTATGGAAAGAGAACTTTTTATATCGACCAACACGGCATCAGGCCCAAATAGCATCACACGAACTGAACCTTTTGTTAAAATTATTGCGCTGGTCGCGACGCTGGGTGGGTTACTGTTTGGTTACGATACCGGCGTGGTATCGGGCGCTTTACTATTTATGCGTGACGATCTACAGCTCACGCCTTTTACCACCGGATTAGTCACCAGTTCACTGCTATTTGGCGCCGCCTTTGGTGCACTGCTTGCTGGCCATTTTGCTGATGCATGGGGTCGCCGCAAGATTATCATCTCTCTGGCCTTTATCTTCGCGCTTGGCGCCATCGGTTCGGCCTTCGCACCCGATGTCATCTCAATGATCGCTTCACGCCTGTTTCTGGGCATCGCCGTCGGCGGCGCGGCGGCTACGGTGCCGGTGTATATCGCAGAGATCGCACCGGCAAACAAACGTGGCCAGCTGGTGACCTTACAGGAGCTGATGATTGTCTCGGGCCAGTTGTTGGCTTACGTTTCCAACGCCACCTTTAATGAAATCTGGGGCGGCGAACACACCTGGCGCTGGATGATTGCCCTCTCCACCGTGCCAGCGGTACTGCTGTGGTTTGGCATGATCTTCATGCCGGAGAGCCCGCGCTGGCATGTGATGCGCGGTAATAACAAAGAGGCACGTAAAGTACTGGAGAAAACGCGTGCGGCCGATGATGTCGATTGGGAACTGGAGGAGATTGAAGAGACGCTCGAAGAGAACCGGCAGCAGGGTAAAGGCCGCCTGCGCGATCTGCGCACGCCGTGGCTGCGAAAAGTGTTCCTGCTCGGGATTGGTATTGCCGCGATCCAGCAACTTACCGGCGTCAATACCATCATGTATTACGCACCGACCATGCTCACGGCAACCGGTCTAAGCAACGATGCAGCGCTGTTTGCCACTATCGCCAACGGCGTGATTTCTGTCGTGATGACGCTGGTGGGTATCTGGCTGATCGGCAAAATTGGCCGTCGCCCGCTGGTGCTGGTCGGTCAGATGGGCTGCACCGCTTGCCTGTTTTTAATCGCTGCCGTGTGCTTCTTTATGCCGGAATATTATCAGGCGGGTGAGGTCAATCTGCTGCGTGCTTATCTGGTGTTAGCGGGCATGTTGATGTTCCTGTGCTTCCAGCAAGGTGCGCTGTCGCCGGTCACTTGGCTGCTGCTGTCGGAGATCTTCCCCGCGCGCATGCGTGGTATCTGCATGGGCGGCGCGGTGTTTGCACTGTGGATGGCTAACTTTGCCATATCGATGGCGTTCCCGCTGCTGCTGGCGGCATTTGGTCTGGCAGGCGCGTTCTTAACCTTTGCCGTGATTGGCATTGGCGGTTCGATGTTCGTGCTGCGCACGATTCCGGAAACCAAGGGACGCAGCCTGGAGCAGGTCGAGCACTATTTCCATGAGTTGTATAAATGATGTTGCGCTGATGTAAATCCATCAACGTTCTGGCAGAGCAGCATTAAAAGATAGCTTACTATCGCCAGATGTCGTCGCGTCACAACAAAACAGAAATTAAAACAACATCATTATTTCAGGATAGAACACACCATGACCTACAAAATAAGCCATGACCGACTGTGCGTTAATCGTAAAATTGCCCCTAACCTCAGCATTGAGCGTTTTTTCTCGCTGGTTGAACAGCTGGGTTTAAATAAAGTTGAAATCCGCAATGATATGAAAAGTGGCCGCGTGACCGATAATTTATCCGCTGAGGAAGTGCGTGATCTCGCGACTCAACATGCTTTCACCATCGAAACGATTAATGCAGTTTATCCGTTTAATCAATTAACCGATGAGGTACTGGAAAAAACGCTCGGCTTATTAAAAGATGCGCAAGCAACCGGTGCTAAAGCATTGGTACTTTGTCCATTGAATGATGGCACCGCTATTTCCCAGCAGCAAACCATAGACGCGTTGAAAACCCTTGCGCCGCTGTTTGCCGAATATGGCATTGCGGGTCTGGTTGAGCCGCTCGGCTTCCCACAAAGCTCACTGCGTTCTGCCGCGCTGACACAACAGTTGATTACGCAAGCTGGTGCACCGTTCAAAATCGTACTGGATACCTTTCACCACCACTTGTACGAAGGCGCTGAGCAGGATTTCGCTGGTGGTATTGAGGTGAGCAACATCGGGCTGGTGCACTTGTCAGGTGTGACCGACGCGCGTCCAACGCATCTGCTCACCGACGAAGAGCGGATCATGCTGAGTGCTGATGACTTGCTGAAATCAAAACAGCAGGTGCAGCGTCTGGAAGAGAGGGGTTATCGCGGTATTTATGCCTTTGAACCTTTTTCTTCGGTGATGGAAGCATGGAGCGAAGAAGAGATTGCTCAGCAAATTAAATCCAGCATTGCTTACCTGAATGACTAACCTCCCCCTAAGGAACACTCCATGACGCTCAATATTGGTGTAATTGGCACGGGCGCGATCGGCCGCGAACACATTCGTCGTTGTAGCCAGGTGCTGCAGCATTCACGCGTGGTGGCGCTGAATGACATCAACCGCGCTAACTGCGAACAGATCATCAAGGATCTGGCCATTCAGGCCGAGATCTACGACAACGCACACGACCTGATTAACGCGCCCGAGGTGCAGGCAATTCTGGTTACTTCGTGGGGGCCGACGCATGAAGAGTTCGTGCTCGCGGCGATCAACGCGGGTAAAGCGGTGTTCTGTGAAAAACCCTTGGCGGTCACCGCGCAAGGTTGCATGAACATTGTTGAAGCCGAAATGGCAGCCGGTAAGCAATTGGTGCAGGTTGGCTTTATGCGACCGTACGACAGCGGCTATCGCGCGCTGAAAGCGGTAATTGACAGTGGCGAGATTGGCGAACCGTTGATGCTGCACTGCGCGCACCGTAATCCCGAGGTGGGCGATTCATACACTACCGACATGGCGATCACCGATACGCTGATTCATGAGCTCGATGTGCTGCGCTGGTTGCTAAAAGACGATTATGTCAGCGCGCAGGTGATCTATCCACGCACAACCCGTAAAGCCTCTGCGCATCTGAAAGATCCACAAATCGTGTTGCTGGAAACCGCCAAAGGTGTGCGCATCGACGTTGAAATCTTCGTCAACTGTGCTTACGGCTACGATATCCAGTGTGAAGTGGTGGGCGAAAGCGGTATTGCGCGGCTTCCTGAGCCGATGTCCGTGCAAACACGCAGCGCGGCGAAGCTCTCTACCCGCATTCTCACCGACTGGAAAAAGCGTTTCATTGATGCCTATGACGTGGAATTGCAGGACTTCATTAACAACGTGTTGTCCGGTGAGATGACCGGTCCTTCGGCGTGGGACGGTTACGCGGCGGCGGTCGCCGCCGATGCCTGCGTGGCGGCGCAAACCTCCGGTGACATCGTGCCGGTCACCATGCCGACGAAACCTGCATTCTATCATTGAGTCACTCTCCTCTCGCCAAACGCGCGTTCAGATTCAGCTGACGCGCGTTTTATCTGGTTACAAACTCTCTTCTTAGCGTTATCCCGTGTATCATCGCCGCCTTTAAGCTGTTTTGTAGGGAATAAGTGATGACGGAGATGACATTGTCCCGCCGCCAGCCTTCCGTTTGGTGGGGCGCGATGATTATTTGCGGCACCGTGGTGGGCGCCGGCATGTTTACGCTGCCGGTGGTGATGGCGGGTGCGTGGTTTGGCTGGGCAATGGTGCTACTGCTGATCAGCTGGGGCGGCATGCTGCTATCCGGCTTACTGTTTATGCGCGTGAGCCTGACCTATCCGCCGGGCGCGGGCTACGATACCTTGACCAAAGATCTGCTGGGGCGCGGATGGGCAGCGCTCAATGGCCTCAGCATCTTGTTTGTACTCGGCATTCTCACCTACGCCTACATTTCCGCCAGCGGCCCGGTCTATCAACATTCACTTAACCAGGCGGGATTGCCCATCTCCACCGCTGAGGCGAAAATTTTGCTGGCCGTGTGTGTGGCGGCGGTGGTGTGGCTCGGCACCACCGGCGTCAGTCGTTTAATGACCTTCTGCGTACTGGCCAAAATTCTGCTGCTCATTCTGCTATTCGGCGGCTTGCTGACGCAGGTGAATGTGCCATCGCTGCTGAGCGCGCCAGCGGCCGGGGAACGTTACTGGCCGTATGCGCTGGGCGTACTGCCGTTTTGTCTCGCCTCGTTTGGCTATCACGGCAATATCACCGGGCTAGTCAGCTATTACGCCGGCAATAAAAAACACATCACGCGCGCTTTGGTGTTGGGCACGCTGATGTCACTGGCGCTGTATCTGTTTTGGCTAACCAGCACCATGGGTAATCTGCCGCGCGCGGCGTTTCCCGCGATCGTGAAGCAGGGCGGCGATATCGCTGCGCTGATGGCGGCGCTGCGTGAACATCTGCACGTCAATGCGTTATCGCTCATGATGTCGATCTTCTCGCATTTTGCAGTAATCGCCTCATTTCTGGGCGTAACCGCCGGACTGTTTGATTTCATCGCCGATCGCCTTAGCCTCGGCAATTCACCGGGTGCACGCCTGCAAACGGCGTGTCTGACATTCTTGCCGCCGCTGATGGCTTCGATCCTGTGGCCGCACGGATTTGTCGCAGCGATTGGTTTTGCCGGACTTTTTGCGACTTTGTGGGCGGTGTTTATTCCGGCGCTGCTGGCATGGAAGTCACAGCAGCGCTGTTCGCTGGCGGTGATATTACTGCTGGTATTTGGTGCGCTGAATATTCTCGCCTGGCTGCTGAGCTGGTTTCAGCTGCTGCCGGCGTTCGATGGGCGCTAACGAAAACAGAAGACAACGTCATCTAGAGGTTGTCTTCTGTTTTATGGGGGAGTTAATCGCCTGAAGCGGCTAAAACCTTAAGAGCATGGGAGAAGAAATCGCGCCGGCCAAAATTACCCGATTTCAATGCCAGCGCCAGCGGCCGATCGCGCTGAGCAAACAGCGCCGGCACGCCGGGATCGATTTCGCGGCCAACCTGCAAACAACCTAAATCAAGCGCACTGACGACCGCACCCGACGTTTCTCCGCCGCCCACCACCAAACGCTGAATGCCCGCTTCATACACCAGCTTGCGTGCGCTGTCTCCAAACAGCTGATCAAGACGTTGTGAGATGTTGTGCTGACCAAACTTTTGTTGCGCTTGCTTTACGCTGGCCGGATCGCCAGATGAGTAAACCAGCGGGCAATCATCCTGATGCGCAAGGATAAAGTTCACCACGTCATCGGCGTGAATGCGTTGCGCCATCACATCCTGAATCTCTATCGCCAGCACCGCATGGTGTTTTTGGTGCTCCTCAATCTGCCCGCGCGTAGCGCCAGAACAGCTGCCCACCAGAATCGCACTAGGGCCAGCGATCGCGGGGAATTTACGGCTATCTCCCTGTGCCTTACCGGCACTGATAAAGTTGTGCGGTAACGCCAGGGCAATGCCCGAACCACCGCTGATCAGCCGCGCTTCCGCCGCCGCGACGCCGATTATCGTCAGGTCGTGGTCGCTCAGCGCATCGACAACCAGTAATTGCGGCTCATCTTCGCTATGGGCTTGCAACCTCTCACGCAGTTGTTCACCGCCTTGTACCACCTGCTGCCAGCGAATGTGGCTGACGCGCGTGCGAGCCTGACGCGCCAGTAAGCGGCGAATATCAGCATCTTTCATCGGCGTGAGCGGATGATGTTCCATCCCGGACTCATTCAGTGGGCGATCGTGGACAAACAGATTGCCCTGATAAACCGTACGTCCCATGGCGGGGAACGCAGGGCAAACAATGACGCGCCGCGCTTCTAAACGTGCGGCGAGTGCGTCGAGCACCGGGCCAATATTGCCGTCGTCGGTGGAGTCAAAGGTGGAGCAGTATTTAAACACGATCTGCGTACAGCCCTGATCCAATAACCATTCGCAGGCGGCCAATGATTGCTGCACCGCTTCAGCGGCGGGCAGGGAGCGCGACTTCAGGGCGATAACGCCGGCCTCAACGTCTGCCGTTGCAGGCTGTTGCGGTATGCCGAGATATTGCGTGGTATGTAAACCGCCTTCACCCGCCAATCCTTTCGATAACGTCACGGCAATATCGCTGGCACCGGTAAAATCATCGGCAATGACCCCAATCAGCATGATGCACCTCCGATGGCCAACTGCATTTTTTTCACTGCCGCGTGCGGCGCGGTTAACACGGGAATCGCCACCTGCTCACGCACGGCGGCTGCGGCACGCGACGTTGAGAAGTGCGCCAGCATAATTACATCGCAGTGGCTCAGCTGGGGCGCGAACTCTGCCACTAAACGGTTGTGGCTGGTGACATCACCTTTACGCAGCAGATCGATAGCGTCCGGAACCAGCACGGTTTCCAGCGTCGCGTTTGAGCCAATCTGCGCGGCATAGTGGTTAAACTCATCGCACATGGTTACCAATGACGGTCCAAAGGTGGCCAACATGCCAATTCGCTCACCTTGCTGCAGTGCCGCTTCAAACATCGCTTCATTGGGTTTCAGCACCGGCACCGGCAGTGCCGCAGCGAGCTCATCAATCGCCGGGCCAAAAGCGGAACAGGTCACCAGAATGCCATGCGCATTCATCGCATAACCGTAACGGCCAAACGCCACAAAGCGATCGATCAGCGGGCGCGACAGCTGTTCCTCTTTGGCGCGATCGAGGGTCAAACCATCATCCAGTAAGTTCACCACTTCGGCTTCAGGCCAAAGATCGTTAAACGCTTCCTGAATAGGGGACATCGCCACCGGGGTGGCATGCAATAAAACTATGCGTTGGCTCATCATTCTCTCCGTCACCAGCGATACACAAGTGAATTACAGCACACCATACTTAATCTTAGATGAAAATGTAAGGGCTTACATTTGTCTTGATATAGTGACAGCTGTCACATAAAAAAACTGTGTATCTGGCAGGATATAGATTGGAAGCATTCGTCAGAATGCCTATTTTGAAATCGCTTACTTATTGGATAACACTGAGAACGCACTATGACCATTCGTGGAGAAACCACCGCTATTAACGTAAACGTGACACCCGAAGCGCAGGTGCGTCCTGCGAATACGGTGCCACGCCATTTTCGTGACTTGCTGGCGCTGGAGGATTTTGAACGTCACGCGCGCAAGCGGTTACCCAATATGATTTATCAGTACGTTAAAGGCGGCGTGGAAACCGGCAGAGGATTGGCTGCCGCCTATGAGGCTTACCAGCAATATGTGTTTGTGCCGCGCATGTTTCGTGACGTGTCGGGGCGCGATCAGCGGGTTAATTTGCTGGGTCATGACTGGTCGCATCCGTTTGGCGTTGCTCCGCTGGGCGGCGCGTCATTTGTCAGTTACCGCGCAGATCTGATGCTGGCGAAAGCGGCAAGAGCGATGAATGTCCCGATGATCCTCAGCGCATCGTCATTGATTCCGCTGGAAGAGGTGATTGCTGCCAACCCGGAAGCCTGGTTCCAGGCTTATCTGGCGGGCGATCAACCGCGTATCGATCGTTTAGTCGATCGCGTTGAACGCGCGGGCTACAAAACATTAGTGGTCACCGGCGATACGCCAATGCTGGGTAATCGTGAACATAACACCCGCAGCGGCTTCAGTATGCCGATAAAACTCACGCCAAAAGTGATGTGGCAAAGCGCGATGAGCCCACGCTGGCTGCTGGGTACGGTGGCACAAACCTTCCTGCGCCATGGTGCGCCGCACTTTGAAAATACCGATGCCGAACGCGGCCCGCCGATGATGTCGAGTAAAGTGCGCAACACCAATGCCCGCGACCAGCTGAGCTGGAAACATGTCGAAGCGATCCGCAAAAAATGGAAAGGTAATCTGGTGATCAAGGGCTTGATGTCACCGGATGATGCGTTCATTGCGCGCGATCTCGGGGCGGATGCGGTGATTCTTTCCAATCACGGCGGCCGCCAGCTTGATCACACCGTGCCGCCTCTGCATACGCTGGCGGAAATTGCTGCCGCGAAGGGCGATATGAAGGTGATTATCGACAGCGGTATTCGCCGTGGTACCGATGTAATGAAAGCCATGGCGCTGGGCGCCGACTTCGTGTTTCTGGGACGCCCATTCCTGTATGGCGCAGTGATTGGCGGGCAGGCCGGTATTGAGCACGCTATGCATATCCTGCGTGATGAAATTGACCGCGACTTAGCGCTGATTGGCGTGACGCGCCCTGACCAACTTGACGCTGCGCTGCTGCGTCGCGCACCGCTTTTCGCGCGGGAGGCTTAAGCATGGAACTGCCGATCTACAGCGCGCTGGCACTGAGTGCGCCCTTTACTACGCTGATTCCCGCATGGCAGGCGCAACAGCCTGCGACACCGCTGGCGATTCGCTGGCATCCCAGCACCATTATTGAAAAGGAGCTCAATGCGGGCGCGCAGGCCGAGGTGGTGATTGCGACCGTTGAAACGCTCGATCGCCTAACAGAATCGGGTATCGCCGATGCGCGCACGCGGATTGAACTGGTTGATTCGCCGATCGGTGTCGCGGTGCGGGCAGGCGCGGCACAGCCGGATATCAGTAATCGTGACAACCTTGTCAAGGCGCTGCTGGCGGCACGCTCGGTAGCCTGGTCAGAAGCGGGGGCCAGCGGCGTATGGTTTTCGCAGCTGTTAAAACAGCTCAATATCGATGCAGAACTGCGCGCGCGCGGTACGGTGATTCCGGCAGGGTTTACTGCGGAACAACTGGTGAACGATAAGGCCGATCTGGCGATACAGCAGATTAGTGAATTGCTAATGGTAGAGGGCATTGATGTGGTTGGGCCGCTGCCGCCCGGCACGCAGCAGGCCATTTCGCTTTCTGCGGCGGTGTTGAGCCGTGCTCAGCAGCCAGAGCGTGCGCAAACCTTTCTCACCTGGCTGAAAACGCCGCCGGTGACGGACGTGTTCAGCCGGTTTGGCATGGTCAGCCGCGATTAACGCTCCTGACGGGGCACCGAGCCGCTGCTGCCCCGTACAATCAGTTCGGTACCAATCTGCGTATGCGTTTGTGCCGGCAGATTGTTCAGCGTGTTCAACAAATAGTTGGCTGCATGTTCGCCAATTGAGGCTAAATCGACGCGCATGGTGGTCAGCGGATGCTCCAGATGCTCGGCATATTCGTAGTCGTTGAAGCCGACAATGGAGATATCATTAGGGATGCGCAAATAGCGCTCGCTGGCCGCGCGCATCGCCCCAAACGCCAGCAGATCGTTACCGCAAATGATGGCGGTAGGCGGCTGCGGGCCATCGAGTAGGCGGAACACCGCTCGGCGCGCATCATTCATGCTGAAGGCGTTATCAATGAGATGCGTGTCCGGCAGCGTTAATCCGCGCTGCTGCAAAGCGCGGCGCGTACCGTTGAGACGTTCGGAAATACGATCATTCGACGGCGGCGTGCCGACAATCACCGCAAAATGCTGGTGCCCTAAGCCCAGCAAATGCTGAGCCATGCTCTCCGCTGCACCCTCGCTGTCATAGCCAACGCAAGGTCTTTCGCTGTCTTGCGAAAAGGTCTGCACGCAGGCGATCTCCTGCTGAACAATGCGCTCCCAAAGCTTCGGATGGTGGGTATTTCCCACCAGCATCAGGCCATCAATGCCGTATTCAATCAGCTTATTAACTTCTTTCAGCTCGGTTTCCGGATCGAAATTTGAGTTGGCCAATAGCAGCGTATAACCGGCTTCGTGAATCAATTGCTGAAAAGCCGCCAACGGGCGCGAAAAGGTTTCGGTCGCCAGCGTCGGCACCACCGCGCCAATGGTCATACTGCGGCGTGAGGCGAGGGTGCGAGCGGCGCGGTTGATGACATATCCCAACTCCTCGCAGGCTCTCTCCACGGCTTCACGACGCGACGCCTTTACCGTAGTGCTGCCGTTGAGTACGCGCGAAACCGTCGCCGTTGATACCCCTGAGAGACGCGCAACATCATCCAGTGATACGCGGCCAGATCCATTTTGCTTCTCACTCATCAAGTCACTCCTGCAGAAAGAGTGAGCTTGCCCACAAAAATTGCAGACAACTCACTATCAATTTTGAAAGCGCTTACTTTTGGCTTGACTGAATTTTGTAATCGCTTACTTTTGACATCATGTTATCAGGTTGGGTGTGCCTGCTCACGTTTTTTAACACGTTTATGACCTGTCACCCCCAAATTTAACCACAACGCGGGCTGCGGGCGTCGCAGGGCCGCAGAACCTTTGTTACCTCTCAATAAATCATAAAGGAATTCACCATGCGCAGATATCCACGAATTCGCTGGCTGATGATCGTGTTCTGCTTTTTCGCTATCGCAATCAATTACATCGATCGTATTAACCTTGCGATCGCTGCACCGCACATCAAAGCCGATTTAGGGCTGGATGACACCAGCATGGGGCTGATTCTGGGCGCCTTTTTCTGGACCTACGCGCTGATGCAAATCCCCGCTGGACGCTTACTCGATCGCCTCGGTGCCCGCGCCGGTCTGGCCATCGCGGTAGGCTGGTGGTCGTTGTTTACGGTGTTTACCTCGTTTGGTAAAGGTTTCACTTCACTTTTTGCGGCACGCTTAGCATTAGGGTTGGGTGAGGCCGGCGGAAATCCGGGCTGTGTGAAAGTGGTTTACAGTTGGTTCCCGAAAAAGCAGCGTGCGACGGCGAGCGGTATTTTTGATGCCGGCCCGCGTGCTGGCAGTGCGCTGGCGCTGCCGCTGGTCGCCTGGCTGATTAGCGTGTGGAACTGGGAAACCTCCTTTATCGTGACTGGCGCTTTAGGGCTGATTTGGGTGGTGATCTGGTTAGTGTTCTATCGCGAACCGGAAGAGATGAAAGGCCTGGATGAAACCGAGCGCCAGAATTTGCTGGAAGATCGCGCTTTACCCACCACGCAGGCCAACGCGAAAGTCGAGTTGTGGTCGCTGTTCCGCCATCGCAATGTGTGGGGCATGATGATTGGCTTCTTCTGCATGAATTTCGCCACCTACTTTTTTGTCACCTGGTTCCCAACCTATCTCACCGTTGCGCACGGCTTTTCGTTGAAAGAGCTGGGTACGCTGGGCGCCATTCCTGCTCTGATGGGGATTCCGGGCAGCCTGCTGGGTGGGGTGGTCTCAGATGCCCTGTACCGCAAAGGGTTTAGTCTGACCGTAGCACGCAAAACCTGCCTGATTAGCGGCATGCTGCTCTCCAGCGTCATTGCCTTCGCGGCCTTTACCGACAGCATTGCGGTCATTCTGACGCTGTTCTCCATTACTTACGCCGGTTTAGCGTTTACCGCCGCCAATATTTGGACGCTGCCCGCGGACGTGGCGCCAGCCAGTAATTACGTCGCCACGCTGGGCGGTATTCAGAACTTTGCCGGCAACCTCGCTGGGATTGTCACCGCGTCATTCACCGGCTTGATGTTGAGCCTGAGCCACGGTTCCTTTGTGGTACCACTGCTGGTTGCGGGCGGTATCTGTGTGCTGGGTGCGCTGACCTTTATGTTTGTGCTCGGCAAGCTGGAACCCTTACCGATCAGCCCCAAAGGTGATACCAACGTGATTGCCACCGCCAACTAATAGGAGTGATTTCGATGCAAAATGAACAGTCGTTGCGTGAGGAAATTTGCCAGGTAGGAGCCGATTTGTTTAATCGCGGCTATACCACCGGCACGGCGGGTAACATCAGTGCTCGCCTGGAGGATGGCTGGCTAATTACGCCAACCGACGCCTGCCTGGGGCATCTGGAGCCGGGCCGCATTGCTAAGGTCAATCGCGATGGCGAATGGGTTTCGGGCGATAAACCGTCAAAAACGCTGTTGCTGCATCGCCAGATTTACGATCGCAACCCGGAAGCGCACGGCGTGGTGCACACCCATTCCACCCATCTGGTACAGCTTACGCTGGCAGGCGTTTGGCAACGCGACAGTATTTTGCCGCCGCTCACGCCGTATCAGGTGATGAAAGTAGGGCGCATCCCGTTGATCGATTATCGCCGTCCGGGCCATGCCGACGTTGCGGAGCAGGTTGCTGAACTGGCAAACGAGGTGCGCGGCGTGATGCTGGAAAGATTAGGGCCCGTGATGTGGGGCAAATCAGTTTCGACGGTGAGTTTTGCCCTTGAGGAGCTGGAAGAAACCGCACGACTGTGGCTGAACTGTGTGGATAAGCCTGACGCGCTGCCGGAGAAAGCGGTATTGGAGTTGTGTGAGCACTTTAATACGCGCTGGTAACTCGATCGCTGTCCCCTACAAAAAAGAGACCTATCAATGAACAAGACGGTAATGGCCGCCGGCATGATGCTGTTTGCATCCGCGGTAATGGCGCAGGAAAAGTCATTTGTCTACGTATCTAATGGCGACAGTGGCACGGTGACGGCCTATGCGCTGAATAAGACCCAGCAGCAGCTCAAGCCGGTGGGTGAATATCCCAGCGGCCTGAAAAGTATGCCAATGGTGGTATCGCAGGATAAGAAAACGCTTTACGTCTCGGTCCGCAGCCAGCCATACCATGTTTCGGCCTGGCATATTCAGCCCGATGGAACGCTGAGCCATTTTGCCGATACGCCATTGCCTGAAGCGATGGCGTATTTAGCGCTGGATAAAAGCGGGCGCTTTCTGCTCTCCTCCTCTTACGGCGGGGA
The DNA here is from genome assembly GCF_037149875.1 of Pantoea sp. USHLN256. Taxonomy (NCBI): domain Bacteria; kingdom Pseudomonadati; phylum Pseudomonadota; class Gammaproteobacteria; order Enterobacterales; family Erwiniaceae; genus Pantoea; species Pantoea sp. USHLN256. The sequence goes on along the minus strand of NZ_JBBCQO010000002.1, from coordinate 172,038 downwards.
TCTCTTCAGCATTAATCGCATCGCCAGCGATGGCAAAGTAGAGAGTGCGCCAGTACAGGTGGTGCATACCGGCAAGCGGGCGCATGCGATCCAAACCGATCCCAGCAATCAATTTTTATATGTACCGTTGCTGGGCGCCGATCAACTGCTGCAATATCGGTTTGATAGCAAAAGTGGAAAAGTGACGGCCAATAGCCCCGCCTTTGTGAATATCCAGCGCGAAGCCGCCACCGGGCCGCGCCATTTCGCCTTCGCACCGCAGCGTGATGGGCGAGGTGAACAGAATCTATATTTGCTGACCGAAATGGCGGGCAACATTTCGCGCCTCACGCTGAATAAAGATGGCACGCTGACGGAGCATGAGGCGACGCCATCACTCGATCCGCTTATCGCGGCGAACATGCAGCGCGGTGAAGCGCGGCCACTGACTGGCGATGATGATTTGCCGAAATCGGCCAAACCGCGCCTATGGCAAGCCGATATTCACCTCACCCCTAACGGCCGGTTCCTGTATTCCACCGAACGCACCAGCAGTAATATTACGGCGTTTCGCGTTTCCCCGCAGGATGGCCGCTTAACGCTAATTAATAGCACCCAAACAGAAGCACAACCGCGCGGATTTGCGATTGATAATTCTGGCCGCTATTTAATTGAATCGGGTCAGAAATCAACCCAGGTGTCGCTCTACTCCATTGATCAAGACAGCGGCAAACTCACATTAATTGAGCGTGTGCCCACCGGAAAGGGCGCAAATTGGGTCACTATCGTTGAGTAAATAAAGCACTCATTATTTTCTCTGTGTAATTGATGAACGTTATTTTTTCGATGCGTTATATATATTGTCAGTAAAGGAGTTTTTATGTCGACTATTCGCAAGACATTACTGAGCACCTTATTTTGCTCAACCCTATTTAGTGTGGCAATGCAGGCGCAGGCTGCAGAAAAAGGCGTCGCCACCCATCTTGAACCGCTACATCACGTTATTCTGGAAAATAAATACGTCACCGTAATGCGCGTGTTGATTCAACCGGGGCAATCTACCCAGTTTCATGAGCAGCATCTTGATTATGTGAATACACATATTGAGGGCAGCCCGGTGAAAATTGAATATCCGGATAAACCCGTTAACAACACTGAAATGAAAAGCGGTAATGTTAAATTTGGCGCGCATCAGGGCAAGTCAGAAACCGATAAAGTGACCAATACCGGTAGCACCGTTAATCATCAGGTCGCTTTTGAAATTAATATCCCCGGGCCGCAACATTTTGGTAACGCCACCCGGCCTGCCAGTGATGCTTTTCAGCAGGTGCTGGATAAGAAAACCGTCCGCGGCTGGAAGGTCACACTCAAACCGGGCGCCAGCACCGGAGAATACACGCAACACGGGCCTGGCGTGCGCGTGTTCTTTACTGAGGGGCGGGTTCTGGTTGCCGATCAGGCTCACGCCAATCGGGTAAAAGAAATTTGGGTCCATCCCGGCGATGCGTTTTTAACCGAACCTGGCAAGGTCGATATAACGGCCGCCAGTGGCGAAAATATCATCTTCAATGATTATGAATTGTTATAGCACTGTTTGTATTTTGTGAATCTAAGCGTTCTGATAATCTGCACTTCTGTGGCCTTGCTGCAGAAGTGCATTATTGTTTTTACCATACTAATAATTATTTACCGGAAGCAATTACAATGAAAGCAAGAAAGGTGAGACAGAGTTGTCTGCCTTTCGCGTTGAGCATTCTCATGTCGGCAACATTTTCAGCACATGCTGAAAGTGCGGACGATGCTGCGACTCTTATTGCGAAAGGCAAGTATCTGGCTATTGCCGCGGACTGTGGCGCATGCCATACCGCACCGAATCAGGGCAGGGAAATGTCCGGCGGTTATATTATCTCTTCACCACTCGGTAATATCGTCGCCAGCAATATCACTCCGTCTAAAACAGCGGGGATTGGTAATTACACCGAACAAGATTTTGCTAAAGCAGTACGCAGTGGAATAAATAAGCAGGGACAGCATCTTTATCCGGCGATGCCTTATACCTCATACGCTAAAATTTCAGATGCGGATATTCACGCTCTGTATGCTTATTTTATGCACGGGGTGAAAGCGGACGATAATGTGCCGCCAAAAACGGATTTACCTTTCCCGTTTAATATTCGTTCAAGCATGCTTTTCTGGAATATGCTGTTTGCTGATGATAAACCGTTTATTCCGGCCCAGGATAAATCGGTGCAGGTTAATCGCGGCGATTATCTGGTCAATGCTCTGGCGCACTGTGATACCTGCCACACACCACGTAATGCACTGATGGGGCAGAACAACGATCGCGCGCTAAGTGGCGGCAGCCTTGGCAGCTGGTATGCGCCGAATATCACGCCTGACAATCAAGCAGGCATCGGCAACTGGAGCGATGCGGAGATTGCGCAATATCTCAAAACCGGCCACGTAGCGGGTAAAGCGCAGGCGGCGGGTCCGATGGCAGAAGCGGTAGAGCACAGCCTGCAGCATCTGTCGGATGATGATATCAACGCGATGGTTGCTTACCTGCGCCAGGTTCCCGCCGTGGGCCAACCGACCCGTCAACCACGGGATCGCATGGGTAAACCGGCAAGCGATGAAATGGCACAGCGCGCACTTAACCATCCCGACGCGGGCTGGCAGGTTTACGCCAGTTCCTGTGCCAACTGCCACCAGGCGGACGGTGCGGGTAATCAATTCTATCCTTCGCTATTCCATAACACCGCAACCGGTGCGCCACAGGCGGATAACCTGATCGCCACCATCGTCTATGGCGTACATCGCCAGGTAAATGGCAAAGATGTCGCGATGCCAGGCTTTGGCCCGGATGGATTGTTTACCGATCGATTAACCGATCGGCAAATCGCCGACGTCAGTAACTATGTGCTGAAAAACTTTGGCAATGCCGAACTCAACGTCACGCCTGATCAGGTGAAAACGGTGCGTGAGGGCGGAGAGCGTCCATTGATCGCACGTCTGGCGCAGCCTGCAGTTTGGGGCGGAGGCGCGATAGTGGTGATTATTTTACTGGTGCTGCTGTTTGCCATTACGCGCAGGGGGAAAAAACATGGCGCATAACCTTTCCCGACGTCGTCTGCTGCAAGGCATGGGGATTTTGTCACTGGGTGCGATGTGTAATTCAATCTTCCCAGCCCGCGCGCGCGCGGCGGAACAGATAGCCGACAGTGGCTTCCTTGATGTTTCAACGTTTTTGGTCAGTCGCCCAGTGGGTCCGATCCTCGGCCAGCGCTATTTCGCCGCTTTGCTGCGTCATGATGCAGCCTTCGCAGAGAAACTCGCCCAGCTACGTTCGTTACTGCAGCAGCGCAACTTTTCCCATGTGGATGATTTTCTTGCTGCATTCGGTGCAGATAAACCTGAATGGCAAACGGCTAAACGCATTATCTCCGCCTGGTACACTGGCGTGGTGGGTGACGGCAGCGATTTGGAGCTGATTGCCTATGCAGAAGCGATGATGTACCTGCCCACCAAAGATATTCTGGTGGTACCGACCTACGGCGGCGGGCCGTTCTATTGGGCAGTGACGCAATATGGCAAAGTGGCAACCACAGGAGAAGGCGCATGAGTGCACCAAAAGTTGATGCCGATGTCATCATTATTGGCTCGGGCGTAATGGGCGGTTTAATCGCCTGCCAAATGGCAAAAGCCGGCAAATCGGTGATCATTCTTGAAGCGGGCCCGCGCGTCGCTCGCCAGGAGATCGTCGAACGTTTCCGCAACTCGCCGTTCAAGATGTCGTTAACCAACATTAAATTGCAGGGCGTTGGCTCGCCTTATCCCAACCCGCCGCATATCCCGTCCACCTATGGGGATTATTTGCAGCAGGTAGGCCCGGTAAAATATCCCACCAAGTATTTGCGCGTGGTGGGCGGAACCACGTGGCACTTCGGTTCTGCGCTGTGGCGTATGATTCCCAATGATTTTAAGCTCAACACGTTGTATGGACGTGGACGGGATTGGCCATTTGGCTACGACGAGCTGGAGTCCTGGTATGGCAAAGCCGAGCATGAGTTAGGCGTATCGGGCGTCGATGGCCAGGATGAAAGTGGACAGGGCGGCAAAGCCTGGCCGCCGCGCTCCACGCCGTTCCCAATGCCGGGATTGCCAACCAGTTATCTGTTTGACCGCTTAAGCGCAATGCTGGGTAAAGGCGGCTACAAGCCGGTGCTGGAGCCGAACGGGCGCGCGACCAAGCCGTGGGGCAAGCGTCCGATGTGCGGCGGCAATAATAACTGTAATCCGGTCTGTCCTATCGCCGCTAAATATGATGGCTCAATGCATATTGATGAAGCGGAACGGCTGGGCGCAAAACTACTGGATAACGCGGTGGTTTATCGTATCGAAGCGGCTGATGACGGCAAGATCACCGGCATTTGGTATAAAAAACCGGACGGCTCTGAGCATCATTTAACCGCTAACTACTTTGTGCTGGCGGCCTACGGCATCGAATCGCCCAAACTGCTGTTGATGTCGACTTCGGAGAAATATCCCAACGGCATCGCCAACTCGTCGGATCAGGTTGGGCGCAACCTGATGGGTCATACCGGCATCAGCATGAACGTGATGATGTCTGAAGATGTCTGGCCGGGTCAGGGGCCGACCGAGCTGCTGGTATATCTCAACAATCGCGATGGCGCGTTCCGCAAGGATTTTCCCAGCTATAAGATTAAAGTGCGCAACACCGTGCCCACCGCTGATTATGCTGCCTCGCTGATTGAGAAAGGGGTGCTGGGTTCTCAGCTTGATGCAGAAATTCGCCGGCAGTCGGCCCGCTCGCTCAACTTTGCCATTGATTTTGAGACCTTACCGCTGGCGGAAAACCGCGTTACGCCGAGTAAAACCAAGAAGGATGCCATCGGTATCCCGTTACCGGAGATCTACTATAGCGTGACGGATTACTGGCATGCCGGGAAAGAAGAGGGTATTAAGGATTTCCACAAATTTGCCGAACTGCTGAATGCGGAGATATTGTCGATCGATACCAAATTCCAGGATCGCCAGCACATTATGGGCACCACCATTATGGGCGACGATCCAAAGAACTCGGTGGTCGATAGCCATTGCCGCACGCACGATCATCCCAATATGTGGATTGCTGGCACCAGCGTCATGCCATCGGCTTCCTGCATGAATCCAACATTAACCGGAGCAGCCCTGAGTTTGCGGTTGGCGCAGCATATGTTGCAGACCATGCAGGCGAGTTGAACCAGTAAAATTAAAATCGGCGCGATTATCGCGTAATGCTCGTTAGTTAAGTAGCGCACTGGCTCCGCGGGGGTTACCTGGTCGCCATGAATGGCGACCCTACAGGCGTTACAGCGATGGTGATTCAGGAATAGGCATTGATGCTGCAGCGCGGGTGTTGAGGCGACATCCCAACCCGCTGAGCGAGTGAGGGATTCCAGGGCGAGCCGCAGGGATGCGGCGAGAGGCGGCGCTGAGCAGGAGCGAATCGCCGCCGGTCCGTCAGGAATCGTGAGGGAGTGAAGGCACCGCGAAGCGGCGGGGTGGGCTGGCGCAGGGCCCGGGAGTGAAGAGGGCGTGGCCAGACGCCCTCTTCTCGGTCGCCGCACGGCATAGCTGAAACTGCCTCAGCCGATGGCGAACGAAAGTCGCTCAGCGCTTAACTGATCGGCATTAGCGATTATCGCACCATTTTTTTACGCTTTATTTGTAATCAATGTGCCTTTCAAACCGTGCGGTTCGGAACGCAGATACTGCGGTGGCGCTTTGGCTTGCGCGCCCAGCTCGGCGGCGGCATGCCACGGCCAGCGTGGGTCATACAGCACCGCGCGCGCCAGCGCAATCAGGTCAGCATCGCCAACCTGCAGCGCTTGTTCAGCCTGCTGCGGTTCGGTAATCAAACCTACTCCAATCACCGGAATCTTCACCTGTTTACGGATGTCACGCGCAAACGGCAGTTGATAGCCTGGCCCAACCGTAATCTTTTGCTGTGGTGAAAGCCCGCCGCTGGAAACGTGCACGTAATCACTGCCCGCGGCTTCCAGCTGTTGGCTGAAGATAATCGACTGCTCAACATCCCAGCCGCCGTCTACCCAATCTGTGGCCGAAAGACGCACGCCAACCGCAACGGAATCTGGCAACGCTTCACGCACCGCATGGAAAACTTCCAGTGGGAAGCGCATGCGATTTTCCAGCGAACCGCCGTACTCATCGTCGCGCTGATTACTTAATGGTGACAGGAATTGATGCAACAAATAGCCATGTGCGGCATGCAGCTCAATCAGCTGGATACCCAGTTTCGCCGCACGCCGGGCGCTATCTACGTAAGCCTGTTTCAGGCGCTCAAGACCTTGTTTATCCAGCGCCGCTGGCGCGCGATCTTCAGGATTAAATGCCTGCGCAGAAGGCGCAACAGTTTGCCAGCCGCCCTGATCCAGTGACAGCTGCTGACCACCTAACCACGGCGCGGCGCATGACGCTTTACGTCCGGCGTGACCAAGTTGAATACCGAACGGAATGTCAGAGTAGTGGCGGATATCCTGCAGCACGCTTGCCAGAGCGGCTTCTGTTTCATCGTCCCACAAGCCTAAATCGCCCGGAGAAATACGACCTGCGGCTTCTACCGCGGTCGCTTCAATGATCAGTAAGCCAGCACCCGACAGCGCCAGTTGGCCTAAATGGATGCGGTGCCAGGCAGCGGCTTTACCATCCTGCGCGGAGTATTGGCACATCGGAGCGATCACGATGCGATTATCGAGTGTTAACTTACCCAGTTGCGTAGCACTAAACAGTAAACTCATTGAAACCTCATCAATAGTGGCTGGATGTCTTAAAGCTTAGGGCTAAAAGCGCATTTTGCAGAGGGCTATGAGTTTGAATGTTGTAGCAAAAAGTAAGTTAAGCGGAATGTGCCACCATAGGAATAACTCGGGATATAAGGCGAGGATGCTAATAAATCATTATTTAAAGACTTTAAAAGATAAAATATTAGCACTTTAGCGATATTGTGGTTCGCGCCGATCAAAACGCCGCTGAACGCCAGCCGCGCGCTTTATCATTGCCGGTGCGCACTGCCAGGGAATGGGCAGCGTGTTGCGATCGCGCCATCACTTCCCGTTGATTAAGCTGGGTAAATTCACCGGCGCGCAGCAGATAGGCACCGTCGACAAACACATCACTCACTTCGTGGCCGAGCGCGGAATAGACCAGCGAAGAGACCGGATGATGGATCGGCGTCATTGCTGGATGTGAGGTATCAACAATCACCACATCAGCGCGCTTACCCACTTCCAGCGAGCCTACCAGATGATCGAGACCAATCGCCCGCGCGCCGTCGATGGTAGCCATCTCCAGCACTTTTTCCGCCGTCATAATCGTCGGGTCACGATGCACGCCTTTCTGCAGCAGCGCCGCCACTTTCATCGCCTGGAACAGATTGTGATTGTTGCTGCTGGCGGGACCATCGGACCCTAAACCTACGGTTAATCCGGCGGCCAGCATTTCCGGAATCGGCGGCACGCCCGAGGCGAGATAGAGATTGCTGCAAGGATTATGCGAGACGCGCGTGTCGTGATGCTTCAGCGCCCGGATATCGCGTGAGTTGCACTGCACACAGTGGACCGCCAGCACATCAGGGCCAAGGAAGCCGATATCGCTGAGGAACTCGGTATCGGTTGCCTGAAAGCGCAATGTTGCCTGCTCGATTTCAAAATCGGTTTCGGCCACGTGGGTGGTGATCAGCACACCGGTTTCATTCGCCAACGCGCGCGTGCCGCGTAGCACTTTTTCATCCAGCGCCCAAATCATGCTCGGTGCCAGCCCGACTTTTACCCGGCCATCCACCTGGTGATAGCGCTCAATCACCGCGCGCGCATCGGCCAGCGCCTGCTCTGGCGTCTCAATCAGTTCGGCGGGAATACCATGCTCAGCGCCGCTGGTGAGGAAGCCACGACAAACATGGCCACGAATACCGCTGATTTCAAAAGCTTCGATCACTTTCGCGGTCAAACCTGGGCGCGGATGCGCATACATAAAATCAACCAGCGAGGTGACGCCAGAACGCAGCGATTCCATACAGCCGTGCAGCGCGGCGGCATAGACATCTTCTTCGGTCAACGCCACGGCGCTCGGCCCGGTCATGCAGGTGAACCACTTTTTCAGCACCATGTCATCGCCGAGACCTTTCAGCAGCGTCTGGAACAGATGCGTGTGGGTATTCACCATGCCGGGCATGATAATGCGCTCGCGACAGTCGATAATTTCTGCTTCCGGATAACGCCGTTGCAAATCCTCGCGCGTACCGATGGCAGCAATGTGATGGCCTTCAATCAGCAAACTGGCCTGTTGCAGAATCTCGCGCTGAGCATTCATGGTGATGATCCAGCCGTCAGCCAATAAATAACTCATGATTCACGCTCCAGCTGCTGTTGTAGTTCCCGTGCCTGCACCACAAAACCAAAGCACTGCTGCACGTTATACAGCGTGGCGTCGCGACAATAGTCGGGCGAGGTGGTGGCGCTGCAATCTTCCAGCAGCAGGCAATCGTAACCGCGGAAGTTGGCATCCTGCAGGGTGCAGAGCACGCACTGATCGACATTTACCCCCGCAAACAGCAGGGTGGTGATGTTGAGATTGCGCAGGATGCTGTCCAGCTCGTTGTCCTGAAAACCGGACATGCGGTATTTATTGACGCGAATGTCCTCTGCACATGGCGTCAGCTCATCGATCACCTCCGCCGCCCAACTGCCCGCCTGCAGCACCGGCGCGCCGGAAACCGGCAGCGGATCGCCTAAACCCACGCCATCACCGTGCGGGTTGTAGACATGCAGCAACGCCGGGCTGAGATTGAGCTTATCGGGGCGATTGCCCCAGTTGAGCCAAATCACCGGCACGTCGGCGGCGCGCAACGTTGGCAGCAAGCTTTGCAGCGGCGCAATTGGCGCGCGCGCCGGCGTGACATCAACGCCGATATGCCCAAGCCAGCCGTCGGGATGACAGAAGTCGTTCTGCATATCCACCACGATGATGGCGGTGCGCGTTACGTCAAAAATCACCGCACGATCGCGCGTCGTCAGCTGCACCGCACGCGATGCCGGATGCGGACGTCGCGTGTCGATCACCTGCGCTGAGACGCGCCACTGATTATATCGACTGCTGCCTAAAACATTTTCCGGCATATCAGGCTCCCGTTAAGATGCGCAGATCTTCTGCATCCAGCGTGACAGGGTCACCGCTACGAATCAGTTCCGAAAAGCCTTCATTCGGCGTCATCACCGTCAGCGTATACAGCTTGCTATCACCGGTATTGCGGATGGCGTGGTCGTTGCCCGGATGCAGCAGCAACGAATCGCCTTTTTTGATCGCCAGTTCCGCATCGTTGCAGCGCGCGATACCTTCGCCATGTAGCACATAGAAAAATTCGTGCGCGCTGGCGTGTTCATTCGGCGGCGTCGCGCCGCCAACGTTGAAGATCTCTACCACGAAGATGTTTTCAATGCCGTCTAACGGTTTGTCGAACAGGATGGCGAAGTAGTTACTGCTATCCGGAGTGATACGAAACGCCTTAACATCGGCAAGATTGTTGAAACGAAACGATTTCATAAGTTATTCCTTTCGATAAGGCTGCGTTAACGCGCCGGGTTGCAATGTGCGTCCCACCACGCCAGACATCGCCAGAATGGTGAGCAGATATGGCAGGGCCAGCAGTACCTGCGGCGGCAGCGTGTTTTCAAACAGCTGCAGCGACAGTTGTAAGGCATCTGCGGCACCAAAAATAAAGGCAGCGATCAGCGCTTTAAGCGGGCTCCAGCGACCAAAGATCACAATCGCCAGCGCGATAAAGCCTTGCCCGCTGACAATGTTGTCGCGGAACAGACCGATCTGCGCGGTAACCAGATAGCTGCCGGCTAAACCCGCACCCACGCAGGAGAACAGCACGCCCCAGGTGCGGATCTTTAAGACGTTAAGGCCAGCAGCATGCGCCGCGCGGGGATTTTCGCCGACGGCGCGCAACGACAAGCCAAAGCGGGTGTGAAACAAGCCAACGTGCGCCAGCACCGCCAGCAGCAAGGTGAGATAGAGCGGCAGTGGCTGCTGGAACAGAATCGGCCCGATAAACGGCAGCGAAGAGAGCAGCGGCACATGCCAGGGTTCGAGCATGGGAATGGTCGGAGAGGATTCATTGCCCATCACCAGCGCGTAAATCCAGGTGGCGAGTCCAGCAGCGAGAATATTGAACACGATGCCAACCACAATCTGGCTGGCATGGGCGCGTAAATAGAGCGCGGCCAGCACGCAGCCAACCAGCAACCCTCCGACGCCACCGGCGATAAATCCCAGAGCGGTCGAGCCGCTTGCAACCGCCATCATATAGCTGGAGAGCGCGCCAAGCAGAATAGTACCTTCAATGCCAATATTGAGAACGCCAGAGCGTTCGGCGTAAATCTCGCCCAGCGCTGCCAGTAAAACCGGACCGGCCAAACGCACCGCCGCCGCCAGCCAGCTGACGAAAAAGGCGGTATCCAGGTTCATCCACAGACTCATGATTGCTCCTCCGCCAGTTGGCTGCGGGTTTTACCCTTGCCGGGCAGATTGATGCGGTAATAACGCAGCAGATCGCCCGCCAGAATCAGCAGTACCACCAAACTTTCCAAAATCAGCACCACCGACGTCGGCAATCCGGTTTGGCGCTGCATCGCGCTACCGCCCACTTCCAGTCCGCCGTAAAGTATGGCGGTCGGGATCACCAGCAGCGGGTTGAGACGTGCCAGTAACGCCACCACCACGCCGATAAATCCCACGCCGCCGGAGATGCCTTCCATCAGGCGATGCTGCACGCCTAATACCGCGCACAATCCTGCGAGCGCCGCCAGGCCACCGCCGAGCAATACCGCGCTCATTTGGCGACGATTGACATCAACGCCGCTGTAGCGCGCCGCGCGCGGATTAAGGCCGGCGATTTTTATTTCGAAACCGGCAGGCGTAGCGCGCATGAGCCAGAAGACAAATACGGTGGCGACCAGTGCGATGGCGATGCCCCAATGCGCGCGCATACCGGTCATCACAAAGGGCAGCCAGCTATCGACCGGTAATCGCGGTGTCTGCGGCAAATCGCCCGGCGCACGCATCGGGCCGGAGACCAGATATTGCACGATGAACAGCGCGACATAGTTGGCCATCAGCGAAATCAGCACATCGTTGCCGCCGAAGCGAACGCGCAATGCACCGACCCAGCCAGCCCAAATCGCCCCAGCGAGAAAGGCGGCAATCAGCACCATCGGCCAGTAGAGCGGCGCCGGAATTGCCCACGGGAAACCTTGCGGCGTGCCGGAGAGCGCAATCCAGCTGGCGGCGGCGGCACCTAACAGAAAACAGCCTTCAAAGCCGATGTAGCCGAGTCCGGCGCGCCACACCACAATGGTGGCCAGCGCGATCAGCATCAAAGGCGTCGACTGCACCAGGCTCAGGCCAAAACTGCGTAGCGAACCAAAAGCGGCGTCAAACAGGAAGCCGTAGGCTGAGAGCGGATTGCCACCAAACGGAATAAACAGCAAGCCAGCAATAATGAACGCGGCAACGATGCCGCAAGAACTGGTCAGCACCAGTGCACCGGTGGATTCCGCCGGGGCCAGACGCCGTTCAAGCAGCTTCTTCATGTTTGCCTCCGCTTTTTTTCAGATGCGCCCCGGCCATCAGTTCGCCGAGGCGTTCCGGCGTGGCGGCGGCGGCATCCAGCTCACCGGCAATCTGACCGCTGTACATCACCGCAATGCGATCGGAGAGATTAATAATCTCCTCCAGCTCGGCGGAGATCATCAAAATGGCGCAGCCACGATCGCGCGCGGCCAGCAAACCTTGCCAGACGCTCTCAATCGCGCCGACATCCAGCCCGCGCGTCGGTTGCTCCACAATCAGCAAGCAGGGATCGCTGGCGACTTCACGGCCCAGAATCAGTTTCTGCAAATTGCCGCCGGAGAGCTTGCCCGCTTCAAAATCGGCATCCGGCGTGCGCACCGCAAATCGGGCGATGATATCGCGCGCATGTTGGCTAATACGCTGGCGGTCGAGCAGCCAGCCGCCCGCGCGGGTAAAGCTGCGTTGGCGGCCGAGCAGGGCGTTGTCGTTAATCGAAAGGTCGGTCACCGAACCCACGCCGCGCCGATCGGCCGGAATAAAACTGATGCCTTTACGACGCCGCGTGGCGGGTGAATCGTCGCTGATATCTTCGCCGTTAAGCAGAATGCGACCGGCCTCCAGCTCGCGCAAATTGAGCAACGCTTCTGCCAGCTCTGATTGCCCGTTGCCTTCTACGCCGGCAATGCCAAGGATTTCCCCAGCGGCCACGTTCAGCGAAACGCGCCAGATTTTTTGCTGTCCGCTGGCGTCGCGCACCGCGATGCTATCAACCTGCAGCACGTTTTTACCCGGTTGGCACGGCGTTTTTTCCATGCGCAGCACCACATCGCGGCCCACCATGCGGCGTGCCAGATCGCGTTCAGATGTCTCTTTAATATCGACCGAATCCACCATTTTTCCGCCGCGCATCACTGAAACGTGATCGGCAATAGCCATGATTTCATACAGTTTGTGCGTGACGATCACCACCGAACGGCCTTCGGCGCACAGCGATTTCAGGGTCGCGAACAGCCCGGCTTTCTCTTGCGGCGTGAGCACCGCAGTGGGTTCGTCGAGAATCAGCACCTGCGCATCGCGATACAGCAGTTTGAGGATCTCCACACGCTGCTGCACGCCAATAGGCAGATGCTGCACTTTGGCCCAGGGATCAATCGCCAGCCCGTGCTTGTCTGACAGCGCCTGCAAGCGTGCCGCCGCTGCATGCAGGTTGAGCACGCCGCTGGCGCTCTCTTTCAGCCCCAGCACCACGTTCTCCACCACGCTCATCGGCTGTACCAGCATAAATTCCTGATGCACCATCCCAATACCGCAGGCGATGGCATCGCTTGGATCGCGAAAACGCTGCGCTTTGCCATCCACCACGATGCTGCCCTCATCGGCCTGATACAGGCCATAAAGGATCTGCATCAGCGTGCTTTTCCCAGCGCCGTTTTCACCCAGCAGCGCGTGAATTTCACCCGCTTTAATGCTGAGCGAGACGTCGTCGTTAGCCACCACGCGTGCGAAGCGTTTGGTGATGTTGTTAAGCGCGACGCGGATGTTTGCCGTTGCTGTCATGAGTCGATCCCGCTTATCAAACCGTTGGCTTCAGCGCGCCGCTGTCCAACTGCTGCCAAATCTGCTGGAATTTATCCCAGGCGCTGGCACTCACCAGTTTGGCATTGTAATGCTCGCTGCCGTTGACCACTGACCAGGCTTTAGCGACGGTTGGATGCCATTCGTCGCCGCCTTTAAAGGTTTTGTTTGCCACGGATTCGCCAACCTGTTCCACCATCCAGTCGAGGTTCTGGCGGAAACTGCAGGCCACGTAGTCGGGCGCGACGTCGCGTTGATCGACATAACAGCCGATGGCTTTCACTTTCGCCGCCGCTGCGCCTTGCATCGCGCCGAGGCCGGTTACGTCGGCGGCGTGCCAAATCACATCGGCACCGTTGCCAATCATGGTGGTCGCGGCTTCGCGTCCTTTGGCCGCATTATCGTAATCGCCAGTCACCACGCCCATGCCTTTAATGCCCGGACGGGTTTTCTCTGCAGCCTGGATAAAGGCGCGCATCATCGCTTGCTGAGTCGGGTTATCGCCGCCGCCGACAAATCCTACCGCTTTACCTTTGTCTGAGATCAGCGCAGCCAGCGCGCCGGCGGCATAAGCGCCTTGCAGGTAGGCGAGGTTCACGTACTCAACGTTGCCCGGTGATTTTTCCCCTGGCTTGAAGGTTGACGCGAAGAAGTAGGTATCGGGATATTCCGGCGCGATTTCAGCGAATGCCGAACCATATTCAAAGCTGTGACCGATGATAAGCGTGTAACCATCGTCGGCGTAGCCGCGAATAGTCTGGTCCATCTGCGCCTGCGAGACGCTTTCGCTGTGCGCCACGCTAAAACCGGCTTTTTGCAGGCTTTGCAATCCCGCATAGGCCAGCGAACTCCAGCCGCCATCAGCAACTGAACCGGGCAACAGCAGGGCGATTTTTATGCTGTTATTCGCCGCCAGCGCCTTGCGCGACAACATCGGTGCCAGCGCGGGTAACAACAGCGCGCCAGCCACTAACTTCGCAAACTTTCTGCGGGATACGTCTGCCATCATGTGTTCTCCTGGTGTGGTTTTGATGTATTAATCACCGGAAGAGCATTATCTTAAAAGCATCATTTTTAGCACTTACCGATGCCTAAAAGGCAACGCAGGATGAAACATGCTTCAGCACCGTTTGTTTGTTTATATCGATCAGGTGGCGCGCAGCGGCTCAATCCGTAAAGCCGCCGAGCGTTTACACATCTCCGCCTCGGCGATTAACCGTCAGCTGATTGCGCTGGAGGAGGAGTTAGGCACGCCGCTGTTTCAACGTCTACCGCGTAAAATGATCCTCACCGCCGCCGGTGAAGCCTTGATTCATCACGTGCGGCAGAGCTTTAAAGAGATTGAAATCGCGCAGATGAAGATCGAGGAGCTGAAAGGGCTACGGCGCGGCGAAGTGACGGTGGCGATGATGAGCGGATTGGCGGCGAACCTGATTCCACGCGTGGCGTCTGAATTTCGGCGCGCTAATCCGCGGGTAAAACTGCTGCTGCAACAGCTCACCACCGGCGAAAATATTACCAACGCAGTGGCCAGCGGCGAGGCGGATCTGGGAATTGGTTTTGATTTCGATTTGCAGCCGGTGCATCGCAATATTGCCAGCGTGCCGGTGCGATTGGGCGCGGTAGTGGGAGCAGGGCATCCGCTGGCGGACAAATCCAGCTTGCGCCTGAGTGATTGCCTGCCTTATCCGGTGGTGATTGCTGATAAATCGATGGTGATCCGCCCGTATCTGAACGAAGTATTTGCACGCGCCTCGATCACTCTGCAGGCGGTTATCGAGACTAACTCGATCGAGGTGTTGCGCCAGTCGGCGATGATGGATCAAACGCTGACATTTTTGACGCCGATCGATATCGAATCCGACCAGCGCAGCGGCCGACTGATCTATATCCCGGTGCGCGAACTGGCGCAGCACACGCAAACGCTGATGCTGATCGGCCACGATCGCGGCACCAGCGCGATTGGCAGCGTATTCGCCGAAACCATCAAAGGCATGATGTCAGAATTGCGCTAACAAGACGCGCAATGAATTGCGCCGCTACGGAATGTGCCGGTATTTGTAGCGGCGCGATTTATCGCGCGTCTTTGTATGCGGTTCGCTCAGTAAGAAAATCGAGGTCGAAACTGTGCACCTCGCGCGCCAGTTTCAGCAGGGCGTGCGCGGCGCGATCGGTGGCGATAGCACCGCGTTCGGCATCGGCGGCCGCAGCGTTACCCGTGGTGCCCGAAAGATGCAGGTCCTGCGCCATCCAGCCAAAGCCAATGCCGCCTTCGGGCGTCAAAATACCGCCGCTGGCCTCGAGCGCCACCGACGCAGACACAAAATCATCCGCATACTGCATCTGCACCAATTCTGGATGGAGATGCAGCATCATGCTGGTCTCGGACTCTCCGCCGTGAATGCCGTGATTGAGTTCATGCGTGCTATACAGGTCAGAAGCATCAATGGTGCGGAACCAGCTGGCGCTGACGGCAAACATACCGAGTTCAATGCGCAATTGGCGACAGACGATTTCCATCAGCTGCGGCTGTCCGCCATGCGAATTCCAGAAAATCAGCTTGCGTATCCCGGCGCGCCAGGCGCTCTTCGCCACTTCAAACCAGACTTTGCCTAACACGTCATAAGGCAGGGAAAGGGTGCCGGGATAGGCGAGATGTTCGTCCGATTTACCGATCGGCAAGGCGGGCATCACCAGCAGCGGTAGATCGTCAGGCAGCAGTTCGACGGCGCGCTGAATAATTCCAGCGTTGAGGGCCGCATCCACACGCACCGGCAGATGCGGACCATGTTGTTCTACGGCACCAATCGGCAGGACGGCGACGATATTCGCCATATCCAGCTCACTGAATTCCCGCGTAGAGAGATCCCACCACCAGGGCGAAGACGGTTTAAGCATGTTTACCTCCATTTTTTCCCCAACATAGCGGGTTGGCAGTGCAATGGAAGCAACAAAATTCGTACTCAGCGTTGCGTTTTAGGCATCGGAAATTTTCCGGTTCAATGCAGGATGGCCTTTGCAGGCCACCGACGTAACGCTAGCATCACTGAAAACACCCGATCTTACTTCTGATTTTGACTGGTGAATTCCTGATAGTTGTCCAACGTAACCGTTTGATAAGGCACCCAGTTGTAGGCTTCAGTTTGCTTACCATTAAGCATATTGTTGGCCACATCGACTGCGCCAGTTGCCTGACCTTTTGCATCCTGGAAAATGGTTACGGCCATTTTGCCGTTCTTGATGAACTGCAAACCATCCGGCGTGCCGTCGATACCGGCCACCAGCACATTGCTTTTCTTCAGCTGATCCAGCGCCATGATCGCGCCAATCGCCATTTCATCGTTGTTAGCGATAATGGCATTGATGTCATTGCCATCCTGCAGCCACGAAAGGGTTTTATCCACTGCTTCGTTACGCTGCCAGTTGGCGCTCTGCTTCTGGATCACTTTCAGGCCGGGATGATCTTTCACGTAATCTTCAACGGCTTTGGTGCGCTGGCGCGCTTCCTCCGTGGAGAGGGCGCCCATCAAAATCGCGATATTGCCTTTATTGTCCAGACGTTTTGCCAGCGCTTCGATCTCCATCTTGCCGCTTAATGCAGAGTCAGACCCCACGTAGGCCATCTTGCCACTCAACTTCACTTCAGGTTTGCGGTTAACGAAAATCAGCGGGATGTTGGCTTTTTTTGCAGCGGCAATCACCGGCATCACGCCCTGAGTATCTACCGGGTTGATAATAATCGCGTCAGCTCCCTGATTGATAAAATCATCCACCTGCTGAATCTGTAGCGAAACATCCCCTTTGGCATCGGCGAACTGGCTCTTCAGACCTTTCTCTTTTAACTGTTTTTCCATCTGACTACGTAAGATGGAAACAAAGTTCAGATCGAGGTTAGCGAGGGCGACGCCGACCATATAGGTTTTCGCCTGGACGGTGAACACGCTAAGCAGACCACAGATTATTAACACCACTTTGATTAGTTTCATTTTTTTATCTCTGTAGGGGAAGGTTATGATGTTATTGCAACCGGGTGCAAAATTAACGAGATTAAGCCCAACGTAAGAGATTCGATATGCGAGGGCTTACCGTTTAAGCGTTTCCACTTTCGGATGCGGTTGAATATTAGTCAACGCTGCAAAGCGCGAAGTTAACACCCTGGTCACAAAATCATCACGATCTGCTTCCATTTTTGCAACCGGGTGCAAATTTTACAAAAGTAGCAGTTAGCCCGACAAACTTGCCGGGCTAACAGGTTATTGTTCGATACTGGTTAACAGAGCGTTTTGAATAATGCGTTGGGCTTTCAATGGGTTTTGTTCACGCTGTGCATCCTGTAAGGCGGCGATATCCAGTTTATCCAGCGCGCGATAGATGTGTTTTAAGAAACGAATCGATAGGTTGGCGGCTTCGACATGATCTTCACGGAATGGGAATTGATCGAGTTGCCACACGCCATCCCAATTGTTGATCTTCAACACATAGAAGAACTCAAAAATCTCAGTCATATGAACGGTGCCGACCACCAAGTCGTCATCCCAGCCGCGCAGATTGTCATTCACATCCATTCCAAACAGACGACCGCGATCGATGATCAACTGCGCGGAGTCGGCCGGAGATTCACCCGCAAACAGCGCATGGCCGAAATCGAGCAGCACACCGACGTTATCCAACCCGATATCTTCAATGCCGAGCAGGGTGCGCGCTGCAGAATCCCACGTCATTTTTACCCGTGGTTCGCGGGGCTTATATTCAATGGCAAATTTGACGTCAGGATTCGCACTCGCCAGTTCGCGCATGCCGTCCACCGCCATTTTCCACAGGTTTTTATGATCGACCTGGAACGGATAATCCCAACCATCCTGTCCCGGCCAGACTTTCACGTAGTTGGCGCCCAGTTCGCGCACTACAGTGGCGGCTTCATGCATCAAATCAAACGCCTGTTTACGGATGGCGGCATCGGGGTTGGTGAAGGCACCGCGGGAGAAACGGCGCAGATAGATCTCCGGTGTTACGCCGATCGCTTTTAATCCGGCATCTGCTAACGCTTGCTTAACCTGTGCGACCGTCACGCCTTCGGTAAACGGATAGGGCACATCCACGTAAGAGAGGTCTTCAACGCTGCCGGCGAGTTTGATCTGATCGAGCGTACTCAGTGCAGGCCCGTAACCGTCAACGGCGTAGCGATCGATATAGTTGGCAAAGTGCCATAATCCGGCACCGAATTTCGGATACGTATAGCTACTCATAGGGCCTGCTCCTCAGAGGATTGATGGTTGAATATATATTCATATATGGTTATATATTCCATTCTGCGCCTCGTGGTGCGCAGTTAACCAGCAATCAATAGTGAAAGTGCAGGTTTAATCACAGATTATTTTCATGCCTGGAAGACCAACACCTTGACGCTTTAAAGGGGTTGGGGCACGACAGCAACGCCAGGTCTTCGGTTCCACTTGCTCGTTTTCAGGGCAAAGAGTGCACCATCAGCTCACATTTCAATCATTGTTCTCTGCTAAAAATGGCCATCTGCTTCATCTGTTGTAAGCCTGTTTATCCCCCTGAATCGCGTCATTACTTGCTACACCAGAAATATTGCTAGCAATTTGGCTAGTGTGGCATGCCGCTTGCTTTACTTCTTCCATCGCTCCAGGTGTGTTAATTCAGGAGGCCGTTATGTCATCACCGCAGATTATGTGGGATATCGCCAGCCATCAGCGTTATGCCTACAGTTCCATTGAGCATCAGGTTTTGCCCGTGTGGCCGCAGGGTAAAGGTTTGGCGCTGTATATCGCTATGAATCTTGAGCATTTTGCCTTTGGTATGCCGGAAGGCGCGAAGCTGTCGCAAGGGGCAAATCGTCTCGATGTGCTGAACTACGCGTGGCGCGACTACGGTAATCGGGTCGGTGGCTGGTATCTGGCCGATCTGTTTGCCGAGCTCGGTATTCCACCGGCGGTGATCGCTAACACCTCCATTCTCGATTACTGCCCCCAGCTGCTCGATCGCTGGGTTAGCTTGCCCGGTAGCGAGCTGATTGGGCACGGTCATACCAACTCGCAGCGCCAGGGCGAACTTAGCCGTGAAGATGAATATGCGCTGATCGCCCGTTGCCAGCAGCGACTGAGCGCCTATCAGCAACGGCCGGTAGCGGGGTGGTTATCGCCGTGGATCTCAGAGAGCCACGACACGCCAGACCTGCTGCGACAGAACGGCTTCAGTTACACGCTGAACTGGGCGCATGACGATCGTCCCGTCGCGCTGCAAACCTCGCACGGCGATCTGCTCTCGGTGCCTTATCCGCAGGAGATCAATGATATCCCCACCATCATTCCTAACGGCACCTCGATTGAAACCTTTTGCAGCATGATCGAGAGCCAGTTCATCGAGATGAAACAGCGCGCCGAGCAGCGTCCGCAGGTGATGGGCATTGCGCTGCATCCTTACATTGTTGGTCAGCCTTTCCGCCTGCACCATCTGCGGCAGACGCTGCAAAAAATTATCGCGCAGTGTGAAGACGTATGGCTTACCACGCCGGGCGAGATTGCCGCCCATTCACTCAATATTTCTGCAACAGCCAATACCTTTGTCACGGGAGAGCAAGTATGTCGGTAGCACCTGAAGAAGTAGAGATTGTGAAAGCGTTTCTGGCAGCGTCAATGGCGCCCGATCCAGACCGCGCCGCAGCACTGATGTCGCCTGAGGTGCTGATTACCTTTACCGGTAAGCGGGTGATGCCAACGGTTCACGGCGTCACCGCCTTTAACGCCGCGCGTTATCAATGGGTTAAGAAGCAGCTTGGTGAGTTTGACTGGATGGAGAAAAGCCCGGGCCATGTGGTGGTCTACTGTACCGGCTTTCTCTATGGCGTGTGGCCGGACGGCCGCGAGTTCGCCGGTAATCGCTATCTCGATCGCTATGAGGTGGTTGCAGGGCAGATTACCAAAATGGATGTCTGGAACGACAGCGCCGAGTGGATTCTGGCTCCGGAGCTCAATCAGCAGGCGTAGCTTGTCACACCTAATCGCCGTGATATGAAGAACACAAAATGAACTGGCATTGGCTTTGCATGCATTGCTAGCAATAACTCTAGCATATTGATGAGAGATAAATAATGAAGCAACTTTTGCTGTCGTTGTTAGTCGCAGGTTCGTTAGGCCTTAGCAGTCACGCTGCGCTGGCGGAGAACGTCGTGCGTTGGGCCACCGATGCGGACATCCCGACGCTGGACCCGGATGCGTACGCCTCTACCAAGGCCCTGACTTTCCAGAACCACATCTATGAGTCGCTGGTACAGCGCGATAATGACTTGAAGATTCAGCCGTGGCTGGCGCTGAGCTGGCAGCAGCTGGACGACACCACATTGCGCTTCAAGCTGCGCGAAGGGGTGAAGTTTCATAATGGCGATGAGCTGACGTCTGAGGACGTGGTGGCCTCGGTCGCCAGGGTGACGGATCCGGCGTCGGGGATTCGTGCCAACGCGTCGACCATTAAAGATGCGGTAGCGGTAGACAAATACACCGTGGATATTCATCTGGTGAAAAAGACCGGTATCGCCATCAATGAGCTGACCGGCGTGATGATCATGGATAAGAAGTGGCTCAGCGAGCACAACGCCCTGAAACCTACCGATATCAGCCAGGGTACGGAAGGTTACGCCACCAATAATACCAACGGCACCGGGCCGTTTATTTTGCAGAGCCGTCAGCGCGATACGCAGATGGTGCTGGTGCGTAATCCGAACTGGTGGAATGCCGCTGCGGGCACCACCAATATCGACAAAATCATCTTTAAGCCAATTTCGTCCGATGCCACGCGGCTCTCAGGCCTGCTGGCGGGTGAATACGATCTGGTGACTTCGGTTCCCCTGCAGGACATTCAACGATTGCAGAATAACCCGGCGGTGCAGATGCAGGTCAGCCCATCGCTGCGCGTCGATTATCTGACGCTGAACATGCGTGACACGCTCAATGCTAAAAACGCCAAAGCGGACAACCCGCTGAAAGATATCCGCGTGCGCCAGGCGCTCTATATGGCCATCAATCGTGAGGCGATCACACAGAAAGTGATGCGCGGTCTCACCAAGCCAACCAGTAACTATCTGGCGCCGGATATTCCGGGCTACGACGCGAAAGCCGGCGTCGATTTCCCGTATGACCCGGTTAAAGCCAAAGCGCTGCTGGCAGAAGCGGGCTATGCGCAAGGATTCAACCTCAACTTTGATTGCCCGGAAGGCACCTACATCAATGCCGCTCAATGGTGTCAGGCGGTGCAGAGTTACTGGTCAAAAATTGGCGTGAAAGCGGCACTGAACGTGCATCCGGCCAGCGTCTATGACCCGATTCTGGTGAATGGTCGTACCGATGTCGGCGTTTTGGGCTGGGCCAACCTGCCAATTATGGATCCCTACAGCGTGGCGGTGCAGCTGCTGCACACCAGCAACGGGAAAAGTCTCGGCACCTTCAATATTCCCCGCTACAGCAATCCGGCGGCCGACAAGCTGATCGACGACTCGGTCGGCGAGTTGGATAACACGAAGCGTCTTACCATGCTGAGTCAGGCGGTGGCGCTGGCGAATAAAGATCTGCCCTATCTGCCGATGCACTTTGAACCCACCGTCTGGGCGATGAGCAAAAAGCTGACGCTGAAACAGACGCCGGATAACGTTCAGCGTCTGTGGTACGGCAAAGTCAGTCAGTAATTTTTAATACATGCACGTAGCGTAGCGGCGCGAAGTGTCAATCGCGCCGCGTTGAAGTCAGGAGGCCGTTATGGTTTTTTTTGTGCGCAAGTTACTGCAGGCGCTGATGTTGCTGGCGGGCGTCGCGCTGCTGTCTTTTATTCTGTTTCAGTACCTTGGCGACCCGGTTGCCAGCATGCTGCCCGAGAGCGCAACCGAAGTCGAACGCGCGGCATTGCGCACCAGCCTCGGTCTCAACGACCCGGTAATTATGCAGTTCTGGCACTACATTACGCGCCTGCTGCACGGCAATTTTGGCATCTCTTATTACAACCAGGTTTCGGTATTTCAACTGATTATGGAGCGCTTGCCCGCCACGCTGGAGCTGGTGTTTGTTTCGGTGGTGCTGGCGATGGCGATCGGTTTTCCGCTTGGCGTCTGGTCTGCCATCAGCCGTAACAAACTGCTGAAAGAAGGGGTGCAGATCCTGTCGCTGATTGGCGTTTCTCTGCCGTGGTTTCTCACCGGCATCATCCTGATTATCGTCTTCTCCGTCTGGCTGGGATGGTTCCCCTCCAGCGGTCGTGGCGATGTCGTGAAGCTCGGTTTCTGGCGTACCGGGTTATTAACTGCTTCGGGTTGGCACTCTATTGTGCTGCCAGCGCTGTCGCTGGGACTGTCGATGGTGACCATCATCATGCGACTGATTCGCACCGAAATGCTCGAGGTAATGAAGTCCGATTACGTCAAGTTTGCCCGCGCTCGCGGCATTGAAAACTACCGCATCTGGTTTCGTCATGCGCTGAGGAACGCCTTATTACCGGTGGTAACGGTGATTGGTTTGCAGATTGGCGGACTGATCGCCTTCGCCATCGTGATCGAAACGGTTTTTCAGTGGCCGGGCATGGGATTGCTGCTGATTCAGTCAATTAACTTCGTTGATGTGCCGGTGCTTTCCGGCTACCTGCTGTTTACCGCCCTGATTTTTATCGTGATCAACACCCTGGTTGATCTGTTGTATTACCTGATCGACCCGCGCATGCGGGCTCAGTAAGGAGTTGTCATGATTAACGATAATTTTCCTCCTGCGGTCGCGCCCGTGCGGCGGCGTACCCGGCTGGCTCAGCAGTGGCGAGCCTTCACCGACAGCGATCTGCTGTGGCTGTTCTGGCGCAGCAAAAGTACCGTGGTGGCCTTCAGCTGCTGCCTGATCATCCTGCTGTGCTCAATCACCAGCCACTGGATTGCGCCGCACAATGTGTTTGATACCACCAGTTTCGACCTGATGGATTCAGAGTTACCGCCATCGTGGATGAGCGGCGGCGATGCGCGCTTCTGGCTGGGCACTGATGTGCAGGGGCGCGATATTCTCTCGTTGATGCTGTATGGCCTGAATATCTCGTTGATCATTGGCGGGATTAGCGTGCTGCTGTCGGTGATGCTGGGCGTGGCGCTCGGCGTGTTGAGCGGTTACTTCGGCGGTTTAGTCGATACGCTGATCATGCGCTTTGCCGATGCCATGCTGAGTATTCCCACCATTATGTTCACGCTGCTGGTCAGTGGCGTGGCACGGGTGGTGATCCCGAAAGAGTTAATGGGGCACTTTGCCCCGGCGATCCTCACCGGCGCGATTGCGCTGACCGGCTGGATGCAATATGCGCGTACGGTGCGCGGTCTGACGATGCTGGAGAAAGGGCGGGAATATGTTATGGCCTCGCGCATCAGCGGTGCGCATCATATCCACATCATGCTGCGCCACATTGTTCCGAACGTCCTGCGTCCGGTGCTGGTAATGGCAACGCTGCACCTCGGCGTAGCGATTCTGACCGAGGCCACGCTGTCGTTTCTCGGCGTGGGGATGCCGCCAGATCAACCTTCGCTGGGCACCTTAATCAACGAAGGCAATCAATATCTGTTCTCCGGACAGTGGTGGATTGTGGCTTTCCCAGCCGCGCTGCTGGTGATCCTTTCTCTCTCATTCAACATGTTGGGCGATTGGTTGCTGGACGCCCTTAACCCGAAATTACGTTAGGAGCGCGCCATGGCACAGCAGAGCCAGACAGCCAGCGAGACGTTGCTTGACGTTCGCGATCTGAGTATTGAATTTCTGCACCGTAAAGGAAATTTGCAGGCGATCCATAACCTCTCGCTCACCATGCAGCCGGGCGAAGTGCTGGGCATGGTGGGTGAATCCGGCGCGGGGAAATCCCTGACCGGCGCCGCCATCAGCGGGCTATTGCAAGAGCCAGGACGCCTTAAACAGGGTGAGATTTGGTTTCAGGGACAGCGCATCGATAACCTCGATGATGATGCGCGCCGTAAGCTGCGCGGCAAAGCCATCAGCTGTATTTTCCAGGATCCGCTCACCAGTCTCAATCCGGTGCTGACTATTGGCCAGCAGCTAACCGAAACCATCCGCACGCACTTGCCGCTCTCCGCCGCCGAGGCCCGTGAACGGGCGATTACGCTACTCACCGAAGTTGGCATGAGCAGCCCAGCGCAGCGCATGGAACAGTATCCTCACCAGCTCTCCGGCGGGATGCGTCAGCGCGTCGTCATCGCGCTGGCGCTCTGCGTTGATCCGCAGCTAGTGATCGCCGATGAACCCACGACCGCGCTGGATGTTTCGGTGCAGGCGCAGGTATTACGGGTGCTTAAACGTCTCTGCCAGCAGCATGGCACGGCGGTGATGCTGATTACCCATGACATGGGCGTAGTGGCGGATGTGTGCTCGCGAGTCGCGGTGCTGTATGCCGGACGGATTGTCGAGATGGGCCCGGTCGCGGAGGTGATTCGTGCCCCTAAACACCCCTATACGCGCGGTCTGATCAACTCGATTCCCTCGATGCGCAAACGCCATGAATTCCTGTCGCAGATTGATGGCGCCATGCCGCGCCTCAATTCGCTGCCGGGCGGCTGCGCGTTCCATCCACGCTGCCCACATGTTACCGAGCGCTGCCGCCAACATCAGCCCGACATGCAGTTCAGCCATCTGTCGCAGATCGCCTGCTTTTACCCCTACGGAGAGACGCCATGAAAAGTGAAAAAGTGCTGCCGCCTGAAGTGTTGAACGTGCGCGATCTGCACATTCGTTTTCAGCTCGGGCGTGAAAAGCGCAGCTCGCTGTTTCGTCGCGGTGCCAGGCGCGAGCTGCATGCGGTGCGCGGCATCAATCTCTCTATTCGTCAGGGGGAAACCTTTAGCATTGTTGGCGAATCCGGCTGCGGTAAATCGACTATCGCGCGGGCGCTGGCAGGGCTGTATACGCCGTCAGAAGGCGCAATAAAGTTCGCCTGGCAGGGTGACGCCAGCGAAACGCACGCGGCACAGAACGGTACCCAGATGATCTTTCAGGATCCGTATGCCAGCCTCAATCCGCGCTGGCGCATTGGGCGTTCGCTGGCCGAGCCGTTGGTGCTGAGTAAAAAAGTGGGCAGCACGCGTCAGGCGCGCAGCTATTGTGGTCAGCTGCTGGAACAGGTTGGGCTCTCCGCCAACGATTTGGATAAGTTTCCGCATGAATTTTCCGGCGGTCAGCGCCAGCGCATTTCCATTGCGCGTGCGCTGGCGACCCAGCCGGGCTTTCTGATTTGTGACGAGCCAACCTCGGCGCTGGATGTCTCGGTGCAGGCGCAGGTACTAAACCTGATGCGCCGTTTACAGCAGACGCATGGGCTAACCTACTTTTTCATCAGCCATAACATGGCGGTCATTTCCCATATTTCCGATCGGGTTGGCGTCATGTACCTCGGTCGTATTGTCGAGCAGGGCAGCGTGGAGGAGATTTTTTCCCGTCCCGCGCATCCCTACACCCGTCTGTTGATTGCGGCGATCCCACAGTTTGATAGCCCGTCGACAGAGCGCGAACCGATCGTCGGCGAAGCCCCCAATCCGATGTCACCTCCGCCGGGATGTGCCTTCGCGGCACGCTGCAGTCACGCACAGCCGCTGTGCCAGCAAATGATGCCGCCGGTGCATAACTTGTCGGAAGAACATCAGATTGAGTGTCATTTCCCGGCGGCGGTCGCTGCGGCCTGTTAATCATGAGGAGAGAGCTGATGGAAAGTCTATTAATTCAACACGTCACGCCGTTTGATGAAAGCCAACCCGTTGACCTGTTGCTGGAAAATGGCGTGATTGCAGCGCGTGGCGCTAATCTGCCGCCAGCACCCGGCACCACCCTGATTGATGCGCGCGGCATGCAGGCTTTTCCTGGCCTGGTAGATGGCCACGCTCATCTGGATAAAACCTTGCTGGGACGCGACTGGTATCGCAATGAAGTGCCGCGCAACCTTGCCGCGATTATTGCTAATGAGCGTGATTATCGCCGCGAACAGCAGCCCGATGCGCAGCTGCAGTCAGAGCGCATTACGCGGCGCGCGATTGCGGCGGGAACCTCGTTTATTCGTACCCATGTCGACATTGATAACGAAATTGGCCTGGCAAACCTGGAAGGTGTGCTGGAGACGCGCCGTCGGTTGGCTGACCAGGTCGATATTGAGATTGTCGCGTTTCCCCAGAGTGGCATTCTGCAAAGTCCGGGAACGGAAGCGTTGCTGGATCGTGCGCTGGCGATGGGCGCGGAGCTGGTGGGCGGCTTAGATCCCTGCTCATACGATAAAGATCCGGTACGCCATCTGCAGATCATCTTTGACCTGGCGGTGCGCCACGATAAAAAGCTGGATATTCATCTGCATGAACGCGGTGAACTGGGCGCGTTCAGTCTTGAGCTGCTGCTGGACTTTACCCGCCGTTATCAGATGCAGAATCGCGTTACGCTGAGCCACGGCTTCTGTCTTGGCATGGTTGAACCGGCGCGCCAGCAACAGTTTGCCGAAGAGATGGCAGAGCTGGGCATGTCGGTGGCGACGACCGCGCCGGCGGATATCGCGGTGCCGCCGTATGAATTGCTGACCGCAGCAGGCGTCGCCTTTTGCGCCGGTAATGACGGCGTGCGCGATACCTGGAGCCCGTATGGCAGCGGCGACATGCTGCAGCGCGCGGTCACCATGGGACTGCGTTATCGCTGGCGTCAGGACCGGGAAATTATGCGCGCCGCCGAGACCATTACTTACGGCGGTGCCCGCGTAATGGAACTGGATAACTATGGTTTGCAGCCGGGCAATCGCGCCGACCTGGTGCTGATTCCCGGCCGCAGCATGGTGGAAGCGCTAGTGGAGTTGCCGCGCAATCGTAAAGTGATCAAAGGCGGCAAACTGATCGCCGAAAATGGGGAGTGCCTGTTCTGATGAGCGAGAAAGTAACCCGCCTGCGCGCCGCTTGGGTAGTGGGCTATCGCGATGGCGATCACTGCCTGCTGCCGGATGGCGAAGTGGTGTGGCAGGGCGAACGCATTCTGTTTGTTGGTTTTGATTACACCGGCCAGGTTGATGAAGAGATCAATGCCGGGAATTGTCTGGTCGGTCCTGGATTTATTGACCTTGATGCGTTGGGCGATCTCGATACCACCGTGCTGGCGTTCGACAACCAGCCGGGCTGGAAAAAAGGGCGCATTGTCGCCGCCGAGTGGCACCGGCGCGATCTCTACAGCCGCGAGCAGCTTAACTTCGCCAAGCATTATGCCTACAGCCATCTGCTGCTTAATGGCATCACCAGTTTTGCGCCTATCACCTCTATTCTTTACCGCGAATGGGCCGAAGATTTCGATGAATACCTGTACGCCGCCGATGTTGCTGAATCTCTAGGCGCGCGAGCATGGCTGGGACCGGCGTTTATGGCCGGCTACTACGCCAGCGATAATCAGGGGCAGTTTTCATGGAACGGCGATCGTCAGCGCGCCCAGCAGGGATTAGACGATGCGGTTAATTTCTACCAGCGCATGCAGCAGCGCGGCGTTTCCACCCTGAGCGGCATGCTGGCTCCCGATCGCATTGAGGGTGGGGATGCCGTGTGGTTAAAAGATCTGAGTGACGTTGTCACGTCATTAGCGTGCCCAACGCGGCTGCACTGCTGCCAGAGTGAGCTGGAGGTAGGTGAAATCGCCCGGCGCTATCAGGGGCGCAGCTCGCTGCAGGTTCTCGAAGAGAGTGGCCTGCTTAATCGCCATATGCTGTTGCCGCATGGCCAGTTCCTCGGCGGCGTGAATCCCAATTCGGCAAGCGTCGCTGAAGATATCGTCAGGTTGGCACAATCTGGCGCGTCCGTGGTGGCCTGTCCGCTGGTTTCCGGTCGCCACGGCAAATATCTGGAGCACTATCCGGCACTCAAAGCGGCTGGCATCAATCTGGCGCTGGGTAGCGATACTTTTCCTGCGGATATGTTTACCAATATGCAGATGGGCGTGGTACTTACGCGCGTGGTTACCGGCGATATCGCGGCTGCTAGCGCGGCAGATTATTACCGCATGGCGACGCTAGGCGGTGCCCAGGCGCTGGGACGCGACGACCTCGGGCGGCTGGCGGCGGGATGTCAGGCCGATATGATGCTGGTCAATCTCGATCAACCCGCGCTGGGACAGATCTTCGATCCGATCACGTCGCTGGTATTGAACGGCAATGGCCGGGATGTCTCCGGCGTGATTATCGCCGGACGCAAAGTGGTGTGGGATCGCGAGTTGGTGAACAGCGGGCAGAGCGCCGCCGCGTTACACGCCGAGTCGCAACAGGTCTTTGCGCACATCATTTCTACTTATCCGGAGAGAACCGTGGGCCATCCGCCGGTGGAAGAGATCGTCACATCGTCATTTCCCCGCGTAACCCGAGGCGCAGCCCATGAGTGAACACTATCTACTGACCAACGTCAGGTTAGAGACCGGATTTATTGAAAATAACGGTCATATTCAGGGTACGCGTAGCGATCTGTTTGCACTTGAAATTAACCACGGCCGCATTGTCGCCATCACGCCGCAGCACGAAGCACCAAGCCCATTGCCGCAGGTGGATGCGGGCGGCCTGCTGATGTTGCCGACACTGCGCGATATGCATATCCATCTGGATAAGACGTTTTATGGCCGACCGTGGCGAGCCGCTAAGCCGAATAACGAGCAGGATATTTTCCAGATGATCGCGCTGGAGCAACAGCTTTTACCGACGCTGTTAGCGGATTCGGTGGAGCATGCACAACAGTTGATCACACTGCTGCTGCGCAACGGCACGACGACAATACGCAGCCACTGCAATATCGATCCGGTGAGCGGACTGTGCAGCCTTGAACATCTGCTGCAGGCGCTGGAAGCGTTTGATGGCGTCATCAACTGCGAAATTGTGGCGTTTCCGCAGCACGGTCTGTTGCGCTCGGGCGTAACCTCGCTGATGCGTGAGGCGCTGGCACTCGGCTGCCAATGGACCGGCGGGCTTGATCCCACTAAAGTTGACGGCGATATGCAGCGTTCTCTGGACATCATGCTCGATCTGGCGCACGACAGTCACAGCGGCGTGGATATTCATCTGCATGAAGATGCCAGCAGCGGTATTGCCTGTATTCGCTATCTGCTGGACAGAGTAGAACAGGCGCCGAGCCTGCAAGGGCGAGTGACGCTGAGCCATGCTTACTGTCTGGCGCAAATTGGCGATGCTGAAGTGCAGGCGCTGGGTGAACGTATAGCGGCGCTGGGCGTTAGTCTGGCGTCCGGTTTACCGTTGGGGAAAAACGTTATGCCGTTGCCGTTGTTGCGCCAATGTGGCGTAAAGCTGATGACCGGTACCGACAGCGTGATTGATCATTGGTCGCCATTTGGCAGCGGCAGCATGCTGGAAAAAGCCAACTTGTGGGCTCA
Organism: Pantoea sp. USHLN256; assembly: GCF_037149875.1. Lineage (NCBI taxonomy): Bacteria > Pseudomonadati > Pseudomonadota > Gammaproteobacteria > Enterobacterales > Erwiniaceae > Pantoea > Pantoea sp. USHLN256. The sequence continues at coordinate 142,417 of NZ_JBBCQO010000002.1, read as the reverse complement.
ACTTTATGGGCGCGGTACCGAGTTTGCGCTTAACCGGGCGCTGGCGATTGCCACCGGCGATATACTGCCGCTGAATGAGCAGGGCGCACGCGTCTGGCCAATGGCGGGCGACGCGGCTGATTTTATCCTGCTCAACGCCAGCTGCTCAGCCGAAGCGGTGGCGCGTCTGCCAGCAATTTCAGCCAGTTACTTCCGCGGCCAACGCGTTTACCGCGCCTAAATGATGTATATTTCAGGGGGACCGACATGACCGATACAGGATTGAGTATGGGCGCGAAATTAACCCCCAGACAAAAAGAGATCACCCGCATTTATGATTCGCTAACCATGGCCATTGCCCAGCATAAGCTACGGCCGGGAACGCGATTGATTGAAGCGCAGATTGTTGATGCACTTACGGCAAACCGCAACCATGTGCAGGCGGCACTGCAGCGCATGGCGTTGCAGCATATTGTCACCATTGAGCCCAATGTAGGTGCGATTGTTGCACAGCCATCCGCCACTACAGCGCGTGAAATCTTCACCGCTCGCCACGCCATTGAATCGGCGATTATTGCCTGCATAACGCCGGAAAAAATGGCGGCATTTGCCTGGCAATTGCAACAGCAGCAAAAAGAGGAACACGAGGCGATTCATAGCCAGGAGCGGCAACGGGTGGTGTATCAGCTTGGCGCGTTTCATCTGCTGCTGGGCAAAATTGCCGATAACAAAGTGCTGGAAGATATTCTGCATAATTTAATGGTGCTAAGTTCGCTGATTGTCATGCTTTATCAGCGTAATGAGATGCCGGTGTGCCAATGTGATGAGCATCAGCACATCATTGATCAACTTAACGCCGGAAATACCGCCAATGCACAGCAGCTGATGCGCGATCATCTTATTGAACTTGAGCAGCAATTGGATATTTCAGAAGCCTCGCCTTACGCCATGACGCTGGTGCAGGCGCTGCATAAGGTCAATTGATTTAACCTGTGCGGGGAATCTTTAATTTTCCCCGTGCCACGCTAAATGATATTTCGATTAAAGTGCCTTGATGGCAGCTTCAATTTTTGCAGCTGTAGACTTTATGACCGCTTTAGGAATTGCATCATCTAATGTTTTAGTCATCGTGGTAAATGTGGCGGCAACGTCGCACACTTCCTCAATAATGGTATTAATGATTTTCTCGCTAATATCAGCGGATTTCCCGGCCTTTATTAGTGCTTTACGACTGATTTTCGTGCCGTAACCAGCGACTGATGACTGATGCTGCCCACCAGGCCCCATTTGTAAGGTGAGATCGTAGGCGGGTGAAACTTGCCACTCTTCATTCTGGTTAAGGGTAAACGCGAAGTTCTTCGCATGATCGTCCTGGTTATTCATGATCACATTGAATACCATACGACGCGCCTGGACCTCGCGCTCCACGGCAGATCGCGTGACCATCGCTGTCGCTTGCAAAATATCGCTGTAATCGAGGCAGGGAAGTCGAAAGTCTGCCTGCAGTACGCCCGCCATACTCAGTGTCGGCACACGCATTCCCTGATAGCGATCGAAACGTTTAACGCCAAAGGCCGCGAGGCCATCTTCTAGCGGAAACCAGCGGCTTTCCGGGAATTCAATACCGGCTTGTCTCGCCATACGCGCATAAACCTCTTCCAAAGCACAGACCCAAGCCGATTCCTGCGCTGCGGGGAATTTTATCAGCCAGGGATCGCTGCCGGAAAAGGCCGATGAATTTATGCGTCCGCTAGCAGAATCAAACTCCACCAGGACTTTGGGTCGAGCACCGTGCGGCGAACCGCCAAGGCGTACCAGTTCAGGCAGCACATCGGAGTCTTGGCCCGCTACCTCAATCTCAATTTCCCGAGCTAGCACCATCAGGTCGCTGATACTATGTGGATTCGTTTCGTGGCCTGGCACGTCCAACAGCGGGCGGTAAGTAAGCGCACCCATGGTATTGCTGCCTAGCATCGCTAACCGATCCAGTGGAGACAAGGTAGCAGGTTCAATATCATTGCGGCGCAGCAGTCGATCCATCAACAAACGTCCCCAACCATCAGGTAGAGAGTCGGCAATAAATCCTGGGATACCTTCCTGATGGCGCTCGAAATCGCTATAAGTGGTGTTGGCCGGTGGATGAAGCACAGGCGAAAACTCAATGCCGCGCTGAATGCTCTGTTCTGAGAACTCGAATAACCATTCGCCGCGTTGTCTACCCGCCGCGAGTATGCCTAAACACCACTTTTCACCCCAGCCTTCATAGATGACCTCCATTCGTTGCAGTGGCGCGAAGCTAACGTTTGATTTTCTCATTCCGCCTTATCACCTTTATTGAGGGTTAAGGAGTTTGCTTTGGGCCGTGCGGCCCGCTGACGAATCGGTGCATTGAGAGCCTCAACCTGAGCTATGCTCAGCGCCGGCGCAGAGAATAAATTCATCATCTCTTTCTCCAGACGTAACGTAAAAACCACCTTCATAAAGTTTTCCAGCGTCACCTTGCCATCATTTTCCAGCTTTTTTAGTGCTGACACCGAAATTCCCGCCTTATGAGCCAACTCTTTCTGTAGCATGTTACGTCGCAATCGATGATCTTTTAGGCGTTGCCCCAGCGCAGCTATCATGGCAGATTCTGAATATAGATTAAGGGACATATAAAGAGCTCCTGTGTTTCAATTACAAACTTAAGGGCTTCAAATTAAGCCATTATAGTAGCATTACCATGAAAGATCTGCATAAAATTAGAGCTGTTTAAAGCAACTTTATAAGCTCAATTCAATGATAAGGTTGTTTTAAAAACCTTTTAAAGCTATCGACGCTCTTTGGAGGAACCATGGAATTAGAGACCACTCGGCTGCGACTGGAACCTTTTCAACTCGCCCATTTTGATGGCCTGCATGCGATGGAAAACGATCCGGAGATCATGCGTTACATCAGCAATGGCGTGGTAAAAACGCCGGAAGAGACATTAGCCACGATTGAGCGCGTGCAGGCACGCTGGCAGCAGTATGGATTTTCATGGTGGGCACTGCGGGAAAAAACCTCCGGTGAGGTAGTTGGGGCGGCATGCCTTCAGCATTTGGCCAATCAGGATGGTGCGCCGCTGGAAATTGGCTGGCGTCTCAATGCCAATCATCACGGCAAAGGCTATGCAACAGAGGCGGCGCAGGCGATCGTTAAGTTTGCGGTTGAGGATATCGGCGTGAACTATTTAGTCGCTGTTGCCGATCCTGAAAACAGCGCTTCGCACAAGGTGATGCAGCGGCTGGGAATGACCTACAAAGGCATTGAGCGACATTACGATGTACCTTGCGTGGTGTATGAGTTGCAGATGACAAAGTGAGGCACTTGAAGGCCATTTCAACTAGCCAGCAGGCTTGCTGGCTAAGTAGAACATTTACCAATGCGATTTTTCAAAAGAGCAGGTGATAGGACTGAACAAGTTTAGAGTGCGCGTTTAGGTATTTCATTTAACATAATATACATTACATGTACTTAGATTGTAGTAGCCCAATAGTAATGTCCGCCTGGGAGATGCGGATATTTTATTGGACTGCCTCTGTCGCTGTGTATCACCGGCTTTTCTTTTTCTTGTAGCGACGCCTTCCGGCTCGTTTAACAACGGCTGCTCTTCAGTCATCAACCTGCGGAAGAGTTCTCGGAGATGCTTCATTAGTCATTTTTAGTCCAGCATGACGCACAATGTGCATGAGAGGACAACCTCTCACACGTCAGAGTTTATGACTACAAACTTAATTATGGCTGGGGTAACGAAGTCTCGTGCAGGTGGCGCCAGATCACCTCACCATCATTATTCAATTCGAACACAACAGTTGAAAAACGGAGTGTGGGGTTTTGCTCAGGAAGCTTCTGCAACTCTTTATAAATTACAGTTGCCCCCTTTTCACCCTCAGCGATAATCTGCATATCGATGATATCAATTTCTAAACCCGGGCGCGCTCCACGCTGAGTTCGGAAGAATGAGTCTAATGTTGCGAAGTCCAGCAAAGCGCCACTTGGTGTAACCATGGCGTATTTAGGGCTGAAACGCGCTAATAGATTTTCGCAAACCTCAATATTTGCATCTTTATTACCTAACCAGCTTCGAATTAATACATGAGCGTCCAGCACTTCCTTAAAATAACGATTCATTTTTGCTCCTTATTAAGTGTAAAGATCACTTTCTCATTTGCAATGCGGAAACAGCACAGGACAGGAATGACCACGCTGCATGCCGCTAACACAAAGCAGATGTGATAAGACTGTTCTATGGGCATGCCTGTATTAGCAATCAAATTAAACAGTAAGCTGACCAGCGTAACGCCAAGACAAAAACTGAGCTGGCGATTGATATTCCATAGAGCACTGGCATCGGCCAGTTCATGATCGGCGATTTGTATAAAAGCAGAGCTTTGAGCGGTGCTGCTGCACAAACTGCCACCAAATCCCATGAATGCGAATGCCAGCACACAAATAATGGCATCCGCTGTCTGGCCTGTTAGCGCCAACATGCCAATGCCCACGGCCTGAACCAGGCATCCGGTTATAAATAGCGGGCGCGGCCCCCAGAGATTGAATTTTTTACCCGTTAAACTAATGGCAGCAAAAGAAGCCATTGACCACGGCAGCATGAGCGCGCCAACAAAACTTGCATGCATATCCAATTGGTTTTGTAGGTAAAGCATTGTGATCATACTAACGCCGGTAAATACGCCTGGTATGAACTGATAAATCAGCATGGCTGTTTGTAAGAGTGGATCCTTTACCAGATGCAGATTAATCAGCGGGCGATCTTTTTTGAGCGCGTTCCAGACATAGCCCCCCATAGCCAAGGCACCAACGAGAAGCATCAGCGCTCCCTGGTGAAGTCTGCCTGCTTCACCCAGATATGTCAGTCCCAGGAGGATCAGAGTGAGTGCTGCACAACCGCTGATTAAACCCACGATATCCAAAGGGTCCGATGACTTCACCGGGCGGTCAGCTTTAAGCCAGCAACCCGCAAGCACAAATGCGACGATTGCCAGTGGCAGGCTGACAAGAAATACCCAGCGCCAGCTGAGGCTTTCTACCAATACGCCTCCAATTACTGGCGACAATGCTGGCGCAAGTAATGCAACCAACATAACAACTGAAGATAACTTCGCGCGTTCATTACTCTTGTACAAGGCATAGGTCATTGTCTGCCCGATAGGGATCAATAACCCGCCTCCGATGCCCTGCATCCAGCGCCACGCGATGAGCTGTGTAACCGATGTTGATGCAACCACACCGCAGGTACCAACGATAAAAATAAGCAAGGAGAGCATAAACAGACGTTTAGCCCCCATACGGCGTGCCAGCCAACTGCTTAGCGGTATGACCAACGTCAGGCCGAGGATGTAGCCATTACTTATCCATGCCAGCTGACTAACAGGTGCATCAAAACGTCGGCCAATCTCCGGATAGGCAACGTTTGCAATAAACATGTTTACCAAATCGATAAAGAATCCCAGCAAATACACACAGGCCACGCGCACTCGATAAGTCATTTTTTTCTCGGGAAAGACAGCATGAGGCGCGCAGTATAAGGTCATAAATAATCAGGATAAATTCACTTTACCTTGTTACACTGTCAAAAATATTTTGACAATAAGCTTTGAGGAAAGGGTCCACGATGATCAACATGCAACGGCTGGGAATCTACGTAGCCGTGGTGGAGACTGGCAGTTTTACCGGTGCAGCTCAGACGCTCGGATTAACCAAAGCGGTGGTGAGTTTTAATATTAAACATCTTGAAGAAGAGCTGGGGGTCTCGCTACTCATCAGGAGTACCCGGCGAGTTTCAGCGACTGATACCGGCGAAAGATTTTACCATCGCTGCCTTCAACTGCTTCAGGATGCGGAAAGCCTTCTGGAGGATGTCCGAAGCGATCACTCAGGATTAAGCGGTTTACTGAGAATAACAACAACCCCGGAGTATGGTGCTCGCGTCATAGTACCTGCACTGTCTGCCTTTGCTGCTAAACATCCTCAGTTGCGAATTCAGCACGTGTCATCATCAAAAAACGACGACCTCATTGCTGGTCGCTTTGATGTAGCCATCCGACTTGGCCATCTTGCCGATTCAAATCATCACGCCCGCCTCATCGATCAATTTGAAATCCTGGCGGTAGCAGCTCCCGGATATTTGAACTCCCTGGGTGAAGAATCAATCCAAGACCTGGCACAACTTGCTTCAGCGAAATGGATTGCGCATAGCCGTTTATCAACGCCATTAAGCTGGCAGGTGACAACACCGAAGGGAGAAAATGTACTTTTAAGCGCACAAAATCCGCCCATGATCACGGCTGACAGCGCGGCTTCGTTGCTGGCTTTCGCTTTAGCAGGTGCCGGCGTTGCGATCCTGCCAGCCTGGTTGGTGCAGGATGAGGTAGCTAAAGGGGAATTAACCCAATTGCTGCCAGATCATCATTTTCCCCGACAAGGGATTTATGCGCTTTACCCCAATACACGTCATGTTCCAGAGAAAGTACGGACGTTTATAGACTTCCTACATGAGCGTTTAGCGCTCATGTAGGCAAACAAGCTGCAATTCAAGAGTTAAATGAATATCCATGCCGTGTAGAAAACTCAAGAGGCAAAGCATTTGTGTGGGTTTAAATCAATGCCCATGCACCGTAAACCCAACCAACCGCACCACAATCGGGCGCACCACCAGAATGCAGACAAAAGCCGCGGGCATTGCAACCTGATACGCATTCATCACATTTTCCATGTAATGCGGCCCTACTCCAAACTCGGCGAAAGTAATGACTAAACTCATCAAAAACGCCATGATGGTCGCCATATAGAGAGCAAAGATGTAGGGTGTGGTGTGCTTTGGCAGGCGGATGCGGGCAGAATTTCTCGTGGTAGCTTCAGTCATTAACTTCTCCTGTTCAGTCGGGGTTAGCGCAACAACGGCTAAACTATCAAGCTAATTGGGATGGCGGTAGCACGCATCTGCTTTAATCATTGCTCAATAAAAGTGACGAATCAGGCGCTGGAGATAGTATGGATTTGCTGGGGTTAATCGGGACGTTTATTCGTGTGGTGGAGAATGGCAGTATTGCTGCGGCGGCGCGCGCCAAAGGGATGAGCCCGGCGGCGGTAAGCCAGAGTATTTCTCGTCTGGAACAACACCTCGGCGTGCGTTTGCTATCACGCACTACGCGCAGCATGGCGTTAACCGAAAGTGGTAAACGCTATTTCGAGAAAGTTCGTCATATTCCTCAGGATATCGATCTCGCCTCGCAGGCGGCGGCCATTGAAACGAAACCGCAGGGTTCACTTTGCATCGCGACTACGGCCGCGTTTGGCCGCTACGTTCTGGCGCCATTGATGCCCGCTTTTAAGCACTCTTATCCCGATATCGATGTTGAACTGATTAGCACCGACCGTAATGTTGATCATCGGCTGGAGGGTATCGACGTCAGTATTCGCATTGAAGCACAGCTGAATGACCAACTGATCGCCCGAAAAATTGCTTCACTGCCATTTGTATTTTGCGCATCTCCGGGATATCTGCAGCGCGCGGGCATGCCTAAAACGCCCGAAGATCTTATCCAGCACGCCTGTCTGGTTTTCCGCTATCCCACAGATGGACGTTTTCTTCCCTGGACTTTTAGGGTTAATGGCCAATCGGTTAGCGCCAGGCTCAACCCTGAGTTTATTAGCGATGATATTGATATTATTGCAAAAATAGCAGTCAACGGCGGCGGCATTGCCCGTCTTGCAAGCTTTGTTGCTCAGCCATTGTTAGACAGCGGCCAATTGATCGCCTTGTTCGACACCGATCAAAGTGATGAAAATCGAGCGCAATCCTTACCGATGAATATCTTTGCCTGCGTCAACGAACGTTCGGCATTGAATGCCAAAGTAAGAGCGTTCATCCAGTTTCTGGAACAGGCGATTGAGCAGCCCAGTCATTAGGCATTGTCTCATGCGTTTACACTTTTTAACGCTCTGCTTTTTCACCGTGACTATGCTGTGTCAGGGCTTATTGTGCCCTGCTAACTAGAAAGGAAGGAATCCTGATGCGTAAGTTTTCATTCATCGTGCTCACTGCCGGTTTATTGTTGTCTGTTACATCCCAGGTTGAAGCTAAAGGCTGCCTGAAAGGCGCTGCAGTCGGCGGCGTTGCCGGTCATATGGCGCATCATGGCGTTGCGGGTGCGGCGGCGGGTTGCGCTGTGGGTCACCATATGGCCAACAAGAAACAGAAAGAAGCGGATAGCAAACAGCAGCAGTCGAAGTAAGTTTTTATAACGCGTCGCTCAACGGCCCATCCACATCGCGCTGGATGGGCCGCTTTAATGTTGATGCCTGGCAATTACCCGTAGTTGTTACTCTTTGCTTTTCTCAGCGTTGCTTAAACCCTGTGCGGCAAATATCAGGGCTAAGTGGCTCAGTCCCTGCGGCATATTGCCCCGCCATGACTGGCTACGGACATCATACATTTCATTGAAAATATCGACGTTACCGCGTCGATTGAGCAGCGCCAAAATCTCCGTCATCATCTCTTCCGCGCCTGCACCATCCCCCATCGCCGCCCAGGCTTCTACCATCCAGAACGAACACGCCAGGAAGGTACTCTCTTCGCGATCCACGCCGCTGTAACGATAGAGCATCACGCCGTTATTACCCAGCTCGCGACGGATCACGCGGTAGGTTGCGCGCATTCTTTCCGGGTTAACACTGTTGCCGTAGTGATGCATCAGCGTTAGCGCGGCATCCACCTGCTCATCGCTGCCGACATAAAAGGTATAGCTCTGCAGTTTTTCCGACCAGCAATGGCTTTCAATCCACTGACTGATACGGTCACGCTCGCGCTTCCAGCGTTCAACCCAGGTAGGTTCGATGTATTTTCGCTCGGCTAAAATCACCGCGCGATCCAGCGCCAGCCAGCACGCCATCTTCGAATGGGTGTAATGTTGCTCCTCCGGCAACTCCCAAATGCCAGAATCCTTTTGGCGCCAGCTATCCGCACAGCAGTTAGCCAGCTCACCCAGCAAGCGCGCAGTGGTGAGATCCAATACGTGCCCGGCTTCCACAAAGCCCTGCGCCGTGGCCAGCATATCGCCATACATGCTGAGTTGAATCTGATCGCGCGCGTTATTGCCAACGCGTACCGGTTGCGAATCCTGATATCCGCGCAGTGCTGGAAAGCGCTCTTCAGGGACGATATCGCCTTCCAGCGTATAGCAGGCACGCAACCTGACGCCGTGATCGATAATGGTTTTAGTGAGCCAGGAAAATGCGGCCTTACAATCTTCCAGCGCGCCGAGGCAAATGAACGCTTTAATGATCAGACAGGCATCGCGCACCCACGCGTAGCGGTAATCGTAATTCTTCTCTTTACCGATGCCTTCGGGCAGCGAAGTGGTTGCTGCGGCTGCCAGTGCGCCCGTTGGGGAGTACCACAGGAATTTTAACGATAGCGCTGAACGTATGACTAATGACGAATAACGGCCGCTGTAGCTCAGACTGTTGACCCAGTCGCGCCAGGCCGTGTCGCTGGTGTCAATGCGTCCATCGATGGCCTTCATGTCCGGTACCGCCAGCGGCTCTTTTTCCGTTACCAGCAAAGCGCAAAGTGAACGAGCACCTTTACTCACGGTTAAGGTGCCGCTAATCCGTTCATCGTCGACGTGGTCGAGGATGACATCTTCGCTGGTACGCAGCATCGCCATCAAATCGGCAATGTGATACACCTTGCCTTGCGCACTGTCAGCAATCCACGGCGAGCGCGTCTCGGCGGCAGTGGCAAACCGCAGCGTAATTTTTAAGGTGACTTCCCCCTCCAGCCCATCAATACGCCTGGCCAGCTCGCTCCAGGGTAAGCGCCCTGCCAGCGTGCTGTTAATCGACTCGGTCAGCAGTACCGATCCGCTATCGGTATCGTAACGGGTCTCCAGCACATTACTGTTTTCGCGATAATTGCGCGTCACCCGATAATCCGCCAGCGGCACGATCTGAAAGAACCCGCCAATCTGCGGGTCAAGGATCTGGTCAAACAGGGGTTTGGAATCAAGATTGGGAGCGCACCACCAGTCAATCGAACCATCAGGCGCGATGAGCGCAACCGATCTGCCCTCCCCGATGGCCGCATAGTCGCCCAGTCCGGCGAATCCTTCGCTACGTTGTGGATTTAAATATTGCTGATTTTCCAAAATGGTTTTCCTGAATTGCATAAAAGTGAAGTGGTCAAACCCTGCGGCCACGCAATTAAGCCCGCATCAATCCTGGCAGAAAATTCGGATTTCTTTCAGGTCATTGCTTGTCGAAATATATAGCCAATACAGTAGTCACCCATATAAAACACTTTAAGTAACGCGTGACAGGATTATTATTTAGCGAGATGCGCTAAAGATATTTCTTAAAAACTCAGCCATTCTCGACTTTCAAATAATTGCTGCTAAACCTGAAGAGGTAATAACAGTTTCGGCGGAGATGACGAATGAAAAAGATATGGGTTGGTGTAACGCTCGCGGCGGCGATCAGTTGTTCAGTGATGGCATCTCAGGGTGTCTTCGAGGTGAAGCCGGTGATGGCCCAGCATAGCAGCCACCAGCCAGCTAACTGATAGGCAAAGGGCGGGAATCTCTATCCCGCCCTTTGCTGTTTACGCCGCCACGGTCAGGGCTTTTTTACTGCGTGACCAGACACGGTGCGATGCCATTACCGAAAGGAAATCTGCCATAAAGGTCCCTTCTGCTTTAACGTCTTCGACCAAACCTTCTTCTGCCTCATTATCCTGCACGTTGAACTGCGCTTTGAACCGACGCGCGTCACCGCTGAGACCAATAGGTTTGAGATGCTTGTAAGCCTCGAGCAGGAAATAACGCGCATCGCCGCTCAGCAGTAAGGCGTCAATGTTGCCATCGGGAACAATCACCGCATCAAACGTCAGTGAAGGAAGCCCGCTGAAAGTGGCATCAATTGGCAGCACTGAGCCATCATCCGCCAACACCTGCCCCATATGCGCCGCCAGAATTTTGGCATGCACGCCCTGCGCTTTCAGCGCCTGAAGCACCGCCAGCACATCGGCTGCTTTTGCGCCATCGCTGAGCAACAAAGCGACCTGACGCCCTTTAATGTCACCGCTCGGTTGCGCATAAAGACTCAAACTGTCGTCTTTTTTCAGACCGTTGACATCTTTTGGCGGCGCCGTGTTCAACTGCTCATCACTCAGTTTCAACCCCAGATTTTTCGCTACGCCTTCGGCCAGCGTGACGTCAATCTGCAGCAGATGATCCACCACGCGCTCACGGATATACGGTCGCGCCACCTTACTTAACTCAAATGAATACGCGCCGATGATGTGCTGCTGCTCTTCAGGCGTCTGGCTCAGCCAAAACAGTCTTGGCTGCGAATAATACTCGCCAAACGATGGGCTACGTTCGCGCACTTTGCTGCCTTCCACCCGCTCCTGATAACTCTCAAAACCGCCCGCTTTGGCTGCCGGTGGCACTTCACGTGGCCAGTTATTATTGATGGAGTTGGGTTCGTAATTGGCTGGATTAGTGTCGATTTCCGTACGATGCATGCCCTGGCGCTGGAAGTTATGGTAAGGACAAACCGGGCGATTAATCGGGATCTCATGGAAGTTCGGACCGCCAAGGCGACTGATTTGCGTGTCGGTATAGGAGAACAAACGTCCTTGCAGCAGCGGATCGTTGGTGAAGTCCAGCCCCGGCACGATATGACCTGGATGGAACGCTACCTGCTCGGTTTCAGCAAAGAAGTTATCCGGATTGCGATTCAGGACCATTTTGCCCACCAGCTCGACTGGAACCAACTCTTCTGGAATCAGTTTGGTCGCATCCAGAATATCGAAGTCGAATTTAAATTCGTCCTCCTCTGGAATCAGCTGCAGTCCTAACTCATATTCCGGGAAATCGCCGGCTTCGATGGCTTCCCACAGATCGCGGCGATGGAAATCTGGATCGCGCCCGGTGAGTTTCTGCGCTTCATCCCACAGCAGCGAAGCTTTACCCGCTACCGGTTTCCAGTGGAAACGTACGAAGGTGGCTTTACCCTCAGCGTTGATCAAGCGGAAAGTATGAATACCAAAACCTTCCATGGTGCGATAACTGCGCGGGATACCGCGATCAGACATCGCCCAAATGACGTTATGCAGCGTTTCAGGCTGCAGCGACACATAATCCCAGAAGGTATCGTGCGCGCTCTGCCCTTGCGGGATTTCATTGTGCGGCTCAGGTTTCACCGCATGCACAAAGTCCGGGAATTTATGCGCATCCTGGATGAAAAACACCGGCGTATTGTTGCCGACCAAATCAAACACGCCCTCATCGGTGTAGAACTTGGTGGCAAATCCACGGATATCGCGCACGGTGTCCGCCGAACCGGCGCCGCCCTGCACAGTGGAAAAACGCACAAAGACGGGTGTGGCTTTGTCGGGGTCGCAGAGAAAACCCGCTTTAGTCAGCGCTTCCAGCGAACGATAAGGCTGGAAGTAGCCGTGTGCGGCAGAACCGCGCGCATGCACGATACGTTCAGGAATGCGTTCATGGTCAAAATGCGTGATTTTTTCACGCATGATGAAGTCTTCCAGCAGCGTCGGCCCGCGCGCGCCGGCAGTCAGCGAATTCTGATCGTTGGCAATGCGCGTGCCCTGATTCGTGGTCAGCCCCGCGTTTTCGCCATTCTTGCGGTATTCATTCAGCTGATCGAGCTTATCGTTTTTAATCTCTGGCGCTTTCAGGCTGCCGGGTGCAGTGGGTTGTTTTCCCGGCGGCGTCGGCTCAGCGGCAGGTTTGTGTCCGCCATCTTTAGGCGCTAAGTCACCTAATCCCGGTTGAGAGGTTTCTGGCCCCTTATGTGGCGCGGTATGTTCTAAATTTTGTTCTTTTTTATCTTTCGACATGTCACATGCTCCTCCAGTTAAGACCCTATTAACTGTAGAGCAAAATTTCACTTAAATAGCCGCTTCACTTATAAATCATGCGCAAAGGGATAATTAGTCTCAATTTAAACTGAAGTAATTTTAAGCGAGGCGCTTAATTAACGCGCGATAACGCCAACATATCGCCCTAAATAATCGCTTCGGTTTATTTTTAATTATCTATTTCGCCGAAAAATTCACCTTATAAAGGCTTATCAGCGACTAGCAGAGATTCCGGATAATTCTTTTGCAAATGCCGACTATGCTTATCTCTCTATAACCATACAAAAACAGGTTCTATCCTGATTTCTCTTTTCATTTACTGGAGATTTGGCATGAGCAGCCATAGCGCATCAGTGACTCTGCGAGTTAATGGCGTCCGCCAGCAACTCGACGTCGATACCCGCACCACGCTGCTGGATGCCCTGCGTGAGCATCTGCACCTAACCGGCAGCAAAAAAGGTTGCGACCACGGCCAATGCGGTGCCTGCACGGTGATCGTCAACGGGCGGCGCATCAATTCTTGCCTGACGTTGGCGGTAATGCAGCAGGATGCCGACGTCACCACCATTGAGGGCCTCGGCAATCCTGACCAGTTGCATCCGCTGCAAACCGCATTCATCGACCACGACGGCTATCAATGCGGTTACTGCACGCCGGGACAAATCTGTTCTTCGCTGGCGGTACTGGAGGAGATCAAGGCGGGTATTCCCAGCCACGTTACCCATGATCTGGTCTCGGCACCGCCACTCTCCGCTGATGAAATTCGCGAGCGGATGAGCGGCAATATCTGCCGCTGTGGCGCCTATGCCAACATCCTGGCGGCAATTGAGGAGTATGCGGAGGGACAAACGCCATGAAAGCCTTCAGCTACCAACGTGTGAAAACCGCCGCCGAAGCGGCTGCCAGTGCGCAGCAACACGCCGGTGCGAAATTTATCGCCGGCGGCACCAATCTGCTTGATCTGATGAAGTTGGAGATCGAAACCCCTGCTCATCTGATTGATGTCAACGGCCTTGAGCTGGATAAAATTGAAGCCACGGCGCAAGGTGGCTTGCGGATTGGTGCGCTGGTGCGTAATACCGATTTGGCGGCCGATGCCAGAGTCCGACGCGACTATGGCGTGTTAGCACGCGCCCTGCTGGCGGGTGCCTCTGGACAGTTACGCAATCAGGCCACCACGGCGGGCAATCTGCTGCAGCGTACGCGTTGTCCTTACTTCTACGACACCAATCAGCCCTGCAACAAGCGCGTGCCCGGTAGCGGCTGTGCCGCCCTTGATGGTTTCAGCCGTCAACATGCGGTGGTGGGCGTGAGCCCGGCCTGTATCGCCACTCATCCCAGCGACATGGCGGTGGCCATGCGCCTGCTGGATGCGGTGATTGAAACAGTCAGCCCGGACGGCACGGAACGCCAGATTCCGATTGCGGAGTTTTATCGTGCGCCAGGCACCACGCCACATCTGGAAACGGTGCTGAAACCCGGCGAGCTGATTGTCGCGGTGTGCTTACCCGCGCCGCTGGGTGGCACCCATATTTATCGCAAGGTGCGCGACCGCGCATCCTACGCCTTTGCTCTGGTCTCCGTGGCGGCAATCATTCAGCCCGATCGTTCGGGTCGCGTGGCGCTCGGTGGCGTAGCGCACCAGCCGTGGCGCATGGAGGCGGCTGACCATGCCTTAATTCAAGGTGCGCAGGCGGCAAGCGATCGGCTGTTCGCCAGCGCGCAGCCAACGGCGGAAAATGAATTCAAGATCATTCTGGCGAAGCGAACGCTTGCCTCGGTGTTAGCGGAAGCGAGGGGGTAACTGATGAAGTTCGAAAAGCCTGCAGGATCTAATCCCATCGATCAGCTTAAGGTGGTCGGTCAGCCGCTTAATCGTATCGATGGACCGCTTAAGACCTCCGGTCTGGCGCATTATGCTTACGAGTGGCATAGCGAAGCACCCGATGCCGCATACGGCTATGTGGTCGGCGCGCCGATTGCGAAAGGCAAAATCACGGCAATCGATACTCACGCCGCTCAATGTGCGCCAGGAGTGCTTGCGGTGGTCACCGCAGAGAGTGCCGGCGAGCTGGGTAAAGGTGATAAAAATACCGCCCTGCTGCTGGCTGATGGCAACATTGAGCACTATCACCAGGCGGTAGCGCTGGTGGTGGCTGAAACCTTTGAACAGGCACGCGCGGCAGCCAGTTTGGTGCAGGTGCAGTGTCAAGGTGTAGAGGGCGCCTATGATCTCGCCGCCGAAAAAGCAGCGGTCACGTCGGCGCCCGAAGATGAGCCGGATAAACGCGTCGGAGATTTTGAGCGGGCTTTCGCTGCTGCCGAAGTGACACTGGACGCGCACTACACCACGCCGGACCAAAGCCATACCGCCATGGAACCGCATGCCTCGATGGCGCGCTGGACCGGCGATAAACTGACCGTCTGGACCTCAAACCAGATGATAGACTGGTGCCGGACCGATTTGGCCGCCACGCTCAATCTGCCATTAGAAAACATCCGCATTATTTCGCCTTACATTGGCGGCGGCTTTGGCGGCAAGCTGTTCCTGCGCAGCGATGCGGTGCTGGCGGCATTAGGCGCGCGTGCTATCCAGCGTCCGGTTAAAGTGATGCTGCCGAGGCCGCTGATCGCCAATAACACCACCCATCGCCCGGCAACTATTCAGCATATCCGCATCGGCACCGATCACACCGGCCACATTACGGCGATTGCGCATGAGAGCTGGTCGGGCAATCTGCCGGATGGCACACCTGAAACCGCCGTGCAGCAGACCGAACTGCTGTACGCCGGCGCTAACCGTTTTACCGGCTTGCGTCTGGCGCAGCTCGATCTGCCCGAAGGTAACGCCATGCGTGCACCTGGCGAAGCGCCAGGACTGATGGCGCTGGAGATCGCCATTGATGAGATCGCAGAAAAAGTCGGCATCGATCCGGTTGCGTTTCGCATCCTTAACGATACCCAGGTGGATCCGGCACATCCCGAACGCTTCTTCTCACGTCGCCAATTAGTCGAATGCCTGCACACCGGCTCGGAGAGATTCGGCTGGCATCGCCGTCAGGCGCAACCGGCTACCGTTCGGGATGGCCGCTGGCTGGTTGGCATGGGCGTAGCGGCAGGCTTTCGTAACAACATGGTGACGACCTCAGGCGCGCGCGTGCAGCTGGATGCGAGAGGCATTGTTACCGTTGAAACCGACATGACCGATATCGGTACCGGCAGCTACACCATTCTTGCGCAAACCGCGGCGGAGATGATGGGTGTGGCGATCGAACAGGTTGTCGTGCGGTTGGGCGATTCAAGTTTCCCTATCTCAGCCGGTTCCGGCGGGCAATGGGGAGCCAACACCTCAACCTCCGGTGTTTACGCCGCCTGCGTGAAGCTCCGCGAAGCGGTCGCTGCCCGGCTGGGATTTGATGCGCAAACGGCCACGTTCAGCGATGGCAGGGTACATGATGGCCAGCACAGCGCGTCGCTGGCCTCGGCTGCCGCAGAAGAGACCATTTCGGTGGAAGACAGCATTGAGTTTGGCGATCTGGATCAGCAGTTTCAGCAATCCACTTTTGCCGGGCATTTCGTCGAGGTGGGCGTCGATGTCGCCACCGGGGAAGTGCGCGTTCGACGCATGCTGGCGGTTTGCGCCGCCGGGCGCATTCTCAATCCGAAGACGGCGCGCAGCCAGGTAATCGGTGCCATGACGATGGGGCTGGGCGGCGCCTTGATGGAGGAGCTGATTGTCGATAAACGTCTGGGCTTTTTCGTCAATCACGATATGGCGGGCTACGAAGTGCCGGTTCATGCCGATATCCCTGAACAGGAAGTGATTTTCCTCGACGACACCGATCCGATCTCCTCGCCAATGAAGGCCAAAGGCGTGGGCGAACTGGGGTTATGTGGCGTCAGTGCGGCGATTGTGAATGCCATTTACAACGCTACCGGCGTGCGCGTGCGCGAATATCCGGTCACGCTGGATAAATTGCTGATGGGCCTTCCCGCTCTGGCCTAAACGTCCGCACAGGAGATGCAGCTTGCAACAGGTTTTGATTGATCAGGATGTGCAACCGCGGATAGAGCCGCAGCAGGCTTTGCAGACCGACGACAGCGCAGCCATTCTGCGGTTTGCCGCTGAGGCACTCGACGCCGACCTCGCGGCGGTGCTGGTCACGCTGGTGGAGATTCGCGGCGGTGCGGCCAGAGCATTAGGTGCGCAGATGGTGGTGCGTGCAGATGGGCGCTATTGCGGCTACGTATCGGGTGGCTGCGTCGAAGCGGCGGCGGCTTACGAAGCGCTGGAAGTCATGGCCAGCGGCAAAGATCGCCTGGTCAGCTATGGCGAAGGATCGCCCTATCTGGATATTGTGCTGCCGTGCGGGGGCGGCATTACGCTGTTATTTCACCGCTTGCGCGCGGCCCAGCCGTTACATCAGGTGCTGGAATCGCTCGCACAGCGAAACCCCGCCACGTTGTGTTATCTACCCTCCTTCCAGCGGCTCACTCGCGTTGACGCCGCGCAGCCGACCGGCTGGCAGGATGATGCCTTCATGATGCGCTATCAACCTAACACCCGCATTGTGGTGTATGGCCGTTCCGTTGAGGCGCAGGCAACCGCGTCCATTGCTCAGGCTGCTGGCTACGACGTGCAGTCCGGTGATGAAGTTAAGGCGCAGGCTATTGATGCATTTACGGCGGTGATTCTGCTGTATCACGATCTCGATCGCGAGCTGCCGGCATTATTAGCCGCACTACGATCCACGCCCTTCTATATCGGCGCGTTGGGCAGCCAGCGCACCCACGCCAGACGGGCAGAAAAATTGCTGGCGCTGGGCTGTAGCCCGTCGCAGATTGCGCGCATCAAAGCGCCCATCGGCATTTTCGCTCAGGCGCGGGATGCGCGCACGTTGGCGTTATCAATTATTGCCGATGTGGCTGCCGCGCGCCTTGAAGCGATTGATTAACCACGTTCACAGGCTATCGATATCCCGTTGCACCCGGACATCTGCGGGCAAGCTCAGCAGCAGTTTAGGGTGCAACAGCGATCGCGCACCTTCATCACCGCGCAGCTGACGCAGCGCATCAGCAAATGCGTGGTTAAAGCCGACCGGATGGCCGGGTTTAGCATCATGCGTCAGGCGCACCTGTGGCGCGCCCTGCTCCAGCGCGCGCCATACCTGCTGGTAATGTTCTGCAGCTATCCACGGCATATCACCCAACGCGATGATCCAACCCGACCACATCCCGGTCATCGCTACCCCAGCGGCAATCGTTTCACCGCTGCCGCAACTGTCACAAACAATCAGCTGTACGCCAGCCTTAGCCGCATGCTGTTGCACCGCCTGATATTCCGGTCGCGTCACCAGCGCCACCGGCAGCCCGCTCAGCTTCGCCTCGGCGATGACCGTTTCAATCACCGTGGTGGTCTGGTCGTCCAGCCGGGCGAGCAGCTTATTTCCGCTACCGCCGCTGGCGATATAGCGCGTTCCTTTCCCCGCGGCGAGGATCAGAATGCCGGGCGTTGCTGCTGTCATCGGTGTTTACCCTCTCGTCGCGTAATGAGTGCCGGGGCAATCATAGCCGCTTTTGCGAATCAGCATCGAATAACATCGCGCGGTCAGCATCCAGGGTCACCGGCAGGATATCGCCCGCCTGTGCGCCGGAGCGCTGGGTGGTGAACAGCATGATGTCGTGCCCCAATAGGGAACCATGAATCAGTTCGGATAAACCGGTCGGTTCCACCAGCGATACCTCCAGCGGCAGCGTATCGGCGGTTCCCGCTGCAGCAATAGCGATATTCTCCGGGCGAATACCGTAAATCACAGCGCGTCCGCTCGGTTGCGCCGCCCAGTCAACATTCAGCGGCAGCTGCGCGCTGTCGCCGATACGCACGCCACCTTGAGCCATCACGCCCTGGATGAAGTTCATGGACGGTGAGCCGATAAAACTGGCAACAAACTTATTCGCCGGCGTGTCATACAGCTCCAGCGGCGTACCGACCTGCTGAATCACACCGTTGTTGAGCACCACGATGCGGTCAGCCAGGGTCATGGCTTCAACCTGATCGTGCGTGACGTAGACAATGGTGTTGTTCATCTGCTGATGCAGTTTCTTAATCTCGACGCGCATTTGCCCACGCAGCTGTGCATCAAGATTCGACAGTGGCTCATCGAACAGAAAAACCTGTGGCTGGCGCACGATGGCGCGTCCCATGGCCACGCGCTGACGCTGGCCGCCGGATAACTCTTTCGGTCGGCGATCGAGCAGATGCGTCAGGCTGAGAATATCCGCTGCGCGCTTCACTTTTTCTTCAATCTCCGCCCGTGGACGCTTCTGAATCTCCAGGCTGAAGCCCATATTGCGCGCTACCGTCAGGTGTGGATAGAGCGCGTAGCTTTGAAACACCATCGAGATATCACGATCTTTCGGTGCCACATCGTTCATCAGCTGATTACCGATGCGGATATCACCGCCGCTCGCCAGCTCCAGTCCGGCGATGGTACGCAGCAGCGTAGATTTCCCGCAGCCGGAGGGGCCAACCAGCACCACGAATTCGCCATCTTTAATGGTGAGGTTAATATCGCGCAGGACTTCTACGTTGCCATAGCGCTTGTCGATCTTTTTGAGCGTAATTTCAGCCATCATTTACCCCTTAACCGCACCGGCGGTGAGTCCCTGAACCAGATAACGTTGAATAAAGGCGAAGAACAGACACGCGGGAATCAACGCTAATACCACCGCCGCCATCATTTCGCCCCACGAAACGGCGAACTTCGACACGAAACTCAGCAGCCCGACCGGGAAGGTCATCACTTCGTTTTTATTGATCAGCATCAGCGAGAACAGCAGCTCACTCCACGCGGCGGTGAACACAAAGCCCAGCGTGGCCGCCATGCCCGGCAGCGTTAACGGCATCAGTACGCGATACAGCGCCTGAAAACGGGTACAGCCTTCCAGCATCGCCGACTCTTCCAGATCTTTCGGAATGGCATCGAAGAAGGACTGCATCAGAAACGTGGCAAACGGCACGTTGAACGCGGTGTAGATCAGAATCAGACCCAGCAAACTGTTGGTCAGGCCAAGCGGCGCCATCACCTTGTAGATCGGGGCAATGATCATCACCAGCGGGAACATCTGCGTAAACAGCAGCAGCCCGGCAATGAGCACTTTGCCGCGAAACTGAAAGCGGGAAAACGCGTAGCCGGCTGCGGCGGCAATCAGCGTGGTCAGCAGCGCGGTACTGAACGAAACAATCAGGCTGTTGCTGAAAAACGTGGGGAAATCGCTGTCGGTTAACACCTTGCGGAAATGATCAAGCGTCACGCCGCTCGGCAGCAGCGTGACGCCTTGACTGAACAGCAATTTATCCGGCGTAACGGAGATTTTGATAATCCAGTAGAGCGGAAACAGCGCGAAGACCAGGTAAGCCGCAATGCTCAGACGATGCCCTATCAGCGGTAACAATCGCATGGTCGCTCCTTATTTCAACAGCTGATGGCGTATGCGCAGTAACACCAGCGCATAACAGGTCATCAGCAGTAACAGAAACACCGCCATCGCCGAGGCATAGCCGAAATCGAGCTTGCGATAGGCGGTGGTGAAGATGTAGCTGGAGAGAATCGAGGTCGAGCCTGCTGGCCCGCCGTCGGTCATCACCACAATCAGATCGGCGAAGTTGGCGATCCAGATGGTGCGTAACATCACGGTGATAGCAATCATCGGCGCGAGAAACGGCAGCGTCACGCGGCGAAACTGCTGCCAGCCGCTGGCGCCGTCAATCGATGCCGCTTCGTAGAGATCTTTAGGGATCGATTGCAACGCCGCCAGCAGCGTAATGGCAAAGAACGGGATGCCAAACCAGACGTTGGCGATCACCGGTCCCCACATCGCCAGTTGCGGATCCGACAGAATGTTATAGGGCTCGCTCAGCACCCCCAAATCACTCAGCCACTGCGGCAGCGGCCCCACGACCGGATTGAGCAGCCATGACCAGGTCAGCCCGGAGAGAAACGCCGGCACCGCCCACGGCAAAAACACCAGCGCCTGCACCCAGCGACGCATGCGGAATTCACGTTTGAGCAGCAACGCCAGCGCCAGGCCGAAGAAGAACTGCAACAACAGAGAACTCAGCGTCCAGTTCAACGTGTGGCCCAGCGCTTTAAAGAAGCGCCGGTCATCAAACATCTCGCTGAAGTTGTCCCAGCCTACCCAACCGGTTTCCAGCGGATTGAGCAGATTTATGCTCTGAAAGGCGTACGAGATGCCGATCGCCATCGGCACAAAGATAAACAGCGCGATCAGCAGTAAGCCCGGCGACAAGTACCACCACGGCTCAGCCAACCGCGTCCAGCGCAGGCGCCGGGTGCGAGCAGTGCTGTTAGGCAGGGAAGTATCAAGCATCATATTTGAACTCCGCGTGTTCAGGGATTACTGGGTAGCCAGCCAGGCTTGCTGTTCTTTGCTGAGATATTTCGCCCAATCTTTCACCATGCTCTCGGTGTCGTTTTCTCCCAGCAGGGTTTCCTGACTGCTCTCTTTCACAATCACCGAGTTAAAGTAGCCCCAGCCTTTGAGGTGGGTCGGCATGGTGAGCGGCACATAGTTAGGATCGTTCAGCTCTTTAAACCAGCCGGCGAACTGCGGCGTCTGATAGAACGGGTCCTGCTCGGCCCCTTTATAAATCGGCAATGTGCCAACGAATTTCGACCACGCCAGGTTGTTGGTTTTGTCACTGAGGAAGGTAATCAGCGGCCAGGCGAGATCCTTTTGCTTGCCCTGCTTGAACATCGACCAGCCGGTGTAGCCAATCGTCGGGAAGGCTTTGCCTGATGGACCTACCGGCATCGGTGCTACGGCAAAATCATCAGCCGCCATGCTGTTTTTGATGGCGATTAGCGCATCCGGATCCTGATCGAGCATCGCGCACTTGCCGGAGTAGAAACCCGAGACGATCTCATTAAAGCCCCAGTTGACGCTGTCTTTCGAAGCGCCACCTTTTTGATACATATCCACCAGCAGCTGCGCACCTTTGATCGCGCCCGGCTGCGTCAGCGTGCTGTTACCCTGTTTATCGAAGAATTCCGGCGATCCGTTCATCGCCGCCATAAACATCATCCAGGCGTTGGTGCCACCGACGCCGCCGCGCATGCAATAACCGCTGATGCCGTTGCCTAACTGACTGATGCGCTGCGCATCGCTGGCGAACTCCTCCATGGTTTTCGGCGGCTCGCTCAGGCCCGCCTGCTGAAACAGTTTTTTATTCCAAAACAGCGCACGCAGATAAAAGCCATAAGGCACCATGGTGGCTTTACCGTTCGCGGCGCGCGCCATGGCCAAGGTTTTATCCGTCAGCTGCGACGTGGCATCCCAGCTTTTTAGGCGTGGTTCAAGGTCTTCCAGCATATTATTGCTGGCATACAGGCCTTGCCAGGTGTCCGGCATCTCCACCACATCCGGCACCTGTCCGCTTTGCAACATGGTGCCGAGTTTTTCAAACGCCTGGCCCCACGGCAGGGAGATCAGTTCGATCTCGGTACCCGGATGCTGCGTCTTATATTCATCAAGCATTTTTTGCAGCAGCGCCGTGCGCGGCGGGCTGGTGATCACCTCCACTACCGTGAGTTTGGCGGCGAGGCTACTCATGGCGGCACTTAGACCAACGGTTAAAACCAGCGCTTTCAGGGCAAAACGTGTTGTCATGACATTTCTCCAGTGATTGATTACGCGCGGTTAGCGCTGGCAAGGGCTTGCTGCAAATCGGCCCACAAATCGTCGGTCTCTTCCAGGCCCACCGAAATGCGGATCAGCCGTGGCGAGACGCCAAAATCGACCGCCGAGTTAAATTCATTGGCCTGATTGATCACCGAGATCGCCGGCATCACCAGACTTTCAAATCCGCCCCAGCTCACGCCCATATGGAACAGTTCCAGCGCGTTACACAGCTGCGGAATATCCACTTGTTCAGCCACCTCGAAGGCGAAAAGACCGCTGTAGCCGCGCAATGTGGACCACGGCTGCGGGTGCAATCCCGGATGGCACACCGTCGTTACCAGTGGATGTTCAGCCAGTTTTTGCGCAAGGGTGAGCGCACTCTGATGATGCTGCTTCATACGTAATGGCAAGGTGCGCAGGCCGCGCATCAGCAGCGACGCTTCATGCGCCGACAGCTTGCCGCCAAGGTAAGGACTGATAGAGCGGGTAATGTTGTTGATGAGCAGCTGGCTGGCGATCACCACGCCGGCGACCACATCACTGTGGCCGCTGATGTATTTCGATGCCGAGTGCACCACGATATCGATACCGCACAGCAGCGGCTGCTGGAAAATGGGCGACGCCCAACTGTTATCAATGATGCTAATTACGCCCGCTTCACGCGCCAGCCCGGCGAGCTTATGCAGGTTTTGTTCGCTCATTACCCAGCTGGACGGGCTCTCCAGATACAGCAGGCTGGCGTCGCTCAACGCGGCGCGAATTGCGGCCTCATCATCGCCATCAACAAATTCGGTAACAATGCCGAAGCGCTGACAGAAGCCACGCAAGAAGCGGTAGGTATCGGGATAAACGTGATTAACACACACCACTTTCTGCCCCGGCACCACCACACTGAGAATGGCATTGCTGATCGCCGCCATGCCGCTGCCAAAGGCCAGGCAGGCTTCGCCGCCTTCAAGCGCGGCCATTTTCTCCTGCAGTGCCTTTACCGTCGGGTTATCGACGCGCGAATAGAGTGGCTGATCGCTCTCGCCGCGAAAGCGCGCAATCATGCTGTCGTAATCGCTGAAGGTGAACAGCGAGGATTGGTAAATCGGCGTGGTCACCGCGCCGTTTTCATGGCGCCGATCGTGGGTAAGCAGCGTTTGCTGGGCAAGCGGTTTATCGTTTGGCATTAATCACATCCTTCATGTCGCGTTCGGTGATATCGAGAATTTGATGGCAGATAGCGCGTGCCGCCGCGCAATCGCGCTGGCAGATGGCGTTAAAGAGTTCGCGGTGCAGTGGGAAAGAGTCAGAAAACAGCGCCTGTTCCGGTGGGGATTCGAAAAAGGCGTGAAACGAGTCATAAATGCCGTTGAGCATTTGCAGCAGCAGTGGATTACCCGCCGCGCGATAGATACTGGCATGAAATGCCCAGTCTTCTGGCCCGGCTGAACCAATCGCCAAATGCACCCGCTCCATCTCCTCCAGGCGCTGCTCAATGGCATGCAGGTCTTCTGTCGTCGCTCGCTGGGCGGCAAGCACGCAGGATTCAGATTCGATAATGCGGCGCACTTCCAGCGCGTGCAGCATGTTGGTTGAGTCATTTTTAAAGCGCAGCGATAAAAAGCTGTCATTAATGCCGACCTCAGCCTGCAAAAAGGTGCCGCTGCCCTTCTTGCGCAGAATAATGCCTAACGCTTCCCAACGTTTTAGCGCCTCCCGCACCGTATTGCGGCTCACGCCAAGCTTCTCTGCCAGCACCCGCTCAGGCGGCAAACGGCTGCCGGGCTGTGCACCGGACTGCGCCATATAACGCGTGAGCGCATCAAGAATCAGCGTGTCGCTGCGCGGGGTGGAAATAGGATGAAGCTCAACCGGTATCTGCATGGCATTGCCTTAATTGGTCCAACATCTCTACCAATCGATTAGCAACCGCCGTGCCATATTTTCAGGTGCATGAAATAAATGAAATTTGTTAGCGGTAATAAGCGCAGGTTATGCATTTTGCCGGTGCAAATGGGTGAGATCTGCACCAGATAAGGACGGGGAAGGTGAATGCTGAAATAAACGAAGCGGGAAGTTTTGCTTACCAGGAAGAGACGAGTGGGGATGTTAAGCCGTTAGCGAATATTTACCGTTTAGCGCGCGACAGCCTCTGCGCGCTAAACGTGTACATTTATTTGTTTAGCAACTGCCAGCGCTTATAAACGTCCAGCGCCTGTGGGCGAGGCTGATATTTCATTGGCAAGCGACGCTGCTCAATGGGTTTACTGTACTCATCGTAGAAAGTATCCAATTCAAAATATTTCCGGTCATCACGATAATAAGTTGAATACTCTTCACGCTTAGTAATATAAATGACCTGCTTGGGACTACAGTAATAAAGTGCGCCTAAACACATTGGGCAAGGGCTGGCGAGAATATAGATTTCGCAGTCGGTAAGATTTTCACTACCCAGTTCACAACAGGCCTGGCGAATAGCCAAAATTTCGGCATGCGCGGTAGGATCTTTAGTCTGCGCAACACGATTAGCACTCTCTGCCACCACCTTACCGTCACGCACAATTACGGTTGCGAAGGGCCGCCCACCCTCCTCAACATTTTTCATCGCCAAATCAATAGTACGTTGTACAAAGTCCATTCATGCCTCACTTTTCCAATTCAATAATCATTGAACCTATATTTCAATTTCAGCCTGGTTCAATTTTTTGATATTAGAAAGCGAAGGATATGTCGAACGCATACAATTTAACCGTTGAGTGAGTAAGATTTTGTTTCCATCCAGACTTACCAATGGTTGCTATTACGACTGGCATCTATCTGGCCGGGAAGCGTTTCTAACTCACATTGGTTAGTGAAGGTTTGCGCAACCCCTCCATGTGATAAGGGTGCAACCGTACGCAATTTTATTGCGCGATTAACCTTAGGCAGCCACTCCTCGAAGTGTTTGCAGTAGGTATCCGCCAGATGCTTGTCATGCGTGCGGCCCAGGAAGAGTTTGCTCTTGCTAAGACGGCTCAAATCGGTGGCGTAGATTTCATAAAATTCGCCGCACTGCGCCATTTCGATTGCTGTGAAATGCATATGCGGCCAGAAGCTGACCTTTGCTTCAAAATTGCTGTAGTTCATCTAATTATCGCTTATTTTGGGGGGTTGGATCTTGCCAGTTAAACCTGGTCTGTCCAGTTATCATAACCCAATTACCGTGGTGTATTACTGTCAGATTAATCCTGATTCAGGAAAAAACATCTTCTTAAAGCCAATATGTTAATTTTACGATTATCTTCCTCGCAATATTAAATACCGGCATCGTCCGGCGTTCGTCCGACGACAATCTGCAGCGTGCTGCGTAAACACTCCTGCAATGCTCTGTCATGCGTACTCTCCAGCTCGGCAATAAGATGCATAATAATGTTCTTGTTGGTGACGCTTTTCTTGTCCGCAATCAGGGTTCTGATAACCGAGCCGAGAATTTCGGCTTCGGATTTTAAATGCACCGAACCACAGTTAAAATAGCTGACAAAATCGGTACTCATATTATTTTTTTGCATGACTGCTCCCTGGTAATTAAGACCAGCATTAAGTGGGATACTCATTACATCTACATCGTCGTAAACTGCGCGAAAACGGTGTTTTCTACTCAGTTCAGACATTCAGGCACCGATAAGCGAAAGTCGCGCTTAGCAGTGATTGTTTGGTTTTTTAACAACCGAAGGGGTCGTAATAGGAGGAAAATATTTTTTAAGAAGTAGAAAGTATCTATCAAGAGAGCCTGCTGAAAGTAAGTATATTTTGAGGTTTAGCACGAAGGATATTTTCTCTTTCGCGCCGGATGACAAAAATATACAAATGCACATTGAGAGTACAGAATTATCTTTGTAAAAAAACGCTGCTAATTTAAGCAGTTAAAATAAAGTCATCCAGAACAGTCAGTTGCGTGATAGTTAGAGAGCAAAGAGAATTGTAAATTAGTCACAAATAATGATTATTGCCCCTTTGGAGTTAAGCCCGTTCTCCGCCATTAAATTGCAGAAGCGCGAATTACTGCGCCTCTGCAATACCCTTTATGGTGTTACCGTATCTCGCGCTACCGTCTCGCTTAATTGCTGACTCTCTTTCTCTTCGCGGAACTTAAGGCGATCCCATACACGGAAGAATGGGTAGTAGATCACCAGTGAAATCGTTAGATTGACCACCTGCAGCACGGTGCCGGAAATATGCCCGCCGGTTGCCAGATACCCGCTAACGAAAATCGGCGTGGTAAATGGCAGCGCAATACCGGCGGGAGGCGCAACTAAACCGCTGCTCATCGCGGCCCAGGAGACAATGACTAATACCACCGGCGTCAAAATAAAGGGCAGGAACAGATACGGGTTCATCACCAGCGGAATACCGAACACCAGAGGTTCGCTAATATTGAACAGCGCGGCTGGTGCGGCAATCTTACCCAGTTGCTTCATCTGACGACTGCGTGCGCGGATCAGCATAAAAATTACCAGCCCCAGCAACGCACCTGTACCGCCCGGTGCAATCCATAAATCATAAAATTGCTGAGTGAAGATGTGTGGGATCGGTTGGTTGTGTTGAAACGCCTCAAGATTTTCACTCATGTTCGACAACCAAACCGGCTGAATAAACACCAGCACAATGGCATCGCCGTGCAATCCCAACGTCCACAGAATACCAATCAGCAGTACTGAGAAAATCATTCCAGGCAGCGTACCGCCGACGTGATGCATCGGCAAACCAATGACGGTGGCAATCAGATTGTTGATATCGCCAAACGGCGATGCCTCCACCACCAGACGAATCACCAGCACCACCGCCAGCACGCAGAAACCAGGCACCAGCGCGAGGAAGGATTTCGCTACCGCGGGCGGCACGCCTTCTGGCATCTTAATCACCAGATTACGACCATGCACAAAGCGGTAAATTTCGGTTGAAAGCAGCGCAATCACAATTGCCACAAACAATCCCTGGCTGCCAATCAACGAAATTGGCAGCACGCCCGTCACCAGCTGCGTGGGCGCACCTTCAACGGGAGCGAACAGCGTTTGCTGCGGAATGGTCATCACAAATGCTACTAAGGCCATCGCCCCGCTGGTCAGCGGATCGAGGGTGCGGTATTTCTCCGCCAGGCGATAGGCAATACCGAAGCTGGAGATTAGCGCCATGATGTCGTAGGTGGCGCGCACCGGATACAGCAGTTTGTTGCGCCACGTGTCGCCAAACAGATCCGCCATCAAATGGCCCCATGCCGGAATCGGCAAATAGGCGAAGATCAGGAAGAAACTGCCAATTAGCATAAACGGCATATTAAGAATGATGCCGTCACGCACGGAGAGCACATGCTTCTGACCGGCAACTTTCAGCGCGGCGGGCAAGACATAACGGTCTATAAAAGTATGGTTAGACATAGGTATACCTCTGGCTCAATGGCGCAACAGACTATGGCGTGGCGAACTGCGGCAGCCACGGCTGATTCAGGGTGAGCACTTCTTCCAGCAACGCCTCGGCCGTGGTGACATCACCGACCAACGGGTTGCCAACCAGCGCCAGCAGCGCCTGTTGGCGATCGCCATGCACCGCCGCTTCAATGGTTAAGCGCTCAAAGGATTTGATTTGTTGCGTCAGGCCATTCATCAGCGGTGGCAGTTCACCAAATACCAGCGGATGAGCGCCCTGAGCATCCACCAGGCAATTGACTTCCACCACCGCATCCTCTGGCAGACCATGAATCGCGCCCGCATTACGGCAGTTCACTACCAAATTTTTGCCGCTGTTGTTGTGAATGGCGCTGATCAGTTCGACCGCCACTTCCGAGTAATATGCACCGCCACGAAAACTGAGCTGCTCCGGTTTATGCGCCAGCTGCGGGTCGGCATACAGGGCAAACAGCTCGGCTTCCACTTTCATCACCTGCTCGGCGCGCGTGCCTTCATGCCCGTTTTGCGCTTTCTCCTGCTCCTCCGCCAGCATTTGCGGTGTTTGCCAGTAGTAACGATGATACGGGCACGGAATGGCCTTGAGGGCTCGCAGGAACTGCGGTGACCACGGCATATCTTTGATGTTATTCATGGTTAGCGATTGGCCGTCGCACAGCTGCTCAATCACCTGGGCGGTAACATCCTCACCGCGACACGTCACCTGATGTACCCACACCAGATGATTCAGCCCAGCAAAGCGCAGCTGCACATCATCCCAAGGCGCGTTGAGCATGCTGGCAATCATGTGATGCATGTTGACCGGCACGTTACACAGGCCAATGATCTTCGCCTTGCTATAGCGCGATACCGCTTCGGTAACGATGCCTGCCGGATTGGTGAAGTTAATAATAAAAGCATCAGGCGCCAGCGCTTCGACTTTGCGCGCAATGTTGAGCATCACCGGAATGGTGCGCAGCGCTTTCGCAAAACCCCCAACGCCGGTGGTTTCCTGCCCAAGGCGACCATATTTCAGTCCCAGCCGCTCATCCGCAGCGCGCGCGGCTAACTGGCCAACGCGCAGCTGCGTCAGAACAAAACTGGCGCCACGTATCGCCTCATCCAGTGCAAAATGCACGCTGACTTTTACCTGTTCCAGTCCGTTTTGCTGCAGCATACGACGCGTAAGATCGGCAATAATCTCGACCTTTTCACGCCCCTGCTCCACATCCACCAGCGCCAGTTCGGTGACCGGCAATTGCGCATAACGATTGATAATCCCTTCTACCAGCTCCGGTGAATAGCTGCTGCCACCACCAATAATTGCCATCTTAAGCATCTATTCCTCCTGCCGCAGTGCGGCGGTAGAGTTCAATGATTTCGCCCGCCAAATCCTGTATCAACATGGCGTTCATCAGATGATCCTGGGCATGCACCAGGATCAGGGTTACCGGCAGTTTGCCGCTGCCTTCATCCAGACTTATCAACGCGGTTTGCTGCTGATGCGCAGCGCTGATGCTCGCGTTCGCTGCCGCCAGCTGCTGCTGTGCTTCGCTAAACAGCCCTTCCCGCGCCAGACGCAGCGCGCTGATTGCTGCGCTGCGCGCCGCACCGGCATGCACCAACAGCAGCATAATTTCTTCTTCAAACTCGATTGCCACGGTTTCAGACATGCAAAATCCCCCACAGCACTGGGCCGTGTCATAACAGTCGGATTGGGTAAAACGGAAGGTTAGGAGGCGTGTAACGCCAGCGCTTTATCGAGCACCTGCTCGCCACGCATCATGCCGTAATCCATCATGTCGATGACGGCAACAGATTTGCCCAACGGTGCGGCGATAGCGCTAAGTCTGGGCGCTTCAAACTGGACCTGTGGGCCCAGCAAAACTACGTCGGCATCCGGCAGAATACGTTCAAACTCCGCTACCGGTACCGCTTTGATATCAATTTTCAGCCCGCGTCCTAGCGCGGCGCTCTGCATTTTATTAACCAGCATGCTGGTCGACATACCTGCAGCACAGCAAAGTACGATGCGCATATCTTCTCCTCCGATTATTCGTCATGGGCATTTAAGACCTGTCTCAGAGAGGCTGTAAAGTGGTTGGAGGCAGAGGATTTTCTAATGAAAAATATTTTAAGCATTAATATTCAATTGGTTAATCATTAAAATGACATGAAAATATTTTTCATCAGTGTGATCTGAACCGTAAATTAACAGTCGAAATGCCCTTAGTTGCTTAATGGCCTTCCGGAAAGATGAAAAAAACCTCAACATGAAAAATAATTTCATGCATGATGGGCATTCGCTATTGAGGGAGTGATGATCTGATGGATATTGTCTGGCAGTTGCGGCAGCAGTCGGAGCGCGCGGATGCGCCGGAATCGAAACTGGCGCGTTTTATTCTGGCAAACCTAAAAGCCAGTGCGCACGTCACCATGGATGACCTTGCCGCACAGGCGGGCGTCAGTCAGGAAGTGCTGCGTCGTTTTGCGGCGTCGGCGGGTTGTCGCGATCTCGATGATTTTTTGCATCAGGTGCGTAAAGCGAGCCAGCAGCAGGACAGTGAATTTATTACCGTCATCCGTCAGCGGCATGCCTCGCTCAGTCAGCAGGAGAAGCGCGTCGCCGAAACGATTTTGGGCGACACGGCGTTTGCGGCTTCAGCCACCATCGAGCAGCTCGCCACACGCGCCGAGGTGAGCGCCGCCACCATCACCCGCTTTGCTCGTTCACTGGGTTGCGAAGATATCCGCGATTTACGCATGCGATTGGCACAGGCTTCGCAGTTACGTAGCACCCAGGCCATTGCACCACTTGAGGCAATCAATCAGGCACTGATGCAGCAATACGCGCTGGCAGACACCACCACCTGGCAGCGTGCGGCGGATACGTTGCACCGGGCCAGAAGCGTGTTACTGATTGGTGCATCGGGGCCACAAACGCCGCTGGTGGCTGAAGTTCATCAGCGACTGCATCAGGCCGGATTGGCCATTGCATGGATTCAGGATGACAATTTGCTCAGCATGACGCTAAGTCTTTTGCAGCCGGATGACCTCCTGCTAATTCTCGCGCCTGCCGCCGTAAACAGCCACATGCTCAGTGCGGTACACCATGCGCATATTCAAAAAACAACGGTGATTGCGCTCTGTTCAGCATCGCTGGATCTCGCCAGTCAGGCTGATATCTGGCTACCGCTGCCCGCTACGGAAAATGCGCGTCGCTACGGTATTTTATTTGCGCTGGATCGGCTGGAAGCTGGACTGCAAGACATTCTGTAGTTGGTAAAAAAAGAGGCGATAATTCGCCCCTTCACGCTTACTGCAACGCCGTTAAAATCTGCATCGCGGCTTTTACCCGCTCGGTGTTCGGGTAATTTTTATTGGCCAGCATGACGATACCTAACTGCTTCTCTGGGATAAAGGCGACATAAGCGCCGAAGCCGCCAGTGGCGCCGGTCTTGTGTACCCATGATGCGTTCACGCGCGGATGTGGCTTGGCATCTAATACCGGCTGCGCGCCGAGCGCTACCTTATTGTCTGCGCCCTTCTCAGTCATTGCTGCCTGACCTGGCCAATCCAGCATTTCCCAGCCCAATCCCTGATAGAGAGCCGCGGTGCGGTAAAAACGCGTTTGCGCTAGCTCGAGAGCCTGCTGCAAGGTTTTGTCCTCAACCTGCTGCGGATCCATATTGGCCTGCATCCAGCGCGCCATATCTTTTATCGACGATTTTACGCCATAGGCTTCGGCGTCCAGCATGCCAGGCGAAACGCGCACCGGCTTGCCGTCGCGATAGCCCCATGCATACCGTTTTTGCTCTTTTTGCGGCACGCTGATAAAGGTGTGATCGAGCTTCAGCGGCGTCAACACGCGTTGTTGCATCGCCTGTTCAAATGACAGCCCGCTGGGTTTCACCGCCAGTAAACCAAACAGACCGATGCTGCTATTGGCATATTGTCGGGTGGCGCCGGGCTGCCATTGCGGCTGCCACTGTTGATAGAAATTCACCAACTTATCTTCGTCAGTGACCGCATCAGGAACCTGTAACGGCAAGCCGCCTGCGGTATAGGTCGCCAGTTGCAATAGCGTGATAGGACGCCACTGCGGTGCATTAAGTGCCGGCCAGTATGTGTTAGCAGCATCGCTAAGCTTAATTTCGCCTTTGGTTACGGCCACGCCGCCCAAGACACCGGTGAAGGTTTTACTTACCGATCCGAGTTCAAACAGCGTGTCTGCCGTAACCGGAAGCGGGTATTGTGTATCCGCCTGACCCCAGGTGAAAAAGTAAGGCTGGCCTTTCACTATCACCGCTACGGCCATGCCGGGAATCGCTTGCTGTTGCATTAGGGGTTTGATGATCTGGCTCACGCTGGCTTCAACCTCAGGTTGGGCGGCCATGCTGATTGCGCTAACTGATGCCAGCAGCGACGCTAGCAGGGTGCGAGAAATCAATTTCATATTATTAGTCTTCCGGGTGGTTATTTCGCCTGCAGTTTGCCCAATTTGACAGCGGGCAACAAACGGTTAATTTTAGTGGCAGATAAAAGAAAATCTTACAGGTAAAGCCGTGACTCGCCCTTATATCCCACTTAATGCGCTGAGAGCCTTTGAAACCGCCGCACGTCATCTAAGTTTTACTAACGCTGCAATTGAACTGCACGTTACTCATGCGGCGGTGAGCCAGCAGGTAAAATTACTGGAGCAGCAGCTCGGCTGCCCGCTGTTTGTCCGGGTTTCACGCGGCTTGATGTTGACGCCGCAAGGTGAGAGTTTGCTGCCGGTGTTGAACGACTCTTTCGATCGCATTGCCGATACGCTGGATCGCTTTTCAGCGGGTAGAATGCGTGAAAAATTAAAGGTCGGCGTAGTGGGCAGCTTCGCCACGGGTTTACTGCTGCCGTGCCTGAATGACTTCAATCAACGGCATCCCCATATTGAGCTGCAGCTCTCCACCCATAACAATCGCGTCGATCCAGCAGCAGAAGGTCACGATTACACCATTCGCTTTGGCAGCGGGGCGTGGCACAGCACCGAGGCTAAGTGTATTTGCCCCGCCCCGTTGTCACCATTGTGTAGCCCGTCCATCGCCCGGCAGTTGCAGCAACCTGCTGATGTGCACAAATTCACCCTGCTGCGATCTTTTCGCCGTGATGAGTGGAGCCAATGGTTGCAAAGCATCAACGAGCATCCACCTTCTCCCGCTCATCCAGTGATGATTTTTGACTCGTCATTAACCATGATTGAAGCGGCGATGCAGGAAGCCGGCGTAGCGTTAGCGCCGGTGAACATCTTCAGTCACTTGCTCCAAACCGGACGGCTGGTGCGCCCCTTTAATGCGGAGATTAATCTGGGAAGCTATTGGCTTACGCGATTGCAGTCGCGCAGCGAAAGCGCCGCCATGACGGCGTTTTCAGTCTGGCTGGGCGAACAGTTTGGTCAGCATAAACAAAGCATTTACAAAGCTTAACCTTCAACCTGCTTTGTCTTCGCCAGCGTGCGGGCGAGTAATGAGGAATAGAGCGGTTTACCGCCAAAAAATTGGGCGGCTAATGTTGCCCCCAGACAGGTAATGATCATCGGCAAAATCAGCTGATAGTTATTGGTCATCTCAAGCACCAGCACAATGCCGGTTAGCGGGGCGCGAACCGAAGCGGCAAACAGTGCGCCCATACCGGCCACGGCAAACGTTGCCGGTTCCAACTGCAAGCCAGGCAACCACTGCATACATAATTGCCCGTAACAGGTGCCTAATAAGGTGCCCAATGTCAGCATCGGTGCAAAAATGCCGCCGGGAGCCCCGGAGGAGAAGCAGCAAATAGTGATTAGCGTACGCAGAGCAAAAACAACAAACAGTGCCAGCGCACTGTAACTGCCGCTGGAGAATTCCGGAATAAATGTAACCCCACCGTTAATCGCTTGCGGCAGCACGAGGCCAATTAAACCACAGAGGCCGGCTAACAAGCTCCCCCACATTACCCACGATGCAATGCGCCCTTTATGTAATCGCTGAAATTGGTCTTGCGCGAGAAAAATGGCGCGGTTGAATGCCACGCCAACGCCACCAAACAACGCGCCTAACACCAGATAGAGCCAAAGCGTATTGGTTGGGGCATCCCGTAACTGACCGATATTGATGATTACTTCATTGCCATTACAGATACGAAAGACAACACTGGATACGATAACGCCGACAAACACCGCTTTGATTGAAATCAGGCTATAACGAAACTGTGGTCGCATCTCTTCGATGATGAAAAGAATCCCGGCCAAAGGCGCATTGAAAGCCGCTGATAAACCCGCGGCGGCACCGGTTGCCAGCAATGTATGCCGCGACTCAGACGAGCGAACGCGGAAGAGATCGACACACATGCCGCCGATATTACCGCCCAGTTGCACCGTTGGTCCTTCTCGCCCCAATACCATGCCGGAACCTAATGCGCCCATCCCACCAAAGAATTTAACCGGCAGCACTCGCCACCAGCGCACCGGACGAAGCTCTTCCAGCGCGCCTTCAATTTCTGGTATTCCTGAGCCACCGGCTTCAGGCGCATAACGTCTCACCAGAAAATATCCTATTCCACCAAGTATTGCTGATAACAGAAAAGCGCCGATAAAGGTAAGAATCGGACTGCCGCTCAGGCCATCAAGCAAGCTCAATCGCATCTGCACCACATAATTGACCGCTTTATCAAAGGCAACCCCCACCAGCCCGGTTAACATTCCAACCAGCGCCGCCAATGACAGTAATGCGACAGGCGTTTTATCGCGGCGTAATAGTTTCTGCATCAGCAAGAAGCGCCCTGCGCGTAAAAACGTTTTGGGCTCGGAGACGTGTTCTTTAGCAGGCATGTAAATCCTTAGTTCCGACAGCAGTAATTGAATTGTGCTTTAGAAAATAAGGATTAGCATACTGAGATTAAGGGAGTTATTAACGCATTAATTCGCAAACGAATTTTTCAACTGGCTGATTAGAATTTGGGTACTCACTTGAGCGTTGCGGTGGCAACCTTGCCATCCGCGTTGAATGTCATCAACACGTGCCACGCTGAACGATCGGTAATTTTGAAATAATCGCCATCATTTTCACGCATGAAACCCTGTTCCACCAGTGCCGCAAAAGCACGCGCTTTAGGTTGTGCCACAACATGTGATTCCAGAAAGGAAACGATCTTGCGGCGCTCAGCTTCCTGCGTATTTTTTATCTGCTCAGCAGCAGGACGATTAGCCTCATTCTGCGCTTTGGTTTTGTGAATATCGCACCAGGTTGCCTCTGTTTGCATGTCGCACCCCGAACGTTCAAGGGCAGAACGATGCGCAGCGCTGATAGCCTGTGCCGGGCTAACTGCAATAATCGCCATCAGCAGCAGTGCACCCCGTAAAAATTTTGTATTGATCACTCTTCTCACTCCCGTAGTCATTGCGTGCCAACCGGGTTGACATTTCTTTACGAAGCGTAAAGTAGGCTACCCGCTGTTGCCATACCTTGATCTGAATCAGGCTTTACCGGAAGTTTATTTAAGACGTGAAATAAGGATATGCCCAGTAATGCCGTTAAGATCGCGCAAGTAGCGGAGATGGAACATAGATAGAGTCAATGAGAGGGCTGTCATTAGCAGCATGCGATGTTTGAAGCGTCGAGGGTTTAATCTAAGGCAAGAAGCCTCACGCAGAGGTGCGTAAGGCAAGCTATCTTCACTAAAATCACTCTTGCTCTTCAGCAATCAGCGTCAGTTTTTCGTCGGTGGCTTTTTCTTCTTCCAGCGTTTCACCCAGCAACTTAGCCGCATCCTGATAATCGAGTTTCAGCGCTAATGCGCGTAACGTCCCGTAGGTAGCGATTTCGTAATGCTCGACTTTTTGCGCAGCGCCAATCAGGCCAGCATCTCTCACCGGGCCCTGTTCAACTTCATCAATAATTTCCTGCGCCTCTTCGGCTAATCCTTCCAGCGCATGGCATTTCATGCGTTTAATCTGCACACCTTCGGTAAGCTCAACCAATTGATCAATACGTTCAATTTGACCACGCGTCTCTTCCAGATGCTGTTTAAACGCAGCGACTAGATTAGGATCGGTCGCCGCGCGAATCATTTTTGGCAGCGCTTTAGTGATCTGTTTTTCTGCACTATAAATATCGGATAAATCATGCACGAACAGATCTTGTAATGTTTTAATCGTCATATTATTACCTTTTATAATCGTTAAATCGTCAGATAAAATTGTGGGTGCGGGATAATCTTCATTCCCGCTGGCACATAAGCCTGACTTAATCATGGTTAACAATTGTTAATTCACAAGCGAAGCCTGAAAAATAAACTCGCCACATTATTAAAATTATTGCCAGACTTAGGTAAAGCGAATCTGGAGGCGAACAATGAAAAAGAGTAGCATTCCTGAACTGTGCTGCGAGATCGTTCATGAACGCTCTCTATCGTCACTCAGTTTAATTTCTTTGTATGAAGTTGCCTTTACCAGCGGTAAATATGCCGTGATGCGTTTAGACAATGATCAATCATTTCATCAGGGTGACAAGTTTAAACGTATAAATGACATTTGGTATTGTGATGAGAAATTAATACATCCGCAATCATTTCAATTTGTCGACAAGGCCGAAGCGCAGCGTGCATTTATCGAATATGATAAATAATTATTTTACTGTATTCATATCGTTGGAGGAAAAACCGCTAACTGCTCTGGTTGCGCGGGTGGCAGTGACATCCAGAAAGCGACATCCATACTCACTTCATACTCAGCATGCGATTCAAGAAAAATATGCTCACCGCTACGCGACTGGCCGCCATACAGCCAGCCGCCCTGCACTTCGCCGCTTTCAAATTGCACAATACACTCCTGCTTATAACCTGGTGCTTGTTCATTTAAATCAATCCATTCAAGGATATGGCGCATAGCTTTAACCTTTTCATCAATATTTTGAATACCAGGCCGAATCATTTCATCGATTAACATGCAGAAGTGACGAAGCAATAATATTTATTCTTCCATGATAAATAACGATTTACAGTGCGGGCACAACATTGCCTGACCGCGTGCTTGTTTTATTGAGGATTGTGAGCAAAACTTTTTACACACCGGACATTGCGCTTTTACCTCGCGGCGTCCCAGCGTTTCTAAAAATTGGTTTAACCAGCTCATAATTATTTTCCTTTTTCAGATAACTCATTCTAACACACCAGATTTTTTTCACGCCGACAAACCCTTTACGTTAAGATTAAAACCACTCAACTCCATCAATACGCTCAGTTAAATGTTTTAAATTTAGTTTTACTTTTTAAACCAGACGTTAAATGCATTTAACGCTATACTTCCAATAGAATCATTAATTTCCCTCACCTTCCCTCATGCCGTCAATTTCCTGTTGATAGTGTTGGCTTTTATAATCCATTGGATTTTTTTGTGATGCCATTATGAAAAATAAACTTCCCACCGGGTTGATCATAAACAGTAGTGCGCTGCCGGCAACGGAACGTACCAGTATTGAATTTTTACATGAAAGCGGCATTTATCAGGCGAACCGGCCAGATGTTTTTTCCGAGCAGCAAATGGAAAATTATGGCGCGCGATTAGCAAAAACTCATCACCTCTCTACAGCGAAGAAAAGTTATAAATTATTGCAACGTCTGGCAGAGAACGAGCACGCGCTGATAAAAAGTGCGGAAATATTAAGTACCGGTGATAAGCGTAATCTGACGCCTGCCGGCGAATGGCTATTGGATAATTTCTATATTATCGAAGAGCAGATTCGCATGGTGCGCCAACTACTGCCGACCAAATTTGGTCAGGGATTGCCCGCGTTGACTGAACCTAGCCACACGCTGCGCATTCAGGCGATTGCTGATGAGATGATCAGCCACAGCGACGGTCGTCTGGAATCGGCGGTGTTATCACGCTTTATTCAAGCCTATCAGCGCGTTACCCCGCTGCTAATGGGTGAGCTCTGGGCGCTGCCAGCCATGCTGCGCTTTGCGTTACTCGATAACCTTGCGCGCATTGCCCAGGGCGTAGCCGAAATTCATCTGGAAAGAAGCCAGGCGGGTGCGTGGATTGATGAGATCGTTCATCATTCGGCCAAAGATGCCACCCGCGTCATTCAGGTAATTGCTGAGATGGCGCACAAAAATGAGCAGTTGTCCGGAGCCTTTGTCGCTGAACTGGCGCGCAAGCTCAATGGCCAGAATCACTCACTGGCGCTAACCTGGGTTGAACAACATCTGCTTAATACCGGCCGTAATACCGCGGATGTGATTGAACAATTTAACCGTCAGCTGTCGCTGAGCCAGCTTTCTGTCAGCAACAGTATCACCGGACTCCGTCAGCTGGGTGAAATCAACTGGCAGGATTTTGTTGAATCGCTGAGTCTGGTGGAACAGGTGTTGGTGCAGGATCCGGTGGGGATTTATCCGCAGATGCACTTTGACAGCCGCGATCAATATCGCCATGTGATAGAGGAGTTGGCGCGACAGAGCCAGTTTGATGAGCTTGCCGTCGCCAATCAGGCACTGACGCTGTGTCGTCAGGCTGGATTGCCGCCGCGCCAGCAACATATCGGTTATTTCTTGCTGGATAAAGGGCGCACGCAGCTTGAGCAACAGCTGCAGCCGCGCAGTTCCTTGCTGAGTCAGGCACGCCATCACCTGAGTCAGACGCCGCTTCTCTCCTGGTTAGGCAGCCTGACGCTACTCACCACCGCCTTTAGCGCCGAAACACTGCTGGTCACCCATCACGCCGGTATGTCTGTGGTGCTGTGGATCTTATTAGTGCCAGCGGTGATCTTAATCAGCAGTCAGCTCGCCCTGCAGCTGCTGAGCGAGGTCACGACACGCACCCGCCATCCGGTTCCTTTGCCACGCCTCAATTTCGAACAGGCGGTCCCCGATGGCGACCGCACATTGGTGGTGATTCCCTGTCTGATCAGCACAAAAACCGGCACGGATACCCTGTTACGCTCGCTGGAAACCAGCTATCTCGGCAATGCCCTCGACAACATTTCGTTTGCGCTATTGGCCGATTTCACCGACAGCGTGGCCGAACATGAGGTGCAGGATGATGAAGTCATTGGCTATGCGGTGCTGAAAATTGAGGCGCTGAACCGCCGCTACAGCAGTAAAGCCAACCACGATGTGCTATTTACCCTGCTGCACCGCAATCGGGTACATAACCCGTCGCAGGGCGTATGGATGGGATACGAGCGCAAGCGCGGCAAACTGCATGCGCTGAATCGCTGGCTGCAGGGTGAAGCGGAGATGTTTAACGTCATCGTCGGTGCCAATCAGGCGCAAATGCGCACGGTGAAATACGTCATCACCCTCGACAGCGATACTATCCTGCCGCGTGAAACCGCCCACAAGCTAATTGGCATCATGGCGCACCCGCTGAATGCCCCCGTTTTCGATGAGCGCTTAAACCGCGTGGTGGAAGGCTATGCCATTCTTCAGCCGCGCCTGGCGGAAGAGATTCCACCGTTCGGGCAAGGCCTCTACGCGCGCCTTTCCAGCAGCGTGCCCGGAAATGATGCTTACTCCTCAATGTCATCAGATATCTATCAGGATCTGTTTGGCGAAGGCTCGTTTGTCGGCAAGGGAATCTATGATGTGGCAGCGTTTTCGCGCGCGACGCGTAATACCTGCCCGGAAAATTTGGTGCTCAGTCATGACCTGCTTGAGGGCTGTTATGCGCGATCCGGCGTGGTCAGCAATGTGGTGCTGTATGAACATTATCCTGACAACTATTTGAGCGATGTCGCGCGCCGTTTTCGCTGGGTGCGCGGTGACTGGCAGCTACTTAACTGGTTGCGGCTGCAGGTGCGTCTTGAAGATGGCGGCCATCAGGCTAATCCGCTCAGCGCGCTTTCGCGCTGGAAATTGTTCGATAACCTGCGACGTAGCCTGGTGGCACCGGCATTGCTGCTGCTAATCTGCCTGAGCTTCACCACTGTAGCTAATCCCCTGTTTTGGCTCAGTTGTATCGTCCTCTTCCTGCTACTACCTGGTATTCTGGCGCTGGGCATTGAGGGCATGCGCAAAAGTAAAAAGCGCGCCTGGCAACATCATTTATCTATCCTCGCCACCGATGCATTGACGCGACTGAGCAGAGCAGGACTCACCCTGGCGACCTTACCGCATGAAAGTTACTGGTCGCTGAAAGCGATTATTATCACGCTGTGGCGACTCAACGTGAGCGGGCAATTTCTGAATGAATGGAAAAGCGCCTCGGCTGGCAGTGCCGCAAATGTCCCGACCCTGCGTCATTTCTATCGCGCTATGTGGATTAATCCGCTGGCCGGCGTTGCACTGTCACTTTTGACCGTCCTGCTCAACCCCTCATTGACCGCATTGGTCGTGCCGCTGGCACTGCTTTGGCTGGCAACACCGTGGCTGTTATGGCGCTTAAGTAAACCGGCCGAAGCCCGCCAGAAAAAGCTCTCGGTTGAGCAGCAGCAGTTTTTACGTTCTAGCGCCCGACATACCTGGGCGTGGTTTGAAGATTTCGTCACCGCCGAGCATAACCACTTACCGCCGGATAATTTCCAGGAGGTGCTGCAGCCCACCGTGGCGCACCGCACGTCGCCAACCAATGTTGGCCTGTCACTGCTTGCCACGTTAACGGCCTGGGATTTTGGTTACGTGACGCAGAAACAGGTGATTTCGCGCACCCTCGCCACGCTCGACAGTCTTGATCGCATGGAGCATTTTCGGGGTCATCTCTACAACTGGTATGACACCTACACGCTTAAACCGCTGCAGCCGCGCTACGTCTCCACCGTGGACAGCGGCAACCTTGCGGCGCATCTGGCAACCTTGCAGGCTGGACTGGCGCAGTGGAAACAGCAGCCGCTACTGTCATTGGCGATAATCATGGCTGGCTTAAACGACACCTTATTACTGGCTAAAACGCAGCTCGGTGCCGAACGCAATGACCGCTGGGATGAAGTGGCCGAACAGTTTGTGGTGCTGCAACAGGCTGCACCTGCTGCCATCACTCATCAGCTCTCCGCCCTGATTACGCTGAGTGAAATTTTGCTGGCGCAGATGAAGATGCCGCCGCTGCAGGTGAAATGGTTTGAATTGTTCATCCGTCAGCTTCTCGATTTTCAGCAAGAGTGGGCGCTGTTTTTCAGCTGGATCACTCCTGAACATACGCTGCCTGCCACCTTGCCTTCACTTCTGTGGCTGAGCGAATTAGGTACGCACTATCCTGAGCTGGACGCGCAGCAATCAGCTCCGGTGATGTGGGCGGCGCGGGAACGTATGGCGACCTTACTGGAATTGGAAGGTCGACTGGACGATCACGCCAAAATGGATTTCCGTTTTCTCTATGTTGAGAGCACCGCGCTGCTCAGCGTCGGTTATAGCCTCGACAGCGGCCTGCTCGATAAAGGCAGCTATGACCTCTTCCCCTCCGAAGTGCGGCTTACACATTACTTTGCGATCTCAGCCAATCAGCTTCCGGTAAAAAGCTGGTTCGTATTGGGCCGTTTATTCACGCAGCTTGATAACCAACCGGCGGTGATGTCGTGGAGCGGATCGATGTTCGAGTATCTGATGCCGCATCTGGTGATGCCGGTGTACCCGGATACGCTGCTGGAAAAAATGGCGTTATCCGCAGTGAAGCAACAAATCGCCTCTGGCGAAGCCGCGCAGATTCCGTGGGGGGTGTCAGAATCGGCTTACGCCGCCTTTGATGATAGCCAGAACTACCAATACAAAGCGTTTGGTACGCCGGAACTGGGCCTGAAGCGCGGCCTGAGCGATGATCATGTCGTTGCGCCCTACGCGTCGATGCTGGCGTTAATGGTGCTGCCGCTTCAGGCCATCGATAACCTGATGAAGCTGAAAAAAATGGGTGCCTGCGGTAAGTACGGATTTTATGAGGCGCTCGACTTTACTGCTCATCGGTTGGCGCGCGGTCAGCAATTTGTCGCCGTTAAAACCTACATGGCGCATCACCAGGGCATGGGATTACTGGCGATTTCGCATCTGCTACTCAATGCGCCGATGGTGGCGCGTTTCATGTCGAGTGCACGCTTCCAGTCCTCATACTTACTGCTGCAGGAGCGAGTGCCGGACGACATTGAGCTCTATACGCCGCGTCGTCAGTTTGTCGACAACTCAGATAATAAGCCGCGCTCTGACGCGCCCGAACTGCGCGAATTTAGCGGTGCGGCCGCACATCTGCCGCAATTGCAACTGCTGTCGAACGCCAATTACCACGTGATGGTCACGCAATCCGGCACCGGCTATAGCCTGTGGAAAGGGCTGGCGTTAACCCGCTGGCGCGCGGATGGCACCTGCAACCAGCATGGTATCTTCTGCTATATCCGCGATCGCCAGTCCGGCGAGGTAATTAGCCCGACATTCCAGCCGAGCGGCGTTATACAGGCGCAGCATCTGGCGCGTTTCACCAACGCCGGCGCGGAGTTTGAAGCGCGCAGTGAAAGCCTCAGCGCACGTCTACATGTGGTGGTATCACCGGAAGATGATGTGGAAATCCGCCGCCTGGTTCTGACCAACCATTCACGCCAGCTGCGCGAAATCGATATCACCAGTTATGCCGAAGTGGTGCTGGCGCCTGCTGCCAGCGATCTGGCGCATCCGGCGTTCAGCAACCTGTTCGTGCAGACCGAGATTGTTGCCGAGCTTGAGGCGATTCTAACGCATCGCCGCCCGCGCGAAGCCAAAACCGATCCGGTGTGGATGTTTCACGCCCTGCTGATTCATGGCGCGAGCGAGCGCGACACGCACTATGAAACCGATCGCGCGCAGTTTATTGGCCGTGGCAATACCACCGCCAATCCACAAGCCGTTGCGCCCGGCGGCGTCCTCAGCGGCAGTGCGGGATCGGTGCTTGATCCGCTGCTCTCCATTCGCCAGAAAATTCAGCTCAGGCCCGGTAAATCCATCACGCTCGATCTGCTGTATGGCGTCACCGAGCAGCGTGCCGCCTGCCTGGCGCTGATTGAGAAGTATCGCAACAACGTCTACGCCAATCGGGTGTTTGAAATGGCGGCGTCGCACAGCCAGGTGGCGCTGCGTCAGCTCAATATCGCCGCTGAAGATGCCAGTTTGTATAACCAACTCGCCAGCGCGGTGATTTTTGCCAGTCCTGAAATGCGCGGCGACAGTCAACGTTTGCTGCAGAATCGTCTGGGCCAGACCGCCTTGTGGCGCCACTCGCTGTCGGGCGATTTGCCTATTGTGCTGGTGCGCATTGAAAACGGTACGCAACTCAGTCTGGTGAGTAACTTGATTAAGGCGCATCAATACTGGCGGCAAAAAGGGCTAACGGTGGATTTAGTCATCCTCAACGGTGAGCAAGGAGGCTATCAGCAACTGCTACAAAACCAGTTGGTTAAGATGATTGCCAGCGGAGATGTCCAGCAGCTCACCGACAAACCTGGCGGCATCTTCATCCGCCAAAGCGATCACCTGGTGTTTGAGGACATCACGCTGTTACTCAGCGTGGCGGCCGTAGTGCTGGAAGGACGTCACGGCAGTTTAGCCGATCAGCTCACGGTGCTATTAAAACCTCAGCCCACGCCGCCATCCGCTCACTTCCTGCCCGCTAAACATGCCGCGCCTGCGCCCGTCAGCCTCACGCTGCCTGACACCCTGCAGCTGTTTAACGGCACCGGCGGCTATAACGCGGATGGCAGCGAGTATCATATTTTGTTGCCTGAGGAGCATCAGACGCCTGCTCCCTGGTGTAACGTTCTGGCCAACAAGCAGTTTGGCAGCGTGATCTCTGAAAGTGGCCAGGCTTACAGCTGGTATGAAAATGCGCATGAGTATCGGCTGACGCCGTGGCATAACGATCCGGTAAGCGATACCTCGGGCGAAGCCTTTTATTTGCGCGATGAAGAGAGCGGCGATGTCTGGTCGCCGATGCCGCTACCGCTACGCGGTAAAGGCGATTATTTAACCCAGCACGGCATGGGTTACAGCCGCTTTGTGCATCAGGAGCAAGGCATTTGTAGCAGCGTCACCACCTTTGTCGCCGGTGAAGATGCGGCGAAAATTACCCTGATTCAGCTCAGCAACCTATCCGGCAGAACCCGTTATATGTCGATTACCGGCTACGTTGAATGGGTGTTAGGTGAACGGGTAAGCCAGTCTGCACGCCATGTACAGACCTCCTCAGCGAACGTTGAGTCTGGCAGCGCCATCCTTGCGGTGAATCCTTACGTCAGTGCTGGCTCGACTCGCACTGCGTTCTTTGCCGCATCGGGCAATCAAATCGCCTTCAGCGGCAATCGTCTTGAATGCCTCGGCCGTAATGGCTCGACGCGTAACCCGGCGATGATGCAAGCGCGCGGACTTTCGGGTAATACCGGTGCAGGCCTGGATCCCTGCGCCAGCCTGCAGACGCTGACCACGCTCATTGATGGCGATACGCGCACCTTCGTCTTTGTTTTAGGCGCGGCAGAAGATAGCGGATCGGCTTTGGCGCTAATGCAGCAGTTCCTGCCGACCGATCGCGCGGAAGCCGAGCTGGAGAGAGTCAAAAGACATTGGCGCGGCCTGTTAGATAAAGTGGCAGTGTTTACTCCCGATCGCGCGGTGAATTTGCTGGCGAATCGTTGGTTGCTGTATCAAACCCTGGCCAGCCGATTACTGGCACGCAGCGGCTATTATCAGTCGGGTGGCGCCTTCGGCTTTCGCGATCAGTTGCAGGATACGCTGTCTCTCACCCATGCCGCACCGCAGCTGCTGCGCGATCAATTGCTGTTGTGTGCCTCGCGACAGTTTATTGAAGGCGATGTGCAGCATTGGTGGCATCCACCTTCAGGACGCGGTGTCAGAACGCGCTGTTCGGATGATTACCTCTGGCTCCCCTTTGCGCTTTGTCATTACATCAGCGCCACGGACGATCT
This sequence comes from Pantoea sp. USHLN256, assembly GCF_037149875.1. Lineage (NCBI taxonomy): Bacteria > Pseudomonadati > Pseudomonadota > Gammaproteobacteria > Enterobacterales > Erwiniaceae > Pantoea > Pantoea sp. USHLN256. The sequence goes on along the minus strand of NZ_JBBCQO010000002.1, from coordinate 97,517 downwards.
GGCGCTACTCGAACAGCAGGTTGCCTATCTCGAAGCGCCTCCTCTGCCTGCTGAGGAGGAATCGGTGTATAGCCTGCCGAACATCAGCCAACAGAGTGAAAACCTGTGGGATCATGCGTTACGCGCCATCAAGCATGGCCTGAATTTTGGTGAGCATGGGCTGCCGCTGATGGGATCTGGCGACTGGAATGACGGCATGAGCGCGGTCGGCATCGCCGGCAAAGGCGAAAGTGTCTGGCTGGGCTTTTTCCTCTACACCGTGCTTACCCGCTTTGCTGCACTCTCAGAACGCCTTGGGAAAACCGAGACCGCCAGCCTGTGTCAGCGCCAGGCCGATGAGTTAAAAACCGCGCTCAACCAGGTTGCGTGGGATGGCGAATGGTTTCTGCGCGGCTACTTCGACAGCGGTGAAACGCTGGGGTCGCACAGCAACGCCGAGTGCCGTATCGATGCCATCGCCCAGAGCTGGTCAGTGCTGTCAGGTGCGGGCGATCAAGCCAAATCTGCCTCGGCGATGCAGGCGCTCGATCGGCAACTGGTCGATAGCGATAACGGATTGATTAGGCTGCTGACGCCGCCATTTAACGGCGTTGGCCCCAATCCTGGCTACATCCGTGGCTATCTACCGGGCATCCGGGAAAACGGCGGCCAGTATACTCACGGCGCGCTGTGGGCGATCATGGCATTTGCCGAAATGGGCCAGGTCGACCGCGCCTGGGCGCTGCTGGCGCTGATCAACCCAATCAATCACAGCCTGAATGCCGCTGATGTAGAAACCTACAAGGTGGAACCTTATGTGATGGCCGCCGATGTCTACAGCGCCGAGAATCATGAAGGCCGAGGCGGCTGGACCTGGTACACCGGCTCTGCGGGCTGGGCCTATCAGCTCATCATCGAGAGCCTGCTGGGCATCACCCGCCATGGCGATAAGCTGCAGCTGCGGCCGCATCTACCGGCGGCATGGCCGGGCGTAAAAGTGATCTATCGCGAGGGTGAAGGCGTTTATGAGATTGATATCACGCGTGCGTCAGGGGATTACCAACTGTGGCTGGATAATGAGCGTTGTGCCGCCGACCAGATCACCTTGAGCATCGCAGCCGAACACCATCAGGTGAGGATTATCTCGGACGGTAACCATCACTCGGCTCATTAGTTTTTGCCATAGCTAGCAGTGGAAAATAGTGCAGCACGCGCTAAGCGGCTATTTTAGGGTAATTCTCCCCTACAAGGAGAATTAGCCATGAGCATCTTATCTCCCGGAAATCGCCGGGATTTTCTGTCAGCGGGCATGAAGCTTACCGCTGCTGGCACCTTACTCAGTGCCGGCATGAGCAGCGGCGCCCTCGCCGCCCAGACTTGCCAAACCGCCAATCTCAGCCGCATCGATGCCAGCCACTATCTTTTACGCAACGTGCGACTGGAAGAGGCGTTTATACGCAAAAATGAGGTAATTACTGCCACACGCACCGGTTTGTATGACATCGAAGTGAGTGCCGGAAACATTGTCGCCATTCATGCTGCGGGTGTCAGTCGCAGCCTGCCCACGTGGGATGCCGCCGGTTATCTGCTGCTGCCCGCCACGCGTGACATGCACATTCATCTTGATAAAACGTTCTACGGTGAAGGCTGGCGCGCGCCGCTGCCGCGTCACAGCGTCATCGATATGATTCATCAGGAAGAGCAGATTTTGCCTGAGCTGGTGCCCACCTCTGAGATCCGTGCCGAGAAGCTGATCGGTCTGTTGCAATCCAAAGGCAGTAGCGCAGCGCGCAGTCATTGCAATATCGACCCGGTTAGTAAGTTACAAGGTCTGGAACACCTGCAGCAGGCGATTGCCCATCATCGCGACGATTTTCACGCCAACATTGTCGCCTTCCCGCAGCACGGTTTATTGCGTTCAAAAGTGGAAGGCATGATGCGAGAAGCGATGAAAATGGGTGCGCATTATGTCGGTGGACTCGATCCCACTAACGTTGACGGCGCGATGGAGAAGTCGCTGGATACCCTGATTTCAATTGCGCTCGATTTTGCGGCACCGATCGATATTCATCTGCACGAAACCGAACCGCACGGCGTGGCAGCGATTCGCTATATGCTGAAAACAGTTAAGGAAAACCCGCAGCTGAAAGGCAAAGTCACCCTCAGTCACGCCTTCGCGCTGGGCACGTTACAGGGTAACGAACTGGCCGCCATGATTGAGCAACTGAAGGAGCATCAGTTCAGCATCGCCACCACGGTACCGATTGGCCGCGTAATCATGCCCTTGCCCCAGCTGCGTGCGGCAGGCGTACCGGTGTGGTCTGGCACCGACACCATAGCCGATCACTGGCAGCCTTTTGGCAGCGGTAGCATGCTGGAAAAGGCCAACGTTTATTCGCAGCTGTATCGTGGCCCGGATGAGTATTCGCTTAGCCGCGCGTTAGGCATCGCCACCAACGAAGTGTTACCGCTGAACAGCGAGGGCGAGCGGCAATGGCCGAAAGCGCAAGACACGGCGACGATGATGTTAGTCAACGCCAGCTGCTCCGCTGAAGCCGTGGCGCACATCGCACCGGTGATGGCGACCTTCTATAACGGCAAGCAGACGTTTGGTGCGCTAGCGAAGGTGTGAATCTCTGGACAGGTGCGCATTATTGCGCGCATTATTGCGCACCTTATAAATCCTCTAAGGGCGCCATTCATAGCACCAAAGTGAATAGTGAGCATGGGAAAATGCTCTACCTAATCGAGTGTATAAGCATTATGGTGATATTCGTGATATGTGTTATATTAACGCAATAAAATCATTTATATCTCGAATATCATCATTATCACTCTCGGAGGGCGTTATGAAAACTCGCACATCAGCAGGACAAGATAATCGCCGCTTCACCCTTTTTTCCGTGGATGAGGTAATGAACACGGCGCCTACAGAAGCGGTCGCGCTGGAAGATATTCCACACGATGAAGCCAGTGAATATCTACTGGTCCGTTTGCCACGTAATAGCGTGTTGCCAGAGTTGATCATCGCGGTAGAGAGCGCGGTCGCCACGTTAGCGGGCATTAAAGCTCGGGTGCCAGCTGTTGAACACCTGTCGGTTAACAAGGTTAGCCAGCAAGAGAATGACACTTTTGCCGATCGTAACTATCATCGCCTTGAGGCCTTCCGCCGCAAGGTGTTTAACGAAGGTCACTGGTTAACAGCCAAAGAACTTAGCGCATTGCGCGGAGATGCGGCGGCTAAAAGTAATCCGGCAGCGCAAGCTAATCGCTGGAAGAAGGCAGGTAAGATTTTTGCCGTCACCGAGGCCGGTCGGGATTGGTTCCCTTCCTGGGCTTTGGACGAAGGGGGTCAGCCGCTGCCGATAATGAAGCCTATCCTCGCCGTTTTTGGTGACAGTAAATCATCCTGGGCAATCGCTTTTTGGTTCCACGCTCCCAATGGTTGGCTAGGTGGTGCGCGCCCGATTGATCTTTTGGCAAAGCGGCCAAGTGATGTTCTCAAAGCAGCGCAGGCTGAAGCTGAAGGCCCCATCAATGGCTGATTGGGTGGACGTCCCTTTTCCGCCTGAAGATGCCCATCTTCGCCCAACAATCTGGCCTGCAGGCTGTCATTTTGATCGCGTACATGCCCGGCAGTTTGGTGCGGCTGAATTTAATCCCGGTTTTGGTCAGGCGCGCTTTAGCCCGCTGATTCTTCGAGATGGCCGCACTGTGCCAACTTTGTACGCGGGCGAGAGTGTAGCCGTCGCTTTGATGGAAACCCTGTTGAGGGACTTACCCTTAAAATGTGCCGGCTATCCTGTAGATATGCATAGGCTTGAACTAGTGATGCATAGCCGATTATTACCCCGCGAACCTCTCGCACTTCTTGACCTTAATCCTCGTAGTCTCAAGCGACTCGGCATCACGTCCACGCTCTTGCTCGGCTCGATGGCCAATCATTACAAAATTACCCAGCGTTGGGCGGCAGCACTTTATGAAGCCAATCCCAATGCACAAGGCTTGAGTTGGGCTTCACGTCAACATGGTGGTAAAGCGCTGATGTTGTTTGGCGATCGCGTTAATCTGCATGCACTTATGCCTGCCGCATCATCTCTGCCGGCATCGAAGTCACAGCCTTTACTAACCGCACTGGAAGATTTGGCTGATGAAATGGCGTTAGTGTTAATAGACTAAAACAAATCCATCCATCAACTATTCAAAGCTAATTTAGTCATTTGCCTCGCTGTTGGCTTTTCCTTAGCCTGCGATCCTCTAAAGGAGAGGACTTATGACAACATCAACATTACCGGTCGCGATTGTTACCGGCGGCAACAGCGGCATTGGTCTGGAAACCGTAAAACTACTGGCGAGCGATCATCAAGTGTATGCCATCGGACGTAATCCGCAAACGTTACAGGCGTTAGAGTCGATAACCAATGTGATTCCACTGGCGCTGGATATCACGGATTATGCCGCCGTGGCTGGCTTTGCCGCGACGCTTGAGCGGGTCGATGTGTTGGTACATTCGGCTGCCATATCAATTCTCAGTACTACCTTCTCGGCTACGCCAGAACTGTGGCAACAGCACTTAAATATTAACGTCATTGCACCGGCTGAACTCACGCGTGTGATCTTGCCCGCCCTGCGCGCATCTCAGGGTAAAGTGGTGTTTATCAACTCCGGTTCGGGCACGTTGGCGCTGGCCGGACACGTGGTCTATTCTGCGTCAAAATTTGCCCTCACCGCGCTGGCGCATGCGCTACGTAGCGAAGAGAGCGAGCATGGCGTACGCGTGGCAACAGTTGCGCCCGGTCCAACCGATACGCCGATGAATCAGGCTTCACGCGCACGCGCCGGTAACCACGCACCGATCAATCCGCAAGAGTATCTCGACGCCTCATCCGTGGCGCGCGCGGTCAGATTTATCGTCGACAGTCCTGAGGATACGCAAATTGCCGATATCGTTATTCGTCCGCGCCGCGATAAAGCGAAACGGTGATTAGGATCTTAATCCAGGGAAGGATTTGGCATCAAACCGTGACTGATTATCCAGCATAAAGGTAAAGTAGCCTGCTCGATAACTAAGGAATGGTTAAGTGATGTACACAAAATACAAGATTGCAGCGATATGGGGATTGGTTTGCTTTTTATTGCTCTATCGGACATTACTTGCCGAGGTGATTTTGTCGTGGCAGGTCATCCAACACTATGAGATCCCTGGCTGGCAGCTCTTTGTTTCCTATGCCACAAATATAGTGCCTGATTTGCTGCCGTTGGGCTGTTTCATATTACTTACGCGTAACGCTAACTTCAGCAAAATTAAGTCAATTGTTCTGCCGCTCATCGCCTGGTTAATTGGCCGCTTTGTCGTGGTCAGCGTAATGTGGATAATCACTTTTAAAATCAGTAACCCACCGCCTTTTTCCGGTGGAGAGCAGAATATGGTTAGCGAGTATCTGGTAAACCTCTTTTGGTCCATTAACACCTTAACCTCCGCGCTTATTATTCTCGTCTGTGGCTATGCTTTCTGGCGTGAGCGCAGAACGTCTTAAACGGCAGCACGCTCTTTTTTAAAAAAAGTTAGCAATATCTTCACCGCTCATTCGTCTACCTCATCACAAGCGATTATCCGTTAATGTAATGAGGAACAAACAATGAGAGATTTTGATATGCGCAGACACCATCGTGGAGATCATTTTGGCGGACACCGCCTGGCGAAACCGCTATTGCTGGGTGCGGTGATTATCGCTGCGCTTGGTTTGCTGGTGATGTCGCTGTGGAATGCGCTACTGCCGGGTATTGTCGGTGTCAAAAGCATCGGCTTCTGGCAGGCGCTGGGATTGTTGGCGCTGTGCCGCATTTTGTTTGGTGGCTTAGGTTTTCGTCCTGGCATGTTCGGCATGGCGCGTCGTCGCATGCACGAGCGTTGGATGCAAATGACGCCGGAGCAGCGTGAAGAGTTTATGCAGCATCGCCGCGATCGCTTTGGTCACCGTGGACATCACGGACGTTGCGATTGGCACGATCGTCGTGATGATCGCGGCGATCGTCCGCAGCCAGACGCGAATGCCGCCAAACCCAGCGATGCCGAGTAGTTGTGATGGCGCAGGATTCACTGCTGATGTCGGCGATCACCGCCTGTCGTACCAAATTGACAGCGTTTATCCGCGGTCGTACCGCAGTGCGTGATGATGCTGACGATATCTTGCAGGAAGTCACGTTTAAGCTGATGCAGCTGGAGCAGCCGGTGGAGAATGTCGCCGCCTGGCTGTTCCGCGCGGCGCGCAATGAAATGACCGATCGGGCGCGGAAAAAGCGTGAGCTGCCGTTGGCCGATTTTTTCAGCGGCGGCGAAGAGGGCGATTTCCCTGAAGATGAGCTGGCCGAAACCTTATTTGGCGTGCCGCAAACGCCTGAAGATGAGTATCTCAAGGCGCTGCTGTGGGAAGAGCTAGAGGAAGCATTAGCGGAATTGCCCGACGCGCAGCGTGAGGTGTTCGAGAAAACCGAACTGCTCGGTTACAGCTATAACGAACTGGCGCAGGAGAGCGGTTACAGCGTACAGGCACTGTTATCGCGTAAACACAAAGCGGTACTGTTTTTACGCACGCGGCTGCGTAATCTCTACGACGAACTCATCCAATAACCCGATTGCCTGGCAATCGGGTTGCGCTTTTACCACCACTTTTCCGCTTCCTGCGGCTGCAAAAATTGCACGCCCTGCCCAATTTTCGGCATCGACAGTTTTATCTGTTGTTGCTGCGCTAACGCGACGATTTGATTAAGCGGATCGTTCCATGGATGAAACGCCAAATCGAAAGTCGCATTATGAATCGGGAATAACCATTTCGCGTTGAGATCTAAGAAGGCTTTAATCGTGTCTTGCGGCAGCATGTGAATGTCGGCCCAGCGGCGGTCGTAAGCACCATTTTCCAGAAACGCCATATCGAAAGGACCGAATTTATGGCCAATCTGTTTGAAGCCGTCGAAATAACCCGAGTCGCTGCCAAAGAACAGGCGAAATTCCTCACTAATGATGCTCCATGAGCACCATAAACGTTTATTGCCATCAAATATGCCGCGTCCGGAAAAATGCTGGGAGGGTGTTGCGACAAATTGAATACCCGCGATATTTTTGGACTCCCACCAATCCAGCTGGGTGATTTTCTCCGGCGCTACGCCCCACGAGGTGATTAGATCGCCCACGCCGAGCGGCGTCAGGAAATAACGTACGCGATCTTTAAGCTGCATGATGGTGTGATAATCCAGATGATCGTAATGATCATGCGAAAGAATGATCCCTTCAATCGGCGGCAACGCTTCCAGCTGAATGGGCGTTGGCTGGAAGCGTTTCGGTCCGAAGCGTTTAAATGGCGATGCGCGCTCAGTAAATACCGGATCGATGAGCCAATACTTTTCCTGCATTTTAAACAGCAATGAAGAGTGCCCGAGACGATAAACGCTATTATTCGCGGCGGCGCCAAGCTGCTGCGCGTCAAGCTTGATCAGCGGAAGTGCGTCATCGGGGACGGTATTTTTCGGCTTGTTAAAGGTGAAATCCCAGAACAGCTTAATGAATTTCCCCAATCCCAGCTGCTGGCGTGGAACCTTATTGTTAAACCTTTTGCCATCAAACTGCGCCGATTGCGGATAGCTTTTAATATTGCAGCGAGAAATGCTCGAACTATTCAACATTGATCTTTTACCTCTGATCGCGGGTGCTTCAGAATATCCACTTTCATTGCGTTGCACATCGCATATTGGGCGGTGTTGTGCTGGCGTTTAACTGCGGATGACATCAATCCTGCAGACGATTAGAGTGACTGTTTTGCTTGAATTTACGAGGGAAAATGAAACGTTTATTTGTTTACGGAACACTGCAGCCAGGCCACGCCAATGCGCATATTCTGGAAAGTATCGGCGGTGAATGGCTAGCCGGATCGGTTAGCGGGACCTTCTACGCGCGTGGCTGGGGCGCGGCGGCCGATTTTCCCGGCATCGTTTTGCAGCAAAATGGGCCACAGGTGCCAGGTTATCTGTTCATCTCTGAGCAACTTGAACCGCACTGGCCGATGCTAGATGAGTTTGAAGAGGGCTACGATCGGGTGGCCGTTGATGTCACCACCAGCGATGGAAATCAGTTAACGGCGTGGATTTATCAGCTGCAGCCGCAACAGTGAAAAGCTCCAATGTAAATGCAACCATGAGTACTGCCTGAAGATAACGAACTGAAGTTCTTCTTCCCAGTCGCCAGTATTCCAGCGTTGCTTTAATCGCGCCCATGTTGATAAAGGGTCATGCGCCCTTTTCTTTTTCAACTCAAATGCATTGCTTGCAACACATACGATCTGAGTAAGCACTGCTATCCTCCTGATAGGAATTTATCCGTTAACGGAACCCATCACGGAGTTCACTATGATCAAAGTCTGCACAGTATGCAGCACCTCTTATGATGAGCAAGACGTCATCATCGATCGCTGCAAAATATGTGAAGACGAGCGGCAATTTGTACCGCCCGCCGGACAGCAATGGATGTCACTGGAAAGCCTGCTCAGCACGCATCGCAATAAATGGCAGCAGCATCACGCCAACTTATTTAGCCTGCAAACGGTGCCTGCCTTTGCGATTAATCAACGCGCGTTTCTGCTGCGCACGCCGCACGGCAATATTCTGTGGGATTGCATCGCTAACCTGGATGACGCCACTCAGGCGATCGTGACGGCTCTCGGCGGCCTTCACGCCATCGCTATTTCCCATCCCCACTATTACAGCTGCATGCAAGATTGGGCGGAGGCATTTGATGCGCCGATATATCTGCACGCTAACGACCGCCAATGGATTATGCGTGATAGCCCGCATATCAAACTCTGGCAGGATGATGAGCAGGAAATTGTGCCCGCGGTGAAGCTGATACGCCTGGGCGGGCATTTCTCTGGCGGCTGCGTGTTGCATTGGTCGCACGGCAACGGCGTGCTGCTAAGCGGCGATATTGTGCAAGTTACGCCGGGCGCTAATGCCGTGTCATTTATGTGGAGCTACCCGAATATGCTGCCGCTGTCGGCGGCGACGGTGAACGACATCCTGCATCGCCTTGCCCCCCTAACCTTTGAGCAGATTTATGGTGCGTTTGAGCATCGTGAAATCCTCGCGCATGCGCAGCATGTCGTCCGGCAGTCGGCGGAGAGATATCTCTCCTGCCTGCAATAAAAAGGGATGGCTGATCGAATTGTAAGCAAACGCACCGAAGATGGATGTACAGACGTCTAGATATCCACTATAGTCCGTTTCCTACGTTAAGAGGGGATCCGGGCAATGAAGAAAATTTTACTCACGACGCTGCTGGCTGCGTCCGTCGCACTGCTTAGTGGCTGTAATAAAGACGATGAAAATCAAATCAAAGTGGCTATTAATACCGGACCTGATCAGGCGTTGTGGGAAACCGTGAAGCAAGTTGCGCATGACAAATATCAGCTGGATGTCGATGTGGTGGCCTTCAATGATTATGTGCAGCCGAATGAAGCGCTGTTCAATAAAGATGTTGATGCTAACGCCTTCCAGAGCCTGCCGTATCTTGAGATGCAATCAAAAGAGCGCGGTTACCACTTTGCCGTGGTCACTAACACCTTTGTCTTCCCGATCGCCGGCTATTCTCGCAAGATTAAGTCGCTGAAAGAGCTGCCGGATGGCGCCACCGTGACCATCTCCAATGAAGCCACCACGCTGGGCCGCAGCCTGCTGCTGCTGCAGGCGCAGGGTTTAATCAAAGTGAAGCCGGAAGCGGGCCTGCTGCCGACCACGCTGGATATCACCGATAATCCGAAGAAGCTGAAAATCGTGGAAGTCGATACGCCGCAACTGGCGCGCACGCTGGACGATCCGCAGGTGTATGTGTCGATCATCAACAACAATTTTGCCGCGCTGGTTAATCTCTCCGCCTCGCGTGATGGCATGTTTATGGAAGGCAAAGCCTCGCCTTACGTTAACGCCATCGTGGCACGTGATGATAATAAAGACAGCGCCAATGTGCAGAAGCTGAAACAGGCCTTCCAGTCGCAGGAAGTGTTAGATAAAGCCAACGAAATCTACAAAGGCGATATTATTAAAGGCTGGTAATCACCCACTAAAAAGGCCGCGCAAACTGACCTTGCGCGGCTTCCTTAACTTCCAGCCCTCCGCATTAACTTATCCTCCTCACTTTCTTACTGATTAATCAGCTACGCTCAGATCATAAAATGAGCGGCAATATAAAAATGGCGTAAAAATATCGGCCTGCGGCGTAAAAATGCTGTCTATTAATTCGCCGCCCCCTGTTCGCTCAGGTCGCAAACAGGTATGTTCGCCCTCATTAGCCACAAACCTGATCATCAACAGGAAATTTATGAGTCAGAGCGAAAAACAGTCCTTGCCTGCGGGCATGCTGGCGGCTGCGGGGATCGTGTTTGGCGACATCGGCACCAGCCCGCTGTATACCCTCAAAGAGTGCCTTTCAATTTTACCTAATGGCGCGGTGTCAACCACGGCGGTGATGGGCTTCCTGTCGCTGATTTTCTGGGCCTTAACGCTGATCGTGACGCTGAAATATGTCTGCTTCGTGATGCGTGCCGACCATGATGGCGAAGGCGGCGTGCTGACGCTGATGTCTCTGGCTCGCCAGCATGTTGGCCCGAAGGCAGCCCACATCATTGTACTGGCCGGATTAATCGGCGGCGCGTTCTTCTACGGTGATGGCGTCATCACGCCGGCGATTTCCGTGCTATCAGCGATTGAAGGCATAGAAGTGGTTTCTCCGGCGCTGAGCAAATATGTAGTGCCGCTGGCGGTAGTAATTCTTACCTTACTGTTCATGATTCAAAAACACGGCACCGAAAAGGTCAGCAAGGTATTCGGGCCGGTGATGTTTGTCTGGTTTGTTTCGATTGCGCTGTTAGGCATTCGCGGCATCTTGCTCAATCCTGACGTGCTTTACGCGCTCAATCCTTCGTATGCGCTGACGTTCTTGCTCAGCCACAAAGCGCTGTCGTTCGCTGCGCTCGGCATGGTGGTGTTGGCGGTAACCGGTGCGGAAGCGCTGTATGCCGACATGGGGCATTTAGGCAAGGCGCCGATTCGGCTGGCCTGGCTGGTGATCGCTATGCCCGCGTTGGTGCTCAACTACTTTGGTCAGGGCGCATTGGTCATCGCCGATGCACAGGCTCTCAATAATCCGTTCTTCAATCTCGCGCCAGCCTGGGGACAGATTCCGTTGATTGTGCTGTCGACACTGGCAACGGTGATTGCGGCCCAGTCGGTGATTTCCGGCGTGTATACCTTAACGCATCAGGCGATTCGTCAGGGATTCCTGCCGCCGATGCGCATCATCTTCACCTCGCATACCGAATCCGGTCAGATCTATATTCCGGTAGTCAACTGGTTGCTGTTCGTGGCGGTGACGGTGATTGTGTTGGCCTTCCGACAATCGTCGGCGCTCTCCTCTGCTTACGGCATCGTGGTGACCGGAACCATGGTGATCACGGCCTGTCTGGCGGGCGTGGTGGCGCTGCGTAACTGGAAGTGGCCGCTGCCGATGGCGCTGATTTTTCTGTTGTGTATGTTGAGTATTGATGTGCCGTTATTCGGCGCCAACCTAATGAAACTGCTCTCTGGCGGTTGGGTGCCGGTGTTACTGGCGCTGAGTATGATGGGATTAATGCTGGTGTGGAGCAGCGAGCGTAATCGTCTGATCCGTAGACTGAATAACGATCCTGACAGCCTGCTGGCGCTGGTGCGGTCGCTGGAAACCAATCCACCCAGTCGCGTCGCCGGTACGGCCATTTTTCTGGCGCGCAAAGAGCATGAGATTCCACAGGCGCTGCTGCACAATCTCAAACACAATCGTGTGCTGCATAAGCGCGTGGTGCTGCTGCATATCCGCACCACCGATACGCCGCGCGTTTACAATCAGAAGCGTTTAAGCATCAAGCCGCTGTCGCCGTCGTTCTGGCAAGTCACCGCTGATTATGGCTGGCGCGAAACGCCGTCAATGGCAGAAATCCTGCATCTATGCGGGCTGGAAGGATTTGGCTGCACCGTGAATGAAGCCTCTTTTTTCACTTCACACGACACGCTGGTGATGAAAAAACGCAAAGGATTGATGCGGGTAAAAGGCGGTATCTTCCACTTTTGCCAGCGCAATGCGTTACGTGCGCATGAACAATTTAATATTCCACCAAATAGGGTGATCGAGTTGGGTGGGCAGCGCGAGTTTTAATACCAGAATGTTTAGCTCGCGCTCGCTTTTTATGGGTCGCCATGAATGGCGACCTTACAGCTGATGTTCGCTAATTTCGTAGGGTCGCCATTCATGGCGACCATTTTTTTAATCCGCCAAATGTAACCAGATGAAAAAATATTCGCAGACTTTGCGTCAGTTGTGGCTGAAGATTTCTTAACATCTAATTAGCAATTAAAGCTAAAACGCTTAACCTCAAAAGGTGTTTATTAGCTCTACCGGCAATCATCACCTGCCGTGAGCATTGAGGGAATGTGAAGCGCTTTATCAACAATTGAACAACTCGCAGCTTTAGCCATTGGCTCAGCTATTATTTCCGAGGAGAATGGCCATGAAACAATTAATTAATGACGTAATTTCTATTTTTACACCGCAATCTGTTAAACCCGTTTTAATTCGCGCTGATTTAACCCATCGTGAACTTTCTTCGATTCATCCGGTAGGATTTACGTCCGTCAGCTGGGCCACCTCGATGGAAGAGTTGAATGACGCTTTCGTGCAAAAAGCCCTTGCTGCTGGCGCGGTGGGTTATCACATCACCGACGTCGAGTCACACGAACCGGCGCACGATGGTCAACATGTTATGGCAGCCACAGCGACTCTCTATCATATCAATAGCAAAGTGGCTTATGGCTAATCCCCGTCTTTCTTCAAGCTGCAGGTGCGTTGGTCGCGTATGCTCACCCCGGTCACTTACTCAAGTAAGCTCCCGGGGATTCGCGTTCTTGCCGCTTTCCTGCATCTGGAATTATTTAAGGTATTAACTCTTAATCTTTCATCATCGGCAGGCTTTTTTCTGCAAAGTAATCAGCGAGAAAATCAATAAAGATCTTAATGCGCGGTGATTCAGAAGCGCGTTGGGTATAAACCGCCCAGATATTTGCTTCCTGATACCACTGTGGTAAAACGTGCACCAGTTTATTTTCGGCCAAATAGGGCGCCACATCCCAGGCAGAACGTAATGCAATGCCGTGTGATTTTAATGCCCAGTTGAGAATGACTTTTCCGCTATTTGATGCGTAATGGCTATTCAGCCGACAAACGATTTTATTATCGCCATCGGTTAAGGTCCAATGACCAAAGGTATTGTTATTTTCATTAATGATAAGACAGCTGTGATCGATTAAATCATCCAGCGTCTCAAGCGGACGCGATTGCGCTAAATAGCGGGCGGATGCACAAAGAATACGCCGATTCGACGCCAGTTTTCTGGCGATATAGGCGTGATTGATATCATCACCCACGCGAATATCCACATCCGTTCCTGATTGCAATAAATCGATATCGCGATCGGTGAGAATCAGTTTGATGTTAAGCGAAGGATGGCGCGTCATGAATTCTGCCACCGCATCGGATAAATAATCCTGCCCAAAGCCAAATGAGCAGGTGACGGTCAAATCGCCGGTTAATTCTCCGCGCCACTGCTGGAAGTTATTCAGGAAAGCATCCATCTCGTGCACCACCTGCAGCGCGCCTTCCAGCGCCTTTTCACCTTCGGGCGTCAGGCGCATCACGCGATTGGTGCGGAAAAACAGCCGGGTTTCCAGCTGCTTTTCGAGGATGGCAATACGTTTGCTGATATACGATGGCGACTGGCCCAGCTCCGTGGCGGCTCGGCCAAAGCCCTCATAGCGCGCCACGCTGATAAACACATACAGATCTTCGACCGAAGGCCAGCCCTGCAGCGGCTTCTGATAACTCTTCCCGGCAAGCAGTATCTTCATAACCATCACAGCGTTAGAGAAATTTTGCTGGTTATAACACAGAATCCAGAAAGCACTGAAGCTGGCTTAAAAACAGTTCCGGTACTTCTTCGTGCGGTGAGTGGCCGCAAGGTAAGGCGTGGCCTTGCACATGACGCGCTTTATCTCGCCAGGTATCAACCACGTTAAAGAGCTGGCCCACCGTGCCCTGCTCTCCCCATAACAGCAATAACGGCGATTCAATCCGTTTATCGCTGTCTTGCGCATCGTGCTCTAAATCAATGGTGGCCGCCGCGCGATAATCTTCACACACCGCATGAATCATCGCTTCATTTTGATAACAGCGCAGATAATCGTTAAAAATTTCTTCTGACGTCGCGCCCGGCGTTTTTAATTGGCCATTAATATGCTTACGCAGGAATAAAGCCGGATCGTGACCGATCATGGTCTCCGGTAATGGCGAAGGCTGAATCAGAAAGAACCACCAAAAATAACGCGTGGCGAACTCTTTATTAGTTAACGCATACATGGTGGCGGTTGGCGCAATATCGACAAATACGCAGCTGGAGAGTTGTTCCGGATGATCGAGCGCCAGGCGATGACCCACGCGCGCGCCGCGATCGTGGCCAACAAAGGCGACGCGTTCCAATTCTAACGCATCAATCAACTGGCTGATGTCTTCTGCCATCACCCGTTTCGAGTAGGGACGATGCGTCTCGTCGCTCGGCGGTTTGTCGCTATCACCATAACCACGCAAATCCGGCAGGATGACACGGTATTTTTGTGCCAGCTGCGGCGCAGTTTTACGCCACGCCAGATGATTTTGCGGATGACCGTGCAGCAACAGCAAAGGTGGACCTTCGCCCCCCATCGCGACGCGCAAAGTTATGCCGTTCGCTAAACGCACATCGCTGAGCGTAAAGCCTGCGATAAAAGGTGAATCGCCGCGCGCTGTTATCTCACTCATGCTGTTCATCCTTCACTGTATTGCCGCGTTTGAACCACGGACGTTGTGCAAAGTGTTGTGCTTCAAACTGCGCGATATCCGCTTCATACTGCAGCGTCCAGTCCACTGCACTGCCACCGCCCAACAACATTTCGCGTTTCAAGGCGCTAACCGAGAATGCAATGCGTTGATTATTGAAGAGGATCGCCTGCTCTTCCAGCGACACGGTAATGCGGTTGTTAGCAGGATCGTTCGCCACCTCGCTTAGGCGCTGATAATCTTCTGCGCTTAACGCCAGCGTCAGAACGCCATTGCGCTGACAGTTGTCGTCAAAGATGCCGGCGAAACTGGTACCAATAATGGCGCGAATTCCCAGCTGATTCAGTCCCCACACCGCGTGTTCGCGGCTGGAACCACAGCCGAAATTGGCACCCACCAGCAAGAAAGAGGCTTTTTCCCAGCCGGGCTGATTGAGGATGAAATCGGGATTCGGGCTGCCGTCAGGCAAAAACCGCAGATCGAAGAACACACCACGATCCAAACCCTGACGATCGATGCCTTTGAGAAACTGCTTTGGCATGATCACATCCGTGTCAATATTGGCCGCCGGTAACGGCGCGAGCGTGCCTGTTATGTGGTTGAAAGCTTCCATATTAAACCTCTTCTGTCATGAAACGACGGACATCAACCAGATGACCGGCAATTGCGGCGGCGGCAACCATCGCCGGACTCATTAAGTGCGTACGGGCACCCGCGCCCTGGCGGCCAGGGAAATTACGGTTGGTGCCAGAAGCACAACGGTCGCCGGGCGCTAATACATCCTCATTCATTGCCAGGCACATTGAGCAGCCCGACTGGCGCCATTCGAAACCGGCATCAACGAAAATCGCGGCCAAACCTTCTGCTTCCGCCTGCTGACGTACCTGAGTTGATCCCGGCACGATAATCCCACGCACATGCGGCGCGATTTTATGTCCTTCAACAATCGCGGCGGCGGCGCGTAAATCTTCAATGCGACCGTTGGTGCAGGAGCCGATAAAGGCGTGGGTAATGGCAATTTCCGCTAACGGCGTGCCGGGTTCCAGTCCCATATATTTCAGCGCGGTACGCAGCGTTTGCTGTTTAACCGCATCTTTCTCCTGCGCGGGATCGGGAACGCAGCCGGTAATCGCGCTGGCTTGATCCGGGCTAATCCCCCAGGTCACTTTGGGTTCGAGATCGCTACAGTCGATGGTGATGCGGCTGTCGAACTGTGCATCAGCATCGCTGCGCAGCGTACGCCACTCCGCGAGGGCTTGCTGCCACAATGCGCCCGTCGGCATCTGCGGCTTACCCGCGATGTAGGCAAAAACTTTTTCATCCGGCGCAATAATCGCGCCACGCGCTCCGGCCTCAACCGCCATGTTGCACAGCGTCATGCGCCCTTCCATGCTCAGCGCCTCAATCGCTGCACCGGCAAATTCGATGGCATAACCGGTCGCGCCTGAAGCACCAATCTCTTCAATCAGCGCCATGATGATGTCCTTCGCCGAGCAGCCAAACGGCAGCTCGCCGCTCACCGTGACGAGCATGGTTTTCAGGGTGCGATAAATCAGGGTTTGCGTGGCAAGCAGATGTTCGATTTCTGAGGTGCCGATACCGAAACCGAGTGCGCCAAACGCGCCGTAGGTAGTGGTATGACTGTCGCCAGCGGCAATCACCATGCCTGGCATCACCAAACCTTGTTCGTGTGCCACCACATGTTCAATCCCCTGGCGCGGGTCCATCACATCAAACAGTTCGATACCGAAATGCGCGGCGTTTTGCCGGAAGTAATCAACCTGTAATTGCCCGCCGGCATCGGTCATCGCTTCATCACGCGCGGGGCGCGTGGGGTTAACGTGATCAACATTGAGCAGAATGGTGCCCGGATTACGCACCGGACGCTGGTGATCGCGTAGGCCGCTAAACGCCTGCGGGCTGGTGTATTCATTCAGAATCGAGCGGTCGATGTAGAGCAGCACATGCCCTTCATTATCTAACTTGCGAACCAGATGCTGATCGATCAGCTTTTCATACAGTGTTTTGTTAACCATGTCGTTGCCCACGCGAAAGTATAAAACAAGTCATTAGAGACGTTAGGGTAATACAGTTTGTCGGCGGGGAATGAACACGCTCCGTGGAGTGATGTTTTATGAAATGTGCAGAACGACTGACAATCGCCTTGAATCATGTTGGGCCGTCATTCATAGCGGCTTAGTTAGCGGCTCATCAATGAATTTGTCTGAGGGTTTTATTTGACCTAAGTCGCGTCTATCGATATAAAGAATAACCGCGCTGCTTAAGCGGTTTATCCCCGTTTTATTTCCTTTTCTGCCTATATTTCACGCTATTTTCTTTTTTGTAAGTTAATTAATTAACACCAATACTTTATTAACTAAAAACAAGTTAATCATTTCGTAACAATCTCTTAATGTGCAAACCGAATTTTTAACGTTCACCTGCATTGCATAATAAGTAGGACTGGAATGACTCACACCAAAAAGATCGTGTCTGCCCTTTCGCTGGCAGCGCTGCTTGTCTCTTCAGCGGTACGTGCTGAAGATGCACCGGAAAAAACTGACGTTCTGCTGATCGGCGGCGGTATCATGAGCGCCTCGCTCGGTACCTGGCTGCAAGAGCTGCAACCGGGCTGGAAACAGCTGATGGTTGAGAAGCTCGACGGCGTAGCGCTGGAATCGTCCAACGGCTGGAATAATGCCGGTACTGGTCACTCTGCTAACATGGAGCTGAACTACACGCCTGAGCGTGCAGACGGTTCAATCGACGTTAGCAAAGCGCTGGAAATCAACGAATCCTTCATGATTTCGCGCCAGTTCTGGACTTCACAGGTGCAGCGCGGCGTATTGCACGATCCACGCTCGTTCATCAACTCGACGCCGCACATGAGCTTCGTCTGGGGCGACAAAAACGTCGAGTACCTGACCAAGCGTTATGATGCGCTGCAGAAAACCACCCTATTCCAGGGCATGAAGTTTTCTACC
The DNA here is from genome assembly GCF_037149875.1 of Pantoea sp. USHLN256. Taxonomy (NCBI): domain Bacteria; kingdom Pseudomonadati; phylum Pseudomonadota; class Gammaproteobacteria; order Enterobacterales; family Erwiniaceae; genus Pantoea; species Pantoea sp. USHLN256. The sequence continues at coordinate 79,613 of NZ_JBBCQO010000002.1, read as the reverse complement.
GATCATCAGCAGATCCAGCAGTGGGCTCCGCTGGTGATGGAAGGTCGCGATCCGAATCAGAAAGTTGCAGCCACCTGGACGCCAGTCGGCACCGATGTTAACTACGGTGAAATCACCCGTCAGCTGATCGGTAGCCTGAAAAAAGATCAGAACTTCAAGCTGGAAACCTCTGCAGAAGTGACTGATTTTAAGCGTAACGGCGACAACTCATGGCACGTGACCATTAAAGATGTGAAGAGCGGTGATAAGCGCTCGGTTGATGCGAAATACGTGTTTATCGGTGCGGGCGGCGGCGCGATCAAGCTGCTGCAGAAAACCGGTATCCCGGAAGCAGACAACTACGGCGGCTTCCCGGTCGGCGGCTCATTCCTGATGACCGAAAACCCAGAAATCGCTAACCGTCACCTGGAAAAAGTGTACGGTCAGGCTTCTGTGGGTGCGCCACCGATGTCTGTTCCCCACATCGATTCACGTACCCTCGACGGTAAGAAAGTGGTGCTGTTTGGCCCGTTCGCGACCTTCTCTACTAAGTATCTGAAGAACGGTTCGCTGTTCGATCTGCTGAGCGCGACCACCACCAGCAACATCATGCCGATGACGCATGTTGGCATCGACAACTTTGACCTGGTGAAATACCTGATTGGTCAGGTAATGCTGAATGATGATGACCGCTTTGCGGCGCTGAAAGAGTACTACCCGAACGCACGCAAAGAAGACTGGAAACTGATTCAGGCCGGTCAACGTGTACAGATCATCAAGAAAGATGCAGAAAAAGGTGGCTTGCTGAAGCTGGGCACTGAAATCGTGACCGATCAGCAGAAAACGCTGGCCGCTCTGCTCGGTGCATCACCGGGTGCATCAACTGCCGCGCCAATCACGCTCGATGTGATGAAAAAGCTGTTCCCAGAACAGTTCGCTTCACCGGAGTGGCAGCAGAAGATTCGCGCTATCGTGCCAAGCTTTGGCCAGAAGCTGAACGGCAACACCGCGTTGACGCAGCAAGTTTGGGATAACACCGCAGCCACGCTGCAGTTGACCAAACCGCCAGTGATTGACATGGGCGACCAGACTGTTGCACCGACGCAGGCTAAACCGCGTACGGAATCAGGCAAGCAGGATATGGCGCTGTAATTCACGCCAGAACGAAATCAAGCCGGACAATGTCCGGCTTTTTTGTATCCACAAATCGCCAGGCGTGGAACGGGTTATTGCGCGTTTAACTTAGATAAATGCCCAGAGCACCCAGGTCAGAGCGAAACCGCTAAGCCCCATAATCGTCGTCAGTACCGTCCAGGTTTTCAGACCATCCGCCACCGACAAGCCAAGATAGCGCGTGACAACCCAAAAACCCGAGTCATTAACGTGCGATAAGCCCAATGCGCCAAAGCAGGCTGCAAGCGCGAGCAATACCAACTGCATGTCGCCCAATCCTACTGCAGCCGTGCTCAATAATCCGCAGGTGGTGACGATGGCCACGGTGGCTGAACCCTGTGATGCGCGCAACGCTAAAGAGAGAATAAACGCAGCAGGAATAAGCGGCAGATTAATCGTTTGCAGCGATCCGGCAAGCGCTTTACCTACTCCAGATTCCACCAGGACCTTGCCAAACGCGCCGCCCGCGCCAGAAACCAGAATGACACCCGCCGCCGTCGAAATAGCGTTATTGGATAAACTTTCCAGTTTGTCTTTGGTCCAGCCACGACGAATACCCAATAACCAGCCCGCTAACGCCACGGTCACTAACAGTGCAATGCCCGGAGAGCCGACCAGCGTTAAGGTATTGAGCAACATGCTATCAGGAGCCAGATATGGAGGAAGTAATGTGCCCAGCGTAATCAGGATTATGGGCAAGACAATTAATCCGGAAATTAACAGCGCGCCAGGTACGTTTTGCTTAGCTTCAACGGCTGGCTTCTGGTCGCAGGATTCCGTTAGTTGCAATTGCTCGAGCACCTGCACCGATAAATTATATTTTTTGCGATTAATCGCTTTGGCAGCGAAATAGCCCACCACCCCGACCGGAACAGAAACCGCAATGCCCAGCATCATTAACCAACCTAAATCCGCATTCAGCAGCGTAGCGGCCGCTGCAGGACCCGGATGCGTGGGTACAGTGACATGCACCATCAACATCATACCGGCCATCGGCAAACCAAATTTCAGGGTTGATACACGCAGCACCTTGGTAAAGCCATAAATCAGCGGGACTACAATGATAAAGCCGACATCGAAAAATACCGGTAATCCAAGAATAAAGGCCACGGTAGTTAACGCTGCTACCATTCTTTGCGGACCGCACAGCTTTGCAAAACGGTTTGCCAGAGCGTCTGCGCCCCCTGAGGCTTCAATAATGGCCCCCAGAATGGCACCCAATACAATGATCAGCGCAATGTTACCTAATAAACCGCCCATACCGCCCAGGATCACTTTCATAATATCGCCAGCCGGGATGCCCGTGGTTATTGCTACGAATAGGCTGGAAACCAGCAAAGCAATAAATGGATGAACTTTGGCTTTTATCACCAGTATTAACAGCAGTAAGACGCTTGCCAGCGCGATGGATAAGAGCAATGTGGTAGACATCTGATAAACCTCTAATAATTTTATTCTGCAGGTAACTATAAAAAAATGGTGTTGGCGTAATGACAGACAAAGCGACGCACACCGATTGGCTATAAATCGATGTGATCAATAATATTTTTAATTTTGTGTGTGAAAGATTGGAAATGGATGACTCTTCGCGTGTGAAGTAGGTAAATCCAGGGTACGTTTCAGCATTATCAATCCTTGATAGTTGGCATTTTATTCGATGATTCTTCTCACCCTGCGCCGTTCAGATGCAGGGTTTCAGGAACAACCATCATGTTAAAATAAGTTAATATTTGTTTGTTAGTGTTAACTTTGCCAGTTCTTCGCGTTAATAAATGCGCTGCAAATCACATTAAATGGACAAAGTTGCTAAATACAACAATTATTCACATAACATTTCATATCTTCACAAATGGGAGTTGGTGAGCTAATCAGGCTGCCGGTCAATAAAGTTTTTTGCGGAATGGAGAGTGTGTGTGCAGAGAGCGAGTAACGACAAGGCGGTTACCTATCCCCAGCAAGGCGGATAGGTGGTGAATTGGCAGCGTTATGCTCCGGTTCCAGCAGGAGGGGTGGCGGGAATGCGTTTCCCTTTCAACATATTTCTCAACGCTGGTTCGGCGTATTTAGTGATTAAGAAAGCGATGTAATACAGCACGGTAGCCACCACAATTGGCATCAACATCATGACAAACTCATTTTTAATATGCACGTTGAGCTTAATCAGCGTAGCGATCATCAGATTTTCATGGATGAGATAAAACGCGTAACTGGCGAAGCCGACTGCCGTGAGAAAACGTAGCGAGAGAATGCGCTCCAGCTGCTTAGAGTAGAAACTCACAATAAAGAACAGCATCACCAGCACCAAAGGAATAAGCGTGATGACTCCCGCATTCTTAACGAAGTAGCTGAAATTAATCAGCAGCGCCAACCCTACAATGGCGTAATGAAACAGTTTATCGCGTGCATGCATGCGCTCATAAACCAGGCAGCCAACCATAAACCACGCATAATGAATGAAGCCAAACTTGGATATAATGTCGATTAACAGCGGGTGGCCTAAGGATTTAAGAACCGAGGACGCGGAAAGCAGCAACATCGGTACTAATAATGCCGGCAAACAATATTTCCTGCCCAGCGTAAAATAGACTGCACCGATAATCAGATAGAAAACCGCTTCGACATACAGCGACCAAAACGATCCCGCCATTGATTTAAACTCAATCCCGGTTAACTGCGTCAGGGTTTCTGGATTGGTGAATATCAGCCCAGGCAACAGATTCCTGACATACGGTGTCATCACCGACCATTCCGGGAAGAAGCCACCCACCGCGAACAGCAGCATACTGGCAATAAACATGGCGGGGAAAAGGCGCAGCCAGCGTTTCTTTAGAAAACTGAGGTAGCTCTCTGATTTATCCAGGGTCATAAAAATGACAAAACCTGAGATCATGAAAAATAACTCTACGCCGAGCCAGCCGTAGTTAAATATTGGAAAATGTTGAGTTGCCGTGACATAGGGTAATAATTCCGGCCATCGCGCATAAGCATGATAACCAATAACCAGCAGAATCGCTAAGCCGCGCATTCCATCAAGATGCGTTATACGTGCGTGCATAATTCCCTCAGGAAAGATGACCGGAAAAAGATAACTCAAATTAACCTGACGCAGTTTTACAAGCAATAAGACTAATTCTGATTAACGACATCATGAATAAACAGCAGACCTAATAAATAGGCTTAGTTATTCACACTAAAAAGTGGCATTGATAAACTTCTTTTTATGGCATCGAATTGAGAAGGCTCATTGCATTTAAATGATTTTTTTCTAAGATAGCGAAAATAAAATAGGCCATTTATGAGTTAAGCATTAGATGGCCTGGAGAGAAATATCGCCTGTAAAATTAATCCCTGCGGAATTTCTACTTTAACTATCACAATTTGTTATGAGGGCCGGGACCTACCGATTCACGCACCATCAACTCACCCGTAAAGGTTTTATCATTACGCATTTCGCCACCATCCAGCATTGAGATCAGGCGTTCGATAGTTTCCTGAATCATCTCGGTCACCGGCATCTTCACGCTGGATAGCGCCGGAATGGTAAACGGAGCCAGCGGAATATCGTCAAAGCCCATTACCGCGACTTGTGCCGGTACGGCAATGTGGTGATCGGACAACGCTTTCATCGCCCCCACCGCCATATCATCGTTACTCGCCACCAGCGCACTAAATGCACGCCCCTGTGCCAACAGGTGTTCCACCGCCGCCATGCCGTTTTGCGCCTGCCATTTGCCTTCGACGATTAACGCCTCATCAACCGCAATACCCTGTCTTTCCAGCGCGGCTTTGTAACCCGCCAGTCGTTCGCGTCCCGTCGGGGAATCGAGCGAGCCGGTGATAAAAGCTATCTCGCGATGTCCGAGGCCAATCAACTGCTCAACCGCTGCGGTGCTGCTGCGCTGCTGATCGGAGTAGATGCAATAGCTGTGGTGCTGACGCAGGCGACGATTGATCACCAGGATCGGGTGTTTGTGCTGTGCAATGATGCTATCCATCTCATCGGTAGTGAGAAAACGCGGATAGATAATCACACCATCGCAGCGCAGATCGAGCAGGAACTGGATCGCGGCGCGCTCCTCCTCGGCGCTGTGTTTGCCATCAACCAGTAACAACTGCCGCCCCTGCTGTTCCATCAGGCGTGCGGAGTGCTGCATCAGTTCGGTGAAATAGCTGCCGGTATACAGGGTATTGGTGATCACCAATCCGATAGTTTGGCTGGATTTGGTCGCCAGGTTTCGCGCCAGCAAATTAGGGCGAAAATCGGTTTCGGCGATGGCCTGGTACACCTTCTCGCGCTTTTCCTGGCTGACATAACCGTTGCCGGACAGCACCCGGGAAACCGTCGCTTTCGATACACCTGCTACTTTTGCCACCTCAAGTATGGTCGCCATGTTTCACTCTTTTTCCATGCTGATGGCATCAGTTTACCTAAGCTGCGAATTATTCGGCAATTTTTCTACCCTCACGGATTCATGCCCTGCCGCTGGTAACGATCTACTTCACACTTTCATCCAACAGTTTTTTAAATTTCTTGCCTGATGCATCTGGCATCTTCATGATTTTGTGAAACCGGTTTCTCATGGCGAACAAGCGCGCAGAAAACCGCTGTACCTCTACTTAAAAAAATCAGAGACCCAAAATCCATGGCTAAAAATTATGCGGAAGTCTCACGCGCCATCGTGGCTGCGCTCGGCGGCTTAAACAATATCGAAGCGGTGACGCACTGCATGACGCGCCTGCGTTTCGTGGTGAAAGACAGCAGCCAGATCGATAACGCCAACCTGAAAGCGATTCCCGGCGTCATGGGCGTGGTGCACACCGACACACAGTGTCAGGTGATTATTGGCAACAACGTTAACCTCGCCTATCAGGAAGTGCTGAAGCTCGGCACGCCAAACAGCGATGGCGCCGCGCCGGTGAAACGCAAAATCACCCTGCGCAGCATCGGTGCTGGCATTCTTGACGCGTTGGTTGGCACCATGTCGCCGCTGATTCCAGCCATTATCGGCGGATCGATGGTGAAGCTGCTGGCGATGATGCTGGAAATGAGCGGCGTGCTGGAGAAAGGTTCATCGACGCTCATTATCCTCAACGTGATTGGCGACGGTGCCTTCTTCTTCTTGCCCATTATGGTGGCAGCTTCGGCAGCGTTGAAATTCAAAACCAATATGTCGCTGGCCATTGCCATCGCCGGCGTGCTGGTGCATCCAAACTTTGTTGATTTGATGGCCAAAGCGGCGCAAGGCCAGGCGGTGGAGTTTGCCGCTATCCCGGTAACCGCGGTGAAGTACACCTACACGGTTATCCCGGCGTTGGTCATGACCTGGATTTTGTCACACATCGAATACTGGATTGATCGCATCACACCTGCGGTGACCAAAAACTTCCTTAAGCCCATGCTGATCGTGCTGGTGGCCGCGCCAATCGCCATTGTGCTGATTGGCCCGCTCGGCATCTGGATTGGTAGCGGTATTTCCGCGCTGGTGTATACCATTCACGGTTATCTTGGCTGGTTATCGGTGGCGATCATGGGTGCGCTGTGGCCGCTGCTGGTAATGACCGGCATGCATCGCGTGTTTACCCCCACCATTATTCAGACCATCGCCGAAACCGGCAAAGAAGGCATGGTGATGCCTTCGGAAATCGGTGCCAACCTGTCGCTCGGCGGCTCTTCCCTCGCGGTGGCGTTTAAAACCAAAAACCCTGAGCTGCGCCAGACGGCATTTGCCGCCGCGGCTTCGGCGATTGTCGCCGGTATTTCCGAGCCCGCGCTGTATGGCGTGGCGGTAAGGTTGAAACGCCCGCTGATCGCCAGCCTGATCAGCGGCTTTATCTGCGGCGCGGTGGCCGGTATCGGTGGACTGGCCAGCCACTCAATGGCTTCGCCCGGATTGTTTACCAGCGTGCAATTTTTTGATCCCGGCAATCCGATGAGCATTGTCTGGGTCGGCGGCGTCATGGTGCTGTCGGTGGTGCTCTCTTTCATTCTCACGTTGATTCTTGGCTTCGAAGATATTCCGGTCACGGATGCCGCACAGCCAAAAGCGGCCGTCGATGAGACCAAGCCAGCCAACGTTAAATTATCCAAGGTGTAATTTTATGTCTGAAGTGACATTTCCAGCAGGATTTTTGTGGGGCGGCGCGTTAGCCGCCAATCAGTCAGAGGGGAGCTATCTGGCAGACGGTAAAGGCTTAACCACGGTGGATATGATTCCGCACGGTGAGCACCGCATGCCGGTAAAACTGGGACTGGAGAAGCGTTTTGCGTTACGCAGCGATGAATATTATCCCAGTCATGACGCCATCGATTTTTACCGTCGTTATAAAGATGATATCGCGCTGATGGCAGAAATGGGCTTCACCGTATTTCGCACTTCCATTGCCTGGAGCCGCATTTATCCGCAGGGCGATGAAGTAGCCCCGAACCCGCAAGGCATCGCCTTTTACCGTAGCCTGTTTGCAGAGTGTCAGAAGTACGGCATCACGCCGCTGGTCACGCTAAGTCACTTTGACGTGCCGATGCATCTGGTGACGGAATACGGCTCGTGGCGCAATCGTAAAATGATTGAGTTCTTTAGCCGCTACGCGCGTACCTGCTTCGAAGAGTTCAATGGCCTGGTGAAATACTGGCTGACCTTTAACGAGATCAATATCCTGCTGCACAGCCCATTCTCTGGCGCCGGTTTGGTGTTCGAACCGGGCGAAAATCCGGAGCAGGTGAAATATCAGGCAGCGCATCACGAGCTGGTCGCCAGCGCGCTGGTAACGAAGATCGCCCATGAGATTAACCCCGACAATCAAATTGGCTGCATGCTGGCGGGCGGTAATTTTTATCCGTGGTCATGCAAGCCGGAAGACGTCTGGGCGGCACTGGAGAAAGATCGCGAAAATCTGTTCTTTATCGATGTGCAGGCGCGCGGCGCTTACCCCTCTTATGCGGCTCGGGTATTTCGCGAAAAAGGCGTTGAGATCGCCATGGAGCCGGAAGATACCGCCACGCTGCGGCATACGGTCGATTTCGTCTCCTTCAGCTACTACGCCTCACGCTGCGCATCGGCAGAGATGAATGAGCAAAATAGCAGCGCCGCCAACGTGGTGAAATCGTTGGCCAATCCGCACGTTAAGCGCAGCGATTGGGGCTGGGGTATCGATCCGCTCGGCCTGCGCATCACCATGAACATGATGTATGACCGCTACCAAAAGCCACTATTCCTGGTGGAAAACGGTTTAGGCGCCCACGATGAAATCAACGCCGACGGCGAAATTAATGATGATTACCGCATCAGCTATTTGCGACAGCATATTCAGGCGATGGGTGAAGCGATTGCCGACGGCATTCCATTGATTGGTTATACCACCTGGGGCTGTATCGATTTAGTGGCGGCATCGACCGGAGAGATGAGTAAGCGCTACGGCTTTGTCTATGTCGATCGCGACGACAAAGGCAACGGCAGCCTGCAACGCATTCGCAAAAAATCGTTCTGGTGGTACAAGCAGGTGATCGCCAGCAACGGACGTAATCTGGAATCGATTTAATTACGGGTATAAACGAGGATTTTGTAGGGTGCGCATTAATGCACACCTGGTGGCCATAAATAGCACCCTACCGATCCCGATTATGACCACCCACCGACAAAACGTTGTCGCTGCAGGATTTCCGCCTGGCGCGGCGTGGCAATTGGCCAGGCTTGCTGCGGGAACAGATACAGCCGAATACTGAACAGATGAAACAGCGGCGTTAGTATCCGTTCATCGCGCTTCGCTAGCTGCTCCAGCATTAGCAGCAGCAAATCCAGTTCATCCTGTAAATCCGCATGCGGCGGCGTTTGTAGCGATTTCAGACGTCGCTTCAGAAACAGCGCCAGCTCATGAAACATCTGTCCGCTATCCAGCTGATAGTGCTGCAGCAGCGCTTTATGCCGTGCGTAATAATCAAAGCTGTTGACGCCTAGCCACACTTCTTTGAGCAACATCCCGGCTGAGCGCATATCCGGATGCGGATCAAGCCGTAAACGCGGCAACACCACGTTAACCTTATCCAGCATCAGGCTAATAAAACGTTGTCGTCCCAACAGGGACGAACCATTACGCTCGGTCTCTTTAATAAAGCGCAGCAGCTCGCGCAGACCTTGTCGCACCGCACGGCGCGCGGTCCAGGACGGCCGTTTATTGCGCATAATGGCGGTGACGATCACGGCGATCAGCACGCCCGCCATCGTGGCGATGGCATTGTTGATCAGTAAAATCAGATCGGGTTTCAAATGGTGACCCAGCCCAATAAAGCCGGGAATTTGAATCGCTACGCTTAGGCCAATCATATTGGTGGAGGGACGGGCGATCATCAATGCAAGCATCATCAGGCCCGGCGCGAGGCAGATCATCAACGCTTCAAACGAGGTGGCCTGTGGCAGCAACAGCGCCACATAAATCACGCTGATAATAATTGCGACGATAACGCCACGTACAAACAGCTTCATCGATGTCAGTGGCGTATCCTGGCTCGCCAGCAGCGAGCAGAGAATCGCCGCCATCACCGGCGCTGATGCGCCATCACGCCAACCCGACGCCATCCACAACAGACAGGATCCAAAGGTGGCGCAAAACGCGGTTAACGCCGAAAGTCTAATCAGCCCTTTGTCGAAAAAGCGGTGGGTGCGTTTGCCGCGCGCCAGCGTGGTGTCGCCAGAAAGATCGCTCACCAATCCCCCGACACTTTGATACGCCCCGGCAATACGTACGAAATCCGCCAGCCGCTCCATTAATCCAGTGAACAGCAGCCAATTTTCCGTGGGCAACGCGCCCTGCTGCCATGCGGCGTTGAGTTCAGCCTGGCAGTCGCTCAGCGTCTGCTGGATCGCGCTGGTTTCCCCTACCGCTTCGCCGTCGTTAAGCCAGTGCAGAAACAGTTGGAAAGTGTGCGCGACGTTTTCGGGAAAGGTGATTTGCAGGGTGGATAGGCGCTGCAGGCGCATCTCGATCGCCGTCAGCGTCGGAATTAAATAGGAGAGATGCTGGTATTGCACGCTCACCAAACGAATCAGCCGCCGTGCGGCATCTCCCTCATACACGCAGTGCGTAATCAGCACTTCCACCTGCTGTGGATGAGTAGCCATACGAATCAGGATGTCATCGCGCTCGGGCGAGTTATCGCCTGGAATGCCGGACAGCAGGTCGCTGCAGAGCTTGCGCGCATTGAGATACCAGTGACTGACGCTCTGCTCCAGCAGGCTGCGCATCGATACCGGGAACAACAGCGCATGCACCAGGCTGCTGCAGACAATGCCGAGCGTGATCTCTTCGATGCGTGATATCACCGTACTGGTGATGGACAGCGGCGTAGCGACTTCCGGGAAACCCATGATCGCCGCGCTGTAACCGGCGAGCATAAACACGTAACTTTTTGGCGTACGGTCATGCAGCGACAAATATAAGCAGACGCTGACCCATAACGAGACGCAGAAACAGAACAGCAACGGATGCTGTACCGTCGGTGGAAAAATAAAGAAGATGAATACGCCGCCCAATAAGGTGCCCAGCAGGCGAAACACCGATTTAGAGATGGTCGAGGCTGAATAGAGCTGAGAAGCCAGCAGCACGGTAGTGACGGCCCAGGCGGGTTTATCCAGGTTGAGTTCAAGGGCGAGATAGAGTGCCAGAAAGGCGGCCAGACAGGTTTTTACAGCAAAAAAAACGGCGTTTTTTGAAAACCACTGCATGACACAAAGACCAGGATGTACTGAATGTTGCGTATCCTGCCAGAATGTAAAAAACCCTCACCCCGATAAATACGTCAAATTGTTTCGTAATCGAAAAACATGTTCATCAACCGCATTGTTAGCACGGATGAAACGTAAGCGTGGCTAATGGAGTTAGCCTGATGAGCCCCGTATTTCCGGCTAAAATGCCCACTACCCGCCGATTCACCTGTGGGAAACAGGGATCAGTTATCAGGCAAATAAATGTGTACTGGATCACACTTTGCTGCAACCCGCCCTGTTGTTCTGGTTATCCATAAAATAATTTCGCGCATAAATCTCCCTGGTAAAAGCGATAGCGCAGCAAGAACGTTCGCCAGTAATGGCAAACGGAAGCATCAGTACATTTTTAAGCGCAGCGATGTTAATATTTACGCGCTTAATCAGGCGCTGATCCTTGCGAAGAACTTTCGGGAACGCAGTATGTTATGTAAACAACTTCATCATCGGCAAGCTGACTTGCTCCTCTCCCTGCTTCACGCCTGCAAGATTTTAATTAATGCCGTTTTTGTGCTGTTGTTTATTTCTCATGCGGCTTTTGCTGAAATAAAAGACGATAAAGCCAACCGTATTGTCAGCGGCATTATTAGCTTTACCCATTGGCCGGAATTAACCCGTGCCCCGCAACTCTGCGTATTCTCTTCGGCCCAGCATCTCTCCTTGCTGCCCAAAGCTGCGCCTGCGGCAACACCCTTCAGCGTGGTCTATTTGACCAATGAAAGCGAACTGGCGTTACAACACTGCGACGCGGTCTATTTCGGCGACCAGTCGCCGCAGCAACAGTTAGAACTGGCGAAACAATTCCAGGGTAAAGCCGTACTGACGCTCGCGGAGAACAACGCAGACTGTACTGTTGGCGCCGCGTTCTGCCTGATCTTCAATACCGATCACACGCTGTTCTCCGTTAATCTTGATTCGCTTGCCCGCAGCGGCGTCAAGGTGAGTCCGGATGTGCTGTTGCTGTCGCGCAATGGAAGCAAATAAGATGAAATTCGAAAAATTAAGTCATGAAAAATCATCGATCCGCAATACGCTGCGCAAAATTAGCACCATTAACTCTGCGGTTATTTTACTGCTGTGCTGGCTGTTGCTCTCGTCTACTTCCCTGCTGTTTATTAAAAGCTACGAGAAAAGAAATCTCGAGTTGATTGCCGCCACGCTCAGCACTACTTTGACTGCCGCCACGGTATTTGAAGACAGCTACGATGCGCATAATAAAATCGCGCGATTGGGCAATGAAGGGATGTTCGACTCGGCGAAACTGGTGACGGACGATAACACCGTGCTGGTCGACTGGCATGATCAACAAGAACAAACCGGCTGGTTCTCGCGTTTATTGCGCGAGTGGATTTATCTCAAACCGCTCACCGTTAATATCAACCACTCTGAAGCCACCGTCGGCATGCTGACGCTGGAAGGCACCGTGACCGGCGCTGCCGAATTTATTCGCTACTCTCTGATGATTTTGACCAGCGGTATGTTGTGCGTTTTAATTATCTCCTTCCTGCTGAGTGAATTCCTCCATCGCGGCATTCTCGCCACGCTGCGTAACATCACCAGCTCGATTCATTACGTGATTCAATCTGGCGATTTTTCTTTACGTATTCCGGAGAGCCCGACCCGCGAATTCCAGCTATTTTCCGATGACCTCAACTCGCTGCTGAGCGAAATGCAGACGCTGCAGACCTCGCTAATGCGGGATAATCGCTCGCTGGCCGCCAAAGCGCTGGAAGATCCGTTAACCGGTCTGGCGAACCGCACGGCGTTTGTCGCTCAGCTCACTCGATTACTCGATCAACAATTTGCCAAAGAGCGCTTTGCCTTGCTGTTTCTTGATGGCGATCGCTTCAAAAGCATCAACGATAACTGGGGCCACGCCGCCGGCGATGAAGTGCTGAAAGCCATTGGATCTCGCCTCTCCTCTTTGGCTTATCAGCAGGATTTGGTCGCCCGCTTAGGTGGAGACGAGTTTGCCATGCTGGTAAGCAGCCGGGCCAGCGAGGCACACCTGCAACTGCTGATGCAAGAGATTCATGAAAGCATCAAGCATAAGATCGTGATTGCGGAAGGCACGCCAATCACCACGTCGGTGACCATTGGCTACGCCTGGTCGCAGCACGGCGACACGGTCGAGTCGATTCTGGAGCGCGCCGATATGAACATGTACAAAAACAAGGGAATGAGTAAGGTACGGATATGAAGATAAGAATTTTGCTGTTGATGGCGATGTTGGCGCTGGTCGGCTGCCAGTCAAAAGGACGTTTTACTGATGCGCAGATTGCGGCAATGCGTGATGCCGGTTTCAGTGAAAATAACGAGGGCTGGGGATTGGGCTTATCGGACAAAATACTGTTTGGCGTCAACGAATCGGAACTGACGCCCGCCAGTAAAAATACCATTCAGACGATGGCAAAAAATCTGGCGACAACCGGCATTACCCATGTGCGCATTGATGGCCACACGGATAATTACGGTAAAGCGGATTACAACCAACAGCTATCGTTGAAAAGAGCCAACGCCGTGGCAGCGCAGTGGGCGCAAGGCGCATTGATTTCGCGTGACACTATCGTTACGCGCGGCTTAGGCATGAGCGCGCCGGTCACCACGAATAATAGTGCGCAAGGCCGCGCCCAAAACCGCCGTGTAGCGATTGTGATTACCGCGCCGTAATCAATTGGCGCTCGAGCGCATAGTGATATAAACGGTCGCGCGCCAAATTCTTCATTTTTACTTCGCACATTATATCGAACGCATTAAACGACAGCGCCCAATCATTTAACGTCTGATTAAAGTAGTAATCAGAGTGTGCGCGAAGTTTCGACTTCGATATGGCTAAATCCTGCTGATCGGGAAAGCCGTGATCGGGGATGATGCCTTCCTGAGCAATTGAATAATGCAGCACCGGTCGCACACCGCGCCATGACTCGTTGATCAGTGCGATGCGTTCATCATCCGCCTGAATATAGTGGTTCTCTTTCACCCAATGATGGTGAATATCCAGCACCACCGGGCAGAGATCGCGCGCCTGTAACACATCATCCAGCGAGCAGGATATTTCATCATTCTCCACCGTCAGCATATTGCGCGCTTCCGGACTCAGGCGGAGAAACGCCGCGCGAAATCCATCAATGCCCTTTTTACCGTTCATATGGATGTTGATTTTGAAATCCTGGAACTGCCGACCAAAGCCCATTAACACCGCGCAAGTGGCGTGATACTCCACATCCTCTATTGCCCGATCAACCACGCCCTCATTATCGGACGCCAGCACCGTATATTGGCCGGGATGAAACGAGAGACGGATATGATGACTGCGCGCCAGATCACCGCAGCGGCGCAATAACGGCGTGAGTTCGGCTAACAGTTCGCCATACAGCTGGGTTGCTTCAGGCACGGTATAGAGCGGCAACAGATCGCTGCCAATACGCATCATGCGGAGAGCCTCAGGTTCTTTCGCCAGCTGCTCAAGTGTCAGGTATAGGTTTTGTAGATTGTTTTGCGCCAGCAGGTTCAGCAGCGTGATGCGTGCATCATCATCCAGACTGAGAAAGCGCGTGCGGGTGGTACTTTTAAAGGGATACGGCTGTTTAGCCTGTTGATCCAGATACTTACAAGCAAAGCCTAATTTCATTTTATCCCCCATTTAATCAGCTTGAAAGCTTAGCTGTGATTGGGGAATGTGCCAGGTGCAGGATGAAGCTGCACCTGGCGCAAAGCGTAGGTCACCATTTATGGCGACCACCACAGGTTACACGTCCGGGAAAGTCATGCTACTGCCCGGCGCTTCGCGATGCAGATGGATAAAGTTCAGGTGACGTTCGTACTGATCGAGAATATCGATGATCACCTGCTCTTTGTTGTAATCCATCAAATCATTGCCCTGGCTGCCTTCCAGCAGGAAGGTTTCGAGACGGTAGTAGGTCGATTTACCGCTGCGAGCGCGGTAGGTGAAGCCCGGGACCGAATACTGCTGAGGCCAGATCTGATAGACGAAGTCCTGCTCTTCACCCAGCAGCACGCGCAGATCAAGGTGGCCCAGCGGCTGCGCTTCATCGGGTTCAACGCGCTCCAGCGAAACACGTCCGCCGCGTAGTTCCAGCTCTTTCGCCACATCCTGCATCGCCGGGAACAGCACCTCTTCCATCATTTTCTGCGTATAGCGCGTACCCGGATAGTTCATCAGGCGCGACAGGCGCTTCTTCCAGCTCAGACGATCGTTACTCGCCGGAATGTAAGGCGCAGTATCGCGGCTGGCGCTGGCGCGACGATGATCTTCGACCTTGAGCGATTTATACAAGCCGGCCATCACAAAGAAGATCACGAAGCTGAACGGTAAGCCCATGATCACCGTGGCGTTCTGCAAGGCCGAAATGCCGTTGGTCATCAGCATGCCCATGGTCAGCACACCAATCGCTATCGACCAGAAGATACGCAGCCAGTTTGGCGCATCGCTATTGATGTCTTTCAGCTTCGAAGTGAAGTTACCCAGCACCAGCGAGCCCGAATCCGCCGAGGTCACGTAGAACAACATACCGGTGATGGTGGCAACCGAAGCACTGAGTTTAAACGCCGGATACTGCGCCAGCAGGCTGTAAAAACCACGCTCAGCATGCGCCATCACTTCCTGCGCAAAGCCCGCATCGCCGTGAATAATTTCATACAGCGCCGCGTTACCAAACACCGACAGCCACAGCAGCGTAAAGGTGAACGGAATAATCAGCGTGCCCAATACGAACTCACGAATGGTACGGCCGCGCGAAATACGGGCGAGGAACAGACCGACAAACGGTGACCATGCCACCCACCAGGCCCAGAAGAACAGAGTCCAGCTGTTCATCCACTCTTTCGGTTGATCAAAAGCAAAGGTGTTGAGCGTCATGCCCATAAAGCGATTGACGTAGTCGCCGACGTTCAGCACCAGCGCGTTGAGCAGGAAATCCGTTTTGCCCATAAACAGCACGAACAGGATTAAGCCCAGCGCCAGTGCGACGTTGAGTTCCGACAGAATACGAATGCCTTTATCGACGCCGGAGGTTACAGAAATGGTGGCGATAATCACCGACAGCACAATCAATGCCGCCTGGGCGGTGAATCCTTCGGGGATATCAAACAGCACGTTGAGGCCGTAGTTCAGCTGCACCACACCAATCCCCAACGTGGTCGCGATACCAAAAATGGTACCGATAACCGCGGCGATATCTACGGTATGGCCAATCGGGCCATTAATGCGTTTGCCGAAAATGGGGTAGAGCGCCGAGCGGATGGTGAGCGGCAGGTTGTAACGATAGCTAAAGTAGCCGAGCGCAATACCCATCAACGCATACATCGACCAGCCGGTAACGCCATAGTGGAACAGCGTCCACACCATCGCCTGGCGCGCGGCTTCCATGGTCTGCCCGGCCCCTTCCGGCGGCTGCATGTACTGCGTTACCGGTTCGGCAACTGAGAAGAACATCAGGTCAATCCCGATGCCAGCGGCAAACAGCATTGCTGACCAGCTCAGCAGGCTGAATTCAGGTTTGGATTGCTCCGGTCCGAGCTTGATCGCCCCATAGCGTGAGCACGCCATATAGACCACGAACACGATATACACCGTGGCAGCGAGCATGTAGTACCAGCCAAACGTGGAGGTGACCCAATTCACGGTGGTCTGGATCCAGCTGGCAGCTAATTCGCTGTAAAAAATCGTGACAAGTGAAAATGTCAGAATCAGTCCGGCTGAGGTGAAGAACACCACAGGATTGATTCTGTCTTTTTCACTGGCAGGTGGATTAATCATCGATTACCTCTGGTTAATTTCCTGTAATTCATGCCAATAAAGCCCGTTTTAGTCGCCATTGATGGCGCTCCTACGCGGGAAAGTGCGGTTTTCGTAGGGTGCGCGTTAATGCACACCTGCTGAGTTCCTTTCAACTCACCGCTCCGTTTTTGTAACAAACGAAGCACAGCATCCTAACAAATTTCTTTTTTATATTGAACGTGCAATCAAAAAAAGTTTTAATAGTGTCCTTACATTGCGGTGGAGCTGGAGTTTTATGCCAAAGGTGGGAATGCAGCCGATTCGTCGTCGGCAACTGATTGATGCGACCCTGAGCACCATTAACGAAGTCGGGATCAACGACGCCACCATTGCGCAGATTGCGCGCCGTGCTGGCGTATCGACGGGCATCATCAGCCACTACTTCAAAGACAAGAACGGTCTGCTGGAAGCGACGATGCGCGACGTAACGCGTCAGCTGCGCGATGCGGTCGCAGCAAGGTTGAAGCCGCTGGCCGATGCCAGCACCGAAGCGCGTCTGGTGGCGATTGTGGAAGGCAACTTTGATGATTCGCAGGTGCACAGCGCCGCGATGAAAGCCTGGTTAGATTTTTGGGCCAGCAGCATGCATCAACCACAGCTCGGACGCCTGGAACGCGTCAGCAGTCGTCGACTGTTTTCCACGCTGGCAGCCGAGTTTCGTCGCGCAATTCCCCGTGAGCAGGCGCGTCTGGCGGCACATGGCCTCGCCTCGCTGATTGATGGCCTGTGGCTGCGCGCCGCGTTAAGTGGCAAACCGTTCGATTTGGCCATCGCCAGAAGGCTTACCACCCAATTCATTCGTCAGCAGTTGGCTGACCAGAATCACTGAGGAAGGAGAAATCATGTCCCGATTCACCGAGCAACACCTTTATATCGATGGCGCACGCGTTCCGGCTGCAGCTGGCAACACATTCCAGACCATCAACCCGGCAAACGGCGAAGTGCTGGCCGAGGTTCACGAAGCCGAGCGCGCGGATGTTGATCGCGCTGTCGCCGCGGCGAAAAAAGGCCAGAAAATCTGGGCGGCGATGACCGCAATGGAACGTTCACGCATTCTGCGTCGTGCGGTGGATATTCTGCGTGAGCGCAATGATGAACTGGCTGCGCTGGAAACCCTCGACACCGGTAAACCGCTGAGCGAAACCCAATATGTCGATATCGTCACCGGTGCCGATGTGCTGGAGTATTACGCCGGCTTGACTCCTTCGCTGGAAGGCCAGCAAATCCCGCTGCGCGACACCTCTTTCGTCTATACCCGTCGTGAGCCGCTGGGCGTGGTGGCCGGTATCGGCGCGTGGAACTACCCGATTCAGATCGCCTTGTGGAAATCGGCACCCGCGCTAGCTGCCGGTAACGCGATGATCTTCAAACCAAGCGAAGTTACGCCGCTGACCGCGCTGAAACTGGCAGAAATCTATACCGAAGCGGGCGTGCCGAACGGCGTGTTTAACGTGGTGAACGGCCGCGGCGCGGTGACCGGCCAGCTGCTGACCGACCATCCGGGCATCGATAAAGTCTCCTTCACCGGTGGCGTGGCCAGCGGTAAGAAAGTGATGGCGAATGCCGCGGGCTCAACGCTGAAAGATGTCACCATGGAACTGGGCGGTAAATCACCGCTGATCATCTTTGATGATGCCGATCTCGACCTCGCCGCAGATATTGCCATGATGGCCAACTTCTACAGCTCCGGCCAGGTTTGCACTAACGGTACCCGCGTCTTCATCCCAGCCAAACTGCAGTCGGCATTTGAAGCAAAAATCGCCGAGCGCGTGGCGCGCATCAAAGCGGGTGACCTGAATCATCCTGACACCAACTTCGGTCCGCTGGTCAGTTTCGCGCATCGCGACAACGTGATGCGCTTTATCGAATCGGGTATCAGCGAAGGTGCGCGTCTGCTGTGCGGCGGTAAACGCCTGAGCGGCGCAGCATTCGACAAGGGTGCGTGGGTAGAACCGACCGTGTTCACCGACTGCCGCGATGAGATGACCATCGTGCGCGAAGAGATCTTCGGGCCGGTGATGTCAATTCTGAGCTACGAAAGCGAAGAAGAGGTGGTTCGCCGCGCGAACGCCACTGAATTCGGCCTGGCTGCCGGTGTCGTGACGCAGGACCTTAACCGCGCGCACCGCGTGATTCACCAGATTGAAGCCGGTATCTGCTGGATCAATACCTGGGGTGAATCCGCCGCTGAGATGCCAGTCGGAGGCTATAAGCACTCTGGCGTTGGCCGCGAAAATGGCCTGATGACGCTGCAAAATTACACCCAGGTGAAATCAGTGCAGCTCGAAATGACCCGTTTTCAATCCGTATTTTAATTTTGGCTTTTTAACCTGAGGAACGACTAATGGAATTTGATTACATCATTATCGGAGCCGGATCCGCAGGGAACGTTTTGGCGACAAGACTGACCGAAGATAGCAGCGTCAATGTGCTGCTTTTAGAAGCGGGCGGCCCAGATTACCGCTTCGATTTCCGCACGCAAATGCCTGCGGCGCTGGCTTTCCCATTACAGGGCAAACGCTATAACTGGGCATACGAAACGGAACCTGAGCCGTATATGAACAACCGCCGCATGGAGTGCGGACGCGGCAAAGGTTTGGGCGGCTCATCGCTTATCAACGGCATGTGCTACATCCGCGGTAACGCGATGGATTTGGATAACTGGGCGAAAGAACCTGGCCTCGAGAGCTGGAGCTATCTCAACTGCCTGCCCTACTATCGTAAATCTGAAACGCGCGATATCGGTGCCAACGATTATCATGGCGGCGAAGGCCCAGTAAGCATCACCACCTGCAAACCCGGCAACAATCCGCTGTTTGCTGCGATGATTGAAGCGGGCGTGCAGGCCGGTTATCCGCGCACGGACGATCTTAACGGCTATCAACAGGAAGGTTTTGGTCCAATGGACCGCTTTGTGACGCCGAAAGGTCGCCGTTCCAGCACCGCGCGCGGTTACCTTGATACCGCGAAAACGCGTCCGAACCTGAAAATCATCACCCATGCCACCACAGACCGCATTCTGTTTGACGGTAAACGTGCGATTGGCGTGCAGTATCTGCTGGGTTCCAGCAATACCTCACATAAAGTGCAGGCGCGTCGTGAAGTGCTGCTGTGCGCGGGTGCGATTGCATCGCCACAAATTCTGCAGCGTTCCGGTGTCGGTTCGGCTGAGTTAATGAAGCAGTTCGATATCCCGCTGGTACACGATTTGCCGGGCGTGGGCGAAAACTTGCAGGATCACCTCGAAATGTACCTGCAATATGAGTGCAAAGAGCCGGTTTCGCTCTATCCGGCACTCAAATGGTGGAACCAGCCGAAAATCGGTGCCGAGTGGCTGTTTAACGGCACCGGTGTCGGCGCCAGCAACCACTTCGAAGGTGGCGGCTTTATCCGCAGCCGCGAAGAGTTCAGCTGGCCGAATATTCAGTATCACTTCCTGCCAGTCGCGATTAACTACAACGGCTCGAATGCTGTAGAAGCACACGGTTTCCAATGCCACGTTGGCTCAATGCGCTCACCAAGCCGCGGCCATGTGCGCCTGAAATCACGCGACCCACGTCGCGATCCGGCGATTCTGTTCAACTACATGTCGCACGAGCAGGATTGGCATGAATTCCGCGATGCGATTCGTATCACGCGCCAAATCATTAATCAGCCGGCGCTGGATAAGTATCGTGGCAAAGAGATCAGCCCAGGCCTGGATTGCCAGACCGATGAGCAGTTGGATGAATTTGTGCGCAACCACGGCGAGACCGCTTATCACCCGTGCGGCACCTGTAAAATGGGTACCGATGAAATGGCAGTGGTAGATGGTGAAGGTCGCGTGCACGGACTGGAAGCCCTGCGCGTGGTGGATGCCTCGATTATGCCGTTGATCATCACCGGCAATCTCAACGCAACCACCATTATGATTGGTGAAAAAATCGCGGATAACATTCGTGGTCGCCAACCGCTGCCGCGCAGCGAAGCGGATTACTTTGTCGCCGGCGATAAACCGGTGCGCGCTGAACCGATGCGCGGATAACTACGCCGTTCGCAGGGTAACGTTCTGTTACCCTGCTCTTCTCTTCATACCTACCAAAATCAATCAGTTATTACGCCGTCTGGCTATGCTATGTCTTAGCCGTTACCATGTCTGCAAAAGTAACTTTGCACAGTGATTGACGGAAAGTGATATGACTTCAGTGAATAGCGATCATCATGATTTAGCCGATACGTTCGCCTCGTTTTCTTTTCATCAGAGCATGCTGCTTAATCTGCTGGCGGTGATGGCGCCCTTATCGAAAACGGCGATCATGGCGGCGTTAAACGCTTTTGACAGCAAACCCTGTCGTATCAATCATCCCGAGTTAGATGCCTTATTGGAGGAGTTTCAACAAGCGGGTTTGATTGCCCTGGTGGAACAACGCTGGCAGCTCACTAAAAACTACGAAAATAAGGTTGTTTTGCAGCTGTTACGCCATCCCGAAGTCCTACACGCCGTTCTTGATCATTGCAGTACCTATCGCACCAAAGTCGTCGATATTCATAAGACACTTATGTGGATGTCTGCGCTGGCGGGAATGATGGATCAGCTCACAGAACACACTATCCGTTGGCGCTATTACGGAAATTTCCAACTGGACGATCATCCTGCCATTAAACTGATTGCGGATGAGGCGGGAAGAGAGGCTTTTACCCTGCTGCATCACGATGTGCAAATCCTGCTGCTTTCCACCGCGCTTAGTGATGCCAGCGAGCAATTCAAGGTCAGCCCGCAACTCTGGCAGTTCGCACGTAACTTCGCCGCAGCGTTACCGAACATTCCTGGGATGATGATTGACGCCTTAGCGCTTGAAGCACTCTGGCGCGACGATCGTGACTTCCTGAAAACCGAATTACCTTATGCAGCTCAATGCTGGTTGGCTTTGTATCAGGGAGAAACTCAGTCAGCGATGCAAGCCTGGCAGCTACTGGTAAAACAGCTGCGTAAGCTTACCGGCAAACGCAAACTGCAGCTGCCGCCGGAATTGGCGATATTAGCTGCCATCACCCTGTTTTCCCGTACTGAACCGCAACAGCCGACCGAATTACTTGAACTCACAGAACAGAGCAAAAATGACAATATTGCCTGGTGGTTATTTGAAGGATTAATCACTAAGCGATTTGGTATCACGCCTAAACAGCGCAGTTTTGAGTACATCGATAAGCCGCTCATCGGCATAGCCGGTATGTTTCAGGCCCTGATTCTGTACTGGCTTGGCGATATGCAGCACCCCGAGCAACAGCGTTCGCGCCTGCTGGAATTTGCGAAACAACTGGAAGAACGGGGTTATACGCTTCCCGCATTTGAAATGCGTACCCTTTTACATCATCAGTTCGCTGAACCTGCGCCTGAAAAACCCCGCCAGCGTCAGGCGATTAGCCAGCTTTGGCAACGCAAAGAGACATGGGAATACGCGCTGGAAGCACTGGCGCAACTTTCGCCAAAGAGTAGCGAAAGCACGTCACGCCTCGCCTGGCTCTTGTCGCATAACGGCTATGGGATTGAGATGATTCCCGTGGAACAGAAACGGAATCAGCAAGGCTGGAGCAAGGGACGCTCCATCGCGTTAAAACGCCTGCGCCACGAATCCGATAAGCTGACGTGGCTGGTGGCGCAGGATCGCCAGGTCGCCAAACATATCATTTCGCACTACAACTATTACGGTTCGGATAGATATGAAGTTGACGCCAACAAAGCGCTGCCGCTGCTGGCCGGACATCCCGCTGTTTTCTGGCAAGATGCGCCGGATGTCCGCATCGATGTTGAGTCAGGACAAATCCAGCTCTCGATCAGCGAAAAGCACGGCCAACTTTGCCTTAGGCTCAACCCGACTTTCGACAGCCGCGATCAGGTGGTGATCGTTAATGAAACGCCGACCCGATTAGTCGCCTATGTGGTGAACGAAGCACACAGAAAAATTGCTGCGGTACTCGGCGAAGAGCTGCGAATTCCCGCAACCGCGCGCGATAAAGTTTTGCGTTCGATTACCGCCGTTGCGCCGTTGCTGCCTATTCAGGCCGATCTGCCTGAGTTCACTGCCCACATTCCACACGTCGATGCAGATGAAAAAATTTATGCGCAGCTATTGCCGCTGGGCGAGGGTTTACGCTTGCAACTGCTGGTTCGCCCTCTCGTCAACGGCAGCTGGCTGCCGGTAGGTCGTGGCAATGAGATTGTGCATGGTAAGCAAGACAAGCAAGCGGTGCAGACCCGACGCGATTTGAAACGCGAAGAGGCCAGCATGCAGCAAATTTTGCAAGCCTGCCCCCTATTGACGGAAACGGAGCAGGACAATCAGGAATGGCAATTTAACCAGACGCAGGATGCACTGGAAATGCTGAGCCAATTGCGAAGTGTCGATGGCAATTTACTCGAATGCGTCTGGCCCGAAGGTGAGCGGATGCGCTTTACCGGCCGCCGTGATATGCGTGCGTTAACGCTTAACGTGAAGCGTCAGGGAGAATGGTTCGCGTTATCCGGCGAGTTGAAGCTGGATGACGGTAAAGTGCTAAAACTGCGTGAACTGTTGAAACTGGTTGAGGAGAGCGAGGGACGTTTTATTCGCCTTGGCGATCAAGAGTGGCTGGCACTGGATCATCAGCTGCGCCAACGTTTGCAACAGTTAATGCTGATGGCGGTAAAAGACAATAAAGCGCTGACGGTTAATACATTAACCCTACCGTTTATCAAAACGCTCGCTGAAGAAGTCGGCGATTTGCGTGGCGATAGCGATTGGCTGCAGCAGTTGCATGAATTGAAGGCCAGAGAGGAACATCTGCCTGTCCTACCGAGCACGCTCAAAGCCGAATTACGCGATTATCAGCTGGAAGGATTCTATTGGCTTTCACGTCTGGCGCATTGGGGTGTGGGCGCCTGCCTGGCGGATGATATGGGACTGGGGAAAACCTTGCAGACGTTAGCGCTGCTGCTGGAACGTGCTCCGCATGGCCCACAACTGGTTATCGCCCCCACATCCGTGACCTACAACTGGCTGAGCGAAAGCGCCAAATTTGCGCCAACGTTGCAGATGCGCGATTTTCGCTATCACCGTGATATCTCTGATATCGGCGAATTTGATGTCGTGGTTGTCAGTTACGGCATGCTGCTGCAGGAAGCTGAACGCTTTGCCGCTACGCAATGGCACAGTGTGGTTTTGGACGAAGCTCAGGCGATCAAAAATGCGCAGACCCAGCGCGCAAAAGCAGTGATGGCATTGAAGGCCGATTTTCGCTTAGCGCTCAGCGGCACGCCAATTGAAAACCATCTTGGTGAGCTGTGGAGTTTGTTCCGTTTCATTAATCCACGTTTGCTGGGCGATCAAAAATCCTTTAGCCAAAAATTCACAGTGCCGATCGAGCATGGCAGCAAGCTCGCCGCTTCGACGTTGAAGCAACTGATAAAGCCGTTTGTCCTGCGCAGAACCAAAGCTCAGGTGCTTGACGAGCTTCCGCCGCGCACAGATGTTCTTCATCAAATTCCCCTGAGCGAGAGTGAAAAACATTGGTACGAGGCGCTGCGCCAGCAGGCCATCGAGAACCTGCAAGAAAGCAAAGACCTCAGTACCATTCAGGTGCTGGCGGAGATTACGCGCCTGCGTAGATTCTGCTGCAACCCTTCACTGGTTCTGCACGACGTTTCGCTGGAGAGTAGCAAGCTCAAGGCCTGCCTTGAAATCGTTAATGAATTACGCGAAAACCACCACAAAGCTTTGGTGTTTAGTCAGTTTGTTGACCATCTTGCCCTGCTGCGCGCAGCACTCGATGAACAGAATATCGCTTATCAATATCTGGATGGTTCAACGCCTCCGGCTGAGCGGAAAAAGCGTGTAAATGATTTTCAGGCGGGTACGGGCGATCTGTTCCTCATCAGTTTGAAAGCCGGTGGTACCGGACTTAATTTAACCGCGGCAGATTACGTTATTCATCTCGATCCGTGGTGGAATCCTGCGGTAGAAGATCAGGCCAGCGATCGCGCCCATCGTATCGGTCAGGATCGACCTGTGACTGTCTATCGGCTGGTAATGGAAGGCACGATTGAGGAACAGATTGTTGGCCTGCATAACCGTAAACGTCAGCTGGCAGCCGACTTACTGGAAGGCAGTGATAGCGTGGGGAAAATGAATACCGAGACATTGTTGGCGGTGTTGCGTGGGGATTAAATAAGATGCTCATGGGCATATACCACCTTATATGCCCATTTAATTCTTTATAGAGCGGCCGCAACAGAATCCAACGTCAATTTCGCTGATTGAAAGACCACAGCAATGTCGCTAAAGCCCGGATCAAAAAATCACATTAAAGTATGTTGTAACTACAATCGTTAATTTGCCTCGTCGCATTTAGTAATACAAAGCCGCGCCCACCTGCTGGCTTTTCTGCTTCAATGGGCCTCCCATTTCATGAGGATCCACCATGAATCGCCGCCATTTTTTATCCTGCCTTTCGCTTTCGGCGCTGGCCATGCGCAGCGGGATGACGTTTGCTGCTACCACGCAAGTAACCACTAAAATTTTATCGCTGTGGTCCGATTTACCGCCAGGTGGCGGCGGCCCTTCTGGCAATGTGGTGATCTCAGACAAAGGCGCCCAACGCAATATTGTGCAGCCCACGCTTACGCTATTAACCCCTGCTAAACCCAATGGTCGCGCGGTCTTAGTTGCCGCAGGTGGCGGCTATACGCGTATTGAGATGGGTAAAGAAGCCTGGCCCGCCGCCGCCTGGCTGACGGCACGCGGCTACACCGCCTATGTGCTGAGTTATCGCTTGCCGCATGAAGGCTGGAAAGATGGCGCGATAGTTTCATTGCAGGATGCACAGCGTGCGTTGCGCATGGTTCGGCAGCGTGAAAAGCATGTCAGCGTGCTGGGATTCTCGGCTGGGGGACATCTGCTCGGCATGGCCGTGACCCGCGCGGATTTTCGTTCTTATAGGGCAACCGATGCGTTGGATAACCAACCGGCTACAGCCGATCGCGCAGCGCTCATCTATCCGATTATCACGCTGGAGCCGCCCTACACGCATACTTCAACCCATAAGATTCTGGTCGGCAAAAAAAAACCCACCAGTGAAGATGCACGTTGGTCAGTGCAGGAGTTCGTGAATCCGCAATCTCCGCCCTTCTTTCTGGTGCAGGCTGAGGATGACCCGATCTCCGATCCCCACAACACGCTGATCATGGCCGATGCCTGTCAGCAGCAGCATGTACCGGTTGAGATGCATAGCTACAGCAGTGGCGGACATGGCTTTGGTATGGGCAGGCCCGGCACACCCACCGTGGCGTGGCCGGAGCACTATGAAAAGTGGTTGAGGCGTTAACTTACCTCAGCCGCTTGTTTGCTGGCTAACCCGGCCAGCAAGGTCTGTGAACTGGCAACCGCGCCAAAAATCCCGCCCTGCATATGAATCATGCTGAGTGCCGCTTCGTGATGCTTTAATTCGGTCGCGGCACAGCAATCGGACAACACCAGGCACTCGAAACCGCGATCGTTGGCTTCGCGCAGCGTGGTATGTACGCACACATCGGTGGTGATACCGCCGATGATCAGATTGCGAATACCGCGACTGTGCAGGATGAGCTCCAGATCGGTGGCGTAAAACGAGCCTTTCCCCGGTTTATCAATGATGATTTCACCCGGCAGCGGCGCCAGTTCCGGAATAATTTCCCAGCCAGGTTCGCCGCGAACCAGAATGCGCCCGCACGGACCCGGCGCCCCAATTTCCGCCTGCATGCGTTTCGAGCGCCAGCGCTTGTTGGCCGGAAGATCGCTGAGATCCGGCCGATGCCCTTCACGGGTATGAATGATCGGGAATCCTAACTCGCGCATCTTCGCCAGCACCTGCTGTAGCGGCTTGATTGGCGCGCGCGTCAACGTGATGTCGTAACCCATGCTGTCGACATAACCGCCCTTGCCGCAGAAGTCGGTTTGCATATCAATAACCACTAGCGCAGTATCCTGCGGGCTGCAACGACCGTCATACGGCCACAAGTAAGGAGTTGAATCAATCGCATAATCAGGCATTTTTTTCCTCCATCACCTTCACTACGCTTTCACGTTTGAATTTGACAATCAGCGTGTAACTGGCCGCGGCAGTGACCAAACCAATCACCGCTTCACCGAACTGCGGGAAGGCAATGTGCGCAATTACCGCACACAAACTCCCTATCGCCCAACCGGCGAAGGCGCTACCACGCAGACGGCGCGCCTTACGCTGCTCGCTGATTTTGGCCATAAAGATCAAATCGACGATCATCACCGCGCCAAACGGCGGTACCACAATGCCAAGCAAACTTAGCCATTCAAGGAAGTAGGACCATACGCCAGCCAGCGCCAGTGCCCCGCCGATGACGCCGAGAATCACCGTCCACAGACGCATCTTGCTGCTGAACAGATGGCTGAAGCCCACCGCGCCGTTATACAGGCAGTGCGTACACACCGAACCGAGGTTGATGAATACAAATAGGAAGGCGATGACTGAAAGCAGCATGCCGTGACCCATTAACATCGGCAGGAAGTTGCCACCGTTGCTCGCCGGATCAACTGCCGCGCCGACCGCGACAATCACTACGCCAAACAGGTAGGAGATGACGTTCGCCATCGGGAAAGCCGAAAACGCCGCGATCACCGCTGATTTACCGTCTTTTGACCAGCGGGTAAAGTCAGCAGTCATGGTACCCGAATCAGCGAAACCGGCCACCACCATCGTCACCGCAGTGCCCATACTCATCACGCCCACCGCGCCGCTGCCCCCTTTAAACTGTGTAATGGTGCTGAAATCATGATGCTGGCCAATCAGCCATAAAGCCACTAAACCCAGCACCACAAACAGCGGCGCGGCGATAAGGCCGAGCACCGACAGCGCGCGCACCCCGAGAAACGTAATCGCGGTATACAGCACCATGGCGAACGCCGTCACCGCCAACGCATTCCAGCCAAAAGTTTGATTGATCACCGTGCCCGTTAAGCCGGTCTGGAAGGCGTACCAGCCAATCACCACCGTCGACAGGAAGCCAGAGACTAGGATGTAACCTTTAGTGCCGAAGGTACGCTTCGCCTGTAGCGCGAAGTTCATGCCGGTATTGCCAGCAAACCAGCTCAGCGCGCCGACATAGGCAAACAGCACCAGGTTGCCCAGCAAAATCGCTATCAACGCGGGCCAAAAACCGAGATGCCAGGTAATGATGCCGCCGAACAGCGCGTTGGTGAGGATCATGGGAAAACCGAACCACACTGCAGATACCGAGCCGGTGGAGTGGCGATGGCTGAGCGGTACCGGCTCGTGTTCGAACTCCTGCTCCAGAGCAGGTGAATTTTTGTTAGTCATGGGCAACTCCGATTGAAACAGGATGAAGGTGATTCCAGGGTTGAATGCGCTCGAATGCGGCACTGGCCGCCAGCACCAGGCCATCGTCCAGATGACGACCCACGATTTGCATGCCAATCGGCAGGCCGCTGGCGGTGAAGCCCGCAGGCACGGACGCCGCCGGTTGGCCGGTAAAGTTGAACGGGAAACAGAAGGAGAGCCAGTGATCGCTGCGCACCATGCGGCCATCAATAATCTCCGGCCCCTGCATATTGAGCGGGAACGGCGGTACCGCCAGCGTCGGTGACAGCAGCAGATCGTAGTGCTGCATAAAGCGCCACATCTGATTGCACAGCTTCTTGCGCATGGTATTGGCATCAGTAAAGTTTTCGGCACGCCAGTCGCGTTGCAGCATGGCGCTGAGGTGTGGCGACATGCGCGAGCCAAGTTCAGCGTGCATCTTGCGCATGCCGGTCAAATCGCTTTCAAAAGCCACCAGCGCGGCGAACGTCGCACCTTCATCGGCGATGCCGGGATCGACTTCATCCAACTCGGCACCCAGCTCCTGCGCAAAGCGTCGTGCCGCCTTAGTGACAACGTCACGCACTTCTGCATCCACGGCGATATAGCCAAAGTCAGCGCTAAAGGCGATGCGCAGTCCATTGAGCGGCTTGTCCAGAGACGCCAGCCAATCCACATCACTGCAGGGAATTGAGTGGCGATCACGCATGTCTGGCCCCGCCATCACCGACATCATCAGCGCGCTGTCACGCACGCTGCGCGACATCGGACCGATGTGCTCTAAGGATTCCCAGCTGGATACGCCGGGATAGCGCTCGTCGCGACAGCCCGGCCAGAGCGGCACGCGCCCCATTGATGCTTTCAAGCCAAACACGCCGCAGTGGGCAGCAGGAATACGTACCGAACCGCCGCCATCGCTGCCTAGCGCAATCGGACACAGGCGCGCCGCCAGGGCAGCACCGGAACCGGCGCTGGAACCGCCCGGCGTTTTGCTCAGATCCCACGGGTTGCGCGGTGAAGGGAATAACGGATTGTGTCCCACGCCGCTATAGCCAAACTCCGGCGCGGTGGTTTTGCCCAACAGCACGGCATCGGCAGCTAACAGGCGCTCAACGGTAATGTCATCTTCTTCCGGGACGAACTCGGCATAAGCATGCGATCCGGACGTGGTTTTTACCCCTGCGGTGCAAATCAGATCTTTCACCGCCAGCGGCACCCCCGCCAATGCACCCAGGGTTTCGCCGCGTGCGCGTTTGGCATCAATAGCCGCCGCCTGCTGCAGCGCCAACTCCGGCGTGGCGGTGCAAAAGGCCTGAATCTGCGGCTCGCGCAGTGCCATGCGATCCAACGCGGCCTGCGTCAACTCTTGCGCCGTTACCTCCCCGCTACGGATCAACGCCGCCAGCGTCGTGGCATCTTCATCCAACAGTGCATCAAACATGCGAATACTCCCGATTTATCAACTAACGGGGATATTGCAGATTACGTGCCAATACTTTCCAAAAAATGACGCGTTTGAGCCAAAGCCAGATGGGATACGCTCTTGGATACAAGATCGAATACTTATGTTTCTTTACAATGCAGGCCGGGATGCGCAAAGCACAACAATGGCGCAACGCTGCGCCATGTTGAGGTGCAGACTTTGCCAAAATTGCGATGGAAATTAATCCTGCATCATTGATGAGAAAAACCGCGCACTCGCTATATAATCCCTTGCATATCGAAGCAAGGAGCGTTTTATGAATACCACTTACAGCCGACTTCTTCTCGCCGGCTTACTCACTTTTACCGCGCTATCCAGTTACGCCAGCCGTGTAGTGACCGATCAGATTGGTCGCCAGGTGACCAATCATGGTTTTATGCCCCGCACTTAAACCGCAATGGCGAACAGCACCACGCATAAAAGCGCCACGTACACCCGGGCATGCCACACATCGGGAACGGCCGGAATGCATCGGCGAGCAAACATGATGCCGCTAAAGCCGGCTATCACCAGCAGCAACAGGATTTTCAGGCTGATAAATCCCAGATAGCCGCTAGCGGCTATCTTTTGCCAACCGCTGATGGCGTAAGTGATAGCACCACAAATGGCCACCGGCAGTGACAGCGGATTGGCCGCGCTGACGCAATCGCGCATTGCGTAGCCGTGTCGGCGCAGTAGCGGCACGGTCATCACGCTGCCGCCAACGCCCAACATCGCGGCGATGATACCCATCGCCGTGCCACCAGCACTGGCGGTCAGACGAGAGAGCGATCGCGGCGTGCTACGGCTGAAGAACCCTTTGCGCAGCAGACAATCGGCGATGGTTACCAGCATGTAGATGATAAACAACCTGCGTATCCAGTTATCATCCATTTCGCCAGCCAGCGACGATCCGATCACCGCACCCAGCGCGATGAACCACAGCAGTGGGAGCAAGGTGGCTTTATTCAACTTGCCGCCGCGCCAGTTGTGGTAGCTGGCCCAACCGGCGTTGAAGATCATCACTGCGGTCGAGGTGGCCACTGCTATGTGCATCGCGTCTGCCGCCAGCAGCGGTTGTTGCGCCAGCAGCTGGTAGACAAATGGCACAACGACAAAGCCGCCACCAAAACCAAATAGCACCGTGGTAATGCCGGTAGCAAACCCCGCCAGCACAATAATTAATAGCTCATTCATTACCGTTCTCAGCATCAGCAAATAAGTTACGCAGCTTACGCAGCCACCTGCCCGCTTCCCATTTGTGCAGCGCTCAATTAACCTTGCAAACCGGTCAATCTGAGACAGATAGCTAACATGCGGAATGGTCACATAGATGCATTCGATCAACTGGAGCGTGATGTGGTGGCGCTTGGCAATGACTATGCGCAGGGCTTTGTGCTGCCAGAACATCGCCACCGCCGTGCACAATTACTGTATGGCGCAACCGGGCTGATGCACGTTGCCACTCAGGCGGGAGAATGGGTAGTTCCGCCGCAGCATGCAGTGTGGATCCCGCCGAACACCGCGCACAGCGTAAAGTTCGTTGGCGTCTCGACGCGCAGTTTGTACATCGAACCGCAGTGCGCGGCAACGTTACGCGCCAACGATCGCTGCAGCGTGCTTAGCGTTTCACCGCTAATGCGCCAGCTGCTGATTGAAGCCGTTGATTTACCGCCGTTATATGCATCCGATCGCGATCGATCGCTAATAACATTACTGCTGCTAGAGCTGGCCGCGATGCCGACACGTGAGTTCGATATTCCGCTGCCGCAGCAGTCCGCGCTGCTGGCGCAGTGTCAGGCTTTTCTTCAGGCTCCGAGCATTCATGATGCCGCCGAACGCTGGGCCAGCGCGCTGTTTATGAGTTCCAGCACCTTCCGCCGCCATTTCCTGCAGCAAACCGGCTTGTCTTTCTCCGCCTGGCGGCAGCGCGCCTGCGTTGTGACAGCGTTAGCGATGCTGGTCGCCGGGAAATCGGTGAACGAAGTGGCGCTGTCGCTGGGTTACGATAGCAGTTCGTCATTCTCCACCATGTTCCGCCGGGTTACCGGGCAGGTGCCGTCCTTTTACATTGACAACCGCTGAGTGAAATTTCGCCACCCTCTGGCGATTTCAGGCTGAAAACCCTGAGTTTCGAGCCGGAATAATCACCCTAACCTGCTGTTAATCATCGCTTTCCACGTTTATTGCAAGCTTGTCGACGTTTTAGGTCATTAACTGCTGCTGCACCGCAGCTAAAAAGGCGCGCAGCGCAGCGGGTTGCCGTTCGCGCGACATATAGAGGCCATAAATCGCCAGCGTTTTGGCCTGATAGTCAGGTAGCACGGTTTGCAGCTGTCCGCTGGCGATGCCGTTACGCGCTTCCATTTCCGGCACCATTGCCACACCGCATCCGGTGATGGCCGCGTCACACAGCACTGACGAAATGCCGGCGCTGAAATTGCCGCTCACCGCCGCCGAAACTAACTCGCCCTGCGCATCGTAAAACTGCCAGCTCTGCCCGGCGAAGCGGCTGTAGTGCAGGCAGTTATGCTGCGCCAAATCTTGCGGCGTCTGCGGCGTGCCGTGTGTCTGCAGATAATCCGGCGACGCGCACACCACAGAAACACACTCGCCCAAACGCCGTGCTATCGCCCCCGGTTCAGGATCGTCTGTAATACGTACAGCCACATCAATGCGCTCACCTATCAGACTTACCGGCTGGTTATTGATTTCCAGCTCAATGCGCACGGCGGGATAACGCGCCAGGAATGCTGGAATCATCGGCCCCAGAATATGCGTCGCGGTCGAGTGCGCACAGGCGATGCGCAACGTGCCATGCGGTTCGCCATCAGCACCTTGATCGGCGATCTCTTCAGCCAATCTGGTCAGCGCCCGCGATTTAGCGAGGATCTTTTCTCCGGCAGGCGTGATGGTCAATTTGCGCGATGAGCGGTGCAGCAAGCGTGCACCGGCCCATTTTTCCATCTCATCCAGATAACGACTCACCATTGGCCGCGAGATATCCAGCGCACGCGCGGCGGCGCTTAAGCTGCCCAATTCACAGATGCGGTTAAAAACCGCTGCTGCCGTTACTCTGTCCATCGCCACTCCATCTGATCGTTTTACGAAACTGATCATATCCAGTTTCGGGAATTCTACCAGTCGCGAATATCCCTACAATAGAGCGCTCAAGCACGGCGCACCGCCGGAGAAAGGAACACATTCGATGAAAGTAAAAATTCTGTCGCTGGCACTGGCCGTCGCCGCCCTGCCAGCATTCGCTGCGCCACTGCAGTTGCAGGTCTATAACCCGCAGGAGAACGGCATTTTCCCGGTCTCCTCGACGCTGGTTTCCGGTCCGCATGAAGCTATGCTGATCGATGCACAATTCAGTACTAAAGATGGCGAAAAGTTGGTGCAGATGATCAAGGCGAGCGGCAAAAAGCTGACGCAAATCGTCATCACTTCTGGCGATCCTGACTTCTACTTTGGGCTGGAGCCGATTGTTAAAGCCTTCCCTGACGTGAAAATCGTGGCAACGCCAGAAGTGGTTAAGCATATCGCAGCCACCAAAGTGGCAAAACTGGCCTATTGGGGCCCGCAAATGAAGGATGGCGCGCCGCAGCAGCTGTATGTACCGCAGGTCACGCAGGCGACCCGCTTTACGCTGGACGGCGAAACGCTGGAGCTGCGTCACGCCAATGATTACGCCGCCTACATATGGATTCCTGCCAACAAAGCCATTGTAGGTGGCACCGGCGTGGCTTCCGGCATTCATGTGTGGACCGCCGATACGCAAACGCCCGCCATTCGTCAGCAATGGCGCAAGGTACTGACAGAAATGCAGCAGCTGCAGCCAAAAGTGGTGATTCCGGGTCATTATCTGGGTACGCGCCCAGCGGGCGATGCAGCGATTAGCTTTACGCTTAACTACCTGCAAAGCTTTGAAAAAGCGCTGCAGTCGCACAAGAGTTCTGCCGCCGTAATTGAGACTATGAAAGCCGCTTACCCCAATCTGCCCGAGGAGAGTTCGCTGGATTTGAGCGCCAAAGTAAACACCGGCGAAATGAAGTGGTAGTGACTGTTCCCGGCACCTGAGCTTGCGCAGCGGAAATACCGGTGCTGCAAGAACAATACAAAGAAGCGTTGATTTGATAGGATTTTGGCCCGAATTGACAAACTAAGGTTACGGGCCATGCCCCCAAAGAGAGCGACACTGATTGGCTTGATGGCCATTCTGCTGTGGAGCGCGATTGTAGGTCTGATAAAGAACGTCAGCGAAGGCTTCGGTCCGGTTGGCGGTGCTGCGCTTATCTACAGTGCCAGCGCATTTCTGCTGCTGTTGTGCGTCGGCTTTCCTAAACTGCGCACTTTTCCGCGCAGCTACCTGATCATCGGCAGCGTACTGTTTGTCTGTTACGAACTGTGTTTGTCGCTGTCATTGGGCTTTACCCATAGCGGCCGCCAGGCGATTGAAGTTGGCATGGTCAATTATCTGTGGCCGAGTATCACCATCGTGTTGGCGGTGATCGTTAATCGACAAAAAACCAGCCCACTGATTATTCCCGGCGTATTACTTGCCGTAGC
Organism: Pantoea sp. USHLN256; assembly: GCF_037149875.1. Lineage (NCBI taxonomy): Bacteria > Pseudomonadati > Pseudomonadota > Gammaproteobacteria > Enterobacterales > Erwiniaceae > Pantoea > Pantoea sp. USHLN256. The sequence goes on along the minus strand of NZ_JBBCQO010000002.1, from coordinate 45,529 downwards.
AGGGATTTGCCGGGTGCTGGGCGGCGATCAGTTTTTTTCATTGAGCGAGATAGCGAACAACGTGCGGGATAATCCGCTGAGTTACGGCCTGGCGTTGAGCGGCGCAATCATCTGGGCGGTGTATTGCGTGGTAACGAAAAAAATTGCCAACGGCAGCAATGGCATAACTCTGTTCTTTATTCTCACCGCATTGACGCTATGGGTGAAATTCCTGCTTTCACCACAGCCGCCGTTTATCTTGTCCGCGGAGGTTTGGATCAGTTTAGCGCTGGCTGCCATGGCGATGGGCTTTTGTTACGCCGCGTGGAATGTTGGCATTCTGCATGGCAACGTGACAATTTTAGCCGCGGCGTCTTACTTCATCCCGATAATCTCGTCGCTGCTGGCGGCCTTTATCCTGCGCTCGCATCTGACTCTCCCTTTCTGGCAAGGCACCGCGATGGTCAGCCTTGGATCGTTGATCTGCTGGTGGTCAACGCGTGACCAGCAAGCATAATGCTTATCCACAGAACAAAATTAACTCATTGATCATTTCCTGCACAACTTGCTTACCGTTGCTATTATAGCGACGCAACACACAGCAATGCGTTGCTACGAGAATGTTCAGATTGGTAACGTTTACCTGGCCCGCTTTGCGGGCTTTTTTTTGCGCGTTATAAATATTTGGGTTTCTCAGTACGGAATCCCAGACCAATTAAGCGGCCAAACAGATGACGCAAAAACGGAAAGCGCCCGATAATCTGCGGAACTTTACTCGGCGTACTGCGCTTACGTTTGTTGCTGCTCATCTTGATCTGCAGGAATTGCGTGGCAACCGTCGGGAACTGGCGGCGCTGCTGCACTTTTTGCAGATCGCGCAGTGTGACCTTGCCCTGCTGAAGCGGCCTCGTCAGCATGTTCGCAGCGGCGACCGCATCCTGAATCGCCAGATTGACGCCAACGCCACCAATCGGTGACATCGCGTGTGCCGCATCGCCGATGCAAAGCACCCCAGGCTTCATCCAGTGGTCGAGGCGGTCGATACGTATCGACAACAACTTGAGCTTCTCCCACGCATCCACTTCCGCCATGCGTTCTGCGCTAAAGGGTGCAACTTCCGCAATGCTGCTTTTCAACGCAGCCAGGCCCGCCAGCTTAAGCTCATCGAATTGGTTTTTCTGGATGGTGTAACCGCACTGCCAGTAATCACCGCGATCGATGACAATAAAGTTTTGCTTCGGCCCTTTATGGCCCATGCCCAACTGCGGATCGTCCGGCTGTTTCTCCAGCCGAAACCACAGCACATCACGCGGCGATCCAAAGCTTTTACCGGTCAATCCGGCTTTGGTTTTAACCTGAGAGTTACGTCCGTCGGCACCAATTACCAAGGCGGTGCGGATGATCGTTGTTTCGTTACCCTGTAACGTTTTCACGCCGCAGACCACCCCATTTTCATACAGTAAGTCGTCAAATTCGGTGGATTGCAGCAGCGTAAAGCCCGGAAACTGTGCCGCCTTTGCGGCAAGGAAGTTGAGGAAATCCCACTGCGGCATAAAAGCGATAAAGCGGCACTGTACCGGTAAACGTGAAAAATCAGCCATAGTGATCTCCTCACCGGCGACTTCTGCCTGTAGCTTCTCCGCCCGCTGATGTGGCAACGCCAGCAACGCATCCAGCAGGCCGAGCTCTCGCATAATTTCCAACGTTGAGGGATGAATGGTGTCACCGCGAAAATCGCGCAGAAAATCAGGATGCTTCTCAATGACCACCGCGCGTAGTCCAGCGCGCGCCAGTAGATAGCCCAGCATTAAACCGGCTGGACCGCCGCCGACGATACAACAATCCGCCTGCAACTCCTCTCCCTGTACTGCCTGCATCGTCTACCTCAGTTTAAAAATGATAATGGTTATCATTTATAGCATACGCTGATTTTAATGTGATGAAACAAACGGTGAAGCCTGATGTGCGGGTGGCACGGCAAAATTACGCTGCATACGTCTGATCTCTTCCGCTGGCGGCAAACCAAACAGCCGCTTGAATTCGCGATTAAACTGCGAAGCGCTCTCATAACCTACGGCGTGGCAGGCCGCAGCGGCTGTCATCTCCTGACGTACCATCAACATTCTCGCCTGATGTAAACGCACCGATTTCACATACTGCATTGGCGGTTGATGGGTGATGTTTTTGAAATGGGTGTGAAAGGTTGGCACGCTCATGCTGGCCACTGCCGCGAGCTGGCCTAGCGTCAATGGCTGAGCATAGTGCGCATGAATATGGCTGAGCGCTCTGCCCACTTTGCCAAACTGCCCTTGTAACGTCAGAGCCGATCGCAGCGCGCTGCCCTGAGGACCGGTTAACACGCGATAATAGAGTTCACGTACCAGCGAGGGACCGAGCATGTGTGCATCTAACGGATGGTTTAACGCGGTGAGAAATCGCAGCACGGTGGCGCGTAACGTCTCATCCATCGCACTCGACATCATGCTCTGCGCCGCTTGCGCCGCAAACGCCACATCCTGCTGTTCCAGCTGCAGCATTAATTCAGTCGCGACGTTGAAGTCCAGATGCATGTAGATCGCCAGCAACGGATGGTCTGCGGATGCGGCGGTTTCCATGGTAAAGGGCACCGGCACGGAAACCGCCAGATAATGTTGCTCATCATACAGATAAACCTGATCGCCAAAGAAACCGCGCTTGGTGCCCTGACAGACAATCACGATGCCGGGATCGTACAGCACCGGCGTGCGCGCCAGCGGACGGTCGGAACGCAGCAGGCGCACATCGGGCAATGCGGTGAGGTTGTATCCCTCATGCGGCGCTAACCTTTCGAGCAGATCGACCGTCTGCTGCTGTAAACTCGCCGTCAACGTCATAACCGCTCACTCATAAGATTAGGCAACAATTAAAGCAGATAAGGCCTTACCGACCTAACATCCCGAGAATATTATGCATCTTCCACTTATTCGGGGAGTTCGGCAAATGTCTAGATTAAAAACGTTAATGATTACCGGCGTAAGCAGCGGATTTGGCCGCGCGTTGGCCGAGGTCGCACTAAGCCGTGGCTATCAGGTGGTTGGCACGGTGCGAAATGCGGCTGCCAAAGCGGATTTTACTGCTCTGCATGCGGAAAATGCTTACGCTTATCAATTAGACGTCACCCATTTCGCAGCGATTGCGGATGTGATCAATGATATTGAGGCCAATCTCGGCCCAATTGATGTGCTGGTAAATAATGCCGGTTATGGGTATGAAGGCGTAATGGAAGAGTCCTCATTGGATGAGATGCGTCGCCAGTTTGACGTTAACGTGTTTGGCGCGGTGGCGATGAGCAAAGCGGTGTTGCCATTCATGCGTGAGCGACGTCGGGGACATATCATCAACATCACATCGATGGGCGGTTTTATTACCATGCCCGGCATTAGCTACTACTGCGGCAGCAAATTTGCGCTGGAAGGCATCTCGGAAACCCTGAGCAAAGAGCTGGCGCCCTTTAACATCCACGTGACCGCTGTCGCACCCGGATCGTTTCGGACCGACTGGGCCGGGCGTTCGATGGTTCGCAGCGCGCAGCATCGCTGACTATGATGCTCTGTTTGATCCTATTCGTCAGGCGCGCGAGGAAAAAAACGGTAAACAACTGGGCGATCCGCTTAAAGCGGCAAATGCCCTGCTGCAACTGATCGAAAGCAATCATCCGCCTGCGCATCTGTTGCTGGGCAGCGATGCATTGGGCCTGGTACGACAGAAACTGCAGGCGTATAGCGAAGAGATTGACCGCTGGGAAGCGCTAACGCGCTCGACCGATGGTCACAACGGCTAATTAAAAAATAAGGCATAGCGTGGATTATCCATACTGGATCATCCTTCGCTATGCCTGAAGCTATTTAAGCAAGTTAGACTTTACGGCTTCACTATTAGAAGCGATATTGCAAACCGACCGTCACAGTATAGTTTTTGTTAGAAATACCGGCTGCATCGCCGCCAAATGACGCTGATTGACCGCTGGTGGTATCAATAACCTGAGTGCCGCCTTTGCCTTCTTCATATTTGCTGTAGCTAAATTCGGCAAATACTTTCGCATTCGTGGTCACATAATAACCCGCATCGACCGTGGCACCGTAATAACGCGAATTCGAAGTCTTCTCACGGAAAGTCAAATCACGCATATAGTGTTCGTCATTATCATGCGCGCGTACCCAATCACTGAATTTAAACAGCGCATTAAATTCGAAATCATTAATACGGTAGCGACCAACCAGACCAACATAAGGCATGGAGAAGCGCTGGCTATAACCAATACCGCGCGAGCCGTTCGGGAAATTACCCACGAAATTGCCGTTATCGTAATCATAAGAACCGCCATACGCCGTCCAGCTAAAGCGAGTTTCTTGATAACCGGCTACTGCACCAATTTTATAAGCATCATCCTGCAGGAACCAACCCTTAACATTCAGATCATATTCGTTGGCATGGTTCAAATCGGTGTTTGGATGCGAAGAGTGATCGGTCCAGCTAGACTGGTTGCTGTTCTGCCAATCGTAATCATCCATGTGGCCAGAACCTGATGCCAGCGACGTCCAGCCGCGCGCGTTCAGGGTCAGGAAAGAGAACGCATCCCATGAAAAATCGCCTTTAAGAATGGCGACGTTTTTAATTTTCCAGTCAAGCTGGCTAATTTTACGCCCGTTACTGGCGTCATAAACCAGCTCTTTCGATTTGCCACCCAACATCCCGACAGATGTTGCCACACTTACGCTGTCAGAGGAGAAGTTTGGTGCGAAATCTGCAGAAGCGGCAGACGCCGTTCCTGAAAGTGCGGCCATCATCAATACCGCAACAGTACTCTTTTTCATTATTTATCCCGTGCTGAAATTAAATTAATCCCTAAACTGCGGGCACAGACTAAAGCGCAGGAAATTGTCAGGCAAGTGTAAATTTATCGCTAAAATAATAGCATTAAGAGTTTACGAAAATTAATTAATGAATCTGGCAAGGCGGTCGATAATGGCTGATTGCGCTTTCAGCCATGGCGAAGAATAGGCAGTCAGGCGATCAAGATTGGCCGATTCTACAAACTTTCGGAGAAAATAAACCCGCACCGCCGTATCAGTAGCAGCGCTCATTTATTCTGGCAGCGAATTAATTAAACTTAACTCAATTTAATTCGGATGCCACATTGGCTTATTGCGCGCATAAATTTGAGTTAATTTTATATTGCATAATTTTCACACAAAAAAATAAGTTCAATCTACTATCGTGAAATATTTTCAACCTGATCCTTAAGTGCAATTTTATCTGCTCGATACTCTCATTAAAAGCTGGATTCTTTCACATCGTTGGCAAGACTTTGCGCCTTTGGAGCCAGTAATGGATAAGCTGTTGTTAACAATAAGTTAGCACTTTTGGCCAAATTCACGCCAAAATGATTCTCCATATTCCTGTACAGATTAATTTATTTTGTATAACTTTACTGGGCACAAAGGTCACACGTTAACCTTGAAGGATGGAACCATGCGTCAGGATCGTAACTCTTCTTCGGCGTCACAGGCTATTGCACGCTACTTCAAAGAAGCTTCATTGCCTTCGCAACAGGAAACCTTAGGACAAATTGTGGTTGAAATCCTGCGTTCTGGACGGACGCTAAGCCGCAAAACGCTCTGTACTAAATTGCTTTGCCGCATGGAGCAGGCGCGAGGTACGGAAGCAGAAATTCACTATCAGCAATTAATTGGGCTGATGTTTTCCGTAGAACGTGAATCGTAAAACAGGCGCTGCCAACCTGAAATTAACCAAGTGGTTTCCGCCTCATTAGACTTGTCGCGTTAGACTGAATCCACTTTGTTATCTGCCAAAGGTCAGCCGCGATAACCAGAGAGTATCTATGTACAGAAGTGATGAAGAACGACTCACCGACATCATCATGGGCGATGCTATTTTACAGCTGCTGAAAAAATCCGGGCCAGTTTCTACCCGCGCCCTGCTTGATAAACTGCGGATTATGGCGTCACTCGAACGTGATCCGCCGCGCCAGGCCGCCCTCAGCCGCGCGATGACGGAAGTGATGCACCATATCGACGTGCCCCAGGCGAGCGGTGTGGCGCTTAAAGATACCGATAACGTCACCCACATTTTCCGCAACCGCGATGGCTCGGGTAACGGCACCAAGCATTAATTTATCGGCGGGATGACGGCCTGCTAACGTCATCCTGTCCTTACAATACGCAGTCAAAATCCGTCTTGTTTTCTCACCTTACTCTGTTAGATTCAGAGTTCGCACTCTCTCTTGTGAGCTTTTATGTCTTATTTCAACGCATTAACCACAACAAGCACCACCACCACCGCTTATGGCGGCGGCGTGCGTGTTTCTGTGGCGAAGACATAAGCTTTCAGATTCCCCAGCCCCGTCAGTTGAAGAACGGGGAATAATCTCCGTTCATAGCATGCAGAAAGGAGACGCATCATGCAGCAACCCCATTCCAAAGCACTGTTGATTATTGATATGCAGCAAGGGTTATTTCATGGCCCGCAAGCGCCGTTTGCTGCAGCATTGGTGTTAGCCAACATCAATCAACTTATCGATCGTGCCGACACCGCCGATGCGCCGATTTTTCTCGCACGCCACACCGGCCCAGAAGGCTCGCCCTTCGCCGAGAGCAGTCCGTTAACCCAGCTGATTCCTGAGTTGCACTACAAGGCGGATCGCCACCGGGTATTGGTGAAAAAATACCCTAACTGTTTTCGTGATACTGAACTGCTGACAGCGATGAAACACGACGGCGTTGAAGAAGTGGCCATCGTAGGGATGAAGAGTGAATATTGTGTGGATACCACCTGTCGCGCTGCAGCAGATTTAGGGTTTCGCGTAGTGCTGATTGAGGATGGGCATACTTCTGTCGATAGCGGCCTACTGAGTGCAGAGCAAATTGTTGCGCACCATAATCAAACCCTGGCTGGGCCATTTGTAAAGCTGGCTAAGAGTGCAGAGTATATTTTCTGAGTGCTAACAAAGAGGGCTAACACCCTCTTTTTTTGTTCCATAACTACATGAGCTCAATGCCAAAGCGTTTAAGTAGTGTCGCCCAGAGAATAAATAACAGGATGGTCAGCAGACAACTCGCCACCAGCGTGGGCCAAAATCCCCAGCGCTGATACAGAAATGGGAAGGCGATAAACATCGGCAATGTCGGCACCACATACCAGAAGGTGTACCACGCATGGCTGGCGATTTTGGCCTGACTCTGCCCTTCCAGCTTCATCCATATCAGCACCAGAACCGTGACTAATGGCAGAGCGGCAGTCAGTCCGCCGAGCCGATCGCTACGTTTTGCCACTTCAGAAATCAATACCACCATGCCCGCCGTGATGGCGTATTTGGCGAGAAGCCATAACATCCCGTTATCCTTGCTGCATTAATGACGAATCGCGCAGCCGCACTGCGACATTTCGCCCGGCACATGTTTACCATGATGCGAATGACGCACCTGCAATTCACCTTGCTGCCACGCATTGCTGTCATCGCTTCGGTTATCCAGCAGACGATTGAGCGCTTCGGCCACCAGCAGATCACGGCGCTGCGCCCAGCTGGTCAGATGCCAGGTCGAGGCGCGCGCTTCATCGACATCATCAAACCCCACCACCGCGACATGTGCACCCTGCGCGAAATCGCGCACCGCTTGTAACGCGCCAAACGCCAGTACGTCACTTTCACAGAACAGCGCATTAATGCGCTCGGCAGCACGCGTTTTTTTCAAATATGCCATCATCGCCTGATAGGCCATTTCGCGATCGTTATTTCCGGCGCTGAGCTGAACCTGCAACGCCTTCTGTTCGGCTTGCAGGCTGGCGGCAAAGCCCAGCATCTGGCGCGCTGGCGTCGCATTCTGCTGGCTATGCATAAAACCAAAGCGTTGATGTCCTTGCGATAACAGCAATAATCCCATCTCTGCGCCCGCACCATAACCATCGGCAATCACCACGTTGGCATCGCCACTGGCGCTGTGGCACAGGTGCACCGTCGCCACCTGCGGCAGAATATCCGCTGCTACGCTGAGTTCATCGGCAAACAGCGACGTCAGAAATACCAACCCGCCAATGTTAAGCGGTGCCAGATTGCGCAAAGTTTGTTGATAGCTTTCGCGTGAAGTCACATTCAGTAGCACAGTGATAAAACCACGCTCATTAAGCTGACGCGTCACCTCATTCAGCAGCTTTACACTATTTGGATTGATGAATTCATCGCTGACAATGCCGACGATATCGGAATTAACGGACATGGACTGACTCTCCTGCAACTTAGCGTGCGGTGATTATTTGTAGGTAGGTAGATAAGCATTCCACGTTACCCGAATAATCTGCTATCGCCAATCACCGCTGCGATGAGCACGCATTGCGCCATCGCCCGTATTCAGCCGCTACAGTAAATAGAGGAACCGCCCAGTTAAATGGAGAGATAAACATGAATGCACCCGTTATGCGCGTTGCCAGACCCGTTACCGAACTGGCGCGAAGCCGGGAGATGTACTGTCGCGGATTAGGTTTGACCGAGATAGGATCGTTTGAAGACCACGCCGGGTTTAGCGGCGTAATGCTGGGAAAACCGGGCGTGCCGTGGCATCTGGAATTTACCCTCTGCAGTGCACATCCCGTGGAGCCGCGCCCCTCAGAAGAGGATTTATTGGTGTTTTATCTGCCGGAAAAAAGTGAATGGCAGCGTATTTGCCAGAGCATGATCGCCGCCGGCTTTATGCGCGTTACATCCTTTAATCCTTATTGGGAACAGCAAGGCCAAACTTTCCAGGATCACGATGGTTACTGCACGGTGATCCAGTGTCAGCAATGGCCGTGATCGGTAACATTCAGGTGCGCAACAATGCGCACCTGATAGCTACTCCTCCAGCAATATCGCAAAACCACCATAAATCATGCGTTTGCCATCGAAAGGCATATTTTCACCCAGCGCTTTCATGCGCGGATCGGACATCATTTTGGCGTTGGCGGCGTCGCGCACCTCTTTCGACGCATACTCAATCCAGCTAAACACCACCGTTTCGCCCGCCTCAGCTTTCACCGCACGATAGAAATCGGTCTGCGTACCTTCAGGCACATCATCCGCCCAGCACTCGACGATACGCGTGGCGCCGAACTCCTTAAACAGCGGCGCGGCTTTGGCCGCCATGGCGCGATAATCCTCCTTATTCGCTTCCGGCACCGCTACGACAAAACCATCAACGTACGACATAGCTTGTTACTCCGTCGTCATTTACGCGGTCAGTAATAACCGCACAGTAATTGTATAAATGATGTGCAACAACAGCCGATGTTGAGATGCAAAATTGCGCACTTACTCGCAGATTCTGCGCGCGCCTGACGAATTACGTTACACTGACGCCTTTGATCGTTACGTCAGCGAGAAATTTATGCGCATTACCCTTGAACCGGCCGATCAGCCGTTTATTCACCGCTTACTGGGTGAAGAGATTGACAATATTGACACCGCATCACCCCATGCAACGCAGTTACACCAGGCGCTCAACAGTGCACGTCAGCAAAAGAATCATGAAGCCGACCTCGATTGGAAGCGCAACGCGCTGTTTCTGCTGTTGTTCGTTTTTTTGTATGCCGCACTAGGCGCCTCATTAACGCTGGACCTTACCCCGCAGGTTTCCAGCCATAAAAGCCTTGCCTACGCGCTGGAAGCGGTGCCGGTGCTGATCGCGTTCTCCGGCTTGTTTATATCGTTGCTCTATCTATTTCTCACCCGCAGCGGTGCACGTCGGCTGCGTAATTGGGAGCAAGGTATTTTTACGCTGGAGAAATACAGCGGCGTGAATCTCAGCCGGCAGATTAATGAGATGGGTGCGCGAACCACCAACTATTCGCACTCGGCGATTAACGTGGCGCTGGCACTGTTTATTTGCGTGACCTGGGTGGTGATGTACAACTATTTCACCTTTACCACCAGCGGCGTGATTGGCAGCGTGATTTCACTGTTTATCACCACCATGACTTACGTGATTCTGGATATTCAGCTGCTGAAATCGAATTCATCCATCGCGATTGATGAGCCGCTGATTCCGGCAGAAGATGAGAAAGAAAAGCCTTAAATCGTCTGCTTCTAATTGAGGCATAACAGGCCGAATGCAGACCGGTTAAAACGTTTATAGCGGCGCTATTTATCGCGTAATAAACAGCGCCGCTACGATGCGTGCATCAAGTCATATCAGTAGTCATACCTTAACTGAGCTCACTGCCATTGCTGGCAATGACCCGACGATACCAGTCAAAGCTTTTCTTTTTCAAACGCGAAAAATCACCGCTGCCATAATCATTTTTATTGACGTAAATGAAGCCATAGCGCTTGCTGTATTGCCCGGTAGTGAAAGAGACACAGTCAATACATCCCCAGGGCGTATATCCCATCAGATCAACGCCGTCTTCCATCACGGCTCGCTTCATCTGCTCAATGTGAGCACGCAAATAGTCAATGCGATAGTCGTCATTGACCTCGCCCTTTTCATTTATCTGATCGACTGCACCAAATCCGTTTTCCACAATAAACAGCGGTTTTTCGTAACGTTCGTAGAGAATATTTAGAACATAGCGCAGTCCGACTGGATCGATCTGCCAACCCCAGTCCGAGGCTTTGACATGCGGGTTCGGCACGCTGCCCTCAAATCCAGACAGTGCCGTACCGCTGCCGGCATTTTCTTTGCTGACGGCATTACTCATGTAATAACTCAGCCCGATATAATCGGCACATCCCTCACGCAGGATTTGCGCATCACCGGGCTCCATGACAATGTGGTATCCCTTACGCTGCCACTCGTTAAGAATATAAGCCGGATAATGACCGCGCATATGAACATCACTAAACAGGAAGCGTTCCCGCATGGCTTCCTGCGCATACATGACGTCATCCGGATGACAGGAAAATGGATACAGCGGCACCATCGCGATCATGCAGCCAATTTGCAGTTCAGGATTGATGTCGTGACCCAGCTTCACCACCTGCGCACTGGCGACAAATTGATGGTGCAGAACCTGATACATGCACTCTTCGGGATTTGGCTCCTGGGTAAAAATCACCCCAGAGCAGCAGTAGCCGAAAAGCGGGGTTTTCCAGTTGCGCTGATTATTAATTTCGTTGAAGGTCATCCAGTATTTTACTTTGTGCTGGAAGCGCTTAATCACTACCTCACTGAAGTGCACAAAAAAGTCTACTACCTTTCGGTTTTTCCAGCCGCCATATTCGGTTACCAGCAAATTGGGCATTTCAAAATGGGACAGCGTAATGACCGGCTCTATCCCATATTTCAATAGCTCATCAAATAATGCGTCGTAAAAACGCAGCCCCTCTTCGTTCGGCTCTGATTCATCGCCGCGGGGGAAAATACGCGACCAGGCAATCGATGTACGAAAGCAGCGGAAGCCCATTTCGGCCAGCAAAGCGATGTCTTCACGATAGTGATGGTAAAAGTCTACTGCCTCGTGATTCGCATACCGGTAGCCTTCTTGCACACCGTCAGTAATGATGCGTTCAACGCCGTGCGCCCCGCTGGTTAGGACATCGACGATGCTCGGACCTTTCCCCCCCTGATTCCAGGCGCCCTCAACCTGATGAGCCGCAACCGCGCCGCCCCACATGAAATTGTTCGGAAATGGGTTATTCATATTCACTCTCTCAATTAATTCAGATGGTACCTGGCTGAGGCATGGCGCGAACGTCTGCTTCGCTCTGTTCTTTGAATCCTGCTACCCAGGTGAACAGAATGCCCAGCATGAATGCCACGACTATCGATACCAGGAATCCGAGAAACTGCGTCATATGCCCTTCTTTGAAGAACACCGGTAGAACGGCAATGCCAGGAATACAGTAGCTCCAGGACACCGCGTTGAAGGCTCCGGCAATGACGCCGCCAGCAGCACCGGCCAGGCAGCCACAAATCATCGGCCGCTTAAGGCGCAGTGCAACACCATAGATGGCGGGTTCGGTTATGCCAAACAGTGCGGTCACGCCCGCCGATAACGCCATACGCTTAAGCTCAGCATCCTTCGCTTTCAGGTAGACACCCAGCACCGCGCCCGCCATGCCAAATACCGCGGAAGCTTGCAGTCCAGTAAAGGTGTCGTAGCCCAAGGTTGCGTAGTTCCCGACGGTAACGGGCGTGATCCCCCAGTGCACGCCTAACGTCACCAGAGGCATCCACAGGGCACCCACAACAAATCCAGCAATAGCGGGGCTCAGGTGATAAAGGGTGTTGTAGACCCCGCCGATAGCGCCACCAATCATGTTGCCGATGGGACCAAATGCCAGCAGCGTCAGCGGCACCATGATGGCGATGCAGAACATTGGCGTGAACAGGTTTCTGATCACCAGGGGAAGGACACGCTCAAAGAAACGCTGAACATAAGACATGCCCCAGACCATCAAAATGATCGGGATAACGGACGAGGTATAACTCAGATACTGTACCGGCAACCCCATAAAGGTCAGCGGTGCGGCATCAAGCGGAATGCCGGCAATCTCAACCAGCACCCTGGAGATGGCGGGATTTTCCACCGCGCTCTTCATTAACGCCTGCACTGTGGGATCGGCCGAGTTAGCTGTCAGGATTTTGTTGGCCGTCAACATATTCAGGTAATCCGGCGACACCAGCGCACAGGCGGAAATCACTGCCGTGAACGGATTTACATTGAATTTTTTTGCCGCCGTAAAAGCAACCATTACCGGAAGGAAGGTAAAGCCGGTCCAGGAAACATAATTAAGGATGCGATAGGTGCCACCCGCTGGATCCATTACGTCGATGGCGGTAAGAAGTGAAATAATGCCCTGCAACACGCCACAGGCGGCCAGCGGATAAAGAAAAGGCGCGAATATGCTGGAGATAATATCCATGATGCGGCTGACAATGCCCACGTTGGGAGGCTCTATCGCAGCATTTTCATCAATGGTGAGTAAATTCTGAACCTCACGGTAAGCATCACCGACGTGATTACCGATCACCACCTGCATCTGGCCGCTAGCCTGCATGGCGGTAATCACCCCTTTTACCCGCTTCAGTGATTCGACTTCAACCTGAGAATAATCTTTAAGCACAAATCTCAGACGCGTGGCACAGTGCGTGATACTTATCACATTATTATCGCCACCAATCAGTCTTACGATCTCTTTCGCAGAATCCGCATAATTTATTGCCATGTTATTTTTCCATTGCCAGAGGGAAATTTGCCCATCAGGAGCGAACTAATCCGGCAATGTTAGAAAAACGCTTCGGCAATGTCACCTGGTCACAATATGTTGTTGCGGGTCTTTAATTACAAAAATGTCACACCACGTGACAGCTCACTGACATTATTTACCACTAATTTTCGACCAATGGATTCAAGAATAAAAATAACCGGAACCTGAGTCGTAATATCGTATTCATTGTCAACCAAAATGCGCGACACGTGATAGGGAATAATAAAGTCTGACAGCTTCGCCAGGGTTGAATCAGCCTTACAGGTAATAGCAATAACTTTGCACTTATGAATAACAAACTGTCGGGCAAGCTTCAAAATTTCAGGGGTTTCTCCGGAAACGGAGAGCACGATGGCTACTGAACTCTGTACCATATCGGTACTCACAGGATAATAGGGATCATCAATGTGATTACTGAACTTGCCAATATTTGAGAAAAAACGCGCACCATACCTGCCAAGCGTCCCGGAGCTGCCTGCGCCGGCAAAGAACACCCGCTCGGCATCACGAATGTGTCCTGCCGCATGGGTAATCAGCTCTTCAAACTCATCGTTTCTAATGCTTTTAAAGAACGTCATTATTTCTTCAGCACCATGAGGAATAAGTAAGGTGCTGTTTTTGCGCAACTGCAACTTCATGCTCGCTTTAAGTTCCGAGTAACCTTTGAAATCCATTTTTTTACAGAATCGCAGAACCGTCGCGGTAGAGACACCAGAATTATCTGCCAACTCCCGTATCGTCATATAAATAACCGCGTTAATGTTCTTGATAATATAGTTGTGCACGCTACTTTCAAGCGCGTTTAGCTGAGAGAGTTTTTTGGCGTCGAACATTTATTTAAATATCCTGATGCGATAACTATGATGCCTATCATGTCACAAAGCGTGACATATCTACCCCCTTTAACGCTGAAAGCGTCATGCTCACTAAAAAGAAATTTCATTAAATGTGATAGTTAGCACATTTTGGCGCAAGGACGGCGCGAGAAGCCCCATGCTTAATGACTCACAAAGAAGTTATGGTACTGGAAAACAGGTACAGCCCCGTTATCATCGGCCCATCTTTTCACTTACTGATAACTAAGGAGGATTACTATGCTGCCGTGAGTATTGTTTATTTACTCACACTTTTAAAGGCTTCAAATAACCAAGCAAGCCATTGTTTTAAAAGCATAATCCATCATAAACCCCCAGGTTAATACCCCTTTGCGATATCGCCAATCATTTAAACATCAGTATGTTAGTTGTCATTTGTAGAAAAAATCGGTTGATAATCAATCAAAAAATGACATCCCTAAATCAGTTAATTCGCATATGCAATCTGTATTAATAGTACGTTAAAAATAAGCAGCTACATTTATAGCCGTGAGGGATTTTTATTTTAATAAAGCAGGAGGTTAATGATTTACAATATAACTTCGGTCTGCTCAAGCCAGGCCATTGCATCAAGGATTGATGACCATCCCGTTGACTTTGTAAAAGGGTAATTTAGTACCTTCATTCCATTATGCAGGTAGATATCACACGTTTTAGAGCTCACATCTAGTTTAATATCTTTAATTATGTTTCGTGCTATTGCCTGACTCTTTCCTGTCCGTTATATTCAAAACATTCAATGCAGCAGTTTGTCTGAAATCGCTATCGCTTTGTATATCAGCCATGGGATTTTTTAAAGAGCTTATCTCAGCCGACAGTTCCGAAGCTCTTTGTGTTAATTCCGTGACATCCGGTGCCAGTTCAATATTTCAGCCATTCCTCAATTAGCTTCTTTTGTCTTCTGACTGAATCGCCCTGAACCTGCTCTAGAAATGAAAACCGAAGGTACGCGATTGCCCTTTTCATACTTTTCTCCGTATAATTTGAAAGATTCAAATATACGCCGCACCTTGTTAGAGACATATGTGAATGAAAAAATCAGTAAGTCGTTATACATCGGTCAGAAAAATGTTGTGAACTATGCTGTCAAAAACATACCTTATAACATCGACTTGCGCGTTTTTTTCATTCCGATGAGATCTTTTAGTCCAAAAAAATGAACAAAAGTAATTTAGTGCTAAACTTCTGATCACTGCTACAACATTGACATTCAGACTGGAGGCCAGTGATGCGGTATCTACTATTGTCCGCCCTTACAACTGTTTTAATTATGATTATTATTTTCCTTATGCAGACCCAGTGGAGCCCTTCCCCATGGTAACATTCTGATAAGCCATTACTTCAACATCATTTTTTTGCATACCCTAATTAGTCAGATTTTTACTTATAAAGCTTATGGTATGGGTGCTCATTGGGTGACTTATTGTAGACACATCCAGCCACAGTTGAATAAGCAGAACCCATTATCATATTCACGGCTTCAATGTTTACGTGCGTTGGATTTAATCAAACTTGCTAATAAATCATCACCTGCTAAATACTCTACATCTAAGTATGAAATGAAATTAGATATCTGACATGCCTTTCCTCACTAAGAATGATCATTATATAAAACATAAGGCAATATGACTCTCATCTTATATAAGTGGTAATGATAATTTAACACACGCTGAGAAAACACATTAAGTGATGTTGGAAGAAGTGTTGATTTTAACTTACTGCCGTTCCAGAAATCGTTAATGTCTAACACGCATTTCGTGCCAATTGTCATTTTAGAATCAATCATTACTGTCTTTCATGCTCAATCCCTGTATGGGTTTTTGATCAATACTTTACATAGCTGGGCATTCATCATGGCAACAGGGTTTTAATAAATATTGATCATTATTCACTGCCTCCAAACTGAACAATCCTGGTGCTCCTACCACCGAGTGAGTGAAAAGAAGCATGCCTGGTACGGGCTTTCGAATTGAAAAAGCTTGTTTTTTGAAGAACCATCGCGCTTAGTTTCACGCATTAACGATTGTCTGTTATGAGCGAAGACCTGACGTTCCTACCCTAAAGGGAATGCCTGCGCTTCCACTCATCAACCATGAAACGGCGAACGTTTTGTGTGTTTTTGTAGTCTTTATCCACGATTGTATAACGTGTTAATGAAGAACTATGCCAGTCGATCTTCACCTGTTAACTCCTGTTTTAAACAAACGATAGCAGCGTTCAAATTTAACACGCTGACTTTGAAATGCCCGCTTTTGGCACCAAGTCGTCGGCAACGATGAAATCAGAGGCGTTAATCTAGAGAGGAAACAACAACTGTGGCGGCACCTCATGAAGCTAATGCATGGATACCGCTGATAAAGCTTAATCGCGCCCTTCCGGTAGATGTAGTGCATCGAGCATGTCAGATAATGTCTCAACGCTAAGCTGACCCGGCGCTAATGCGACACCCTGACTGGCAAACGTTAAATTACTGCCAAATAGTTCGCCTGCCGCGCGTGATAGCTTGCCGAGATCGCCCATGGACATGGTCAGCAGCGGTTTATCGGATTGCTCTCTCATTTGCCTGGTAACCTCAAGCAGTCGGATGACATCTTCGGACGAATGCGGCATAGCTGCGATTTTCAAAATATCTGCACCCTGAGCATCCTGCCATTCAAGACTCTCCAGAAGCGCTGGCGAGGGAGGCGTCGACTTAAAATCGTGAAATGAGATGATAACGGCAACATCCCGGCGGTGGGCTTCGTCGATAATTTCCCGGGTTATGCGTTCGCCTGTGCGCATTTCGATGTCAATGAGATCAGCAAATCCCACCGCTAACCATCGCTTATAAAGCGCCAGGTAAGCCTGATCATCAACCTCACAATTTCCCCCTTCTTTGCTGGTGCGCAATGTCAGCAATAAAGGCTTTCCATGGAGGCGATCGCGTACAGCTATTCCAAGTTGAGCGATCTGGTCTGCATCTAATGCATTCTGGTGAGTATCAACGCGCAGTTCTGCTATTTGAACATGTTGATTGTTAGCGAGTTGGCTGGCCTGGTTTAATAGCGTTTCGTCATCTTCACCGGTTAATGACACGATGATAGCCGGTTTGCCGTGCTTGATAGTGAGGTTTCCTACTGAAAGTGGCTTTACACGCATATCGTCAATATTAACTATTGTTTCATTTTCACTGGATTTGTCAGGTGTTACTGCCTGGAACATGATTTTCCTCCGTGAATAAATTTAATTCTCCCTGTTATGTTTTAGTTCACTTTTTTAATCCCGACAAATTTCTGTATAATTTTGATGAACAAGTAAATTGTAATCGAGTGAAATGATATTTGTGAATTCCTATTATAACGTGCTGCATGGGGAAGAGTGAATTTTACATATTAAAATGGAAGTTTTATATAGTGTGTATTAATGAATTTCATTTTTTAATGATAAAGGTGTTGTTATCTTAAGTCAGAGGAAACCAATGCTCAAACTGAACCTATACTGTTTATTCGGAGCCCCTACGATGAATCCCTGCAAACAGAGAGGAATATAATGGTTACATTACATCACGCTACAAAAATATCAGCTAGCCGCCATGACGTTTATACCTCACTCACTGACCTGACAAGAATGGCTGCCTGGCATGGCGGCAAGCTAGAGGGACAGATTGAGGCAGGAGAAGTTCTCACGCTGCAAGCGAGACCGGAAACACATTTCGATTACTAATCCACTTGAGTTCGCATAAAACGGTGTCACATATGATTCATTTTATAGACAACAAAATTGAAAAAAATCAGAACTGGCCATATTATAAATTCTTCATACAAGCGGTATGTGTATGTACATCGTGGAAAATTCATAAACTTAGCCACTACATAGAGATAATATGAGGTCGTTATGTCAAGCGAATCAGTAAACGATATATCAACAGATTTATCTGCATTTGTCGGAACTCATTTTGTTTATACATATGACAATGGATGGAAATACGAATGGTATGCACGTAATAACAATACCTGTGATTATCGTATCCACCAGGGATTAGTTGGTGGAAGATGGGTGACGAATCAGAAAATGAATGCCGTGCAGTTTGCGCCAGGCATTTATAAAGTCGACTGGCATGAACCGACAGGAACCTGCGTGAGTCTGTTATTTGACCTGGAAAGAAAAATTATCCATGGCACCATCTTCTTCCCTCAATGGATTGCGGGCGAAGGCCAGCATCCAGAAAAAACCATTTGTTATCAAAATGAATTTATTGAAGATATGCATCGTTTCCGTGATGAGGGTCCGGCCTACCCTTATGTTGTTATCCCTGAATTCGCCCGGGTAACCTATATGAAAAACGAAGGGCCTGATAATGATGCTGTGATCAATATGCCGCCGGGCCAACTTCCAGATGATTTTTTTGAGGGAAAATAGTCAATTGCTGCACCAGGGAAGGTGCCTATCTTTGGTGTTAACTACAATGGGAAACCTGCGCTGATAAGAAATAGTTTTACGTATATTCGCTTATAATCACGGCGATGTCTCCACATACAGCTTCAAATTGCTACGGTTTAATAGGACCTTCCTCTATGTGGCAGAAGGAGCAATCGGGGCGGGGAATAACAGGCTCGTAAAAGGTGACGGTTTATGTAGCGATACGGATCTTACAGAGATAACAGCCCTGGCACGATCGATTCTGGTCAGCTTTCAATTCAAGCTGATTGCTGAAGCCGTTATGGTGGGTTTAATCAGCGGTAAATAATCCTACCCCGGTAACTTTAATGAGTATGACCGGGAGCAACGCAACGCGTGTCAGTCAGCTTGCTCGCTCAGCTTCTCACGCATAAATTCAATAAACACCTGAGTTTTCGCCGGTAGCAGTCGCGTTTCAGTGAGAGCATAAATCGTGACAGCTTCAGCCTTCCAGCCAGGCAAAACCCGGGTCAGTTTATTATCCGTAACGTCTTCCCAGACAATTTTGTCAGGCAGAATCGCAATGCCTGCTCCAATGGAGGCAAAACGACGCATCATACCAATGCTGTTCATCTGAAAACGCCCGGAAATTCTAAGGCTAATTCGACTTTCTTCGCGATGTAATTGCCAGTAACCGGGCTTATCCTGCCTCATACCAATACATTCATGATCCTTCAGCTCATCAGGGCTGCCGGGAGTGCCATTCTGAACCAGATAGTCGGGGGATGCGTAAAGGCTACGCGAAAGCGATCCGAGCTTACGCGCAATGAGGCCTGAATCGGGCAGGCTCCCCATGCGAACAGCCAGATCATAGGGCTCCGACACCAAATCAACATTTCTCGGCGTTAAATCAAAATCAAAGCTGATACCCGGATAAAAGTCTGCGAATTCTTTAATAAAGGGCGCAAGAGTAATCACCGCAAAATCGGCCGGTAAAGAGACCCTCAACATGCCCTGTGGCTGAGCCAGGAGGGAACCCAGCTGTTCATGCGCCAGACGCGCTTCATCAATGATGCGCCGGCTTCGTTCGTAATAAATCTGACCGGCTTCAGTCAACTCAATCTTACGCGTTGTCCTGTGTAATAGTCTGAGGCCAATAAACTTTTCAAGCTCGTTAATTTTACGGGACAGCGTGGAATTAGGCATGCCGAGGGCTTCAGCCGCACCACGAAAACTGTGAGCTTTGACGACCTCGACAAAGTAAGACATGTGATTGAGAAGTTCCATCTTAATTGTGCCATATGTGGAATATTCAATTCTGATATTAGCTATTTATCCCAAAAAACAACAGGATATAATTTAATCATTCGCAGGAGAGATGAATAAAACCCTGCATTAATCCTGATAAAAGTATTAATTATCAGGTGCTTAAACTAAATCTACAGGATAATTATCATGAGCTTTGAAAAATTCACTGCTGACAATGCTGCCATGCTGTTAATTGACCATCAGGTCGGCACTATGGGCTGGGCCAAATCTATGCCTTTTGAAGAGTTAAAACGTAATGCGCTGATGCTGGCCAAATCTACTGCAATTCTTAAAATGCCGGTGGTGCTGACCTCAAGCATGGAAGAGCATGCGCAAGGTCCGCTGGTTGAAGAACTGAAAACCATTCTGCCGGAAGAGTTTGAAGCTCGAATCAAGCGTCTGGGAATCGTAAACGCCATGGACGATGAGAACTTTGCCGGCGCGGTTAAAGCCACCGGCAGAAAGAAGCTGATTATTGCGGGTGTCACCAATGACGTCTGTACGGTATACCCGGCACTGACACTGGTTGCAGCTGGCTTTGACGTGCAGGTCGTTGCTGATGCCGGTGCCTCACCAACCAAAATGGCTGATGACATTGCGCTCCGCCGTATGGACAAAAATGGTATTACCCTCACCACAACCAACCAGCTGATTGCTGAGCTGGCAGGAAGCTGGGCAACACCTCAGGGAGAGAAACTGGTCCAGGTATTAATGGAATCCTTTCAGTAAAGAATAAACCAAGGGCCCGTTCGGCAGCGTTTTGCGCCCTCCGTGCGGGTCTGCGTTCCCGGACATAAGGGTAATGACAATGCTTAAAATAGAAAACAGCAGTAAACATCAGCATGGCTCCGGCGGTTTCGGTATCGATATTCTCTGGCCGGGCATGGTGCAGAATTCAGGCGACAGTGGTATTGGTGCAATAGGACGTATTGATCAAGCAAACGTCAAAGCCGGAACGGTAATTTCAATGCATCCTCATAAGGATGATGAAATTCTCACCTATATCCGTAAAGGCAGAATGCTGCATCTGGACACGGTCGGTAATGAGGAAGAAATTTCTGATAGCCGGCTGATGCTCATGAACGCAGGGCATACCTTTCAGCATGAGGAGCGCATTCTGGGTGAACAAGGCGAGTCAATGCAGTGTTTGCAGATTTTCATTCGCCCCTCAGAACCCGACCTGACACCACAGGTTCAGTTCCATGACTTTGGTACGCCTTACAGTGACAATATCTGGCGGCTGATTGCCGGCCCTGAAAATGCGCCGTTAACTTTTCGTTCTCAAACGTGGGTACAGGACGCACGGCTTGGTGAAGGTGGCGAACTGAAGCTGCCGGCTGTCCCGGTCAGTAACGTGGTGCGCCTGCTATATGTCTTTCAAGGCGCAGCAAGGATAGGTGAAACCCCTCTTAAAACGGGTGAGAGCATTATAATCGAAGGCGACGACGTTCACACCGTCACCGCGCTGAAGACCACTGATCTTGTGCTCTTCACCACTGACCCGGCGGCAAAAATTTTTTGTGGTGGTATGTTCAGTGGAAATACGCGCCCGCGCCTGTAATAGCATTTATAAAAAATCACAGGGAGCTCATTCATTTTTTTCATTTTAATGGGTGAGCAGAGCATTTTTAATTTTTTACTTACCGACGCTGGATGATTTTTAACACGCTACATCCGGGATTATTTTTCATTTCGATGTAAAAAAATATAGATGAAGTTATTTGCGTGACCATGCATCACGGCAGAATATCTGTATTAATTTTATTTATTAATACAGCGCTGTTTTAGCACCCTATCCTCTTAGCAGGCACAGGAAAAGAAAAATGGATAAATTATTTACCCCGCTCAAACTTGGGCATTTAACGCTGAACAACCGTCTGGTGATGGCTCCCATGACCCGAAGCCGTGCGGAATATGATGGCACGCCGGCTGAGCTTGCAGTTGAATACTACGCACAGCGCGCCGACGTGGGTCTTATCGTTGCAGAAGGGACGCAGCCCAGCGATGACGGACAGGGTTACTTAATGACGCCCGGTATTTACACCGACGCGCACGTGGCCGGCTGGAAAAAAATTGTTTCAGCCGTTCACAATAAGGACGGGCATTTGTTCATCCAGCTCATGCATACCGGCCGTATGAATCATCCTGACAATACGCCACACCATCGTCAGGGCGTGGCACCTTCTGCTATTGCCCCCGGCGTGCAGATTTTTACTGCTACCGGCATGCGGGATATTCCGGTGCCTCGCGAACTGACAACGGACGAAATCCACAACACGATTGCTGATTTCCGCTATGCGGCACGGCGAGCTGTTGAGGCCGGTGCCGACGGTGTGGAAATCCACGGCGCTAATGCCTATCTGATACACCAGTTTTTAGCGGCCAGCGCCAACCAGCGCAGCGATGAATATGGCGGCTCGATTGAAAATCGTGCACGTTTTGCGCTGGAGGTGGCGGCAGCCATTGCAGAAGAGATTGGTGCAGACAAAACCGCCATACGTCTTTCCCCCGGCAGCCAGATTTGGGGTATTAATGAAGGTGAAGAAGGTCCGGCGCTTTATCGTTACCTGGTTGCTGAGCTGAATAAGCTCGGACTTAGCTACCTGCATATTATGCATATGGGCAATGAGACATTGTTGGGTGAATTGCGGGCGTTATGGACTCAGACGCTGATACTGAATCGCCCAGGGAACAGCAGAGAAAGGATTGGCGATGATATCCAGTCGGGACTTGCCGAACTGGAATCTTACGGCCAAATGATTCTGGCTAACCCGGACTTCGTCAGCCGTATTAAAACAGGGGCTACACTAAACAATGCAGACACGGCGACCTATTATGGCGGTGGTGTCGCAGGATATACGGATTATCCCGAGATAAAGTGATTTATATTTTTTCAATAAAGAGGATGAAACTTTAGGTATATCCTCTTTTTATTTTTATCACCACACCATATTTCTTTTGTCTTGCGGGGTTCGGGTATTACTTACTCATCAATATCCTCCATTATTAAGACTGGATACATAACTTGATATATTGATTACTCGGGTCGTCGATCACGTCCGCTTTAACACAAAGCGGCCTTCCCCACGTTCTTATGATCTGCCATCTATGAAAATTCCAAGTCTAAAATCTGCTCAATTTTCAACCAGTTTTGCAGAAGAGTTTTGCTGGAGTTTTGCAGAAGACATCTGACGCCGATTTTTACCGACCGGGCTCATTATCGATGCCTGCGCCCTGTCCGGTACGTCATAGCGAGCGCCACCACACTTCTGGTATTTTTGACTGGAAAGTGCCGCTTTTCGCCACTATTATCGGCCCATCTTTTCACTTACTGATAACTAAGGAGGATTACTATGCCCGCGTGTGAATTGTTTATTTACTCACACTTTTATAGTAATTGGCCGCGCTCAGGCATTGCCGCACTCGTGCTGCGATAATCCGCCCTGAGCGAAGTTTTCTGAATATCTTTACTCTCTGGGTTGTCGTCAGCTTTTCTATGACGTCAGGCTTTTTTGCGCCTGCAACTTATGAGTAAGCACATGAGCACTCTACTTTCCGCCCACGCTGTCGGCTTCGATAACGCCTTCGGTGCCCTGTTTCACGATATCCATTTCAGCCTAAAAAAAGGCGACCGCATCGGTTTGCTGGGTGATAACGGCACCGGCAAAAGCACCTTGCTAAAAATCCTCAGCGGCGAACTGGCAGCCAGCCACGGCAGCATTACCCAGTCCAATCACTGTTTGCTGGCGCGTATTGAGCAGCATCTGCCTGCTGAACTGCATACTGCTTCACTGCTCGATGCCGTAATGGCGCGTTTGCCAGAACAGCGCGATGGCTGGCGCGCCGAAGCGCTGCTCGGCAGCCTCGGTTTTAGCGAGCAGCAACAGTTACAAACCGTCGCCGCGCTGAGCGGCGGCCAGCATATGCGTTTGCTGCTGGCGCGGGCGCTGGTCCTCCAGCCGGATCTGCTGCTACTGGATGAACCCAGCAACCACCTTGACCTGCCAACACTGCTATGGCTGGAAAACTTTCTTACCCGTTGGAGCGGCAGTTTTGTGCTGGTTTCGCATGACAGCAGCTTGCTGGATAGCGTTACCAACTGCAGCTGGATTCTGCGTGATAAGGGACTGCAACTCTTCCGCCTGCCCTGCACGGCCGCACGTCAGGCGTTACTTGAACAAGATGCAGCCGACGCGCAACGCTTTCAGGCTGAGCAGAAGGAGATCGATCGCGTCGAGAAAAGCGCCAAACGTCTGGCGATTTGGGGACGCACTTACGATAACGAAGGTTTGTCACGCAAAGCTCAGCAAATGGAGAAGCGCGCCAGTTGGTTGAAAGAGGCGCAAACCACGCTGAGTGAAGGATCCTTGTGGCGGCTGCAGCTGCACGGTGAAGCGCTGGAGGCCGATCGCGTGCTGGCGCTGCCTGAGATGACGATTCGGCCTGCCGCAGACGCGCCTGCGCTGTTTTCGTTACCGCTGCTGCAGGTGAAAAGTGGCGATCGCGTGGCGATTGTCGGACGCAACGGTTCGGGCAAATCATCGTTGCTGCGGCACTTATGGCGGGAATATCAGCAAACCGACAGCGCGCTGTTTCATCCGCGTGCGCGTCTTGGCTACTACGACCAAGGTCTACATCAGCTGCGCGATGCGGATACGCTGAGTGACGCGCTGGCTCATTTCGCGCCGCTCAGCGACGAACAGCGCAAAATGGCGCTGATCGCGGCTGGATTCCCCTATCTACGCCATCAACAGCTGATTGGTTCACTGAGCGGCGGGGAGCGTTCGCGGCTGATGTTTGTTGGATTAACCCTGGCGCGTTATTCGTTACTGTTGCTGGATGAACCCACCAACCATTTGGATATGGTGGGCAAGGAGGAGCTGGCGGAAGCGCTAACTCAGTTCGACGGCGCAGTTTTGCTGGTATCACACGATCGCCAGTTAATCGCTAACAGCTGTAATCGCTTTTGGTTGATTGAAGATCGGCAACTCAGCGAGTGGCATGATTTTGAGGCGGTCACCTCGCGCCTGCGGGCTGAGCAAGCGGAAATCACCTTTGCGCCTTCTCAGGCTGACTTACGGGAAATATCACAGGCAGCGGATGAGGATGCTCTGCTGCTGGCGCTGCTGGAGGTCGAAAGCAAGCTGGAGGAGGATCTAACGCGCAAACCGAAGCATCAAAAACCAGCGTTACAGGCGCTGTGGCGTGAGGAGATTGCGATGCTTAAAGCCCAGCTCGGCCTGTAAGTTATGAACAGGTAAATCAGGTCGCCATGGATGGCGTAATGATCGTCTTTTAAGCGGCGAGCAACTTCATTATCGCCTTCATCATTTTTCCTCACGGAATGGCATGTAACACCGAGTTGTCCTGAGTCAAAAGTGGCTCAGATAAGCTGTAAACAACTCAGCGGGGGTTTCTATTCGGTAACGTAGAAAAATAACGGAAAATTTACTCCTGATTATTGCCGTAAGTGATTATGATTCTCACTTCATAAAAGGGACGCTTATGCTGACTATTTCTAAAAAGTGGCTTTTAGCCGCACTCGCTGCTGTCATTCTCCTGCTACTGATCTGGCATTTCTCTGGGTCGCGCAATAAACCGAATACCGTCGTCACCGCCGTGGTGCGCCAGGGCGATATCGAAAACGTCATTGCTGCAACCGGCAAAATGGACGCGGTTGAGCGCGTTAATGTCGGCGCGCAGGTTTCTGGTCAGGTAAAAAAGCTCTATATCAAGACAGGCGATAACGTCACTAAAGGCCAGCTGATCGCCGAGATAGACGATCAGCCGCAGCGCAGCGATTTGCGCAATGCACAGGCGGCACTCAGCGTGGCGCAAGCTGATTTAGCGACGCGAGAAGCCACGCTGTTACGGCAGGACGCACAATTCAAACGTCTGCAACAGATGATTAAAACCAATGCGGTATCTCGCCAGGATTTTGATCAAGCGGCGGAAGCCTGGAGCATTGCGCAGGCGGAGCTGACGGCACAGAAAGCGCGCGTGATTCAGGCACAAATTGAGGTTGATAAGAAGCAGCTCGATCTCGGCTATACGCGCATCATGGCGCCGATGGATGGCACCGTGGTCGCTATTGTCACCAGGCAAGGTCAGACGGTGAATGCGGTACAAACCGCGCCAACAATCGCCAAACTGGCGCAGCTGGGCACCATGACCATCAAAGTGCAAATCTCCGAGGCGGATATCAATAATGTGCAGCCCGGGCAAAAGGCGTGGTTCACCACCTTCTCGAATCCGGACAAACGCTATAACGCCACGCTGCGCAGTCTCGAACTGGCTCCCGAATCGGTGATGAAAGATGATGCGCTGATGGGCAATAGCGAAAGCACGCCGAGCAGCAGCACCAACGCCGCAGTCTATTACAACGCCCTGCTTGATGTGCCCAACCCGGACAATGCGCTGCGCATCTCCATGACCGCGCAGGTCAACCTGCTGCGTGATGCAGCAAAAAACACCTTGCTGGTGCCGGTGCAGGCGACGAAGAGAGATGCCGATGGCAAAACCTACGTCGAAATCCCGGACCAGGATAACAAACCGGTGAAACGCACCATCACCACCGGCATTTCCGACAGCGTGGACATTCAGGTGTTGAGCGGCTTAAAAGCCGGGGAAAAAGTGATCCTTGCCACCCAGACTGCGGGCGCTGACAAGGTGCTAATGTGAATATTATCGAACTGAAAAACATCCAGCGCAGCTATGTTAACGGTTCGCAATCCCTGCATGTGCTGAAAGACATCAATCTGAGCATCGCCAGCGGTGAACTCGTGGCGATCATCGGCCCGTCCGGTTCGGGAAAATCCACGCTACTGAATATTCTCGGCTGCCTGGATGCGCCGGACAGCGGCGACTATTTGATCAGCGGGCAGAATACCGCCAGCTTGTCGCCGGATGCGCTGGCGAAAGTGCGTCGTGAGCATATTGGCTTTATCTTCCAGCGCTATCACTTGATGCCGGACCTCAGCGCGTTGAGTAACGTTGAAATCCCGGCTATCTACGCCAATCTTCAGGGCAAGGCGCGCCAGCAGCGTGCGGCAGATCTGCTGGCACGTTTAGGCTTACAGGGCCGCGAACACCACAAGCCGGGCGAACTCTCCGGCGGCCAGCAGCAGCGCGTGAGTATTGCGCGTGCGCTGATTAACGGTGCCGAAATTATCCTCGCCGATGAACCCACCGGCGCGCTGGATTCACACTCTGGCGAGGAAGTGCTGCGCATCCTGCACGATCTCAATCGCGAAGGTCATACGGTGATCATCGTGACGCACGACATGAAAGTGGCGCAGCACGCCGATCGTATTATCGAGATTCAGGATGGCGAGATTTTTGCCGATAGCGGCCGCAAACAGGATGCCGCGCGCGCGCGTTACGTCCCTGCTGCCCGCAAAAGTCACAGCAAACTGCGCGGATTGATTGACCGCTTACGCGAATCGTTGCGCATGGCGCTGAATGCCATGAACGCCCATCGGCTGCGTACCGCATTAACCATGACCGGCATTATTTTTGGCATTGCGGCGGTGGTGACGGTGGTGGCGCTCGGCCAGGGCGCGCGGCAAAAAACCCTCGAGAGCATTTCCGGGCTCGGCACCAACGTGGTGTCGGTGTATGCCGGCGGTGATTTCGTTGAGGATGAGGCGCATCCGGTGCTAACGCTGGTGATGGCGGATGCGGAAGTGATCGCGCGTCAGCAGTTTGTCGCCGCGGTAAGCCCGGAGATGATCGCCAGCCAGCCGATTCGCTATCTCTCCAACTCGTCGAAAACCTCGGTGTACGGCGTCGGCAAAGACTACTTCCAGATTCAGGGCATTAAGCTGCTGGAAGGCAGCAACTTCAGCGACGAACGGCATGCGCGCCAGGAGATCATCATTGATACCAACACGCGCAATAAGCTGTTTGGCGAACAGGCTGATAGTCCGGTTGGCAAGATGATCGTGCTGGGGTCGGTGCCAGTGCGCGTAATTGGCGTGGCGGATAATAATGATGGCATGTCGCCTAATCGCCTTAGCGTATGGCTGCCATGGAGCACCGTGATGTATCGCATCAGCGGACAAACCGCGCTTACCAGCATCAGCATTAAGTTAAAAGAGGATGTGGTGAGCGGCCCGGCTGTCGAATCGCTGACGCAACTGCTGACGGCACGTCACGGCACTAAAGATTTCCTGATGTTCAACCGCGACAAATATCGCAAAGCCATCGAGGATGCGGCGGCAACGCTTACCTTGTTAATTCTGCTGGTGGCCTCAATTGCGTTGATGATCGGCAGCATTGGCGTAATGAATATTATGCTGGTGTCGGTAACGGAGCGTACCCATGAAATCGGCGTGCGCATGGCGGTGGGCGCGCGACGCGGCGATATCATGCAGCAGTTTATGATTGAAGCGGTGTTGGTGTGTTTAGTCGGCGGATCGCTCGGCGTGGCGCTGGCGTTGGTGATTGGCCCTATCATCAGCTTGCTGGCAGGTGGCATGATCACCGCGATATTCTCATGGCAATCGGCGGGTGCAGCGTTTGCCTGTTCCACTATCATCGGCATGATTTTTGGCTATCTGCCCGCCCGCAAAGCCGCGCGGATGGATCCGGTCGCGGCGTTAGCGAGCGAGTGATTTGAAACGGTGCGCATAAATGCGCACCCTACAAGTTCGAAGGGTCGCCATTCATGGCGACCGTCAAGCATATAACTCAGATCAGCATCGGCAAGGTTGCGCTGGCCGTTTGCTGGCTGGCCGCCAGGTAACGCGCATCGTGCGTCATTAATTCATTAATCAACACTTCTACCAGCATCATCGCGCCCACTTTGCCGCTCAACGCGCCCGCGTTGAATGGCCCTTCCGGACGCGCCGCCACCAGCAACATATCGGCTAAATTGCCCATCGGACTGCGCAGCGTATTGCTCAGCATCAGCACGCGCGCATGCTGCTTTTTCGCCACTTTCACCACGTGCATCACATCCTTCGTCGAGCCAGATGCCGAGATAGCGATGACCAAATCGCCCTCTTGCAGCGTCGAAGCATTCATCGCCGCGCGGTGCATGTCACCAAATAATTGCGCCGATTTTCCCAGGCGTAAAAGACGATAATGCAGATATTCACCGGTAATCGCGCTGGCCGCCACGCCATAAATCTGGATGGTTTTGGCCTGATGCAGCGCCTCCACCGCGTGCTGCAGCACCTCGCGGTTGATGAATTTTCCGGTATCACGCAGCGCCTGCACCGTCTCCTCAACCAGCATATCGATGCTGTCACCGCTGGCCATCGCTGCTGGCTGATTGTGCTGCACATCCAGCGCCAGCGCCATTTTGAATTCGGTATAGCCCTTGCAGCCCAGATGACGGCACAAACGCGTCACGCTGGCTTCACTGGTTTCCGTTTCGCGCGCCAGCTCGGTAATGGTGAGATACAACACTTTTTGCGCATCGGTGAGAATAAAATCGCCCAACTTTTGCAGCGTTGGGCTATAGCCCGGCAACGCCTGGCGCAGGTGCAGCAAAATGTTTTCATTGTCCGTCATGGCGACCTTCCTTCTACACGTCATTTATGCGGCACAGTGTGCAGCAGATTAGGGCATAAGTGAAAGCTATCACAATAATGATGGAAATTTTCAACAGATGAATTAGATTGTGGTAATAATTTTTACCACAAACACACTTCAGGGATAAAAATTTATGTCATCACTGTTCAGCGCTACCTCTTCAGGCGGTTGGTTTGAAAAAGCCCAACGCTTTGGCAAATCTTTTATGTTGCCTATTGCCGTCTTACCCGCCGCCGGTTTGCTGCTGGGCATTGGCGGTGCCCTTTCCAATCCTAATACCATTAAGGCTTACCCTTTTCTCGATGTCGCCTGGTTACAAGGCGTTTTCACCATCATGGCGAGTGCCGGTTCCGTGGTGTTCGCCAACCTGGCGGTGCTGTTTGCGGTGGGTGTCGCAGTTGGGCTGGCGAAAAGTGACAAAGGCACCGCAGGACTTGCCTCTCTGCTGGCCTATCTGGTGATGAATGCCACCATCAATGCGCTGCTGACGCTGACCGGCGTGCTGGCGCAGGGCAATCTCAGCGCGGTGGGACAAGGAATGGCGCTCGGCATTCAGACGCTGGAGACCGGCGTGTTTGGCGGCGTGGTCATCGGGCTGGTGACCGCCATGCTGCATAACCGCTACAACAAGATTGCCCTGCCGCAGTTCCTCGGCTTCTTTGGCGGTTCGCGCTTCGTGCCGATCATCAGCTCGTTCGTCGCTATTCTGGTGGGTGCGGCGATGACCATCGTCTGGCCGCATTTCCAGAAGTTGATTTTTGGCCTTGGCGGCTTAGTTGATGCCACCGGCTATTTTGGCACCTTTATCTACGGCTTCGTGCTGCGCATGCTCGGCCCGTTCGGCCTGCATCACATCTTTTATCTGCCATTCTGGACCACCGCGCTCGGTGGCAGCGAAGTGATCAATGGGCAGTTGGTGGAAGGCACACAGCGCATCTTCTTTGCCCAGCTGGCCGATCCCGCTACCCAGCAATTTTACGTTGGCACGTCGCGCTTTATGTCGGGGCGCTTTATCACCATGATGTTTGGCCTGATTGGCGCGTGTCTGGCGATGTATCACACCGCCAAACCGGAAAACCGCCAACGCGTCGCTGGCTTGTTGCTCTCTGCGGCGCTGACCTCCTTCCTCACCGGCATAACTGAACCGATCGAGTTCTCATTCCTGTTTGTCGCGCCGGTGCTGTATGTCATTCACGCGCTGTTCGATGGCCTGGCATTTATGATCGCCCACATCCTGCACATCACCATTGGCCAAACTTTCTCCGGCGGATTGATCGATTTCATCCTGTTCGGCGTGTTGCAGGGCGAAGCCAAAACCCATTGGTGGTACGTCCCGCTGGTCGGCGTGCCGTGGTTCCTGCTCTATTACTTCATCTTCCGCCTGCTGATTACCCGCTTCAATTTCAAAACGCCGGGCCGTGAAGATGCGGTGCTTGAAAGCGCGCCGATGGTGGCCGGCGAGCGTCCGCAACAGGTGATCGCTGCACTGGGTGGCAAAGAGAACATTAGCGAACTGGATTGCTGCGCCACGCGCTTGCGTATCACGCTCATTGATAGCAGCAAACTGGATGAGGTCGGATTGAAAGCCACTGGCGCACGCGCCGTGATCCAACGTGGCAAAGGCGTACAGGTCATTTACGGCCCGCACGTCACCATTATCAAAAATGAAGTAGAGGAGTTACTTGCGCTATGAAAGCACCGATGCTGGCACAGATTAAAGGAAAACTGGTGGTCTCGTGTCAGGCTCTGGAAGATGAGCCGCTACACAGCCCCTTTATTATGTCGCGCATGGCATTAGCCGCGATGGAGGGTGGCGCAGCAGCGATTCGCGCCAACAGCCTGATCGACGTGCAGCAGATTATGCAAACCGTGGATCTGCCGATTATCGCCATCATCAAACGCGATTATCCCGGCAGCGATGTCTACATCACCGCCACCTTACGCGAAGTGGATGAGTTGATGGTGGCCAATCCAGCAATGATGGCGCTGGATGCCACGCTGCATGCACGTCCCGGCGAGTTGCAGCTGCCAGAATTGGTGGCGGCGATTCGTCAGCGCTATCCGCAGTTACTGTTGATGGCCGACATTGCCACCGTGGATGAAGCGCGTCAGGCCTCGCAGTTAGGCTTTGATTGTGTCGGCACTACGCTGCACGGTTACACCAGGGAAACCCAAGGCTGCTATTTGGCGGCCGATGATTGCCGCTTCCTGCGCGAGGTACTGGCAGCGGTAACCGTGCCGGTGATTGCCGAGGGGAATGTTGAATCGCCAGAAATGGCGGCGCATTGCCTGGCGTTGGGCGCGCACGCGGTGGTGGTGGGCGGCGCGATTACCCGCCCACAGCAGATTACGCGCCGCTTTGTGAATGCCATCAGTGAATAACCATAAGGTGTCCATCACTGGGCACCTTAACGGGTTACTGCGTGGTTTTCTCATTCACCACGGCGGCAACTTCAGACGGTGCCATCTGATTTAGATCTTTATACAGACTTGCCATATACAGCACGATAACAAGTGAGAACGGCAATCCACACAGCACTACCGCGGTTTGCATCGCACTGAAGCTGCCCGCATACAGTAAACCGGCACACACCAACGTGGTGACGCATGCCCAGAAGATACGCAGCCACGCCGGTGCATCGTCGCTCACGCCGCCGCCTTTGCTTGATAGATTGGCAATCATCAGCGTGCCGGAATCCACTGGCGTCAGGAACAGCACGAAGCTGATGAGGATGGTGAATCCGGCGACCAACTGGGTAAACGGCAGATACTCAAACAGTTTGAACACGGCCATTGGCGGATCGCTCAGCGCCACCTGACCAAGAATGGCATGACCGCCCTCCAGCACCAGACTGATCGCGGTATTACCAAACAGCGACAGCCATGCGAGAGTAAAGCCGAGCGGAATCAACAGCACACCGAAGATCAATTCGCGAATCGTACGGCCTTTGGAAATACGCGCTATGAACAGACCAACAAAGGGCGCCCAGGCAACCCACCACGCCCAGTAGAACAGCGTCCAGGCGCCCTGCCACTGGCGAGCTTTACCATACAGGTAGAGATTGAAGCTCTTGCCGACAATCGAGGTCAGATAATCGCCGACGTTTTGCATCATGCCGTTGACCAACGTCATCGTCGGTCCGGCAACGAACACAAACAGCAACAGCAGGCAAAGAAAACCGACGTTGATGTTGGATAACATCGCAATCCCTTTCTCTACTCCGGTCACTGCCGCCAGCGTCGCCACGACCATCATCAGCACGATTAATATCATCAACACGTTAGTGTTTTGCGGAATGTGGAAGAGATAGTTGAGGCCGGAGTTCACCAGCAGCGCGCCGATGCCGAGGTTGGTCACCATCGAGATCACCGTCACCAGGATGCCAAAGCTATCAACCAAATGCCCAATCCAGCCATGAATCCGCTTACCAAACAGCGGATAGAGCGCGGAACGCAAGGCGAGCGGTAGATCGCGACGATAGGCAAACCACGCCAGCGCCGTGGCGATTAAGGCGTATAGCGCCCAGCCATGCAGGCCCCAATGTAAGAAGGTAATCGCCATCGCCTGACGCGCCGCTTCAACCGTTCCACCCTGACCTTCCGGCGGTTGCAGGAAATGGTCGAGCGGTTCATAAGCACCGTAATAGACCAGCGCGATACCAATGCCCGCCGAGAACAGCATGGCGACCCACGAGGCATAGCCAAACTGCGGTTTTTCATCGTCATGGCCGAGTTTGAGTTGACCAAAGCGGGATAGTGCCAGCCAAAAAACAAACACCATACACACCACCATCAGCAGCATGTAATACCAGCCAAACATATCCGCCACCCAAAGTTGGGCGTGGTTTAGCCATTTCTGACTCGCCGAGGGATACAGCACGATCATAAAGGCCAGCACCAGAATCACGCTGGCTGAACTCAGAAACACCGCGAAGTTAACGCGGATCGGTTCTTCTTCTACTTTGATGGGGCTATGACTCTTCACTGTCATGGTTCTCTTCCTGGTACAGGTAAACAGCGGTTCCGGATGGCAACATATAGTTAACATTCGACCACATTTATTTGACATTTATGCAGCATAAAGTACATTGATTGAACGTTCAATCAATCAATAAACATTCCAATAAAAACAAGCGGAGTCTTGACGGTGCGCAAAGAAATTCCCGAAAAACGCAAAGAGCAGCTGATTAACGCCGCATTTGAAACCATCGGCGACATAGGGCTGGCGGGAATCACCCTGTCGCAGGTGGCCAAAGAGGCCGGCATGTCTACCGGTATCGTTAGTCATTACTTCGGTGACAAAGAGGGATTGTTAAACGCCACCATGCGCAAGATCCTGCGCGATCTGCGCGATGGCATTGCGGAATGCCGGGCCAACGCCCCGAGGCAAGATGTTCGCGCGCAGCTTTTTGCCATCATCGATGCCAACTTCCATCCCAGCCAAACCAGCGCCAATTCAATGCGCGCCTGGCTCGACTTTTGGGCTGCGAGTATGCACAACAGCGAACTGCGCCGCCTGCAACGCCTTAACGATCGGCGTCTTTACTCGAATATTTGCTGGCAGTTTCGCCAGGTGATGTCGCCAGAGCTGGCGCGCAAATCGGCACGTGGACTGGCGGCGTTAATTGATGGCCTGTGGCTGCGCGGCAGTCTGACCGGAAAGGATTTTGATGTAGAGCAGGCATGTTCGATCGCCCGCGACTATGTCGAGGAAAAACTGGCAATGCTGCCAGTTGCGTAACAAAAGAGCCAAAAGCTAAGGAACAGACAAGAATGGCAAAGTATCCCCTACAACAACTCTACATTGATGGTCAGTTGACCGATGCCAGTGGCAAAGAGACGTTTGAAACCATCAACCCCGCCAACGGCGAGGTGCTGGCACAGGTACAACGTGCCACGCAAGCCGACGTCGAACGTGCGGTAGCCAGTGCTGAGCGCGGCCAGCGTATCTGGGCGGCAATGACCGCCACCGAGCGCTCGCGCATTCTGCTGCGAGCCGTTGCTATCCTGCGTGAACGCAATGACGAACTGGCGGAGCTGGAAACCCTCGATACCGGCAAACCCTACTCTGAAACCTCCGCCGTGGATATCGTCACCGGCGCCGATGTGCTGGAGTATTACGCCGGACTGGCGACCATCATCGAGGGTGAACAGTATCCACTGCGCGACACCAGCTTCTTCTATACACGTCGTGAGCCGCTGGGCGTCACGGCGGGTATCGGCGCGTGGAACTATCCGATTCAGATCGCGCTGTGGAAATCTGCACCGGCGCTGGCTGCCGGCAACGCAATGATCTTCAAGCCAAGCGAAGTCACGCCGCTCAGCGTGTTGAAACTGGCCGAAATCTACACCGAAGCCGGCCTGCCTGACGGCGTATTTAACGTGGTACAAGGCGCCGGGCGTGAAGTGGGCCAATGGCTGACCGAACATCCGCGCATTGCGAAAATCTCGTTCACGGGCGGCATCGAAACCGGCAAAAAAGTGATGGCGAGTGCGGCAGGATCAACGCTAAAAGACGTAACCATGGAGCTGGGCGGCAAATCCCCGCTGCTGATTTTACCGGATGCCGATATTGAGCAAGCCGCAGATATCGCCATGATGGCGAACTTCTACAGCTCCGGCCAGGTGTGCACCAACGGTACACGCGTCTTCGTGCATCGTTCGCAAAAAGCGGCGCTGGAACAAGCGTTGCTGGTGCGCGCTCAACGTATCCGTCTCGGTCAGCCAATGGATGCCGACACCAATTTTGGTCCGCTGGTGAGCTTTGCGCATATGGAAAATGTCCTGCGCTACATCGAACTCGGTAAGCAGGAAGGCGCTAACGTCCTGATTGGCGGTGCGCGCGAAACGCAGGGTGCCTACGCGCAAGGCGCATGGGTACAGCCGACCATTTTCACCGATTGCGAAGATCATCACACCATCGTCAAAGAGGAGATCTTTGGCCCGGTGATGAGCATCCTGACCTATGACGACCAAGAGGAAGTGATTCGCCGCGCGAATGATACGCACTTTGGCCTGGCGGCGGGTGTGGTAACCCGAGATCTGGCCACCGCACACCGCGTGATCCACCGCCTTGAAGCGGGCATCTGCTGGATCAATAGCTGGGGCGAATCCCCGGCGCAAATGCCGGTTGGCGGTTATAAGCAATCCGGTGTTGGCCGCGAAAACGGTATTTCAACCCTTGCCCATTACACCCGTATCAAATCTATCCAGGTTGAACTGAACCCGTTCAGCTCCGTGTTTTAATCGAAGGAACGCATGATGAGCATCACCAGGGAGTATGACTACATTATTATTGGTGCCGGTTCAGCCGGTAACGTGCTGGCCACGCGCCTGACCGAGGACGCGAACGTCAGCGTGCTGTTATTAGAGGCCGGTGGCCCGGATTACCGTCAGGATTTCCGCACGCAAATGCCTGCGGCCCTCGCCTTCCCTTTGCAGGGACGCCGCTATAACTGGGCGTATCAGACCGATCCTGAACCGCATATGAATAATCGTCGCATGGAGTGCGGACGCGGGAAAGGACTTGGCGGTTCGTCGCTGATCAACGGCATGTGCTACATCCGTGGCAATGCAATGGATTACGATAACTGGGCGAAGCAACCGGGTCTGGAAAACTGGAGCTATCTCGACTGCCTGCCCTACTTCAAAGCCGCAGAGCGCCGCGATATTGGTGGCAATGAT
The DNA here is from genome assembly GCF_037149875.1 of Pantoea sp. USHLN256. NCBI lineage: Bacteria > Pseudomonadati > Pseudomonadota > Gammaproteobacteria > Enterobacterales > Erwiniaceae > Pantoea > Pantoea sp. USHLN256. The sequence continues at coordinate 9,526 of NZ_JBBCQO010000002.1, read as the reverse complement.
TACCATGGCGATTGTGGCCCTGTAAGCGTAACCACCCCTAAATCCGACAATAACGTGCTGTTCCACGCGATGGTGGAAGCCGGCGTGCAGGCGGGCTATCCGCGTACCGATGATCTGAACGGTTATCAGCAGGAAGGGTTCGGTCCGATGGACAGAACAGTGACGCCGAAAGGTCGTCGCGCCAGTACTGCGCGCGGCTATCTCGATCAGGCCCGTTCACGTCCCAACCTGACGATAGAAGTGCACGCGCTGACCGACCGCATTGTGTTTGATAACAAGCGCGCCTGTGGCGTCAAATGGCTGCAAAAAGAGGTGCCGCATGAGGCGCGTGCGCGTCGTGAAGTGCTGTTGTGCGCGGGAGCGATCGCCTCACCTCAGGTGTTGCAGCGTTCGGGCGTGGGTCCGGCGGACTTATTGAAAAGTCTGGATATTCCGCTAGTTCACGACCTGCCGGGCGTGGGCGCCAACCTGCAGGATCACCTGGAAATGTATCTGCAATATGAGTGTAAGCAGCCGGTTTCACTGGCGCCTGCGCTTAAACTGCACAATCAACCTGCGATTGGTGCCGAATGGCTATTTAATGGCAGCGGTATCGGTGCCAGCAATCAGTTTGAAGCGGGTGGATTTATTCGTTCTGACGAAGAGTTCGAGTGGCCGAATATTCAATATCACTTCCTGCCGGTAGCGATTAATTACAACGGCTCGAACCCGATTAAAACGCACAGCTTCCAGGCGCACGTCGGTTCAATGCGATCGCCCAGCCGTGGACGCGTTCACGTCACGTCGAAAGATCCTAACGCGCATCCGAGCATCTTGTTCAACTACATGTCGGACGATCAGGATTGGCGTGAATTCCGCGCAGCGATTCGTCTTACCCGTGAAATTATCGCTCAGCGTGCCCTGGATCCGTTCCGTGGCCGCGAGATATCGCCGGGTTTGGCGGTACAAAGTGACGAAGAGCTGGATAAATTCGTGCGCGAACACGCAGAAACCGCTTATCACCCGTCGTGCTCGAATGCCATGGGCTATCACGACATGGCCGTGGTGGGTAATGACGGTAAAGTGCATGGCGTTGAAGCTCTGCGCGTGGTGGATGCCTCGATCATGCCGCAAATTACTACCGGTAACTTAAACGCGCCGACCATAATGATCGCCGAGAAAATTGCCGATATGATTCGTGGTCGTCCTGCTTTACCGCGCGTAACAGTGCCTTACTACGTTGCCAATGGCGCGCCGGTGCGCCGCCAGCCGCAGTAATCAAATCAAGTTGAAAGGGTTCATTGAATATGAACCCTTTTTTCTGCGGATTGGTCCGCCTTCCACGTAAAAAAACCAACCACTCAAGGTTATCCACAATCCCCGTGCGTAGAGTCGACGTTATCCTGTGGATAAAACTCGCATCACTGCATACAGCGCTCGATGCACGCATGCGGTCATTTTTCGCACGATTCATTAATCAGAGGGAGGATGTCCGACCAACTTTGCCCATGGCAAAAACGTTGATTGCCGCGAGCACCGCCGCCGCCACAAAGGCGCTGGCGAAGCCACCGGGCAGCCAGGCCATGAATGCCGCGAGAAACTGACCAGAGAAGATTGCCATCGATAAACGTGCCAGCTGACGCCCCCTTGCGTGTGGCTGGCTGATGTTCACCGTCATATGATTAACCAGCGGAATCGACAAGCCGAACCCCATCCCCAGCAATATACCGCCCGGAATAAACAGCACCATGTTAGGAGCCGCGGCAAACTCCAGATGTGCCAGCAGATAACAGACAAATGCCATCACTAACGTCGTATAACTGCCGAATCGCTGCGCGACATCCGGCATGATCGCGGCCGCCAGCACCGCCACCAACGAAACAAACGAGAGAAAATAACCAATGTGCGCGGCATCAATCCCCATCATGGCAAAGCGCTGCGGCAGCATAATGACGGCGGTAAAAAAGCACATCATCGAACAGAGCGCGGCCAGCAACACCGGGCGCAGTTGGCGATCGCTGTTCTGCGCTGAATGGTTAATCTCCAGAGAAGCTGGCGGCTGCGGCGGACGCGGCACGGTGATCACCACCATTAGCAACATCAGCCAGGCAAAAAGATAGAGAAAATAGGGCCAGCGCCAGCTGATGGAAGCCAGAATGCCGCCCAGAAAAAGAAACAGTACGCCGCCTAACTCTATGGCCATGCCCTGCCGCGCCATCATGGCTAAGCGAGTCTCTCCCGCGTAGAAACTGGCAATCAGGCTGGTGCCCGCCGCCATCACGACCGCCGTGGCGCCTCCCAGCAATAAACGGTCGATAATTTGCAGCCCGGCGCCTGGTAACCACGCGCCGGCGACACCGAGCAAGCCATAACAGAGCAATCCGATCAGCAAAAGCGTATAAGCGCCCCAGCGATCGATGGCGCGGCCCGCGAACGGACCCGCCAGCACCACGCCGAGTGAAGGGAGTGTGACCAGCCAGTTGGCCATATTACTGACGCCAAGCTGTGCGGCGATTTCGCTAAGGCCGGGCACGATGACACATCCCACCATAATCGTCAGGCAGCTGACCGCCAGCAGCGAAAAGGCGCCGGTTCGTTTAATGGATGACACACATTCTCCTGATGTCCGAATAATGGACACAAAACCAAATAATGGACAACAGTGTTGGAGGAATTGCTAGCGCTGTCAATCACCGCACCGCAACATGCTATAGTGATGCCAGCTAAAATCGCGCGGAATGATAAAAAATGAGTGTGGAAACAGAGAGTAATGGATCACAAGTTATTGCGCGCGCTGCAACCATTCTGCGGGCGCTGGAAGATCGTCCGGCGGGGTTATCGATCGCCGCGTTAGCGAAGATCACCGACCTGCCGCGCACTACGGTGCATCGGCTGGTGTCTTCATTGATCGCGCAGCAGCTGTTATTGCAGGATAGCGACGGCATCAAACTCGGCCCGGCACTGGCGCGTCTTGCCGCCTCAGCACATACCGATATTATTACGCTGTCGCAGCCTGCGATGGCGACGCTGGGACGCCGCACGCGCGAAACGGTTGACCTCTGCGTCTGGCGCGGCACGCATACCGTGCTGGTGAGTCAGGTGGTTTCGGATCAGGAGTTGCGCGTGGCCTCGCCGGTCAGCACCGCATTTCCTTCGCACTGCGCGGCGCATGGCAAAGCATTACTGGCGGAGGAAGCAGAAGATACGCTGCAGGCGCTGCTGCCACAGTTGCAGGAGGTTCGAACCGGGAAGACGATGCAGGATCGTAAGCTGCTGCTTAAAGAGATAGCGATTATCCGCCAGCAGGGTTATGCGGTTGATCGCGAAGAACATGCACGCGGAGTGTGCGGCATCAGCGTGGCGCTGCAAACCGGCGTCGGCGAGCGCTATGCCTTAGCCATTGCCGCACCGGCATTACGTTTTGATGAGCAGTTTGCGCATTTACTGGCTGCACTGCTACAAGCAAAAGCGGAAATTGAGGCGCTGCTGGCGCGTTAGACCGAATCTTCTTTTTCAATCACCAGAACGCGTGCTTCTCCCTGCGGATGTGCCACATGCTCAGTACCGATGCTGGCGTAAAAGATGTCGCCCGTATTGAGCAGCACTTTCTTCACGTCACCGCTTTCGCGGTAATGCATTTCCACCGCGCCATCCAGCACCGCGAAGACCTCTTCGCCATCATTGATATGCCATTTGTAAGGTTGATTCGTCCAGTGTAAGCGCACGCTGGTGCCGGCGAAGTTAGCGATGTCTAAGGCTTGCCAGGCTTTGGACGGGGTGAAGTTTTTAGTGATGATGGTTTTCATGCGATGTCCGATTAAGTAAGTGCTGCGTTGATGATACACACAGTATTGAGCTGTCGCGGGACACACGCAGACCATTTACGGACATTCAGAAACAGCAAAGCCGCCCGTAGGCGGCCTTAACACAACTGCTTGTGTAGCTAACTTATTTGTACAGCTCTGCAGTCATGTGTACGCGGTTGTTGGTGTTCGCTTCAGTAATTTTGTACTGAGCGCCCTGCTCTTGTGCCTGAGCAGCAATTTTGGCTTCAGCACCGTCAAGGGTAGAAGACTCAACGGATACGCTCTGTGCAAAGCTGGCAGCAGACATCATTGAAAGAGCAGCAACAGCGGCGATAGACAGTGTTTTGATGGTTTTCATGGTCATAATCCTTAGTGGTTTAAATAAGAAGGCTGTGTGCCTTCGATGGAAACAATAATAACTCTAGTTATCGTTTCAAGATTAACCATTAGTGCGATCACGATAACTTACGTAACTATACGCTTGTATGGGTTTCATATACAAAAAAGGCCGCCCGTAGGCGACCTGTTCTGGCATATCCGTATGCAACCATCCGTTATTTGTAAAGTTCAGCAGTCATATGCACAACATTACCGTTGCTGGCTTCCAAAATTTTGTACTGCTCGCCATTCTGTTTAGCCTGCGCAGCAATTTTAGCTTCAGCACCATCAAGAGTAAGTGAAGTGGCTGAAACAGTTTGTGCGAAGCTAGCAGCAGACATCAGTGAAAGAGCAGCGGCAGCGGCAATAGTCAGTGTTTTAATCGTTTTCATGGTCATATTCCTTTGGTTGTTTGATGTGAAGGCTGTGCGCCTTCGATGGAAACAATAATAACCATTGAAACTATTATCAGATTAACTATTAGTGCGATCACAGTTAATCAGCTAACTATAACTATGCCAAATCCAGCTTCGCGATCACTTTTTGTATCTCTGCCACATCCGCCGCCGTCAGCGAGCGCAACGGTCGCGGTAAACAATTCGTCTCAGTTAATCCCAGGATGCCCGCTGCCGCGGCGATGACGCGCAAACTGCCGCCGTGTTGGGTAAATAGCGCCCAAAGCGGATCCAGACGCTGCGCCTGGGCAGCAACGGCCGCGAAATCTCCAGTCATCGCAGCATCAGCCAATGCTTTGGCGGTACGCGGGAACAGTCCACCACATACCGAATACCACAGGTCACAACCGGCGATCAGGCCGGGCCCCGCAAACGCATCGCCGCTGACGCCAATCGTGACGCTGGCGGGTAATTGAGCGCGCAGCGACTTTACACGTTGCGTGGCGGCGGCAATATCTGCCGGTACGCCAGGAATTTTGATTGAGGCGATATTGGGCAGCGTAGCGATTCGCGCATGCAGCGCATCGGAAAACACAACGTGGGTGGTACCAGGATTGTCGTAAATGCAGATCGGCAGCGAAACCTGCCGCGTGACGTCCTGATAAAGCCCAAACACCTCTTCATCACTGAGTTTCTGGTAAGAAAGCGCCGGTAATAATAACGCGCTGGCACCGGCCTGCTGCGCATCATCGGCCAGTCGCAACACTTCATCTGTGCTCATCGCGCCAATGCTCACCATCACCGGAATATTATCCGCATGCTGCACCGCCAGCGTCGCAATACGCTTGCGCTGTTCACGCGTGAAATAGGCATAACTGCCGGTTGAACCCAGCACGCCGAGCGAATCCACTTTCGCATCGGTTAAGCGTTTGAGGATGTTGAGAAACGCTTTTTCGTCAATACCTGAAGCATTCAGCGGAGTTAGTGGAAACGCACTCAGTCCTGTAAACATAGCCAGCGCCTTATAGAGATAAAAATGAGAAAAATCATATCCAGCAAGGTTATAAGCCATCAGAAACAAAAATGCCCTCTTCCGAGGGCATGATTTTACGCTGAAACTAAAATCTTATTTCAGGGCGATACGTGCAATCTGATCCTGGCCTTTGGTTGAGGAGTCTTTGTTGAACTCCGCTTTCAACGTGACATACAACGTATTGTTATCTGGGCCAATCAGCAGGCTGTTTGGATTATTATCAAACGACCAGCTGTTTTTCACTGCGTAAGTTGTCGCATCAAGCTGCAACACTTTCTTCGATTCGCGCTGGCTGATGTAGATCTCATTACGCTTGGCGTTGAACTTGATACCCAGCGCATCACCTTCAATACGTTTAATCACTTTGCCGGTGCGCTCATCAAACACCAGCGTAGCTTTGCCTTTGGAATCGTCGGTGACAAACAGACGACCGGTTGCAGGATCTTCCGCCATATTCAGGAACAGGTACTCTTTGCCGTCGCCTGCAGTCCAGCGCTTCTCAATCTTGTGGCTACGTGGATTGATCACCAGAATCTCGCCCGCGCCGTTGGTGGCGTAAATGCGTTCAGTCAGCGGTGAATAGATGATGCCGGTTACCCATTTGCCCGCATTCTGGATGGTGGCCTTCAGCTTGAAGGTTTTCACGTCAACTACCGAGATATAACCCGGATCGGCCACGCGACCAACGTACAGCTCATTGCCATGCCACAGCACTTCACGTGCGCCTGCCGGATACCCTTCTTTATCTTTCTTGCCCGGGAAGACTAAACGTTCGAGCACTTTGCCGCTGTTCGCATCCACTTTAGAGATCGCGCCGTCCAGCGAGTTGGTGGTGTAGAACACGCTACCTTGCTCATCAATCGCGGTGCCGAAGTTTTTCAGATCGGTATGCGTTACGCCCTTCGTCTCTAATGAAGTGGGGTCGAGACGATAAATCACGCCACCGTTGACGTCTTTAAAGCTCTGCGCGCTGGCAACGTATAACGCTTTCGCAGCTGGCGAGTACGCCATTTCATACAGGCCATCGCCTAAAGTGCGTTGGGTCAGCGCAGTATCAACCGGCTTAGCGGTGGCGGCTGGCGCTTCAGCTTTTTTAGCAGGGGCCTGGCATGCGGTCAGGCTGCATGCGGCGACGATTGCAGCGGCAACGGCGGCTTTGCGCGGGCTAAATAACGATTTCATGCTCAACTCCATCAATGGATGAACGGCTCCGCTACGCGTCTGCGCGCACGGAAGAATACAAGAAGAATGAGAATCATACGCATTAGCATGAACTTAGCAACTTTCTCGTCGCTTATAGCCGTCCTGCGTTATTTCTTGCGCAGGCTAACGCCCTTTCTCAACCAATTTTTGCGCTAAAACTTCCTGTATTTGCCAGCAATATAATGAAAACGTGAGTTATTAACGGGTTATATCTGCGCTTATCTCATTGATATAAGTCATGTTTACATATTATTACAATTACAAATGAAACCTTCCGAGATTCTTTAAAGCAAATGATTATCATTGGCCTTCTCATTAAATGCGTAGTGGCATCTTACGCGACCTTCATTCTGCCCTCTTAGGCTGATGCGTAAGGACGCACACCATAAAAAACTGAAGCGAATCAGCTTCATATAACTTGCGTTATCTACAGGAATTTTTATGTCAGGCATCAGGAAAACCTTCACCGTCTCCATGCTGGCTATGGCGATTCATGCCCTGCTTAATCCAGCATTGGCGCAGGCCGCAGCCAGCAGCAGCGAGAATCAGCAAGATTTAGTGGTCGATGCCTCCGCCGCTGGCGAGGGTGATAACAATGAAAAACAGGATTACGCAGTGAAAACCACGCGAGCCGGCACCAAGATGCTGCTGACTCCGCGTGATGTTCCGCAATCGTTGAGCGTGGTAACGCAGCAGCGTATGCAGGATCAGAATCTGCAATCGGTAAACGATGTGCTGACCAATGCCACCGGCATCTCCACCAATCTGATCGACAGCGAACGTTCGGAATACTATTCACGCGGCTTTAGAGTCAGCAACTTCTCTTTCGACGGCATCCCAACCTCGGTCAATGACACCTGGAATTACGGTGATGCCGCGTCTGATACCGCGATTTACGATCGGATTGAGATCGTGCGCGGCGCCACCGGTTTGATGAGCGGCGCGGGAAGCCCGTCAGCCTCGATCAACATGGTACGCAAACACGCCGACAGCAAAACCTTTACCGGCAGCGTAAGCGCCAGCTATGGCAGCTGGAATAAACAGCGTTACGTTGCCGATCTCTCGGCACCGCTGAATCAGGATGGTAGCTTACGCGGGCGCGTAGTAACCGGTTATAGCGATGAAGACAGCTGGCTTGACCGCTACCATAAAACCAAAAAATTCCTTTACGGCGTGCTAGATGCCGACATCACCGAGCACACCACGCTGTCGCTGGGCTATGACTACGAAGATGCCAACACCGGCAATCCTACGTGGGGCGGCTTACCGATGTTCTATAGCAACAACGCCACCACGCATTACGATCGTAGCCTCAACTCCGCGGCAAACTGGGCGCGCTACAACACCAATTCACGCAAAGTGTTCGCCGACATCGATCATAACTTTGATAACGGTTGGAACATTCACGTCAATGGCACGCACGCGGAAAACACCTTCAACGATAAGTTGCTGTATGTGACGGGCAGTGCCGATCAGGATAGCGGTGCAGGCACCACCGGTTACGGCAGCATGGATCGCGGCAAACGTCAGATGGACTCCTTCGACGGTTACGCCAGCGGCCCGTTTGAACTGCTTGGTCGTCAGCATCAGTTGATGGCGGGCGTCAGCTACAGTCGCCAGCATAACGCGACCTACAGCCAGGATGGCGTTACCGATCTGGAAAACTATGATATCGCCACAGGCGATATGGGCATTTTCAATAACAGCTGGAACGGCAATATCGCCGAGCCACAGTGGCAAGGTTGGTACCAGAATGCGGACGATACTATCCGCCAGAAATCGGCCTACACCGCCGCGCGTTTCTCGCTGGCCGATCCGCTGTCGCTGATTATTGGCGCGCGCTATACGCAGTGGAGCACCAACGGCAGCAGCGGCAACATGACCAAAAACAACACCACGCCATACGCCGGGTTAGTGTATGACATCAACGACACCTGGTCAGCGTACGGCAGCTATACCTCGGTCTTCCTGCCACAAACTTATCGCGATACCAGCGGCAAATATCTGTCGCCGGTCACCGGTAAAAGCTATGAAACCGGCCTGAAATCCGCCTGGTATGATGGTCGTTTAACGGCAACGATGGCGGTATTCCGTATCGAGCAGGACAACGTCGGTGAGGCGATTAATGGCGTCTACCTGAGCGGCAACGAACAGGCTTATGCGCCGGCGAAAGGTGCGGTGAGTAAAGGTGCGGAGTTTGAGCTAAACGGTGCGCTAACGGATAATCTGCAACTCACTTTTGGTGCGACTCGCTACGTGGCACGTGATAAAGATGGCCGTTTCAACAGTTATCAGCCGCAAACTTCCTTCAAACTGTTTACGCGTTATCAACTGCCGATGTTGCCGGATCTCACGGTCGGCGGCGGCCTGAACTGGCAGAATCGCGTGTTTGAAGATACTACCAATGCCAGCGGCGATACCGTACGCGTTTATCAAGGCAGTATTCCACTGGCATCACTGTTTGCGCGTTATCAGGTCACTAAACAGGTGGCGGTCCAGGCAAACGTGGATAACCTGTTTGACCGCGAATATTACAGCTACATGAACAGCTACGTTTATGGCGCGCCGCGCAGCTACTCAGTCAGCGTTTCGTATCAGTTCTGATCATCCGGGTCGCCATAAAGGTACGACCGGGCACATAGGTAACAGATCAGACCGGGCACATAGGTAACACATTTGTGCTCAGTCTATCCGGATAATACGTTTTTCTGCCTGGTCATAATACGCCAGTA